>CAZXGJ010000006.1:0-61512 GCA_964639955.1 uncultured Ignavibacteriaceae bacterium
CTAATCTACCTTACTTAATTAACCCGAAATTCCATTTTCCGCTGAACCAGTACATGACAACTATAATTTTATTTGTCTAATACATTTCCATCCTTATCCAGTAAAATCATTTCCCCGATTCCAAATTCTTTTAATTTATCGTACTGTGTTGCCTTATCACCAACGATTAAATAAATCATTTTATCCGGGTCAATATATTTTTGTGCAAGCATTTTATGTTCATCCAGAGTCATTTCAGAAATTTGCTCTTCCTGATTTTTAATGTAGTCATAAGGTAAATTGTACCAGATAATCTGAGCCAGCATTCCTCTTAGTGCAGCAAGAGTTTCAAAATGCAAAGCGTCAGCCTTTATCAGAGCGTCTTTAGTAAAATTCAAATCCTCTGCGGAAATTCCATTTCTGTATTTTGTCATTTCATCTTTAAAAATCTGAACAGACTCATAAGTTGCATTTGACTGAACTCCAGCAGTAGCTAAAAAATATCCGGAATATTCACTACCTGTAAAACTTGTTCTTGCACCGTATGTATAACCTTTTTCTTCTCTTAAAATTAAATTCACAATTCCATTAAAACTTCCGCCAAGTTTATAGTTCATTACTGTAGCTTTAAAGAATTCAGGATCAGTATAACGTAAAGAAAGATTTCCAATTCTTATTTCTGACTGTTTAGCACCGGGAAAATCTACAAAATAAAGTGATGGCATAATCAGGTTTCCTGATGATTCGGGCGCAGGAATATTCACGTCAATTTTACTCCAGTTTTTACTTAATTCATTAAAGGCTTTCATAGCATCGCTTTCACTTATACTTCCGACGATAGCAATGGAGGCATTTTGCGGAGCAAAACCTTTCCGATAATAATTTTTCAAATCCTCAATTGTGATTGATGAGACTGATTCCTCAGTTCCGATTATATTTTTTGACAGAATGTTCTCATCACCATAAATTAATTTTGTAAAGACTGTTGTAGCAATACTGCTGGGAGAAGTTTTACTTCTTTTGATTGATTCAATAATTTCCTGTTTCAATCTTGCGAACTCTTTTTCATCCCATCGTGGTTCAAATAATATTTCTTTAACCAGTTTTACAGTTTCTGTAAATCTTGATGACAGACAATTAACACGAATTATTGTTGCTTCATTATTAACTCCAACACTAATATTTGAACCGAGATCTTCGATAGCCTGTTCTAATTCAAGCGGAGTTTTATTTTTTGTGCCCTGCATCAGCATTCTGCTTACAAGATTTGCTGAGCCTACTTTGTTAATATCGTCAAGAAGAAGTCCACCTTTAATCGTTATTTGAAAATCAACCAGAGGTAATTCATTATGCTCAATTCCAAGCACTTTAATTCCATTATCTGATTCATTGTCCCATATATCTTGTTCCTTAAGTGATGGATCGGGTGCATTAACAGGCTGCTTTGAGCGATCAAATTTTGACTCAATATTTTCAACCTTAACCAAATTTTCAGGTTGATTACTGATTGCGTTTTTTTCTTCTTCAGTAAATGTTTTGATATTATCAGCAGGGATATTAAATATTTGTGAGTTGCCTGCAGCAAGTTCAAGTTTTCCTTTGGGAACAATACTCAACAGCACATACTTCTTATCTTTTATGTACTGATTGTAAACGCGCCAGACATCTTCTGAAGTTACTGCAAGACTATTATTCAAGTCTGTGTTAAGATAATCCGGAGATCCGGCAAATACATTGTAGCTGGCAAGTTGTCTTGTTTTACCAAGAACGCTTGATATCCCATTATAAAAATTTGTTTCAATACCTGCTTTAGTTCTATCTAAATCTTTTTCGGTAAAACCTTCAGTCTCAAATTTTACAAATGCTTCTTTAACAGCATTCTCAACGTCAGTTAAATATTTATTCGGGAATGCACGGATACGAATTCTGAAATCACCGGCTATTTCAGTACTGTTATTATAAGCTGATACTGATGGTGCCAGTTTTTTATCTTCAACAATAATTTTATAAAGCGGAGATTTCTTACCCTTTCCTATTAAATCTGCGAATATTTCAAGAGCGTAACTATCTTTTGTAAATTGTTCAACCGTTGGAAATAACATAATTAGTTCAGGTGATTGGGCAAAATTATCTTCATAAGATGCGCGCTTAAAATCTTCCAGTTTCACAAGCTGAGGTTTTAATGGTTCAACCGGAGCAGAGGGTTTTATTTCACCAAAATACTTTTCAATCCACGCCTTGGTTTGATCAACATCAAAATCCCCCGCGACTACCAGAGTAGCATTGTTTGGTCCGTACCACTTTGTATAAAAATCATGAACATCTTTAAGAGTAGCATTTTGTAAATCCTCAAGTGAGCCAATAGTTGTCCAGTTATATGGATGACCTTCCGGATAAAGTAATTTCCCAATTAGATAACTTGTCTGACCATAAGGTTGATTATCGTAATTTTGCTTTTTTTCATTTTGAACAACATCCTGCTGATTTTGAAAAGCATCATAAGTAAGAGTTGGCAGCATAAATCCCATTCTGTCAGCCTCTAACCACAAAGCTAACTCCAATGCGTTATTTGGGACAATTTCATAATAAATAGTTCCATCCTGCCAGGTTCCTCCGTTTAAAGTTCCACCGTTTCCTTGTATAAGTTTAAAGAACTGATCTTGAGGAACATTCTGTGACTGTTGAAACATAATATGTTCAAAGAGATGTGCAAATCCTGTTTTGCCGGGTGTTTCCCTGTTAGATCCAACATGGAATTGTAAAGCAACGGCAGCTATCGGATCAGAATTATCCTGATGTAAAATTACCTGCAAACCATTGTCTAAGGTGTACTTATCGTAATCAAGTTTAAACTCTGTTTGTGAAAGTAATAATGGTGTAAAAAATAAAAACACAATGAAGTAGAATTTTTCAAATTGATTAAAAATCATTTTAACACTCCGGTAGTAGATTTTATAAAAATAAATAGCTGGATTCTCAGGTTAAGTACCCTCTAATCGAAAAAGTACTATCTGATTAATTTTTGATACAGAACAAATTACATAAATTATCAGGTAATATTTTAAGGAATTAGCAGAATTCCGCAGGAGAATTAAAAATGCAAAACAAAATCTCACACGTAATAAAAAGAAGCGGCGCAATAGTTCCGTTTAATGAAAACAGAATAGTCAACGCCATTTACAGGGCTGCTGTTGCTGTTGGAGGCAGAGATAAGGATAAAGCTGAAGAGCTTGCAAAACACGTTGTTCAGATTCTGAATGAAAAGTTTGATGAAAAAAACTATCCGCATATTGAAGACATTCAGGATATTGTTGAGAAAGTTTTGATTGAAAACGGGCACGCAAAGGTTGCGAAGGAGTTTATTCTTTACAGGGAAGAAGCTGCAAGACGAAGAGACGAAGAAGGAAGAATAAATTCCAAGCTGAATGAAAACATTCCATGGGCTAAAGTCTGGCGCAATCTCGATTGGGCTGTTGCTCACAATCTACACACAGTTGATCTGCTGAATGAACGAGTAGCAAAAGGTGAGTTTGCTCAAATAGTTCACGAATCAGAAAATCTTTATGAAGATGATGTTGAACTTGCAGCACGATTGATTATAGAAAGATTAAAAGATTTACGAATGGTTATGATCAGCGGTCCATCTTCATCGGGAAAGACGAGCACGACGGTGAAGCTTGAGCAGAAGCTGATTAAAAAGGGATACAAGTTCAAAGCTTTAAATGTTGATCATTATTTTTTTGATCTCGAGTTCCATCCAAAAGATGAATTTGGTGATTATGATTTTGAAACTCCACAGGCACTTGATCTCCCATTAATAAATGAGCATCTGTCAAAATTAAGCAGGGGTGAAAAAGTCTTAATCCCCAGTTACGATTTCAAAACAGGAACACGTACATTAGATGTAACTCCAATGAAGCTAGAAAAGGATGAGATTCTTCTGATAGATAGTCTGCACGGACTTTATCCGGAATTCAGCAAAGATATTCCCATTGATGTAAAGTTCAAATTATATCTTGAACCGCTTTTACAAATGAAAGGTCCTGATAATAAGTATATCAGGTGGACAGATATAAGATTGATTAGAAGAATGCTTCGCGACTTTGCTCACCGTGCATACAATCCAACTCAAACACTTGAGCACTGGCATTATGTTCGCTCCAGTGAATTGAGAAATATTATTCCTTACAGCAATACGGCAAACTTTATTATCAGCAGCGCAATGCCGTACGAGCTTTGTTTTTATTCTCACAAACTTGGCAAAAATTTTATTGAGTGGGAGAAAAAATATAAAGATGATCCACTAAAAACTGATGCTTACGAAAGAGCTGCGAGGCTTGCAAATTTATTGAAGCATATTACACCAGTTGAAGACGATTCTCCTGTTCCTCATGATTCTGTTTTGCGCGAATTTATTGGCGGAAGCAGCATTGTTCATTAAAGCCGGTGTTTCAAAATTCGTACGCTTGCGTAGCTTTTTTTAAGCGCATTTTCCTCAATTAAAGACAGAAAGTAAATTTTATTCGAAAACAAAATATTCTACGCAATATTCATAAAGGAACAAAATTTGCCCTCCGTGCTTCCAAATAACAAAATCAACAGATAATAATAATTCAAATGAAAAATTCAACATATAAAATCCCAATGATATTTTTAATAGTTTCGCTATTCTTCAGTTATTCATTCGATTTGTTTCCACAGCGGGCAAATAATCAAAAACCGGAATCTTCAGGAAACCGACATAAATACGAAATCTACCAGACCGGGAATTCAACATTAAGCAGTCCTGCGGATATTAATTTTAAGAAGAATGATGATAGTAATTTCGAAAGAACGGATAATCGTTATAAAAAGAAAAAAGAAACACGCCCCCGCAATGAACGCAACAAAGATCAAAATGATTATGCAGATAAAAGAAATTACCGGAGTAATAGGGAATCTGAAAATTATTTTCACATTGATAAATCCGGTAATACACTTTGGGATGGAAAGCACTGGAATCCGGATGAGTTTCCCCTTAAAGTGTATGTGGAAGAATCTTCATCAAGGTATTATAAATCTGATTACAAAGATTATGTTGATTACGCATTCAATGTATGGCAGAAAGCAGACAGCAGGGTTCAATATACTTTTACTAATAATTCGCGTAATGCAGATATCGAACTTATCTTTGTTGAAAACCTCGGCAAGAAATACGATGAGAATTACCTCGGTTTAACGGAATACGATATGAACAGTAATAACGAAATTGAATATTCAAAAATCCAGATCAGCTTATTAAAACTCGGCAATAAAAAAGTAAGTGACGGCGAAATTAAAGCAACCATAATCCATGAGCTTGGCCATGCATTCGGATTAGGGCACAGCGAAAATGAAGGTGACATTATGTATCCTTTCATCGACCCTGATCACCCTCCCGATAAAACCTACGATGAATTATCACGCGGAGACAAAGAAGCAGTACAGGATGTAATTGACCTGGGAAACTATAAGCAGTACGTGTGGAAGTGATTAAATAAGAGTAAGAGAAACATTATGAGTAAGAGCAAGATTTTACATCATTCTCTTACTCATAATTTAAATTTCATCTTAAAAAAAGCATTTTCTTCGTTTCCTGAAAATTTTCTGCTTTCAACTTTTAAAAATATATTCGGTTTGATTGATTGAAAATTTAAAGTCAACGCTTTAAGATACAGGATATAGATCTTCATTAACATAATTTAACTTTGATTTGAATATTTATAATTTTCGAGTGTAAATATATTTCTTTCATAAATTCTGCGGTGGTATATATGAAAAATATCATATCATTTCTTACCATTTTAATAATACTTTCTTTTCTATCAAGTCTCTTTGCACAGGATGAAAAAAACAAAGGTGTTTTTATTGAAGAGAAAGATGGATACTATCAAAATGAAATACTCAAGAGCATAAAAGAATTTAATGAACCTGAAAAAGAGAAAAAGAAATATTTCAGGCTGGATTTTACCGGAATGGATCTTCTAAAATCCAAAGATGAATTTACCAGCTACTGGCACAACGAACCGGTTTCACAAGGAAGAACAGGAACCTGTTGGTGTTTTTCAACGACCTCTTATTTTGAATCGGAAGTTTACAGACTATATAATAAAAAAGTAAAGTTAAGTGAAATGTTTACTGTCTATTGGGAGTATGTTGAAAAAGCAAAACAATTTATAAAAGAAAGAGGCAACTCGGCATTTGAGGAAGGTTCGGAAGCAAATGCAGTTCCAAGAATATGGAAAATGTACGGCGCTGTTCCGGCTGAAGCTTATTCCGGAATGCTGCCCGGTCAAAAGTTTCATGATCATCTTGCAATGCACAAAGAAATGAAATCTTATCTTGAAAATGTAAAATCAAAAAATGCCTGGAATGAAGACGAGGCTATCAAAGTAATTAAATCAATAATGAACCATTATATGGGTGAACCACCAACTGAATTTTATTTTGAGGGAAAGCCATACTCACCAGTACAATTCTTAAATGATTACTTAAAACTAAAGCTTGAAGACTATGTTGACATACTTTCCTATATGCAGCAGCCTTACTATCAGCAGGTTGAGTATGAAGTCCCCGACAACTGGTGGCACAGTAAAGATTATTATAATGTCCCATTAAATGTTTTTATGGACGCTCTGAAGAATGCAATCAGAAACGGTTATACAATAGCAATCGGTGGAGATGTTTCAGAAGCAGGTTACGATTCCTGGAACAAAGTAGGTGTCATTCCAACGTTTGATATTCCTTCTGAATATATTGATGAAAGTGCAAGACAGTTTCGTTTCAGCAACAACACAACAACCGATGATCACGGAATTCATCTTGTAGGCTATAAAGAAAAAGATGGAGTTGATTGGTACTTAATTAAAGACTCCGGTGCTGGTTCAAGAAATACAGGCGACAAAGGATACTATTTTTATCACGAAGATTATGTGAAGCTGAAGATTATGGATTTTATGGTTCATAAAGATGCGGTTGAGAATTTATTGAAGAAGTTTAAAGAGCAGAATGAGTAAACCACTGAAATGCTGAATTTATTTCAGCATCTTCAGAGCCATACTTAATCTAGAAACAGCTTGAGATCCTGAACCAAGTTCAGGATAAAAAAGTCTATTCCTGCGGCTGCATTCCGTAAGCTGCCCACTCTTCTTTCGCGGGACCATAAACACCGGGAACTTTCAATCCAGCTAATCTCATAACAACAGTCAATTGGCCACGATGATGAATTTGATGAGTAATTAATGCACCCAAAGTTTTTCCTCTCGACCAAATTTCTCCCTGACCAGTAATATCATCTTCAATGGAAAGAGTATCGTCATTCCATTTTTCTTTAATTTCTTTAATCAATCCATCTGAAGCACGTTTATATTCATCAGCAATTTCTTTTGCAGAAGAAGGAAATGGTGAATTCTGATCAATTTCTTCAAATGATAATCCCATCCGGTGACCTAATTCTGCTATTGCTCCTACAATATGCCAGGCAAGTCTGCCAGCTGTGCGAATTTCATTGTTAAATTTTACGGTGAGCACTTCATCGGTTAGGTTACTGAGAACTTTAATTGTCGATTCGGATTCGTATTTCCAATCTTCGATAAAGTCGGATATTTTGCAATACATATTAACCCCTTTCTGATCTTTATGCTGAACTTGTTTCAGCATCTTAATGTTTGTTCGAAGATCCCGAAACAAGTTCGGGATGAATACTAATTTAAATTACCAAGTATCTCTTTCAGCTTCCTCAAATTCTCCTGCCAGTCTCTTTGCTTTGTTCTTTCCTTTTCAACAACTTCCGCCGGTGCGCCGCTAACAAACTTTTCGTTGGATAGTTTCTTTTCTATCCCAGCTAATAAACCTTCGAGACGAGTAATTTCTTTCTGCAGTCTTTGTCTTTCGATATCAAGATCAATTAATCCTTCAAGTGGAACATATATTTCAGATGACTTCACGATTGCTGAAGCACTTGCTTTTGGCTTTGTAATATTATCGCCTGCCTTTAACTCTTCAACTTTTGCAAGCTTCTTTATGTAATCAATCTGCCGTTCACTGACTTCATTTGTTTTCAACAAAACATTAATCTTCTTTGATGGCGGGATATTCATCTCACCACGGATATTACGGATTGCTGTTACAATATCTACAACCGTTTCCATTTCCTTATCAGCCTGTGGATTAATCAATTCGTTTTTCACTTTCGGAAATTCAGAAGTGGAAATACTCTCTCCGGCATTTCTCTCCTTAATCAATTGCCAGATTTCTTCAGTAACAAACGGCATAAACGGATGAACCATCTTCAACATATTTTCAAAGATTGAAAGTGCTCTCGATAAAACTGCAGATTTGATTTCTCCATTATCACCGTAGAGTCTGTTCTTTATCATTTCAACATACCAATCGCAGTAGTCATTCCACACAAAAGAGTAAATTATCTTCGTTGCGTTGTTAATCTCAAAACTATCCATCGCATTGTTGAACTCAGCCAGTGTTTCGTTGAAGCGCGAGATTATCCATTCATCTGCAAAATCTATATGAGAATCTTTCAACTTGTCATCTACTTTAATCTTTTCAGCATTCATCAAAAGGAATCTTCCAGCATTCCAGATTTTGTTAGAAAAGTTTCTACCAAAATCACATTTGTCAGCAGAAAAAAGTACATCCTGTCCGAGAGGTGCGAGGTAAAGAACAGTAAACCTTAAAGCATCCGCACCGTATTCTTTAATTACATCGAGTGGATCGGGAGAGTTGCCGAGTGATTTGCTCATCTTTCTTCCCTGCAGATCGCGAATCACACTCGTAAAGTAAACGTTGCTGAAAGGAATGTCCTTCATAAAATGCATTCCAGCCATAATCATTCTCGCAACCCAGAAGAAAATTATATCCGGCGCTGTAACAAGAATTGATGTCGGGTAATAGTATTTTCTTTCCTCTTCCGTTCTGAAAATTGCGTGTGCCCAAATCCAGCTTGATGCCCAGGTGTCAAGCACATCTTCATCCTGAGTATAATTTTCAATGTCTTTTGGCGGATCAACTTCGCAGTAAATTTCTTTGGTTTTTTTGTGATACCAGACAGGAATTCTGTGTCCCCACCAAAGCTGACGAGAAATACACCAGTCGCTTATGTTTTCCATCCAGTGGAAATATGTTTTCTCCCAATGAGCAGGATAGAATTTTACTTTTCCTTTTTTCACCACATCAATAGCCGGCTTTGCAAGTTCCGACATCTTCATAAACCATTGTTCGGAGAGATATGGCTCAATCGGAACACCACCTCTTTCGGAGTAACCGACTTTGTTCTGGTAATCTTCAACCTTTTCCATCAAACCATTCTGCTCAAACCACTCAACAACTTTCTTTCTTGCTTCGAAGCGATCCAACCTTTGCAGCCAATCGGGAACGTTTTTATTTGTTGTTGCATCGGGATTAAAGATGTTTACAATTTCTAGTTTATGTCGCTGACCCATATCGTAATCATTCACATCGTGTGCAGGAGTAACTTTAACTGCACCCGTTCCGAATTCCATATCAACATATTCATCTGCAAAGATCGGGATCTCTCTTCCAACTATTGGCAGTTTTACTTTTTTTCCAATAAGATTTTTGTATCGCTCATCATTCGGATTTACTGCAACGCCTGTATCACCGAGCATTGTTTCAGGTCGTGTTGTTGCAACAACAATATATTTATCCATTCCCACAACCGGGTAACGGAAGTACCAGAGTTTCCCGTTTACTGTTCTGTATAGAACTTCTTCATCGGAAATGGCTGACTTGTTTGCAGGATCCCAGTTAACCATCCTGTAGCCGCGGTATATTTTTCCTTCCTTGTAAAGATCAACGAAAGCTTTAATCACTTCGCCGTAGTAGTCTTCATCCATTGTGAAGCGTTCACGACGCCAGTCGCAGCTTACGCCAAGCTTCTTCAACTGCTGAATAATTATTCCGCCGTATTCTTTTCTCCACTCCTGGCAGTGCTTAAGAAATTCTTCGCGACCGATTTTATATTTATCAATTCCCTTCTCTTTGAGGAACTTTGTTACTTTTGTTTCTGTGGCGATTGATGCGTGGTCTGTTCCCGGAACCCAGCAGGAGTTGAAACCCTGCATTCTTTTCAGCCGGATGTAAACATCCTGAATTGTGTTGTTGAGGATATGACCCATCGTAAGCATCCCGGTAATATTCGGCGGAGGAATTGCAATCGTGAATGGCGGTTTTTCATTTGGCTCTGAGTGAAAGAGTTCGTTATCGAGCCAGTATTTGTACCACTTATCCTCAGTCTTTGAAGGATCGTATGCTTTGGGTATTTCGCGTTTGTTATCGGTCATCTGATATTGCCTAACATTATTTCCAACTCTCTGGTCTTTTTAAAACATATCCGTTTTTAAGAGTTACTTCATCAGGGAATTGAGAATCTTTAAATTTTATTTCGTGATTATTCAATGAAAGAAAATTGGTTGCTCTTTGCTTCAGATCGTATGAAAATCGTGCTGGTGGAAAGTAAACAAAAATCTTATGAGCAGGTTTTAATTCATTAATAAATTCAATTGGCGGAATTAAATCACTATCGGCTGAAACTAAAACAGAAATATCGCATTGATCTAAAACTACATCCCGAATCATCTGGACTGCAATATGTACATCTGTTTCTTTCTCCTCAAAAGTGTTGATTATTTGATTATTATAACTAATAGTTTTTTCGAGAAATTTACCTAGGAACAAATGAAACTTAGGATTTAGTTTATTAGCAGATAAAAACAAATCCTGCCGGTCTTGTTTACCCCTCGCTTTTTGAATAGCAGAGAAATAATTTACTCTAATCAAATCCTGATGGGGGCGTACAAATTGTTCACAAAATTTAACGAGGTCTAACCAATAATACTTCCGCCAGTTTTTACTCCTGAGACCGAAGTAAAGATTAAAACCATCTATATAAAAGATAATTCTTTGCTTTTTGCTTCCCATAAAATTTTGAAAACTCTAAAAATAAAGAAGCCCCTCTGCAATTGAGGGGCTAACGCAGGACTTTCTCATCCTGCGGGGGTAAAGACAATGCAAATATAGGAAAATAAACCGTTGCCTTGCAATACATGATATTAAATCTTTTGATCTATAAATATATTTTTCGTCGAATTAAGCTCATTATCGAGCCAGTATTTATACCATTTATCCTCTGTCGTTGAAGGATCGTATGCTTTTGGAATTTCGCGTTTAGTATCTGTCATCAATTTTATGATTTATCGAATTTGAAATGCAAATATAAGAAATTAAGAGAGTAAGAGTGAGATTTCCGCCAGAGGCGGATCAACCTATTGCTGAAAGAGTATGAGTAAGAGTTTAGAACAATTGATTTATCGCTGAATTGATTTATTGCTGTGGGAAAAGTCATTGTGAGCGACCTGCTCGCCGAAGTATCAACGAATATGGGAGCGAAACAATCCAGTTTGAATGGTCAATCAGAGATTTGTTTTTCAGCCCAGGTTTTGAATCGCTCTAAGTATTTAAATAGCTTTTCAATATCTTCTTTATCATAAATTTGTCCACTATATGAGACGGATGTTTTATGCGCTATCAATCTTTCAAGCTGATTTAGTGCACTGTCTTTTGTTTCGGAACCCGGAACTAAATTCTCCAACAATCTTACCACTTCCTGATGGTCATCTCCTTTACTCTTTACTCCGCCATATTTAATAGTTACAGAGTCAGCATAAGCTATTGCAGAATGTACTATTAAAACTCCCGAAGCATTCCATCGCCCGGAGTTTTTCTCAGCCATAGCACCCAGGTAAAATCCATCAGCTATTTTTTTATACTGAATAAACTGAGATTTATCAACACTTACTTTTTTAGATTTTCTTGGCATTTAACAATTTCTCTATCGGGTTTCCAAAAATTAATTTGCCTTCTTTAATTATTTCACTGACGGGGGGTTTGTCATTTTTCGCTCGTTTAATAAAGTCATTTACTGTTATATAAAAGGGGGCGACATTCACGAAATATTTTTTGTGTATCAGTGATTGTAACGCAAACACTGTTTCTTCCAGCTGTTTCTTATTATTTGTACTATCATAAATAATGCACAAATCCATATCACTTTCTGCCACTTCTTCTTTGCGGGCAACACTGCCAAACAAATATACGCTATTACATTTGCTCTTTAGCTTCTTCCTTATCTCCTTAAATATGACTCCTGCAAATTCGCTTTCGATCTGTAAAAGCGGAATAATGCCCTGCTTTACAAGGAAGTGTTCCCTGTTAAGAGAAAACAGATGATCTCTTCCGCCGCGAATTCTTGTGACGATACCTATGTCTTCCAAATCGTTTAGAGCGATAAAGCAATTTTTCACGGTAATACCGGCAACCCGCGCTACTTCCCGACCTGATATTCCGACCGCATATTTGTTTAATGCACGTAAAACAGCAACATTCGACCAGCGGGAGAATATTTCGTCTAATACTTTATTTACAACCATAATTTAATTGTTCCCTTTGGGGTACATATGTCCCCTTTTGGGTTACAAATATAAATAAAAAATTATCCGGGGAAAAGAAAAATTATCTTCCTGTTACACGGTTATAACAGCTTGAAGAACAATCGGCGGAGGAATTGCAATTGTGAATGGCGGTTTGTCGTTTGGCTCTGAGTGAAAGAGTCCGTTATCGAGCCAGTATTTGTACCACTTATCCTCTGTTTTTGAGGGAGCGTAAGCTTTAGGTATTTCTTGTTTATTGTCCGTCATTAATTTTCAGGTAATTCATTTTTTGAGGGGTAAATATAAGGCAAATTGCAGAGTAGGTTTTCAATCAATACTAAGTATTAAAATTAAATTTTAACTATTTATTAATACTAGGAGAGCATTAACTCTGTTTTCTCTGTATTCTCCTTTATCACTAAAGAGAGTTTGGTTTAAGATTCTGCTTATTCTTTTATTATTATTGGCAACTTTTTGTATTGAATCAAATTTTTGAATCATAGTATGCTCACGTTTCAAGAACCAATCGCTAAGAATGTTAGTGTACCTATCAGGAAATATTTTAAAATTTGAACTATTATTTATAAATGTAAACTTATCCATAAAATCTGGCTTTGAAATAGAGTTGATTATGTCCAATAGTAAATTCATTGTTTGACTTTCTTCAGATAGAAAATTCCAAAGTTCATCCGCTAGCAATACTTCATTTGGATCAAAAAATTTCTTAAAATCTATCCCATAATTAAAAAATCTATTTTTATCGAACCCACAACTCTCCTCAGATAAAGGATCAAATGGAAAACCTAAATAGTAATAGATTTCTTTATTAGGATATTTGTTTTTGAGTGCAGCCTTTGCATATAGGATTTTCTCTTTTTCACCTTTAAATACACCACTATTAGGTTTAACAGTTTTTAATTCAATCGCGACTATTTTATCTTCATCTTCAAAATAAACATCTGCAGTAAAATTTGGTATCCGAATTATATTTTCATGATCTTCTGTTAATAGCGAATTATTTTCGAGATTTAGGTTAGGTAGTTGATCTTTATTTTTTAATGCTGTAATAATTTCGTTTATTTTCTCTTGTTGAGAAGAGTTAATTAACAAATCATTAAATTCTCTCTTTTCCCCATCGCAAAGTATTTGCGCAGTTTTTTCAAAAAATGATTGCCCAAGCGTTGTATTTAAGCCATGCATCCAACTTGCAAGACTTACGAAAATTGGTATGTTAGTAACATTTTGTTCTAATTTTAACTTAAATGCCTCTAGAAAAGCCTTATGAAAGGGTGCATTTCTGTTATCAGAAGCATCTTCAGGAAAGTTGTCAAACCTTGATTTAAGAGTTTTAATAACCTCTAGAGCTATTCTTTCTTTTTTTAATTCTTCCAATTCTATATTTCTTTCAAATGAAAAATTATTTCCGAATAAGCCCCTTTATCCTTTTCTGTTCTGTTAAGAACAGGGCGTTTGAATTGATTTACTATTTTCATTCCTGCTTTTTCAGCAATTATAGGATATAAATTGGACTTATCATTAGCTACAAGAAAAACGTTATAATCTTTTACAAGATATTTCTTCAGATTTAATAATGATTTACAAATTCCATCAACATAAGCTTCGCGTGCTGCTTTGCCTTTCCCTTTAAACATTGCTCCAATTTCTAATTCATCTCTTCTTTTAAATCCGAAAAGATCATAAGCATAAGCGTGCTGATCATGATAATCAATTAACCCTACGTATGGAGGGCTTGAAAAAATTCCGTTTATCTTTTTCTTTTTAACTAATGTTGCAAGCTTCTTATCAACTTTATTTAATTCTTCAACCAGATCAATTTCTTTACTGTCACCTGTTAAACAAACTTGTTTTGTGTTTGTTTTAAGTTGATTGTACTCAATTAATCTTTCCACTGTATCTGTCGTATATGTTTCCCACCATCTGAGAATTGAAAATAAAGGTTTACATATTTTGCCATGCTTGTGACAATAATACGTTTTATTTATTGGATCAACTAGTGTGGCTAAATCCGCATGAGTTGTAGCCCTGCAAGATCGAACAGTTCTGCTTAAAATAAGTTTTAGTAGGTCTTTTGTACTTGAATTTCTCAATCGCTTTATTTTTGAGTAAACAAATTCAATCTCATCTCTAACGTGTTGAAAAAACCATCTGTCAAGAAAAGAACCTGAAGTTTTTTGCTCAAGAATTATATCATATTTTTTTACCAAATTCAGATAAACCGGAAGAAATAGTTCTTCTTTTTCCTTCCCATACTTTTCTTCATTAATCTGCCCACGATTGAGTTTATATTTATACTCAGGATTCGGGAAATATTTGTTATTAAAAGTATTTAATTCCTTTAAAAGCTCTTCTTCAAATTCCAGACTACTATGCTGTTTTAAAAATTTCTTCAATTCGAGTGTAATTACTTTTGTATGATGCAGAACATCTTGTATATCATAATCGGCGATTTTACAATTTGAAATAAACGAATTGAAATAAGAAATGTCTATCCCAATTGCATGTATTCCCAATTCATTTGCCTGGACCAAAGTTGTGCCACTTCCACAAAATGGATCGAGAACTATATCGCCTGGTTGGAAATAAACTTCTTTCTTGAAGTCATCCGTATGATTGTCTAAGAAATACTCTACTAATTGCGGAATGAACTTTCCTTTATATGGATGAAGACGATGAACGTGCTTGGTTGTTTCAGCTTCTTTATATTGATCAAATGACAACGCCCAATTTAAATCATCACCAAGCTTGTTCTTATAATTTATTTCTCTCTGACCGTTATAAGAATTGTAATATTCAAGTAACTCCTTTTTGGAAATGTACGCCTCCCCGTTTTCACCATATTTACGAATTCTCCCATAGTTGATAAGGTAAGAAATATTTGATGTGGTTACATTCTTCTTTAAATGCTCTGATGCCCAAGCACTCGCTTCTTTTAAAGTTAAAAAATCGCCGGGTTCAAATAATCTTAATTGCATATTCCAAAGTTAATAATTTACATAGATGATCATTCCTAAATTAAAAAAATCAGAAGTAAGAAGTAAGCGCAGATTCCGGACAAGCCGGAATGACAGTCCGGTTTTCTCTCACAGTGCGACCGTGATAGCCAGGCAAAAATTCGTGGGTAATAAACTTTAATGGAACACTGATTTAACTGATTAAACTGACTTGCACTGAATTAAATTTGCGATCATCCGTTTAATCTGCGTCATCTGCGTTCCATTTCATTTTTTAGCTTAAGAAACTATTTACAACCGTTCAGGTATATTTAAAAAATAATCCTTGCTTTTATACCCGTAAAGGTATAATTTTGAGTAAAGATTAATAAATAACACCCGTACAGGTATAATAATGAATAAAAAAATAAACTCCATTGCCTCGTTTGTAAGAGAGAAAAGGAAAAAATTAAATCTTACACAGATAGAACTTGCGGAGAAAGCAGGAGTCGGAATCCGCTTCATAAGAGAGCTTGAGCAGGGAAAGGAAACACTTCAGTTAAACAAAGTAAACCAGGTGCTTCAGCTTTTTGGTTACGAAGCAGGTCCGGTTAAGAAAGTTATTGAGGATTAATTATGAGACGGGGAATGGTTTTTTATAAAGATGAGTTTGCGGGAATAATACTGGAAGATAACAATGGTGTTGCATTCACATACGATAAAGATTATCTGAAAAAAGAAAATGCAAGACCGGTAAGCTTAACAATGCCGTTAAGAGAAGAAGCTTATACTGATAAAGTTATGCTTCCTTTCTTTGATAACTTAATACCTGAAGGATGGCTGCTGGAGATTGCAGAACAAAACTGGAAAATAAATCCACGCGACAGGATGGGCTTGCTGCTGGCTTTCTGCAAAGACGCAATCGGCGCTGTTAGCGTAGTGAGGGAAGAATCTAATGAGTAAATGTCTTTATTGTTATAATAAATTAGAAAGTGATGTAACTGATTTTCATCCGGCTTGCAGCAAAAAATTTTTCGGTTCACAAATTCCGCCGTTAGTTGATCTGGATATGAACAGAATAAAAGAGCTTGCGGTTGAAGCGCTCGGGAAAAGTATTTCGGTGCCGGGCGTTCAGCCAAAACTTTCCCTTGACTTCAAAAAAGAAAAGGGAAAAGAAAGCAGATTAACGATTGTTGGTTTGTGGGGGAGATTTATTTTAAAACCTCCGTTTGAAGACTATCCCGAAATGCCAGAACTTGAAGATTTGACGATGCACTTGTCCGAGATGCTAAACATAAACACAGCAGAGCATTGTTTAATTAAACTAAAATCCGGTGAGCTTGCTTACATAAGCAAACGATTTGATAGACCTAAAGACGGAAAGCTTCACGTTGAAGATATGGCTCAGTTAACAGAAACGCTTACAGAAAATAAGTACCGCGGTTCAATGGAGAAAATCGGGAAAATAATTTTAAAATTTTCTAATTATCCCGGTATTGATGGTATCAGGTTTTTTGAGCTGACATTGTTCTCGTTCATCACTGGTAACTCAGATATGCATCTGAAAAACTTTTCGTTGATCAGAAATGAAGATGATGAAATAATGTTGTCTCCTGCTTACGATCTTTTGTCAACGAAACTTCTTATTCCAAAAGATAAAGAGGATTTGGCACTTGCCTTAAATGGTAAGAAAAGCAACTTCAGGAAAAAAGATTTTGATTTGTTTGCCGGTCAGCTTGGAATCAATGAGTCTGCATTAAAAAAAATATATGAAAGATTTGGTGATTCTTTTCCTGATATGAATAAGCTCATCAATAAAAGTTTTCTCTCAAAAGAGATGAAAGAAAAATATATTGCTTTGTTGGATGAAAGAAGGAAAGTGATTTGGTGAAAAACAATGGAACACGGATATGACTGATAAAACTGATTTAAACTGAAATAAATCTGTGCTAATCCGTTAAATCAGTTTCATCTGTGTTCTATTGCGCATTTAGTCTTCAATCAAATAAAGATAATTCGGGATTTTAACCTGTATGCCATGATATTCACCTTCAAGGTCACTCCACTGGTCGCCAACTGTTCCGACAATTTCGTAACCCTCTTTAGTTAACCAGACTCGCTTACTGCTTTTAAAATCTTTTGCTTTCATTTTTGTCTCTTCACCGATTTGCGTAATCAGTGTATCAAAGACCGTATAGCCTGCATTGATTAGGTTTTGATAAGTTATGTCATACTCAGAAAAATTTCTTCCGGTAAGAAAAATTATCTTTGCGCCTTTTGAGAGAAGAAAATCGTAAAGTTCTTTCACCTGCGGGATTGCGGGAGCTTTCATTTCAGCATTCCACTGCTTGTTCATTTCATAGACATACCCGAAGCCCATTCTCTCAGCAAGTTCGTAATTATTGAGTGCTGTTTCATCAACATCGAAAATAAAGACTGATCTGCCTTTGGCGGATTCCTTGAACTCAACTTTCTCAAATTTCTTTTTTGCGTCTTCAATTACTTTATTCAGTTCTTCATCAAACTTTCCGGATTCATAGTATTGCTTAACTTCTTCTCTGGCGATTGAAAGATTAACGGGCTTTTCTGAAGCACAGGAAAGGAGGAACAAAGTAAGAGAAAGAGTAAGAATTTTTTTAATAAACGAATTATCTGAATAGAGAATGGTTATCATTTTTTCTGTTGGGTGCGCGGGTTAAGGTTTTTATCTATCTTTATTGTATGCTTTCAATTTCCTTTTAAGATCAGGAATATCCTTTACAACTGTATCCCACACTGCATCAATATCTACTCCCATATAATCGTGAATCAATTTGTCTCTCATCCCCGCAATATCCTTCCAAGGCACTTCCGGGATATTTTCCTTCGTTTCGTTTGATAATTTTTTTGTTGCTTCTCCAATAATTTCAATTTGCCTGATGACTCCATCCTGAACAAGTCGTTTCTTAATAAACCCTTCATAATCAAGACCCTGTGTGTATTCTTCAATATACTCAATAGCATCCAGAATGTGATGCAGATATATGGAATCCTTTTTCTTCAAGTGTAAATAACTCTCATTTCATTTTTTATTGAATCAATCATATAAGGGCTAATCGATTTCTCTGTAAGTAAATCCACCTTAATACCCAGGGCTTCCGAGACTTCTCTTTCGATTCTGACAAGATCAAGAAGTGTTTTTCTTTCGATGAATTCTACTATTACATCAATATCGCTGCCTGGGTTTTCCTTGTCTTTTAGATAGGATCCAAATACAGCAACCTTACTGGCACCACGTTCCTTTAAAAGATTTGCCAGTTTTTTATATATGTTTTCCTTATTCATCATAAAACTTCGTTCGTAATTATTATATCTTTATAAGTTAAACTTAATTAGTAATCCATTATTTCTCAAGAACATATAAAGCTACTTACTTCCAAAAAAAAATATTAATGGACGTTCCAGCCGTTTTGCCCATTCGGATTCGTTATGCTCGGCTTTAGGTGCATAAAAATAATCCAGATCGGTTCCGATTACATATCCCATTTGCGTCAGCTTGCAGAACATTCTTTGTCCGCGAACCAATCCATCTTCACCATGGTCAATATAAATTTTGATGTGTTTCTTTGGACCTTCATATTCATCAAGCATTTTGAAAATTTTATCATCATTATAATAAAACGAACTTGACAAACATCCAGCCGTCGAAAAAATTTCCGGGTGTTTCCAGGTCATAAGGAACGATGCTAAACCTCCCATTGATGATCCCATAATAGCTGTACTCTTGTTATCGGGAAGTGTTCTGTATTTTGAATCAACGAACGGCTTTAACTCTTCAATAATAAATTTCCTGTATCTTTCTCCTTTTTCAGAATCGCTGTATTCTTCAAGCCGGTCGTTTGTATTGTAAATTCCTACAACGATGATTTCTTTTATTTTGTATTCTTTGATAAGTCTGGTAATAGTTTCATCAACCTGCCAGTCCTTTCCGGCGTAAGATGTTTTAGGATCAATGAGGTTTTGACCATCGTGCATATAGAGGACAGGATAATGCTTTGCAGGATTCAGTTCATAACCGGGAGGAAGCCATACAAAAAAATCACGCTTGCTATTTAGTATTGAGGAATAAACATCGTTGTGAAAATCGACATTACCAATTATCGCAAGAGTATCAGTTCGTCTTTTCTTTCGGAATTTTTTTCTCCTCTTAAAAAATGCCATTTAACCCGCAGTTATTAAATCTTTAAAAATATTATCTAAAAATAGCCATCGGCAGTTGATTATTGAAAACTTTTTAAATGTGCTTAAACGCATTTCATATCCGGAATATTGTAATTTATCGAGGTCAATAATGGATTATTAGTCTAAATTTGTGGATTTTAGAAGTGTTGATTAAAAACATTTTTTATCGGAAGTAGTATGGCAGTTATCAGACCTTTCAGAGCCCTGAGACCAACAAAAGAAAAAGCACAACTCGTTGCAAGTGTTCCTTACGATGTGGTTAACAGAGAAGAAGCAAAACATTTCGCCGAAGGAAATCCATTAAGTTATTTACACATTACAAGATCAGAAATTGATTTGCCTGATGTGAAGGATGTTTACTCAAAAGAAGTTTATCAGAGGGCAAAAGAAAATCTTAACCGGATAATTAAAGAAGCTCCGCTGAAGTTAGATGATAAGCCATCGTTTTATCTTTACAGATTAATAATGGATGGAAGAGCACAAACCGGAATTTGTGCAACCTTTGCTGTTGATGATTATGATAAGGATGTGATATTAAAACACGAAAAGACAAGAAAAGTAAAAGAGGATGACAGAACTAATCACATTATAACTACAGAAGCACAAACAGGAATTGTATTTCTAACTTACCGTGGTGTGAAAAATGTAAATGATGTTGTTGATAAAACGATGGATCAAATCAAACCGGAATATGATTTTACTGCACCGGATGGAATTCAACACACGGTCTGGATTGTTCCTGAAAATTATAATCAGGTTATTATCAACGAGTTTGAAAAAATAAATAAACTTTATATTGCCGACGGGCATCACAGAGCAAAGAGCGCGAGTCGTGCAAGAGAAGAAAAGAAAAAAGCAAACCCAAAGCACAAAGGAGATGAAGAGTATAATTATTTTGTAGCTGTTCTCTTTCCTGCTGAACAATTGAAAATTCTCCCCTACAACCGTGTTGTATTTGACTTGAATAAATTGAGCAAAGAAGATCTTTTGAATGCTATTAGTGAAAAGTTTGAAGTGAAACCAACTAACAGCAAACAGCCACAAACCAAAAACAATTTTTGTATGTATTTGGATAAACAATGGTATCATCTTAAAGCAAGAGATAGTGTTTTAGCTAGTCTCTCACTTGAAAAATCTGTTGGTGAAAAACTTGACGTAAGTATTCTTCAAAACTTTTTACTAAATCCCGTGCTTGGAATCGACGACCCGAGAACGAACAATCGTATTGATTTTATCGGGGGAATCAGAGGAACAAAGGAGCTTGAAAAATTAGTTGATTCAGGTAAAGCTGCAGTTGCATTTTCACTTTATCCTGTTGGTCTGGATGACCTGATGAATATATCAGATGCGGGTGAAGTGATGCCGCCAAAATCAACCTGGTTTGAACCAAAGCTGAGAGATGGATTATTAACACATTTAATCCGATAGAAATCAGCTGAAATGACAAAAAAAGAAAAGCTGCTCGAAAGGATTAAAAATAATCCTAAAAATGTAAAGTTTTCAGAACTTAAACAGCTACTACTAGATGAAAATTTTATACTTGATAGAATAAGCGGCAGCCATCATATTTTCAGGTATAAAGATATAGTGTTTGTTATCCCGATGCACAAAAACCAGGTAAAATCCGTTTACATCAAAAGAGTAATCGAAATAATTGAAGAAATAAGGAGTAAATAAATGAAAGGAAGAATAAAATATCCGATAATTGTCTATCCGGCCGATGAAGGTGGATATGTTGCGGAAGTACCAACTCTCAAAGGTTGTTTAGCACAGGGGGAAACAATTAAAGAATGTCTTGGTGAACTTGAAACAGTTATTTCGCTCTGGCTCGAAACCGCAAGAAAAAACAAGTTAAGCATTCCCAGTGCTGATTCAATAATTAGTAAAATAAAAAGCATATCTGCGAATTAGTATTTTGAATTTTAAAAAGCAATTAATTAACAGCAAATACCTGAATACGGAAAATTATTTCTTAACAAGGAACTTAATATAATAGTTGAAAAAGATGCGGATGGATATTACGTGGCGACGGTGCCGGCATTAATTGATTGTCATACATAATCAAAATCTCTTAATGAGTTAATGGATAGAACAAAAGAAGCAATTTCAGTTATTCTGGTGAAAAAAAATCAAAATGAATTTTAAACTAAATTTTAGAATTACCTTAAAGAAATAAAACAAAAAGGGAAAAATCATGGAAAAAAGAATTTATAACTTCAGTGCCGGACCGGCAGTTTTACCGGAAGATGTACTTCTCGAAGCACAGAAAGATTTATTTGCACTTCCCGGCGTGGGAATGTCAATACTTGAAATCAGTCATCGTTCAAAAACATACGATGCAATTCACGCAGAAGCAAAAGAAGGATTGAAAAAACTTCTTGATATTCCGGATGATTATCAGATTCTATTCTTACAGGGTGGTGCAAGTTTGCAATTCTCAATGGTTCCGTTGAATTTGATGCCTCCTAAGAACAAAGCTGACTACATTTTGACAGGAAGCTGGTCAAAGAAAGCAATTAAGGAGGCAAAGAGAGTCGGCACAGCAAACATCGCAGCAACAACAGAAGAAGGTGAAGGAGATAAAAAATTCTTCAAACGCATTCCGAAACAAAGCGAACTCAAACTTGATCCTGATGCTGCTTACGTTCACTTCACTTCAAACAATACAATCTTTGGAACTCAATGGCATACAGAACCTGAAGTCGGAAATGTGCCGTTGGTTTGTGATGCTTCATCGGATATTCTTCACAAAAAGATTGATGTAAGAAAATACGGATTGATTTACGCCGGCGCACAAAAAAATATGGGTCCGGCTGGTATAACCTTAGTCATAATCAGAAAAGATTTGCTCGAGAGAAGTCAGGATTCTTTACACACAATGCTGAATTATAAAATTCACGCTGAAAATGACTCATTGTATAATACACCGACCACATTTGCAATTTATATTATTATGCTTGTTACAAGATGGTTATTAAAGAATGGCGGTTTGAACAAGATGTACGAAATCAATAAACACAAAGCCGATTTACTTTACAAGTGTATTGATGATAGCGGCGGTTACTATAAAGGTCATGCAGAAAAAGACAGCCGTTCATTAATGAATGTGACTTTCAACCTTGCAACTGCCGATCTTGAAAAGAAACTTATTGATGAAGCAACAAAAGCAGGATTTAACGGATTGAAAGGACATCGTTCAGTTGGCGGACTTCGGGCATCAATTTATAATGCCTTCCCAACAAAAGGCGTTGAAGATCTTGTAGCATTTATGAAAGATTTCCAGAAGAAGAACGGATGAGAATATAAGGAATAAGGTATACAGGTATAAGGGTTTGTTAAAAAATATACCTTATACCTTTATACCGATATACCAAAATATTTTTAGACTATTTAACAATATTTTATGAAACATATTTTAACTACTATCATAATTATTTTTCTGCTCATCAGTTGCAGCAAAAAAGAAGAAGTAAAGTTCCAGGCATTCAGCCCGGAAGCTTTTGCTTACGATATAGGAGATGCGTGGGAAATAAATGCAACTGTAAATGTAAAAGGATTTGTTAAAAAAGAAGTTGGTGATGAACTATCAGCTTCACTCAGTTTTAGTGTTGATGTAATTAATCCGGATGAAGCAAAAACTCAGGATATATTTATTGATACCAAAGAAGTGACAAGTAAAGAACTTGTTGATGTTCAGCTCGAAGCACAATTCGAGCTTGATTATGACTCTCCGGAAGGATTCTACAGAATTATTTTTCACATAACTGATAAATATTCAGGGGAAATTATTGAAGCAGAAACTAAGTTTGAGTTGAAGAAATAAAAATAATTAATCTGTCAGTTCTCTTCAGGCGGGATTAATTTTCTGCCGGCGAAACCTGCATCAACATCGTGATAGTAGAAAATATCGTCTTCATCACTTCTCCAGCAAAGGAATACTTCTTTACCATCAATTATCGCCGGAAAGTCTATCAAACCAATTGAGAAATTCCAATCTTTGAAATAGCAGCCGATCTCCTCGAGCTCCTGCATAAATCCTTCGATATTATCAGCAAGCTTATGAATACGCGGATCATTTTCTACATTAGTACCTATCTCGTCAGCAATAAGGCGCATTTCTCTGCTTGTATCGAGAATATCTTTCACGATCTTTTTAACAAGGGGAATTGTACGTCGGGCTTCGGACGGTGTGAAATATTTCGTTTCGGTCGTCATATTAAAGATTGATTATTTACTATTGCTAATATCAGAACATTATTTGAAGAAAAAAAACCAATGTATTAGTGCTTTATGATTCCGCTGCAGTTCCTGTAATTTAATTCAAATTGAAGAAACTATTATCAATAATGAAAAAATTACTTGTTGATAGTCATCCGAATAATAAATTGTGCTGATAATAAGATTATTCCGAAGGGAATTTTACTTAAATTTATAAAGCGAATTAGCATAATTATTGTAAGTGTTATATCTGTTTGCAATTTCTTTTTCTTTATTTTTTAATTGAAAATCATGGAAAGGGATCGGGTATGAAAAATCTTATACGAGTTTTATTCGCAGTTCTCCTTATTCAAAGTTCATCAGTTGCACAGCTTCCAATAATTCAATCAATAATAGATCAAACAAATATAGATTCTCTTTTATACTTTGTTAAAGAACTCTCAGGAGAAGTTTCCACAACAATAAACGGTTCTCCTTATACAATAGTTTCCCGGCATAAAAACAATGCCAGCAACGATAAAGCTGCCGATTACATAAAACAAAAATTAAACAGCTACGGATTACTAACATACGACCAATGGTGGAGCGGAACAGGCCGGAATGTTTACGGTGTTCAACCCGGAATTCTTTACCCAAATAAAAAATATATTATTTGTGCTCATTACGACGATATGCCAAGCGGTTCAACTGCCCCCGGTGCAGATGATAATGCAAGCGGAACAGCAGCCGTGCTTGAAGCTGCCAGAATACTAACTCAGTACCAGTCAAACTATACCATCATCTATGCATTATGGGATGAAGAGGAACAGGGACTTGTTGGAAGTGCATACTACGCACAACAGGCTGCACTTGCCGGAGACTCAATTATGGGCGTAATTAATATGGACATGATTGCCTGGGATTCCGACAATGATAATGTTGGTGAAATTCATGTAAGAAACTACGCTAACTCAGTAAGTCTTAAAGACCAGATGGTTGGAGTAAATACACTTTACAACATTGGTGTAAATACTGTTACCGAAAATCCCGGAACCACTGCCAGTGATCAGGCATCTTTCTGGTATAACGGATACGGAGCTATACTATTGATTGAAGAATATTACGGTAACGATTTTAATGCTTACTACCACACCGTTAACGACAGGTATATACATTTTAATCTTCCTTACTACCATAAAATGAGCAGATTATCATTGGCAACTACAGCAGTTTTAACTGAGTTAAGCGAGATCGTTCCTGTTGAGCTATTAACTTTCACAGCATCAATACAAAACTCTGATGTTCATCTTATTTGGTCTACAGCTACCGAACTTAACAATAAAGGTTTTGAAGTCGAACGCTCGATTGGTGATTATAATAATTTTACTCCTATTGGTTTCGTTGACGGTAGAAGTAGTTCAACAGAAATCGTTCACTATACCTTTACCGATAAACCCGCGGTGAATAGTTACAGCAAATTATTTTATCGTCTTAAACAAATTGATTTTGACGGATCCTTCAGTTATAGTAATATAATAAGTGTAAACTTCGATGTGCCCGGGGAGTTTGCGTTAAACCAGAATTACCCGAATCCGTTCAATCCATCAACAACAATTTCATACCAATTAAAAACGGATGTGTTTGTGTCACTTAAAGTGTACGACTTCATCGGCAGAGAAATCAGTACGCTGATTAATGAAATTAAGCCAGCCGGAAAGCATGAAGTTATATTCGACTCAAAAGATTTACCAAGCGGCACATACTTCTATATTTTGAAAGCTGGTAATTATATCAGCTCGAAGAAAATGCTGTTAATTAAATAACGATAAGTGAAATAACAGCAAATAAGAAAAATTGCACTTAAAGTAATAATTAAAGAGGTATTCAATGAAGAAATTTTTAACTGTCATCCTGCTATTAGCTGTCTTTCTTCCGGCACTAAAATCTCAATCACCGGTTGTGCAATCAATAATAAACGAAATTAATTCAGATTCGCTTGCATATTTTGTTAAGGAACTTTCCGGCGAAGTACAAACCATAATCGGCGGCTCACCATACACGATCGTTTCAAGACATAAAAATCAGCCCGGTAATAATAAAGCTGCAGATTACATCAAACAAAAACTAAACAGCTACGGTATAACAGCATACGATCAGAACTTCAGCAGTACGGGAAGAAACGTTTACGGAGTGCAGACAGGCAGCGAATTTCCAAATCAAAAATTTATTATTTGCGCCCATTACGACGATATGCCTTCTGGATCAACGGCACCGGGTGCAGATGACAACGCAAGCGGAACTGCAGCGGTAATAGAAGCTGCGCGCGTACTTTCCAATTATTCCTTTCCCTATACAATTATTTATGCCCTGTGGGATGAAGAAGAACAGGGTTTGATAGGAAGTGAGTATTTTGCAAACCAGGCAGCCATGCAAGGCGATTCTATCCTGGGAGTAATTAATCTCGATATGGTTGCTTACGATTCCAATAACGATGGCAATGCCGACGTTCATAACAGTTCAATTGCAAATACGGGCGAAATTAAAGATAAAATGCTCGAAGTAAATCTTCTTTATGCAATAAATCTCGATCTTGATGTTGTACCTGCACAACCATACAGCGATCATCAATCCTTTCTTGATCATGGATTCGGTGCCGTTCTGCTTATTGAAGATGACAATGATTTCAACGCTTACTATCATACAATCAATGACAGGATACAGTATTTTAATCAACCTTATTACCACAAGATGTCAAGGCTTGCAATTGGCACACTGGCTACCTTTGCTTTGAATCTTGATCTGAAAATTATTCATACGCCGATTGCTTCAAGAGAAAACACAAACAACATAGAAACATCCGCTAACATTGTAACGGGGCTTGATATCGGAACCGGCATTAACGGACCTAGATTGTACTACAGAAAAAATTCCGGTTCCGGATGGTCGCAGTTCTTTGAAGTAGTTGGCGTTCCTGCAGACGCCAGCGGCACATATAATTTTACAATACCGGGTCAGCAGCTTGGTACAATTGTGCAATATTATCTTGCAGCGCAGGATGAAAATTCTTCGGTGGTTACAACACTTCCTGCAGGAGGCGGAGGATATTCTCCACCGGGAAGCACTCCGCCGGCTCAGTTTTATCAGTTCTTTGTTGCACCAATTTCAATTGCTTTTTCAGATAGTGTAATTAATCTGAATAACTGGACAGCATCAGGCGGATGGGGAACAACTATACAAAAATTTACATCATCTCCTTATTCACTTACAGATTCACCTGCCGGAAACTACCCGAATAATGCGAATGCAACACTTACGCTGAACAGCTCCATAAGCTTAAACGGATACATCGGTGCTGTTCTCGAGTTTCAAACTCAATGGGATATTGAAACTGACTGGGATTACGGACAGGTGCTAATTACCACCAACAATGGTACAACCTGGCTTCCACTGGAAGGTCTGTTCACAAATCCGGGAACGGGTTCATTCCAGCCCAATGGTGAACCGCTTTACGATGGCACACAGCTTACCTGGGTAAAAGAGACTATAGATATCAGCAGTTATATCGGGCAGCAGATTAAAATAAGGTTCTTATTAAGATCTGATGGGTATGTTACTGAAGACGGCTGGTATATAGATGACATAAATCTTATTGTATATGAGTATGTTCCTACTTCAGCAGAGCCGATTGCAGTCGTTGAAGAATACGCTCTACAACAGAATTATCCTAATCCATTTAACCCGGGAACAAAAATAAAATATCAGTTACCGGAAAGCGGATTTGTAACTCTGGTTGTTTATGATATCCTGGGGACTGAAGTAGCAGCACTGGTAAATGAAAACAAGCTTCCAGGATCTTATGAAGCAATGTTTGATGCATCCGGATTGCCGAGCGGAGTTTATTTATACACTCTGAGGGTAAATAATTTTACAAGCACACGAAAGATGCTGCTCGTAAAGTAACAATCCAACAAATTTATAAATATCTTTAAGGCGATCAGGCAGATCGCCTTTTTTAATTCAGAATCTTCTTAACTGAAACGGCACCCCGCAGATCGCCGATTTTGTATCCGGTTGCTTTATCATCAGGATATTTCCTGGTGATAAGGTTTTTTACTTCATCCGTTATTTCATCTTCGCTTCCGTGGCAGTTGAGGCATTCAGCCTGAACCAAAATTGGTTTGAGATATCGTAGATAAGTGAATTCTCCTTCTTTAACAATTTCAGAATGCTCAGTCAGATCAGTCAATTCATTATTCTGCTTAAGCAGTTCAAATTTATTCAGAGCTTTTTGTTCAAAGTCATCAGGAAAATTATTCTTATTCCTGTTCCTCAACGATACTCTCTTTATTAATACACCTTTTTCAATGCCATAATTATTTGTAAGCACCTGCGCAGTATCTGAACAAACCGATGCTGCCTGAACTATACCCGCCGATTGAATTTGCCCGATAAGAATTCCCTTCAATTCCTTCATAAATCCAGCGGCTGTTTCTCTTATACCTTTCAACTCGTTTTCGCTCATATTCTGTTTATGCTCAGCGCATGCGGGCAGAATTAAGATTAACAAATGAACCAGGATAATAATAAATTTTTTCATAAATATTTCCTCCTTATTCTGCAAACTTACTATCGTCCGGCATTTAACTCAATCTCTGTTCATTAATTTAAAGTGATGTTTGGGATAATATCATTAATTTTGATTTTGAAAAAATAATATTTGAAATGCCTGATTCTTCCTCCCGGCTAACGCTTAAAAAAATCTTTATCTTCTGGATGCCTCTTGCTGCTACCTGGTTAATGATGTCCATTGAGGGTCCTTACATTGCCGCATTGATAGCAAGGATGACTAAACCTGAGTATAACCTTGCAGCATACGGAGTAGCATTTTCTTTCGCATTAATTGTTGAGGCACCTATTATAATGATTATGAGTGCATCGACAGCACTTGTAAAAAATCTTCATTCATTTACTAAACTAAAAAGGTTTACTTATGCACTGAATATATTTATCACCATCATAATGCTTGTGCTGGTTATCCCCGCTATTTTTTATTTCATTACAGAAGATTTAATCGGGCTGCCTGCCCAGGTTGCATACTTAACCCATATTGCTACAATTATATTACTCCCCTGGCCGGCAGCTATTGGATACAGAAGATTTTACCAGGGGCTACTTATACGATATAATCTTACGAGGCGCGTTGCATATGGAACAATCATTCGACTTGTGTCCATGTCGTTAACTGCATTTATATTTTTTATTTTTACCCAGGTAGATGGTGTAGTAGTCGGAGCAGCATCACTTTCTGCTGCAGTTATTATGGAAGCTGCTGCTTGCAGATTATTTGCCGGCGGAATTGTAAGACAATTACACAGCAGTAACCATTTAGCTGATACTTCAATAACATACAAGAGTATTTTCAATTTTTACTACCCGCTTGCCCTAACATCCCTAATAGGGCTGGGCGTTCAGCCGTTTGTTGTATTTTTTGTTGGTCAAAGCCGTATGGCAATCGAGTCTCTTGCTGTTCTGCCGGTTGTAACTTCATTTGTATTTATCTTCAGGGGATTGGGGCTTTCTTACCAGGAGGTTATTGTTGCACTGCCTGGCGAAAAAAATGAAGGATATGCTCAGCTGAAAAAATTTGCAATATTCCTCAGCTTCGTACTAAGTGCAATCCTTGCGCTATTTGCTTTTACCCCTCTTTCGGGTTTTTGGTTTAATACGGTATCCGCACTTTCCGAGCCTCTATCGAACTTTGCTTCAATACCTTTAAAGATAATGGCTATTTTTCCATCACTTACAGTATTAATTAGCATGCAGAGAGGTACGCTGGTTGCCAGGCAGAATACAAAACCAGTAACTTATGCTACAATAATCGAATTTATAACCATTTTAATAGTGCTACTGGTTACTATAAATTTAATGAATTTTGTCGGGGCAATTGCCGCAACGTGTGCTTTTGTTATCGGTCGGCTTGCCGCTAATATTTACCTGATCACGCCGGTGAGCAGGGCTTTGAAGTAAACAGATTGGTTGTAGTGAAGTTTATTCGAAGTTCAGAAATTGATTTCTAAAGGCGGTTTTAAAATCTTCGCCGATTATGCCATTCAATTCAGAGGCATCTGGAATGAGAAAGCAAGACTTTCTACGCCGGGATTTATTCTTCCGAGAGAAGCATTTGAAATATGACTGAAACCAACACTTACGTTGTAGTCGTTTTCAAGTTTCAAAATTATTTCTACCTGCGACCTGAATTCCAACGCAAAGCCAAGATCTTTACTATTGCGTCTATGATATAGCCCGGGAGTAAAGCCTGGCGAGATATAAAGATTGGAAGAGATAGGTATGATATATAAAAATCCTACGTACAAAAATGCTGCTCCATCGTCATTCATCATTACACCACTCAATGGTTTTACGGGCAAAGGGAGCGAGTAAAAACGGAATTCAATTCTTCCTTCCAATGCAATATTAACATTCTGAATAACATCGAATCCCGCAATTGAAACGGACAGGTAGTTCTTCTCCCGGGAATCATCAATTGCGTCTTCACCGGTGAAAGCACTTACATCTGCCGGCATAAAAATTAATTTTGAAAACAGACAGAAAAATATTTTTCTGACAAACAGAGATTTAGATATCAAAGTATTAAAAATAGTTTAAGTATTAAAAAATCCGTGCGGCTATTAACCGCACGGATATGAGAAATTTTACTTGCTCTTAAGCGGGAATTAGTTAGAATCCTAATGTTAGAGCAAATACGTGGTTGCCGTCAAAGAATTTGGTATCTCTGAAGGCATAATCAACCTTCACTCCGAAGCCTTCGACTTCGTAGTTTATTCCAGCACCAGCAGTAAAGCCATAAATATAATTGCTTTCACCAAAACTTTCTCCGGCGCCTGATGAGAACTGGTAACCGGCTCTTACAAAGAACAGGTTATTGTACCCATATTCACCACCAAATTTATATTCGTCACCTGAGAAGTTGTTATTTACGTAAGTGCCGCTAAACTGAAGTGTATTCATTTCATCAACTACCGGGCTGTAACCGGCAGCTAACTGAAAGTTAAACGGCATTTCGAATGGTGCAGAATCAACCTTATAGTACGTTGGAGGACGGTTAACGTTATTAATTTGTCCTTCCTGGTATAATCCTGAGCCGTCAAACTTCATTTCCGGTCCAAGATTCTTCAGTACAACTCCTATGCTTAAGCCATTAATATCTGCAAGATTCTGGTATATAACACCAAAATCAAAAGCTAAACCGGTTGCGCTTACATCTGCCATTCTTTCAGTTACAAGATTAGCAGTTAAACCAACAGAAATAGCATCGGTCAACATTCTGGAATAAGATAATCCCGCAGTAACCATAGTTGGAGAAAATACTTCTCCTGTCCCATCGGGGTTAGTAGTAGTGGTTACCTGGATATCTCCAACCGACAGTGCTTTGATGCTGAGCGCAATTGCACCGAAGCCTTCGAAGTTAGCCGCAACGGCACCGTACTCTACACCAATATCGGCGATGTACGACATATGCGAAAACAGCACATCGGCACTATTCTGCATATGAGATACACCGGCAGGATTCCAGAACAAAGCTTCTATACCGGAAATACCTACCAGGTTAGATTCGCCCATAGCTATACCACGGGGACCAACCGGAATCAACAGCTCGGAAGCACCGGCTGTACCTGTTCGTTTTCCTCCTTCAGCAAATACATTAGCAATTGCCAGCGTAAGGACGAAAACCGAAATTAATTTTATTATTCTTTTCATTTTTACTCCTTGCTTTAAACTTTAACTTTCTATTAGAATCTATCAAGAACTTGCTGTTCCTGAACGATCGCCAGTTTAAGTATCTTTGTCGTTCCAAGATCAGGTAATTCAATGTAAGCTATATACAATCCGCTTGCAACGGGCAAGCCATCATTATTTGCAAGATCCCATCTGAGGAATTGCCCATCGTCTTCTTTCTCTATACTTCTCACGAGCACACCCGCAAGATTAAATATTCTAACCTTGGCGGATTTGGGTAGGTGAGTAAATGTTACAAAACGGTTGTATTTGTTTAATTCTTCCGTATTTACACCGTAGTACGGATTAGGATATACATTGATTTGATCTACCTGATCTTTTGCAAGGCTGTTATCTACTTCGTAAGCAGGTACAGTAAATGTATAATAATCGTTTGCGCTGTTTGGAATAGTAGCCCTGAATCTGAAAACTGTACCAACGTCCGGCCACTCATTTTCGCCACCACTGCCTTGAAACTGATTCCAGTTCATTATTACCATTCTGGCAAAATGTTCTATTTCAATATCGCCGGCATAGTTCGGATCAGATGAACGAATTACAGCTTGATTATATGCTTCTTCACCGGGGGCTGCACCTTCTTCCGGGAACATAAAATAAATCCAATCTGAGTATGGATCGTTTACTCCACCGGATGCCTGGTGATCCAGCTTGAAGTCGAAAATATCATTTTCATTATCATCGAATATCCAGGGCATCATTCTTACATCATCAGCCGGGTTATCAAGATTGGGTCCAAGGTACCATAATGAAAATGGAACATCCACAAGTGCGCCGGTACTGAATGCCATCCAACCTTTACCGGCAGGATTACCGGGATCTCCGGTCCATCTCATTTCATAATTGTTCGGGATAATTTGCGACCATCTAGCACCATCGCGAGACCATCTCCCTAGTGCAGCTTGATGATCACCGATCGAAGGACCACCAGCAACGCAGAAGAAGTATCCGCCGCCTTCCTGCATCGGATCATAACATCCGCTCAATGCACCGCCATTTAATGAGAGCAGTACATCTCTATACCAATCGGCAGAAACTCCCTTCATATCAGAACCTATCTGCGTTACCTCGTAAGTACATTCTGCGCCGGTAACTTCACCGTTTCCATTTGCCGTAATATCAAATCCCTTAAAGTCTAATGGTGCACCGATTACTCTGAATTGAATACCATCAACTATTGGAGATTCAACATCAGCGTTCTGGTTTGTCTGTCCCTCAAGTATTCTTTCTCCGTTTCTTTCAATGTACCATACCACAACATCTTCTTCACCTGTGGTATCTGTTTCAAATTCAACTGAATACTGATTACCTTCCTTAAAATTGGGATTTCTGGGGTCTATAACTATAGGATAAAGCATACCATCACTCGGCGGTAAGCTGGGATCGAAAACATTCTTGGATACAGTTAATGTATCACCGGCTTCTCCACCGAAAATTTCACCCGGATTCTTAGATTGGGGAACAACTGTAAGAATCTTTATCGGGTTTTCAAGGCTGTTCGGAACTGCCAATAAGTCAGGATTATAGTTATATGCAGTAACGGCAAAATAGTATCTGTTGCCGTTTACAAGCGGCAGCTGGTTAATCGCATCCTGTGTAATTTCAAGATATCGTTTTATTCCAGTATCGTTTCCAAACTGAACCGGAAGCTTAACCACAGAGCCTGTAGTAGGATCGAAAACGAAATCGGAGATTTTTCCCACACCATTTACTATATCAAAGGTGGCTATTCTCTTTCCTTCGCTAACACTTGCTGACTGGTTGGGCAACTGGTATACATTGTAACCTTCGAAAGCATAACCTTTGGAGACAGAAGTTTCAGTCTCTGTTACCTTCTGAGAATTTTCACCCCAGTCGAGAATAATTTTTTTATCTAATGTAACGACTGCCACTTCAGGAGCCGGTGGAGGAACAGGCAAGTCAAAGAAGTTATCATATGCAACCTGTGCTATCTGATCATAAAATTTTAGCAATGAAATCGCTGAAATTCGATCTACACCTGGAATTGCACCTGCAACAATTTCTGCAACAACAACTTCCTGGGTATCTCCGGGAGCCATAACAAACGGACCCGAAGCTTCGCCAATTCTTCTATCGCCCGGTGCCTGCAGCTGACCATCTACCCAGCCTTCACCGGTAGTTGGATCTCCTGACAGAACATAAGTTGTCGGTAAACCAGTAACCGGATTAATAAACGGATCACCCGTTAAACCAACTTTACCCTTCATAAAACGGTAGAACCGAACAGCACCTTCGGGATGTGAACCCAGAACCGGGTCGGTTACAGTTGCATCACCGCGAGTAAAGTAGTAAGCAGCGGTCATTGGAAGATTAATTTTACCAGGTCCAACAATCTGGTTCTTAAATATTCCAAAATCTTCATCATCATCTATTCCATTTTTATTTCTGTCTTCGCCATCTACACCATCAACCAATGGACCCTGGAAGAAGTCGAATCCTACGGCTGGTGGAGGTAACGGATTATAAGTGGCATCATTGGCCTGTCCGTTATAGCAGTACATTAAGCTCAGGGTTGTGTCACTTCCTGCAAAATCATCGGTTGAGTTGCCAAGGTCAACATCAGACCACATCGAAACGTACATACTGTCAAATGTTCTGGGGTTGCCAAGAACATCAGTTTTATTTATCAGAATGAAGCGTCTGAAGAACATACTTCCAAGAGCACCCGTCTGTGAATACGCCCAAACAGTTGCCTGCATTTCAATACCCATTGGTAATGCACCGTACAGGTTCTGTGTAGTACCCGGCTCTTGATCGTTTGCTACAAACCAGATTGTCTGGTCGGCGCCCGGTACTCCGGGTATATCTATATCAGGATCGTAAACCCCATCATCATCAACATCATCAAATGGTGCACCTAAATCAGCGGGCCACTCAGTCCAATCAGTTTCATATTGTGCTCTTACATCAGCTTCAGATTTGCCCTCATCATTAGCTTCTACGGATAAATCAACCGAAGGACCACCCGGAAATACAGTAGGTCTTACTCTGAAAATTCTTGCATCCGGATCGTCTGGTGGCACTACATTTCCTGCAGCATCAATCCATCCACCCTGCAAGCCTTCACGGTATGTGGAGCCTCCAACGTGGGGATCTAATTCGTTAGGATCGTAAACATTTGCGCCCCATAGGAAACCAGATTGGAATACTGCGGTTTTACCGCTTCCGATCGGGTATACCAAACCAGAATTAGTTTCAAATTCATCTATGTCTGATATACCGGTGTTTTTGAATACGGTTGATATGCTGTTAATATTCAAATAAGCTCTGATAGGTGAACCTGTTGGCTTATTCAAAGTAGTTCCTTTTTTACCCCCTTCGTCTTCTGCAAAAACACTGCTAATGGTAAGCAATGTAAGCAGTAAGACAGAGAACAGGATTTTTATTGATTTTGAATTCATATTTCTATAACTCCTTTTTTATTCATCAGGTTGAAATTTTAATACTCTAACCTTATGCCGAATCTAATCTGTCTTGGCGGACCATAAATTACCGGCTGTGTTGTATAAGCAGCGCCCGTAGTAGCAGCATACCACTGCTGGTGGTAATCAAGATTTAACGCGGTATATAATGCTGCGAAGTCTGGCCCATAAGTATTAACCTGTGTGCCGCCAAGATTAGGATCGCCTAGATACCCGTCATCGGTATGTGTACCTGTGCGCAAGAAAACGTTCTGAACATTTTCTATATCAAATAAATTAATAACATAGAAGTAAATGTTAAGATTGAAAAGATCAGCAATACTGAAGGTCTTGTCAATTCTCATATCAACCTGGAAGTTTGCCGGAGACGTAGAATTATTCAACGGCTCTAACGGCTGCCTGTCTCTTGCATCTCCTTCAAGGTCTGCACCGCCTTTACCGGAGGTGTACGGATGACCAGTTGTGAAAGTACCAAGAAGAGTAAGACCTAATTCCTGCAGAATTGGTCCGCCATCGCCTTTACCAAAACGGTAATCGAAGTTCATCGCAGCTCTTATTGCCTGATTATATTCCAACGGGCTAATATACTGAGGCTCGAAAATAGTTACGCCATCAAGCGGGGCACCAACTATTCCTCTGTTGGAGTTCGGGAAAGAGCCGGTTCCTTTCGCATCGGTAAAAGTTATGTTACCATCAACCTTAAACCTCTCTACTCGGCGCATATTGTAAGATATTTCAATTCCTTTGGTAGTTGCAATATCACCGTTGGTGAGAATAAAATAACTGCCAAATGGTGATCCTTCTGCAGCAACAACCTGGTCGTATACAATCTGGTCTTTAATATCCTTATAGAAGCCGGTTATATCAACTGATGCAAATTCACCAATCTGTTGTGTAAAACCAACTTCATATTGTGTGGTTCTGGTCGGTTGAATATCGAAACCAACTGGTGCAGGGATGAAAAATCCCCCGCCAACGTTAACACCAGTCGCATTTAGGCCCTGGTAAACGTCTCTTAACCTGGATTGCTGAACAAACTTACCCCACTGTGCATGAAATACGGTTTGATCAGTTACAGGGAATGAAAAACCAAGACGCGGGCTAACATAATCCCTGGCTTCAGTTTGAACAACGCCGCTCGGTATTACATCCAGAGTTTGCTTAACCCATGTTAACTCCGGTCTTGTAGGATCAACAGGAATCCAGTTATCAATATCAATCCTATCGTACCTTAAACCAACGTTAATTATAAGATCATTATACTCAATTCTATCCTGAGCGTAAATACCGAGGAAGTTAGGATTCCTTGATTTTTCCCAATCCGGAACTCCTTCATTAGTTTTTTCGCCAAGAGGGTTATAACCAAAATTATTAACTCCTTCTCTGCGAATTATGGTTTCCTTTCCAACCGGATCAGATGAATTTGCATCATCATTTATTTTGCTTGGAAGAGTTAGTAGTCTTTCATTACCAAATGAGAAATTGGCTATATCGTAATATTGATATTCTGCTCCAAATTTAATGTTGTGCTCTTTAGTAACCTGAGAAGTGAATGCCAGATTCAAATTAAGATTCTGCCTGTTATATTTCTGATACCCGGCGATGTTTGCACCATACGGGAAGAAGTTGAAAGTAAATATTGTTATCTGTGTTGGTGATATATACCTGTTAGCACCTGTAGAATCTTCATACGGCCAATCAAACCCGAATTCTTCATTGGCCTTACCGTCGCCATATTCAAGCCAGCGATCTTTAAGATAAGGATCAAATCTATCGAGATTGCTGAACGAATATCCGCCGTTAAATTCAATAAATGAGTTTCCTGAAAACAGGTAGGTGAATTTAAGATTTCCCGCACCATCTTCAGTCTCAACCATTTCAGTTCTGCCTGTGTTAAGCAGGTTTCCAATCTGCGTTATGTTTCTTGTAGCTGACCAGGGGTTTGGAAAATCGCTTGAAGTGTATGTGCCAATTAATCTGATAATCGCAGGATTCAGGTCCAGAGTAAACGACGCTGTTCCTGTGTAGTTCTGAAGCCAGCTATTTGGCCGTGCACCGGCAGGATAAACGAAATTAATAGTATCGCCGGTGAGTGGATCTCCAATCAGACCAAGATTAATTCCCGGTAAGGGTTGGGGTGAAGCATCATTGATAAAATTATAATTGAATAATCCAAAGAATTTTATCTGCGGTGTAAACAATGGCCCGCTCAGTGTTACAATTGATTCGTTGTAACCATACCAATAAGCACCAAGTGTTTTTTCACCACTATATCTGTCGCCGGATCCGTTAATTCCGATATTGTCTGTAATGTATTCAAGGGAGAATCTCCAGTCCGGTGTTCCAGATTTAATCTGCTGACGAATGATACCGGAATTTGCGTTTCCATATTCGGCATTGTACCCGCCTGACTGAACGTTAATTTCTTCCAGAGCATCCTGAACTAAAGTAACTTGACGGCCACCGACCATCGGATCGGTGATGTTGGAACCCTCCAGATAGAAACCAACTTCATCCTGTCTTCCCCCACGGATAAATATCTGATTATCCTGAAGAACAACACCAGGAGTAGTAGCAAGAATATTATCAACACCTCTGATGGGAAGTGATTCAATATCCTCACTTGTTGTTATTCTGTTTGCATTTGTGTTGTATTTATTTACAAGTGGCTTCAGAGCAACTACTTCTACTGTGCCAACCTGAACACCTTCGGCGGGCAGTTCAAAATTCAGCTCTGTTGTTAAGTCTGCGTTTATACGTACGTTAGAAATCGTTTTGGTCTGATATCCGATATAGGAACACTTAACCTCATAAACACCTGCTGTAAGGTTGAGGATAATGTATTCACCATTTACATCGGAGGCAGCACCGAAAGAAGTTCCAACAATAATAACGTTAGCTCCAATAAGAGCCTCACCCGATTCCTGATCTGTTATCTGGCCTCTTAACTTTCCGTATTGAGCCAGTGCTACTGCGGGCAAGAGCAGGAACAAAAAGAGAATTGTCGATATTCTGTGCATATCTCTCTCCATATTAGTGAATAATGTTTATTAGTTTACTTAGTTAGTTAACAGGCAGTGTGTTATACTTAAATTCAACTTCCACCACTTAGTAAACATATTTTGATGTAACTATATGTTGATTGCTTCTCATACTGCCAGAAAATTAAGCAGAAAAAAGCATAACGGAACGTTAAGTGTTAAAGTTGCTGACACACTGAATTAGAAAAGAGTAACTTTTGGTCATGAACCTCCATTTTATTAAAAAATATAATTATTATTAGTAACGTGCCAAAAATTATTGATAAAGTCAATACTTATTTTTATTATTGGTTCCGCGTATATTTCACTTAAAAGGTCATAAATTCATTAAATACTTAAGCTTACAACCGTGTAAGCAGTTTAAGCTCGATACCTTTGAAAGCCGGTTCATACCGGCAAACACCACCAATACATATATTACCTGCCTGTCTTGTTCCAAACAACAGGCTTATATCTGTATGATAGCCTATTTTATAACCTGCCTGAACAAAACCCCAAAACTTTCTAACCGTTTTTCCTTCTTCAGGTTCTCTCGTTTCCATTTCACTTACAATTGCTAGACTGAAACCGGGGGAACGCAAATACTCAAGAGAGAGAACGTCTGTATAGTACTGCTCGTCGGTAGCTGTAACTGTTGAGTGCTGATGCTCAATAATTAATTTCAGTGTATTTACGTCACCAAAGTAAAATCTGCTTTCCAGAATCGGGGTTATGTTTTTAGTTCTGGTTGCATTTTCTTCGTTATAGGCAAATGCTGCTACAGTTGAAAATGAATAGCTCCAGTCCTGTTGAGCCTGCAGATATAATTCTTTCAATTGTGTTTCAATATCTGAAGAATCACCAAGTGTTCTTTTGTAATATGAGTCAAGAGAAAGAGTGCGGGTTAATGAAAAAGAAGCATTCAGATATGTTTGATCTGAAAGATTGTAGCCTGCCGCTGCCATAAATCCCTGCTCATTATTTTGGTCAAGAGGAGAAGGATGCCTGTTTGGAAGAGCATATGTATATTCCTGACGAAGCGAAGGCGGTGTGTTGTAAAAAATAGTACCATCCTGAGAAGTAAATGCTATATTATCATAGTATTTATATTCCCCCAGAAGCGATAGTGAGCCCAGGTATAGATTTAGATTTCCATAAAAGCCCTGACCAACGATAGGTTCGTCCCCTTTAAAAACATTCTGTTTAATATCATTATTAAATTTTGCTGAATACTCAGTGTAAATATCGATATTCCAAAAGCTTGGAATAAGCCTTAAAGCGGCCATCGTTGTTCTGGCGGTTCCATCCGTTTCTGGAATATTCGATGCAACCGTAGCACCAATCCTCAAAGGTTTATATCCTCTATATTCCAGATCGGCAGCATGCAGAATATCTTTTCTTTCATTGTTAATATTTGCAGCCATTCCGCTAAGTGCGGTTAGAACAAAGCCGGCATAGCTGCCTGTAATTTTCATACCCAGAAGATTATTATCGATTCTTATTGATCTGTCTTCATAACTTTTAAGCACCATACCTCTGCCGATTAATGAATAGAAATTGCCGGCAACAATATCCAAACCTTCATCATTGTTTTTCAAATCCGTTTTAATATAAACAAAATCAATTTCTGAAAATTTGTCTTTACCCCTGCTTATAGATGGATCGGGATCGTTTGGCTGGAAGACTTCTAATCTTAAACCGCTGGAAAATACACCCTTTGAATAATCGAGGTTAAGCCAGTTCTCTAATATTTCGCGATCTGTATCTGTGTTGTATGAGTACTCAAGGTGGTTAGAAAATCCCAATCCTTCAGGCCAGACAAACCATACATTATCTTCCTGGGCATTTGTGATTGGAGCTATCAAGCAAATTATTAAAAAAAGGGACGCTGATATTGAACGAAGAAATTTCATTTGCAAATAATCCAATTTAAGATGAAGAGAAACAGCATTTGGTCTAACTCGCTAAATGTTTAAGAAAAGATTTCATAAATAAATAATTCCCCCTTAGGCACTAACGGAGGAAAATAAAAATTATGGCTGGCTAACCAATTCTGAAATTTTGTCTCTTACTTTAATTTCGTCTCCACGCATATAACCAAGGTGTGAATAGACTATATAACCTTCTTTATTCAAAATAACCGAGTACGGCATAGCTTGTGCATAGTAAAGCCTAGCAACATCAGAATTAGTATCCAGCAAAACCGGGAAGTTATAATTTTTTGATTTTACCATAGGTTTTACTTTAGCAACTGTGCGTTCATCATCTGTGGAAATTGCAAATACCTTAAATCCCTCATCTTTAAATTCTTCATAAATTTTTTTGAATTCGCCAAGCTCTTCAATACATGGTTTACACCATGTTGCCCAAAAGCTTAAGAGAACCGGTCCGCTGCCAAGCTCTGCATTCAATTCAACAGTATTTCCTTCCAGGTTTTCAAGTTTGAAGTTTGGACCCTTCCTCAAGCCGCCGGTTTCGGGCTGGGCAAATGCACAGTAAGAAATAAATACAATTGTCAGAAAATTTATCAGTTTCATTTATTTCTCCAATATCATTTTTCTGGTTTGAGAGTATCCGTTAACATCCAGCTTATAAATGTAAACACCGCTTGATAGTCTGTCAGCATTAAAAATTGCCGAATAATTTCCGACCGATTTAAATTCATTAACAAGAGTAGACACTTCAACACCTAGTATGTTAAATACTTTCAGGCTAACATGCCCCGATTCTCTAACATAATAATCTATTTTTGTTGACGGGTTGAAAGGATTCGGATAATTCTGAGCAAGATAATAATTCGCAGCCGGGTTTTCTTCACTTTCTATATTAACCGATGGATCAGTAGTGGCGATAAAGTTTAAAGTAACTCTCTGATTTGGATTGCTGAACGTACCAACCTGAATTTGTACATATGCCGTCCCGTTGGTATTTAATGTATAAACATGCAATGAGGTAATGAGAGTGTCGTTTGGTGCCAACGGAGGTTCCGGCAGAGGTGGCGTAGTTGCAATGCTATCGGTATCCGGCGGAAAGCACAATTGACCAAAGCAGAGGGAAGATGTCCAATCAAGGGGCAAATTGTTGATTGTTCTGACCTCAAAAACTATTTGTGTATCCGGGCTTATGTTTACAACTTCAAAATCAAAAACAATTTCTTTGCCCAGAGTATCGTATTTAAAAGTTTGATGAGTTATAACCTGAAGCTCCTGGGCAAGTGAGGCAGATATTAATAAAAGATAAAAAGCTGTAAAAAATAATAATTTAAACATTTTCATATAGAATTAACCTTGTCGCTGTTAAAGTATTTTTTAGAATGATAATAAGGAGGTGCATCTTTAAGATGCACCTCCGTTTATAACAAGCTAAAATTATTTAAGCAAAGTCATCTTTTTAACCGAGATAAAATCTCCGGCAGTTAACTTATAAAAATAGATGCCGGATGAAAGTGCAGATGCATCAAAAAGATAACTATGTGTACCTGCCGACTGTTTACTGTTTACAAGCTGAGCTACTTCTCTCCCCATAACATCGTAAATCTGCAGGCTGACCTGAACATCCTCAGGAAGCGTATAGCTGATTCTTGTAGTGGGGTTAAACGGATTGGGGTAGTTTTGCCCGAGACTGAACGATAATGGCGTCAAATTATTATCAACCGCGCCGGTAACTGTAACTCCCGACCAATTTAATATTCTTGAAATCAAAGTATCTCGTATAGCCGCATCTGAAATCTGTTCAAATCCGAAACCGAAATAAACTACTTTGTGCTGTGCTGTTGAGGCTTTAATTCCTGCAATATTAGGTCCGTTCAGATATTTGAATATTGCAGAAGCGTTTGCATCATAAGGCGAGATATTATCGGGTGACCTTGTGTACAGGTCATTTAGTACAAATTGAATTCCATCTGTAATCGGGTCACCAGCATACCCGTTAATAAGGTAGCTTGAACCGTTGCCAACAAAGGTTGCATGCATATAATTATTATAAAAGCTCTGCGCAAACTGGCTTTGACCACCTGCACCGAAAATATCGGCACCAATATCCTGACCATTAATGAACAGTCTGCCTCCGTTATCCAGAAAGCCCTGCAGTAAATCAACTTCTGCCTGATGGAAAACGGGGAGAGCGATACCGGCAGACCAGGTAATCATCTGAAAGTTATCAAGGTTTACTGATGGATTTAATGCAGTCCGGGAGACCACACCGTTTGTGCCTTCAAAAACATTTCCAACCGAACTGGCAACAAGCTCTCCATATCCTTCTTCACTTGCATCAATTACCAGGACGTCTATCCCAGTTGTTGTAACAAACCTGAAGGTTATACTGCCCGAAACACCTGCATTATTTTTAGAATGAAAATTTAAGGTAGCATTGGCACTGCCGCTAAACCCGTTTGGATTTATGGTGAGCGAAATTTCAGTGGAATCGCCTGAAGCTACCTGAACTGAATCTGTCTCACCAAAGGGATGAGCGCCATTTATTGTAGTGAAACTGCCGGTCCATCCTGATGTTCCATCCAGGGAACAATCAATGTAGTACATATCGTCCATAAGACCAATATTATTAATCATAGCCGTAAATTGTGCGGGGTTATTATTTTCTCCGATTACATCCGGGCTGCTGCTGGCAATTGTTGCAACATAATCAGGGGATTTCAGTTCCATTTCAATTGCTTGCTGAATTTCGGATGTAGATAATGAACTACCAACCTTATAAACCAGGATAACAACATCGCAGCTATCCCAGACCATATCGGGTCCGGATCCGCCGGGAGAAGGGACCACATGGTTTAAAGTTTTGGTTATTACTTCATTAGTATTCCATGCACCATTAACAATTTCGGTACCGTTAACTCCATTCATTACGTCCCTAACGACATGTTTATGAACATAATTACTGTTTCCCGGACACGAACCATTACCAGCCTGGCTCCAGACTATACCACTTTCCAACAGTATTGCATGAAATTTATACTGCCCGTTCAGGTTGCTTAATGCTGTAAAATCAATAGTAGCATTAAACTCCCTGGTTGTTTCATTAAAGCTTCTTTCTACATCTATTGCAACAGTTGCAGGCACGCTGTTTCTTGTGTTTACCCAGCTTGCCCAGGTACCACGGTCGTTTGGTGCGCCTGTCCGGTCAACGGTTCCGCTAGGCCAGTACGGTACGCCAAATAAGCCAAGTATTGTGTTACCGGAAAAAAATGAGAAAGGATCAGAACCATTGGCTGGTCCATGATAACCAATCATAATAGCATTCGGATAACTTGCCTTTATTTGTGCCATGATAGTATGCCCACACGGACACCATTGGCACCAGGTGCCGGTAAACTCTTCCAGCACAGGATTTCGCTGTGTTTGCGCGGATGTATAATTAAAAATTCCCATCAAAGAAACAGACGCAAACAAAACTAACAGAACCAGTAAATGTTTTTTCATTTCAACCTCGCATAAATATTTATTGTTGATTTATTTTAACTTCAGAGTAATTTATCAATATTTCAATTTGAAATGTTTTTGCATTCACTTCAAATTATTTAATGATATTCATTTTTCTAACAGAAACGAATTCTCCAGCTTTAAACTGATAAAAATAAACACCGGAAGCAATACCCGAAGCATCATAAGTTACTTCGTAAATACCGGCTTCTTTAGTGTCATCCAGGATAACATCCACCAGGTTACCCAAAACATCATATACCTTTATGCTAACGGCTGCTCTTTCTGGCAGGGTATATTTAATGCTTGTTGTTGGATTAAACGGGTTCGGGAAATTTTGATATAACATAAATTCGCGGGGAAAATAGACCGATGGGTCTTCTTCTACACCTGTTGGCGTGTTAAGCCAGGCAATTAATTTTTGAGCAAATAAAGTTCTTGTACTTTGATCGGCAATGGTTTCGAATCCGAAAGTAGTAAACAATACTTTGCCCGTACCGGATGTTCCGTTATGAACAGCTCTGACGCCAGCATACTCGGAAGGTTTAAGCCAAAAATTCAATATGTTAAATGCATCCGATCCCTGTGCCGAAATCCGGTTAGCATATTTCCCATTATTATGGTTGATTGTATTGGCACCTGTTCCGCCTGTAAGTCTTACCATTGCAAGGCTGTCTGTAATCGGATCACCGTCGATACCCTGTGTTATAGTTGCCTGATGCTGCCTTAAAACATACGCAGAGTGTAAATAGTTATTAAAGAAATTATTGCTTTCTGTTGTGTAATAAGGACTTGTCGGATCAGCCATCTGGTATGCAAGGTCAACACCATTCAGATACAGGCTGCCTCCATTATCAAGGAATGCAATTAATGCATTCAATTCGTCCGCAGAAATGCCGGGCTCTGTTGCGGCAGTGTTCCATACTATAATATCGAAGGTGTTCAGATTACCAATATTAGCAGGAATAAAATCGCTCGTAATTATTCCATATTCTGCAGACATATTATCCAATTCATTATCAATGTAATTTTCATAATTTTTATCTCCATCATCATCAACAACCAGAACATTCAATCCAAATGTTGTAAACCTGAACTCTGTGCTTCCGTATGATCCCTGATCTGAAATAAAGTTCAGGTAGGTTTTGCCGAACCCATTGTGCGAATTGGCGTTGATGCTTACCTGTATTTCCGTAGAATCGCCGGGGTTTACAGTTACTGTATCGGTCTGACCATAATTAAAGGTACCGTTTATAGTAGTAAAACTCTGTGACCAGCCTGCGGGTCCATCAAAATCAATACTGATATTATAGGTATCGGGGAACAAACCAATGTTCTTAATGTACGCTGTATATTCTGCAGTTGATGCCGAGGAACCAAATTGGTACTTATCTGCTGTGATGATTGTGGCCATATAATTTTGGTTCAGGTCGCGCATATTGGATTGGTATATTTCTTTTGTATTATCATTCTGAATAAAAGCTACGGCTCTAAGGCTATCAAGAATAACTGCCTGTAAGAATGCTGCTGTGGGAACATACTGGAAAGCAATTAGTACTGAATCCCCGGGCGCGGGAATTGTAAAAGTACTTCCGCCCGCACCGGGAAGCATTTTCCGGCTTATGCTGTAGAAAACAGACTCGCCATTACTCCCGGGCGGATTGCTGAAAGCAACTGTCTTTTCTGTTAAAGCCACACGCAGTTTTACGTTTTCAAATGTTGTAACATCGCCCGGATCCCGGATTATTTTTACTGCAACTTCAATAAGATTATTTGATACCACACCCTGCGAGATGATTATATTAAATGGTGCATACTCAGAATTACCATTAGTAACAGCATTTGTAAGAGCAGCCTGTGTTTCGGTTATCTGGGTTCCGTTAACTTCAATCCACGGCACGTAATTGCAGCCATAATAATTTGTTCTGGTTGTATTATCCGGCTGGTTAAGTAAATACATCGGGTCGTTTGCACCGGGCCACCATACATTATAAACCAGATGTGAAATTGCACCGGAATTTATAAGACTGCGGGTTGTAGCGTTATACCAGGCATTGTTTATCTGAGCGCATGGCCCGCAGGAAGCATTGGTAAATCTTTCAACCAGGGATTTTTTATCATAAGCAAATCCCGGAAGAAATAAACCTAAGAAAAACAATATCAGTAAAATCTTTTTCATATTTTCCTTTCTTGCTTTGACGAACATGATTTTAACTTAACAATTCTCCCTTTTTCCTGAATATTAATTTTAATTTTTATCAATTATCCATTATGAAAAATAGTAATTCACCAAACAGCTTATTGCATGGTTTTTACTTTAAAATGCTCATTTTTCTAACAGAGATAAATTCTCCGGCTTTCATTTGATAGAAGTAAATACCAGATGAGAGACTTTGAGCATTAAATGTTAATTTATAATTACCCGGTTCTTTAATCTCATCTACCAAAGTCAAGACTTCACTGCCTGTTAAATCATAAATTTTTATGTTTACCTTGCTAAGTTCCGGGACAGAATAAACTATTGTAGTATAAGGGTTAAAAGGATTCGGGTAATTCTGCGCGAGATCAAACTCCTCCGGAATACCTGAGATAACTTCTTCTATTGTAGTAATTATATCAATTGTAAATGCAGCATCGCTTACATCAAAGACCTCTCCATTTGCAACATTAGTAATTCTTATCAAACATTCATCTGAAGAGTCCGGCGCGGATACATTCCACGTATAAAACCCTGTGTTAGGAGTTGACTCTATAATAGCTGACCAGGAGGTACCATTATCAACACTAAGCTCTATTTTAACATCGTTAACATTTACTCCGTTCCAGGTTATATCTTCATCTTCTCCAACAATCCAAACTTCGCCGCCATTGGGCGAAATTACGTTTACGCTTGAAAAATTAAGCCAGTTATCTATCATAAAATTATAATCCTGGTACATTGCGTTATTATCAAACCTGTAAGGTCTTCCGGCTATATAAATAAATCCTCCCTGACCATCTTTCTGTATTCTGAATCCTGCTATCTGATTGGTGCCGACATTTTCATCAAAAATCGGAATCGATTCAGAGCCTGCATCCAGTGTTGCAAATTGATTTCTATCGTTGGTTCCTGCTGCGGAGATATTTACCAGGCTATCATCCAGTGCAATAAGCTGTGTTAAGGATGATAGACCTGACATCGATATTATACCACAGTAATTCTTTAGCCCGGTATCAAAAAATTCTGCGCCTTCCCTCGTTGCCAAGAGAAAATTTCCGCCTCTTCCGATGTAATCCATAACCTGCACCGGATTATAAAGTGCTTCATCGCCGCCGTAGCTGTTCCCCATCCATATTACTTTATGATATAAGTTCAGAATTGAATCGGGAATTTTTCTGTTAATCCTTATTACTTTTTGAATATTCGGATTAGCACCGTAATTAATATTCTGGGAATATCCGAACAGTTCCCAGAGATCTACCTGGTGATTTCCGAAGCAGGCCGAACTGTTATACATATTTTCAAGTGAAGTTGTATACGGAGGATATGCTATACCGTTAACGACAAGTATATCCGAACTCTTTCCGATAACGGTTATGTAATCGTTGGCGACGTATTTGTGCTGATTTGTCCCGTCGCTTACCTGCAAGGATACTGTGTAAGAATTCTCGTCAACAAATGTCCAGGCAGGATTCTGGTCATATGAATCAATAGTTCCATCATCATCAAAATCCCATTCCCAGGCAACAATATTATTACCGGTTGAAGCAACTGATTTATCTGTAAAGTTCACTGTAAAATTAATGGGCCCTAAAGTTTCGTCAGCTTCAAAAGAAGCATTGAGCCGATCAACAATAACAACATCCGACATTGCTGATTGATACATCTCCTGGGTCAGGTGATCCTGAATAAAAGCAACCACCCGTATGCTGTCAAGATTTACATTCAGCAAAAAATCAGCAGTAGGTATGTACTGAATACTGATCTCCACAGAATCTCCGGGAGCCGGCACATCAAATGCACTACCATAAGCACCGGGAAGCATTTTCCGGCTTATGCTGTAGAAATGAGTTTCACCGTTTGTGCAGCAAGGATTGCTTGTAACGACCACTTCTTTTTCAGTTAAAGCTATTCTTAATCTCGGGTTATCGAAAGTGGTTACATCCCCCGGATCTCTTATGATTTTTACTTTAACCTCGAAGACATTGTTTGTAAGCCGTTCTGGGGTCAATAATATTTTAAAGGGGGAATACTCAGCATTGCCGGAGTTAACAGCATTAGTAAAAGTAGTCTGGCTGGTTGCTACATTTGCACCATTTACTTCTATCCAGGGTACGGCATTGCATCCATAGTAATTAGTCCTGAAATCATTATCGGTTTTATTAAGGAGATGCATGGGGTCGCATTCACCCGGGCTCGGCCAATAAACATTGTAAACAATATGAGTAATTAATCCGGAATTAAGCATTCCGGCAGTAGTAGCATTATACCAGGAATTGTTCAGAGTTGCACAAGGTCCACAGGAACAATTTGTAAATCTCTCCACCAGGGATAATTTATTATAAGCACCTGTGAAAAACACTAAACCGCTTAATGCCAGCAAAGTAAATATTCTTTTCATCTCTCTTTCCTCCTTTTTTCTTTAATCCGGAGTTAACAGCAGTCAATAAAATTAATTATTTAAATGTAGATCCTGTCTGGAATACTTCTCTGGTATTTTTATTCTGTATAAACACTACAGTATTTATTTTTTCAAGATTCCAGTTAGAAAGCAGAGCATCCGCAAATTCGTAATTAATCTCACCGGTATTAATAAGATTAGGGAGCGGTTCCCCGTTCAATGTTGGTAACATCAACCTCATTACATCATAAAATTTTTTCTCGCCATTTAAACCGGGAGCTTCATCAAATTCAATATCAGTTTCTGTAATAACACAATGAATTACCAAATCATCCGGGTTTATACCGGTTGTATCAATTACAGCAACAGAAACATCAATCAGGTAATCTCCTTCAAAAGCTGCATTTACCTCAACATCAAACCTGGGGCTTACTGCCAGCCTTGCATCCACGGCAGACTTGATACTAACCGAATCTGTTGAAACCGGTCTGGATAATCCGTCGATTATAGTGGTTGGTGCAAAAAGTATCTGGTAATAGCTCATTCTTTCTTCGCAGGTTTCCGGGTTAGCCAGGTAAAAAGGATCGTTTGGAGAAGGAAAGTCAGTCGGAAATTTGACCACTAACAGCTTGCTTCTGCCATAAGTATAATTTGAAAGTGATTCGATAATTCTGTTAGACGTAACACAAGGTACGCAGCTAACGTTTGCAAAATCTTCCAGCAGAACAACCTTAGTGCTCTGCGGATTGTCGCCGGGTGCCGTTAGTTTGATTTTCAGCTTTGCATTTCCGGTTGGAATAACGTTTTCGGGTGAAGAAGGCGGATTCGTTTTACAACTGAAAAGAAAAAACAACAACCCAAGAAAGGTTGTGATTGATACACATTTCATCAGGGTTTTTCTTATTTTAATTTCTACCCCAAACATATTTGCAAATTTAAAATATTGTGAACGACAAATTATTTATTACGGACTTTAAAACAAAGATATTTCTGGGCTAAAATGGTTTAATACAGCTAATAATTGAAATAATAATTGATAATTTGTTAATTCTCGCAGCTTTGGTTCAAAATCAATTTTACATAACGAATGTAATATTTAACAGTCCTTAAAAAATTAGTAAAAGCTTCAAAATTTAAGCCTAACTTAAAACACAGTTTATACATCTAGTATTAAAAAATCGATCATTAAAGGAAAGTTTAACTTGCGGGTATTTAGTTAGATTTAAATTAAAAAACCGCTGTCTTTTAAAAAACAGCGGCTGCGTGAATTTATTATTCCAAACCTACTATTCCATTGTTTCTGGAGCGTAAGCCAGCCAATAACCGGATATTCCATAGATAATGGTATCAGCCCAGGTTCTTACCTTAATAGTCATGGCATCGCGGGAAACTGACAAGACCGAAACATCGTATCTCATATTAAAATCTTTGGTTGCATCGAGATGCGATACCGAAACTATGACATTAGGTTTTACTTCAAAGGGTTCGGGAAATTCGACTGATACCGTTATGCTTCTGTCGCCGGTATTATCAGCCAGTGTATAATCTACACTGTTAACGTCTGCACCCCAGGTACCGCTCTGAACCTGGGCTTGTGCAAACACTGAAAAAGCAAATCCCATAACAGCAATTAATAAAGGAACACTTATCAGTTTTTTCATTAGGGCCTCCGATTTGGTTATGAAATGATATAACAATTAATTTTTGAACTAAATTACACTGCAATATAATTAATATGAATTAAAAAAGTAATCCGGCTTTTCAATTAATTCAATTATTAAGCCCGATGCGGAACGATTTACTTAAGCCAGCCACTACCAGATTATAAGAACTATCAATCCATTCCAGAATATTTTTTGCGGGAACTGTGGCATCAATAATAACTATAATCCAGTGTTTTTTATTCACCTGCCTGCCGGCAGGCAGGTATGATATGCTAGCTGTACAGCCTCATATTCTTCCCTGAGATCAACAGCTTTTTTCGGGATCGCATTTTAGATTTATCTGCAGAGGGATGCTCGCAAAAGAAGCCAGTAAAAATATTTTTCCAGCAACTTTGAACACAAGTGTTTCTTCATCGAAAGGGAACTCTTCTGTAACTCCTTTTTTCTTCAGACAGTATTCACGAATTTGCTCGATGTTCATCGTCATGAATTACAAAATTGCTATTTTGATTTATTGTTAAAGAATAAAATCTGCTTTAAAACCATTATAAAATAACAATTTATTAATTGAATAATATTTTTTACAAAATTTCAAAAATCTTTAAGTAAGTTTTAACAAATAAAACCAGAACATTTTTAAAGATAATATGATTTGTTACTTTAACGGCCAATTTCTTAATCTATCAGATATTAAAGTCTCTCCCTTCGATCGTGGATTTCTTTTTGCAGATGGAGTTTATGAATCAATCCGCACATATAATAAAAAACTTTTCAGATATGAAGACCATCTTGACAGATTAAAGAGAAGTCTTAAAGATACCAGAATTGATTTTAAAGAACTTGACTCAATTGAAAATATTATTTACGAACTAATGATCAAGAATAATATTAAAGACGAAGCGCTTGCTTATCTCCAGATTACACGTGGGTCAGCAGTTCCAAGAACTCATAGCTTTCCTAAAGAAAAAATTCCTCCTACACTATTCATTTCTGTTCAGAACTTAATGGAGAACAACGAAGAACAAACAAACGGAGTAAAGGTAATTCTTCAGGAAGATGTGCGCTGGCTCAGATGTGATATAAAATCCATTTCTCTTCTTCCGGTTGTTCTTGCCAGCCAGAAAGCAATTGAAGAAAATGCTGTAGAAGCAATTTTGGTAAGAGACGGATTGATTACTGAGGGCACTCACACTAATTTCTTTGCAGTTAAAAATGAAACTGTTTACACAGCTCCAAAGTCAAGATTCATACTGGAAGGAATAACAAGAAAAATAGTTCTGGAGTTTTGTGAAAAATTCAAAATGGACTATCGTGAAGAATTTATAGAAAAAGATGATCTTAAAAGCTTCGACGAATTTTTTATTACGAGCACAACAAAAGAAGTAACTCCGGTTACAACGATTGATTACTGGACTATTAACGAAGGTGAGCCGGGTAAAATTACTAAATCGCTGCAAAGTGTATTTAAGAAAATCACCGAGGACCATAGATGACCCGTTTAAAAAATAAAACTATAAAAGTATTTATCCTTACAGGTGAATGGCAGGATATTCGTGGAAGAAATATGCTCAGGTTTATTGGAAATTCTGATGATTTAGGAACAGTTGAAATTATTTTTTCTAACAAACCGGTTTTTTTTGTTGAGGATAAATCTGACATTTCTAATCTAACAGTACCATACAACAGAAAAGAAGTTGAACTCAAAAATTTTGATGAGAATAAAGTCGCTGCACTTTATTTCAATACACAACGGGATTTGAGAACTGCGGCGGACGAGTTAGAAAAGATGGGAATCAGAACCTTCGAATCAGATGTTGATCCTGCAAGAAGATTTTTGATGGAAAGGTTTATAAATGCCCAGGTAAAAGTTGAAGGCGTGTATGAGCAAAAAGAAAATCGAACTTCATTTACTAATCCAAAAATCGAGCCTTGCGAATTCACACCAAAATTATTAACAGCTTCCATAGATATTGAAACTGGTGCACAAAATAGTAAACTATACTCAATCGCAATTCATCTTTCAGGTAAAGAAGAGGAAAAGAAAGTATTCATCGTTTCTGAAAAGAAAGAAAAACTTCCCGCCCACATAGTTTTATGTCCTGACGAGAAGGAATTGATGTTATCTTTTATGAAATGGTTAAATGAAAAAGATCCCGATATAATAATCGGCTGGCACGTAATAGGTTTTGATCTGATGTTTCTTGAAAACAAATGCAGAGAGTTTAATATTTCATTTGACATCGCCCGTGCTGAAGGAAGAGTATCATTACGTCAAAGGAAACCGAGCGGATACTTTGCATCGGTAACAGGAAGGGTAATAATTGACGGACCACAGGCACTTCGGACTTCGTTTTTTACTTTTGAGGATTACAGACTTGAAACCGTTGCTCAGGAAATGCTGGAAGAAGGAAAAACAATTTCGCAGGATCACGGTAAGGTGGAAGAAATTGAAAGGATGTTCAAAGAAGATAAAGCCAGTCTTGCCGAATACAATTTAAAAGATGCTGAGCTGGTAACTAATATTTTTAAGAAAGCGGGACTGATAGAATTATCAATTCGTCGCGCACAGCTTTCCGGACTGTTGATGGATGAACTTGGAATGATGACAGCAGCTTTCGATCATTTCTTTTTGCCAAAGCTTCATCGTGTTGGATATGTTGCACCAAATGTTAAAGACCTTCAAACTTCAGAACACGCAGCCGGGGGATATGTTATGGATCCGGTTCCGGGAATTTATGATGATGTGATTGTTCTCGATTTTAAGAGTCTGTATCCGTCGATCATTCAAACTTTTAAGATTGATCCTTACTCCAATCTTAAATCAAATATTGATACAATTGAAACTCTCAACGGATATAAATTTTCTTCAACGCAACACTTTTTGCCGGAGTTTATTGATCAGTTAATAGAGCAGCGCAACCTTGCGAAAAAGAAAAATGATAAGCAATTATCGCAGGCAATAAAAATTTTAATGAACAGTTTTTATGGTGTAATGGGTTCTTTCGGATGCAGGTTTTATCATCCAAATCTTCCAACTGCAATCACCGGAACCGGGCAAAAGCTTCTGAAAGGAAGTAAAGATTTTCTGTCTGAACAAGGTTACGAGGTAATTTATGGTGATACCGATTCCCTTTTTGTTAAACTGAAAGAAGGCGAGGGAGAAAATGCATTAGTTAATGGAAAAAGAATAGCAGATGATTTGAATAAATACTGGTCTGAAAAAATTCAGAATGAGTATGGATTGAAGTCATATCTCGAAATAGAATTTGAAAAATATTACAGGAAGTTCATACTCACACCTGCAAGAGGGAGCGAAACTGGTGCAAAAAAAAGATATGCCGGAATGATGGTAGAAGATGGAGTCGAAAAACTTGAATTCATCGGGATGGAATTTGTTCGTTCAGACTGGACGCGGCTTGCAAAGGAATTCCAGGTAGAACTTTATAAAAGAATTTTTAACAATGAAGAGATTGAAAACTGGCTGAGAGAAATTGTAAATAAAGTAAAAGCGGGTGAGTACGATGACAAACTCATTTACAGGAAGCGGCTGAGAAAAGATGTTGAAGAATACACAAAAAATATTCCCCAGCACGTTCGGGCAGCAAGAATGCTTCCAGAATCCAGCGGTACTGTTTATTATGTAATTACAAAACGAGGACCGATTCCTGTTGAGCTAAAGCATACCGATATTGATTACAGCCATTATATAGAAAAACAGATTAAACCAATTGCTGATTCTGTTTTAACTTTGCTTGGCGAATCTTTCGATTCTATTGTTCAATCGGATCAGTTAAGCTTTTTCTGATTGTACATTAGGGATGACATCTCTTTGCAGAGATGTTATCTCTCAGACCAGTTAAGCTTCTTTTTATCTTTTTAATAAGTTTATTCAGTTCTAAGAGGAAATTATATTGGAAATTCAATTCATTGGCGCTGCACGATCAGTTACCGGCTCACAACATCAGCTTTCAATTAACGGGAAAAAAATCCTTCTCGAATGCGGGCTCTTCCAGGGAAGAAGAAAAGATACTTATGAGAAGAATAAGCATTTCAAATTCAATCCAACTGAAATTGATGCAATGATTTTATCTCACGCTCATATTGATCATAGCGGGAATATTCCGAATCTTGTTAAGAATGGTTTTGATGGTCCGATCTATGCAACTTCCGCTACAGTTGATCTTTGCCAGATAATGCTTCGGGACTCTGCACATCTGCAGGAAAGAGATATTGAATGGCTGAATAAAAAAAGTAATAATAAAAATCAGGAACACGCAGAAGCTCTTTACACGTTTGAAGATGTTGAATCGGCAATGAAGCAGTTTATTGGAATTCAGTATAACAATCCTGTGGAAATTTATCCCGGCATTACACTTATGTTTCAGGATGCCGGGCATATTCTTGGCTCTGCAAGCATTCTTCTGGAAATTGATGCGGGAGATAAAAAGTTAAGATTTGGATTTACAGGCGACATCGGAAGACCGGTTATGCCTGTAGTACGGACTCCCGACTTGCTTCGTGATCTGGGTATTTTAATAATGGAAAGCACATATGGAAACCGGCTTCATACTCATGTTGAAGAAGTTGAAGAAGAGCTGGCAATCGTAGTTAGGAAATGCTGCGAGGATTCGGGTAAAATTATCATACCGGCATTTGCTGTTGGAAGAACTCAACTGCTTGTTTACATGCTTCATAAATTGTTCGACCAGAACAGAATTCCTGAAATACCGATTTTTATTGACAGCCCCCTTGCCGTTAACGCAACGAAAGTTTTCAGAACACACCCGGAATGTTTCGACAGGGAAACTTACAGGATATTCCTTCGCAATAATGAGGACCCATTCGGCTTTGGAAGACTCACTTACATTTCCTCAGTTGAACAATCTAAAGAACTTAACGAAAAAACCGGACCTTTGATTATCATATCCGCTTCCGGGATGGCTGAAGGTGGAAGAATACTTCATCATCTTGCAAATAATATCGGTAATCCAAAAAACTTAGTTCTTTTCGTCGGCTATGCTGCTGAAAATACACTGGCAAGAAAGATTATGGAGGGAATGAAGAAGGTTAATATCTTTGGAGAAGAGTATTCGGTAAATTGTCAAATAAGGACTATGGACTATTTCAGTGGTCATGCAGATCAGAAGGAATTGATCGATTACCTGAGATTGAATGATACAAAACGGTTAAAAAATATATTTTTAGTTCATGGTGAGGATAATCAGGCGCTTCCGTTGAAAGAAAAAATCCTTCAAAAAGGATTCAAAAAAGTGGATTTCCCTGCTCCAGGAGAAAAATTTAGTATTTAGGGAACTTTTTACTCTTCCTTTCATCTTATAATAGTGTTATCTTTGAACCTTTGAATTTTAACAAAGTACAAACTCTTCAAGCTAAATACCGCAGAACAGATTTTTATAATATTTCTAACGAAGGAGTAATAAAAGTTTGAAAATAACCAAGCAATTTACAAACCGGGAAAGCAAATCTCTTGATCAGTACTTGCAGGAAATTGGCAAGGTTGATCTTCTAACACCAAACGAGGAGATCGAATTAGCCATTCAGATAAAAAAGGGCAATATGTTAGCCCAGGAAAAACTGATTAAGGCAAATCTGAGATTCGTTGTTTCGGTAGCAAAACAGTTTCAGAACCAGGGTCTTTCACTCGGCGATCTGATTAACGAAGGCAATATCGGATTGATTAAAGCTGCACAGCGTTTCGATGAAACACGCGGATTCAAATTTATTTCTTATGCTGTGTGGTGGGTAAGACAATCAATTATGCAGGCAATTGCAGATCAATCAAGAGTTGTTCGGCTGCCGCTGAATCGTGTTGGTAATCTTACAAAAATCAGCAAAGCATTCAGGGACCTTGAGCAGGAATACGAAAGAAAACCAACCACAGAAGAACTTGCAAATATTCTTGAAATGACAGCCGAAGAAGTTGCTTATGCACTTCAGATTTCGGGTCGTCATGTATCAATGGATGCGCCTTTAAAAACCGGTGATGAAAACAAGAACAGTCTTATCGATGTTTTGCCAAACGACGAGCAGCCGCTGCCGGATAAAGATCTTATGAAAGAATCTCTTAAAAAAGAAGTTCAGAATGTTCTTTCAACTCTTACAGAAAGAGAAGCAGAGGTAATAAAACTCTACTTCGGAATAGAAGGAGATCATTCCGCAACTCTCGAAGAGATTGGCGAAAGATTTAATCTAACCCGTGAAAGAGTAAGACAGATTAAAGAGAAAGCTCTGAGAAACCTAAGACACTCAAAGAGAAGCGGAAGATTAAAATCCTACCTCGGTTAAAAAAATATTTGAGCTAAAATTGAAGTCCGGCAACTGCCGGACTTTTTTATTCCAATCAATTAAAAACATTTCTTACAATTTCAAAAAATCCAACCGAAGTCCCTATAACACCACCGATACTGGATAATACAAATACAAGAAAAACTTTGAGTAAACGATTCTTCCACCATTGGCTGACTTTTCTGAAATCTTTTGAAACTTCCTGAAATTCTTTTACAATTGGAGGTTGCATATATGCCTGAACAAAAGCAGCAACGTAACCGACTCCAATTAAAGGGGACAAACTTGTAACAGGAGCCGAAACAAATGAAGCAAGAATCGTCAGGGGATGAGCAATAGAAATCAATGCACCTATTGCACTTGGAATTCCACAAGCAAGAATCCAGAATAGTGCATTGCTCCCCGCCTCGGAAATTCCCTGGCTGAATCCGATATAGAATATTGATGCAACAATTATAATTGGTAATCCCCACCCTAGTACTTTGTTAATAAAAGATGGATCCGGGATTACTTCAATGCTCTTTAAATCTACTTTGTTATTGCTTTCTAAAAATTTAACAATGCCTTTTACATGCCCTGCACCTACTACAGAAACAATTTTCCTTCCCGAGCAATCTTTCATTCTCTGAGCGATAAATTGATCACGTTCATCGATGATAACTCTTTTTAATATAGGCATTGCTTTGCCAATTTCATTCATCATTTCAGATAAAACATCTTTGTTCCGAAGCTCTGCAAGCTTCTCCTCGGTTAAGTTCTGCTTCTCAAAAATTCCTGCTAATCCACCAGACAGAAACTTACTTTTCTGCCATAGGTTCATTGAGTTCCAGGCACGACGCATAGTTATCCGTACTTCTCTATCGCAGAGTTCAACGGGGATATTTTTTTCGTTTGCAGTTTGAACAGCCTCCAATAATTCTGTTCCGGGCATAACTCCAAGCTTTTCACCGAGCTTTTTCTGATATGATGAAAGAAGAAGATTAACAATCAAAGTGCTTAGCTGTTTTTGCCTGATGATGCTTTTAAGATCAAGATTTTCCCATCGGTTCTTTTCTGAAAGTGCTTTAAATCTTTTTTCATCAAGCTCAACACAAACGACATCGGGTTTTTCTTTTTCGATTACATCTTTAACAAGATCAGCAGATTGCCGGGAGATGTGTGCTGTTCCGACAATAATGAATTCACGTCCATCTTTGTTCAACCGATGAACATCTGTTGTGTGCTTGTTTTCTTTTTGAGCTGTTTCTTCTATCAAGGTTTTTCTGCTTAATTAATGAAAGCCTCTCCCCTTGGGGGAGAGGTTGGAGAGGGGCCGTTTTTTCTTTATTTCTCTATTTCATAAACCGGCTTAATATCAACCGGAAGATGCTCAAGCTTCTTTCTCAAAGTTTCCATTGATGGAGAATTTACAACATACTTTGCTATCAAATCTTTTGCACCCTGATAATCTCCTTTTGCCTGTATCATCAAAACAATATTCGCAAGTTCTTCCAGTGCAGGACCAATCTTTTCAAAATTAACTTTTACCTTCTGCGTTGTTTCGTTGTACTCGTAAGCACCTTTTTCAAGCAGGTAGTTGTAAATGATTGCATTACCGCCGCCGTGAGCTTCGTTAATTCCAAATCTCACAGAACGAAAAGTCCCGGCAAGGAATGTAACCCAGGTTTCATTCTCAAATGTTTTTGGGAAGACACCTTTCTCGATCATAAAAATGTTGTTATACATTCCGAGTATATCTGCCTTACATTCTTCAAGAGTTGAATAAGTTTCTTTGAGTTCTTTTTTTACTTCTGTATCGCGTCCGTCAACTTTTATGAAGCCAGGACCGATACCGTGTGACATTTCGTGCATTAGTGTATGAGTGAAGAATGACTCAAATGTAACATATTTCATCTGTTCTGCATCGAGCACAAGTTCAGCAATAGGTATGAGTATTTGTTTATACTTCGCTTCCTGAACATTTTTTAACAATACTTTCTTTGAGCCTTTTGCCTGACGCACTCTTTCATCATTTGGAAGATTGAATGCTAACGTCTGCACTCCGGATTTTGTATCCCCGCCTGTGAATACTTCATTAACAACAGCAAGGGGAGATTCAGATCCACGGTTAAAGTTTTTATGCTGATCAGGGATTGGAAGATGAATTTCCATATCGCGCAGATATTTCTTGAACACTTCAAGCTTAGCACTTTCTACTGGATCTTCTATTGTTAGAAAGCTTTCAAACGCAGCTTTAAAGTTGAACATACCATCCTCATAAACTTCATAAGGACCAATTACAATTTCAATCTTGTGATCTTTCAAATCCATCCAGTCCATATCGCTTTGATAATAATCATTGCTTAAGAATGCATCAGCTCTTGAGTTAAGATACTTTTTTAGAGTCGGATTGTCTGCGTACCCAGCAGCTTCTTTTAATAATTTTGATGCTTCAGTTAATTTGTCTTTCCAGTACTCGCTGTAAGGAATTGCAATAAGTCCACCATCTTTTCTTCTGATAACTGTAAACTCAGAAGTGAATGCCTTTTCGTCAGCAGGATTATTTTTTATCCAGGTTTCAAATTCCTCTTTAGTCATATCTTCAGGATAGAAATTTGCGCCGAGTGGTTTCTTCAAAGTATCAATGAAAGGCGCATCGTGATCAAGCCGGTCAAAAGGACCGAACATAATTGTAAATAATTCAAGCTGAAGCTTTGCTTTTTCTGAACCGGCAGCGGCCTGTTCCATCAGGTTTTTTCTGATTTCATAATTCTTCGAATACACCTGATCAAGAAAAATTTCATCCATTATTTTAGATGCAAGGTAAAGCTTCTCTACTACAATTTTTTCTCTTTCATCAAGAGTGCTTGAATCATATTTAAGTTCTGTGGGAACAAACTTCGCAATTTTTTCTTTGAGCATTGCTATTTCCTCTGTGTCTGTGTTTTGCTCTGTTTTCTTTTCACATCCTGAAAGAAATAAAGAAACGAGCAGAATGGTTATTGATAAATATTTCATCTGAGATACCTACTAATTTTAATAAACGGAATGATAAATAAGATTTATTATGGTACGAAATATAAGAAATTAACCCCACCTAATCCGCCCATTAGTGAACTCTCCAATGGAAAGAACTCAATCCCCCGCTCATCAAATAACTAAAGTAATTCAATCTTATTCTGCTTAAATTTGTTCGTTAAATTCAAACTTATCAAACAACGAAAGGTGTGGTAATGAATAAAATTTATAAATCCATTTCAATTATTCTCTTTTCAATTATAATAATCGGCTCGGCGTTCGCTCAATCTCCCGAACGCAACGAAGTTCCTGAGAATTACAAATGGAATCTTACAGATATCTATCCTTCGGTAGATGCCTGGCGGGCAGATGTTAATATGCTGAATAATGAAGTTGAAAAGCTCGCTGACTTTAAAGGCAGACTCGGCGAAAGTTCCGAAACACTTTACAGCGCATTAAAAACAGGTAGCAATCTTACCAAAACACTATGGAGTTGCTGGACGTATGCAAGTAACCTGAGCAATGAAAACCTGAACATCTCCGAAAACCAGTCGTTGATGCAACAGATGCAGGCACTCGGCACTAAGTTTGGTGAAGTTACAGCTTTTTTTGAACCGGAAGTGCTTCAAATTCCAAAAGAAAAAATAGAACAGTTCTTTAAAGAAAAGACGGAACTTTCCGAGTTCGATATGTATATTGACAATATCCAGCGATTACGTGCTCATACTTTAACTGAACCCGAAGAAAAAATTCTCGCCAGCTTTAATCTTATTGCCGGAAACCAAGGGGATGTTTACGATATATTCAACAATGCCGAAATGCCGTTCAGTAAAGTAACCCTTTCAACCGGTGAAGAAGTTGAACTAACTTCATCATCTTACACAAAGTACCGCTCAGAGAATAACCGTAATGACAGAGAAAAAGTTATGCGGGCTTTTTTTGAAAATTACGGAAAATTCAAAAACACTCTCGGAGCTAATCTTGGCGGCAAAGTAAAAAAGGATTGGGTTTATGCAAAGAACCGGAAATATGAATCATCTCTCGAAGCTGCTTTAACACGGGATAATCTCCCCGTTTCTGTTTATACAACATTGATCGAACAGGTGAATAACAATCTGCCGACACTACACCGCTTCCTCGATTTAAAGAAAAGGATGCTCGGTGTTGATGAGCTTCATTACTACGACCTTTATGTTCCGTTGGTTGAAAAAGTAGAAATGAGCTTTACCGTTGAGGAAGGACAAAATGTAATTTCCAATTCATTGAAACTTCTGGGAGATGAATACGCTTCTACCCTTCAGAAAGCATATAATGAAAGATGGATTGATTATATGCCGACGGTTGGAAAGAGAAGCGGTGCTTATTCAACAGGCGGAGCTTACGATGTACACCCGTACATTCTTATGAACTGGAATAACGATTACGAGTCGGTTTCAACGCTCGCACACGAGCTTGGTCACACAATGCACAGTTATTTTTCAAATAAAACCCAGCCTTTTGCAAAATCCGATTACGCAACTTTTGTAGCTGAAATTGCATCAACAGTAAATGAAAACCTTCTGAATGATTATATGGTGGCGAATGTTAAGAGCGATGAAGAAAAGCTCTACCTTCTCGGCAGCTATCTTGATCTTTTAAGAACAACAATCTTCCGCCAGACCTCATTTGCGGAGTTTGAATGGGAGATCCATAAAAAAGTTGAAGCCGGGGAACCGATAACCGGCGAGGATATGTGTTCAATTTACGACAACATAGTTAAGAATTATTACGGTCACGATGACGGGCATTGTGTTGTTGATGATTACATTCAGTATGAGTGGTCTTATATTCCTCATTTTCTGGGTTATAACTATTACGTTTTTCAGTATGCGACCTCTTTAATTTACGGAACTGCGCTTGTTGAGAAAATGATACAGAGCGGTCAGCCGGCAGTTGATGCCTACTATAATATTTTGAAAGGCGGCGGATCTAAGTACGCACCCGAATTGATTATGGATGCCGGAATCGATCCGATGTCGCCCGAGCCAGTTGCACTCACAATGCAAAAGATGAACCGGGTAATGGATCAGATGGAAGAGATACTTTTCAGGATGGGAAAGTGAGAAAAAAATTGAATTAAGAATGCAGAGCATTTGAATACTCGAATGAAGAAGGCATTTCTTCTGCTGTTCTGAATTCTATTGTTCTATTATTCTGAGTTCAATTATTAAGCTATGAATTAAGAATGCAGAGCATTTGAATACTTGAATGAAGAAGGCATTTCTTCTGCTGTTCTGAATTCTATTGTTCTATTATTCTGAGTTCAATTATTAAGCTATGAATTAAGAATGCAGAGCATTTGAATACTTGAATGAAGAAGGCATTTCTTCTGCTGTTCTGAATTCTATTGTTCTATTATTCT
>CAZXGJ010000006.1:61612-85414 GCA_964639955.1 uncultured Ignavibacteriaceae bacterium
TATTAAGCTATGAATTAAGAATGCAGAGCATTTGAATACTTGAATGAAGAAGGCAATTCTTCTGCTATTCTGAATTCTATTGTTCTATTATTCTGAGTTCACCTATTAAGCTTTGAATTAAGAATAAAGAACATTTGAATATTTGAATTAAGAACCAATATTATTCATTGATCAAAGGAGGCGATAATGAAGGAAAGGAAAGGTGCTAATCTTGAGGACAGGTTAGTTAAGTTTTCTTTACAGATCATTGATATCGTTGAGCTACTGCCAAAAACGAGAGTTGGAAATCACATATCGGGACAACTTATACGCTGCGGTACTGCTCCGGCTTTTAATTATGGCGAAGCTCAGAGTGCGGAATCAAAAAATGATTTTGTTCATAAAATGAAAATATGCTTAAAGGAGTTACGTGAAACTTTGGTCTGTCTGAAAATTATTTTCAACAAACCTTTGATTAACCCCTCTGAAAAAGTAAGTCCTGTAATCCGTGAAACCAATGAATTGATTTCAATATTTGTAACGAGCATAAGCACAGCAAATCAAAAGTATAAGTGAATAAAGAATGCAGAGCATTTGAATATTTGAATGAAGAAGGCATTTCTTCTGCTGTTCTGAATTCTATTGTTCTATTATTCTGAGTTCAATTATTAAGCTATGAATTAAGAATGCAGAGCATTTGAATACTTGAATGAAGAAGGCAATTCTTCTGCTATTCTGAATTCTATTGTTCTATTATTCTGAGTTCACCTATTAAGCTATGAATGAAGAATAAAGAACAATTGAATACTCGAATGAAGAACGCATCTCATCTGCTGTTCTGAATTCTATTATTCTGTTATTCTGAGTTCAATTATTAAGCTATGAATTAAGAATAAAGAACAATTAAATACTCGAATGAAGAAGGCATTTCTTCTGCTGTTCTGAATTCTATTATTCTATTATTCTGAGTTCACCTATTAAGCTATGAATGAAGGAGGCGGTGTAATCGAATACCTGAATCTGAAAGAAGAGAGTGCACTAACTTCCTATTAAAGGTCTTTCATCAATACTCCGTTATGATTTGGTGACACACTAAATTTTTCATTTTCTATTTTCCTTACGATCGTTATACTCTGATAACAAATTAAAGGAGAAAAATGAAGTTTCGGATATATTTCATATTACTTCAGCTGCTGCTTTCTTCTATTCTTCACGCCCAAGAGAGTAGAAAAGTACTAGTTGAAGTGTTTACAAATTCTCATTGTCCTTTATGCCCTGCTGCACACACCGTTATCGATAATTATCTTTCTGGTCCAAACGGAAATAAAATAAGCTACATATATTATCATATGATTTATCCATATTCAGATGATCCTCTTTACTGGCAAAGTATGGAAGGCTCAGATGCGAGGGATAATTATTATACCCCCGTCCATGCAACTCCGCAAGGCTGGTTTGATGGAATCCACCAGGGCAGCTCTTCCGGATGGGCAACTACACTGGATAATTTAGTAAATACACAGAGCCCGCTAAAAATAGAGTTGAGTGGATATACAGATCTTGTTCGTTTATTCATAGATGCAGATGTAACCAGAACAGGAGATATCACCGATAATGATCTTGTATTGCGCTTTGTTGTTGCAGAAGACGTTTTCTATGATGGGAGGAGTAGCATTTCAAACCACAAGAATGTTATGAGAAAAATGCTGCCAACTCCGGAAGGATTAGCATTCGATATAGCACTGAATGAAACAAAAGGCTTTGAGCAAATAGTTAATCTGGATCCTGTCTGGGATATAGATAGCCTGAATCTTGTAGTTTTTGTACAAAGCTCAGGATCTAAAACAGTTTACCAATCAGAAACTATTAATTATACCGATCTGGTTGTTTCGATCTATTCAGAACCTGTAACGACTCTTGAAAATTTTCTTCTCGAACAAAACTACCCCAACCCATTCAATCCTTCAACAAGAATAAGATATTCAATACCAAATTCAGAGTTTGTAACTCTTAAAGTATTTGATGTGCTGGGAAATGAAGTTGCAAGACTCGTCAATGAAGATAAACCAGCGGGAAGTTATGAAATAAACTTTAGTGCTTCACAATTATCATCAGGTTTATATTTTTATACAATTAGCGCAGGCAATTTTGTTGAGACTAAGAAGATGATTCTCCTTCGTTAGTACTAAGGCGGACAGGTTCTACTGAAATAAAGAAGATTTATCGTTTATAAATCCCACTTGATTTAACCGGGTGGGATTTTTTATTTGCTGTGGTCAACTAACATCCTATTGCTTTTCATTAAAAAATATTTAATGTTAACCAAAGAAATACATCTACATTTTGGGCAAGGCTATAGCCCTAACTAAGCTATCCCTCTATTTTCTGACTTCTTATTATTCCTTAATTGTGGATATGACGTTTTAATAAGTTCACTTTTATTATCAAAGAAATAAAACTCAATTGAAGTCCTTATTTGCAAATATTCTGTTTCTAATAATTTTTCTATTTCATTATTCGCACGCACAAAATTCAAAAATTACTTTCGAGCATATAAATAGTGTGCCCAATATGCCATGTATTTTTCAGGATCAGGCCGGATACATTTGGTGCGGAACTTATTGGGGTGTTTATAGATATGACCCATACTCTTTTAAAGCTTATCTTCCTTTAGAAAGCGATTCGACATTTCTTCCTAACTCAGTGATTACTGATCTTCCCAACTCAGTGATTGAGGCGATTTGCGGTGATAAAGAAGGAAATGTTTGGGCAGGTCATTCGCAAGGGCTAGAAAAACTAAATCCTACAACCGGCGCTGTAACTCACTATCGACTCAATTCTCAAACACCATTGAATGACTGGAGTAATCATGTTTTATCTTTACTTGAAGATAGTTATGGCACTCTTTGGATTGGAACCGGAGGAGGATTATATCTATTTGATAAAACAAATGAAACTTTTGAATGGATAAAACATGATAGTACTGATCCGGGCAGGATCATCCAGAATAATGTTAATACAATATTTGAAACTAAAGATGGAACCCTGTGGTTTGGTACCGGCGGTGGACTCGAAAAATATGATAGAACTACAAAAAGATTTATTCATTACTGGAATGGCGAATGGATTCGAAGTAACTATGGAGATCCCAACTGGATTCTATCAATCTTTGAGAGTAATGATGGCACGCTGTGGCTCGGCACAACAGGTGGAGTTGTACAGTTAAATAGATATGATAATTCATTTACACTTTATCAACATAACCCTGATGATCCACAGAGTTTAGCTGACAATGTTGTCAAATCAATCAGCGAAGATTTAAATGGAAATTTATGGATTGGTACAAATGAAGGGATTGATATTTTTAACAAGCACACAAAAAAATTTTCTCATAATAAATATGATCAGAATAATCCGGGTAGTATCAGCGGTAATATTGTAGCAAAGATTCTGTGTGACAGGTCAGGTGCCATCTGGATTACAACCTCTGGTCGCGGTTTAAATAAATATACTCCCGGAAAGCGATATGTAAAGGAATATCCATTAGACAAATACGGTGATTTACCAAATCCTACATGGAATTTGACACAAGATAATCAAGGTAAAATATGGATTGGAACAGATAAAGAACTTATAAGCTTTGATCCGGTAAACGAAGTATTTAAAGAAGAACAACTTAAAACAGATATTGCTGGATTATTAGTAGATAAAACGGGCACACTATGGATAAGCAGCCAAACAACAGGAAATCTTTTTTTCAAAAAAGATGGCGAAGAAAAAATCAATCGGTTCATTGATTCGGAAGGTAAAGTTATTGCCATAGGCTTATCATTTATGAGTAATAGCAGTGATGGAAATATCTGGCTTGCAAGCTATGATAATGTTCTAAAATTATATCGTTCCAGTAATAAAGTTGAGCACATAGTAAAAGTTGATAATTGGATTACTTATCTCTATGAAGATAAATCTGGTTTATTATGGATGGGTACCGACGTAGGCTTGGTTTGTTATAATCCCGAAAATAAAACCTCCACCAGATTTTCATACGACCCAAAAGATTCACTGACTATAGGTGGCAACGCAGTCGCTGATATTTGTGAGGATGGATTTGGAAATTTATGGGTTACTGCAAATAGTACTTTAAATAAGTTTGACAGGGAAAAACAAAAATTTATTCGTTGGGGTGGAAAATATGGATTACCTAACGTTGCTTTTGATTTGGAAACAGACTCTCATGGAAATTTATGGATTTTTAACGGCAATGCAATTAAATATAACCCGAGTACAAGAGAGACTAAAGATTTTGCTAACGTTAAATTCGGTAATTCTTATAAAACAAGAAATGGTGAGTTCTATTTATTAGTATCACGTTTATTTGGTGAAACACCATCTTTAATACGGTTTCATCCCGATAGTCTTAGAAATAATGAATTTATCGCTCCAATTGTAATCACTGATTTTCGAAAGTTTGAAAAGTCTTCCCCTTTTGCGAAAGAAATTCAACTTCCTTATGATGAAAATTATGTATCGTTTGAATTTGCTGCTCTGAATTTTATCCATCCGGAAAAAAACCAATATGCTTATAAAATGGAAGGGGTAGATAAAGATTGGATTTATTCAGGAACAAGAAGATATGCTTCATATTCAAATTTGAGTCCGGGTGAATATACATTTAGAGTAAAAGGATCGAACAGCGATGGTGTATGGAATGAAGAAGGATCTTCAGTTGCAATAATTATTTCACCGCCTTTCTGGAAAACCTGGTGGGCTTATTCAGGTTATGCTTTCATTTTTATTGTTGCTTTAATTAGTATCAGAAGATATGAACTGAACAGATTAAGATTAAAAGATAAGATTAAGTTAGATGAAGCTGTTCTTAAAGAGAAAGAAGAAACGGATAAAATGAAATCGAGATTTTTTGCTAATATCTCACACGAATTCAGAACCCCGTTAACGCTGATTCTTGGACCTGCCGAGAAGATTTTTTCAAATACATCTGATAATCATATTAAGGATGCTGATATAATTAGGAGGAATTCCAGAAGATTACTTCAACTAATAAATCAGCTTCTTGATCTATCAAAGCTGGAAGCTGGTAAATTGAAGCTTGAGGCAACCAAAGGTAATATTGTATCATTTGTAAAAGGAGTTGCTTTATCATTTGAATCATTAGCCGAATCAAAAGACATCAGCTTGAAGATTCATTCTGAAAGGGACTCTATTGAGATGTATTTTGATAAAGAAAAGATGATGAAGATCCTTACCAATATCTTATCGAATGCTTTCAAGTTTACACCGGAAGAGGGGACGATTACTGTATCAGTTAGAGAATGTCATGCTGAATTTATTTCAGCATCTTCAATCAATATCGAGATCCCGAAACAAGTTCGGGATGACACAAGGAAAGGATTTATTGAGATAAAAATACGAGACACAGGAATCGGAATTGCACAGGAAGAAATACCAAAACTATTTGATCGGTTTTACCAGGTTGATAGCTCACATACAAGAGAGTATGAAGGAACAGGAATCGGCTTAGCTTTAACAAAAGAACTTGTTGAATTACACCACGGTAGAATTAGTATACAAAGTGAAAAAAGTGTGTGGACAGAATTTACATTGGAATTTCCTCTTGGCAGAGATCATCTGAAAGATGACGAGATCATTAAAGAGAAAACGGATGTCATTCTGAGCGAAGAGAAGAATCTAATTTCGTTTGGAGATGATAGGGTTCAAAAAGTTTCTTCGTCACACTTCGACAAGCTCAGTGTGACAAATGAGGATCAGAATAAAGAAGAAGGCGACAAAACCATCATCCTTGTTGTTGAGGATAATTACGATATGAGGCAGTATATCAGGGAAACTCTCGATGATAATTATCTAGTAGAAGAAGCAGTGAACGGTGAGCAAGGAGTTAGAAAAGCAGAAAAGATAATTCCTGACCTAATCATCAGTGATATGATGATGCCGAAGATGGATGGGAATGAGCTGGTAAGAATACTAAAGAATGATGAAAAGACAAGTCACATCCCGATTATTCTTCTCACAGCAAAAGCAGGACAGGAAAATAAACTTGAAGGATTGGAAACCGGTGCTGATGATTATTTAACAAAACCATTCGATATAAAAGAACTTCAGGTGAGAATAAAAAACCTGATAAGCATCAGAAAGAAGCTGCAGGAAAAATTCAGCAAACTTGAAAATCATTTGCCTTCGATCAAAGGATTAAAACTTAGCAGTCTTGATGAAAAATTTATGCTCAAAGTAAGTGAAGTGATTGAGAAACATTTAGCCGAAGAAGAATTCAGTATAGAAGAATTTGGAAAAGAAGTAGGTATGAGCAGGTCTCAGTTTCACAGGAAATTTACTGCCATTACCGGAAAGACAGCTAGTCTTTATTTGAGATCTATGAGATTATCCAGAGCTAAAAAAATGATTGAAGAGAAAACTGGAAATATTTCAGAGATTGCTTTTTCAGTGGGTTTTTCAAGTGTTTCATATTTTTCAAAATGCTTCAAAGAGGAATTTGGATACCCGCCCAGCGATTTATTATAAATTGGGATAAAATTGCAAATCTTTGGGACATAGGTTATATGTAACCCCCTCCGATATTTTATTTATTTGCCTCCGTAATTTTTTTTAACAATTAATTAACGGAGGTTCTTATGAAAAACTTTTCATTGTTTTTCAGTCTTTTGCTCGTTGCGCTTTTGTCTTTTTCATTAATGGCTCAGTCTCCCTGGGTACCACAGCAAGCACCCGGTTTACCAAACTCGGTAAATCCACAAGTAATTTTTTCAGCAGTAGACATGAATATTTGCTGGGGAGTTAATGTGAACAATTCTCAATTCCTCCGGACGACAAATGGTGGAATGGATTGGACAGTTTCTACAATTACAGGGGCAACAGGATTGAACGGTTCTTGCATTGCAGCACTTGATGCCAATACAGCATTCGCAGCTATGAATGACCCTACTAATTCAACAAGTGGTGGTGTTTTTATAACCACGGACGGCGGACAAACCTGGTCAAAGCAAACTTCAGCTTTCGCGGGATCTGGAGGATACCCTGCTGATATACATTTCTTCGATTCAAATAATGGTGTAGTTATTGGCAACCCCAATGGCGGTAATTGGGAAATATACACAACAACGGATGGTGGAAGTCAATGGATCCAGGTGCCTCCGGCAAACATTCCTCCTCCTCAAACCAGTTTTGAATTCACAGCTGCTGGTCTTTATTCAAGTGTGAGTGATAATATCTGGTTTGGCACCTGGGGAAATTCGTTCGCAATTTATAAATCAACTGATAGGGGATATACGTGGTCAAGATTGAATGGAGCAGGCAGCGTCACATTCTGTGTAGCATTCAAAGATATTATGAATGGATTAGCTACGAATTGCTTTTTAGGTTTAGGGAACCGGATCGTAAAGACGACTGATGGAGGATCAAGCTGGATCGCTCTTCAAAATGTACCCAATACACCTTCAACGTATTTTATCTCGTACGCAAATGGTACCCCAGGAAGTTACGTTGTTACATCTTCCAGCAATGTAGGAGCGCCTGAGTCAACTATTCCTGGTTCAAGATTTACTACAGATGATGGAGCAACCTGGTCGCCGCTTATGGACAGTTTACCACATTTCCCTACATCTTTCTCTAATGATGGTTGGGGTTGGAGCGGAGGGATAGATAATCTGATTTATAAAATTTATAAGGACCAAGTAATTCCTGTTGAATTACTATCATTCATTGCAAACACAATAGGAAATAAAATTGAGCTAAATTGGCAAACAGCAACGGAAACTAACAACCGGGGTTTTGAGATTTACCGCAACGGAAACAAAATAGCATTTGTTGAAGGTAGAGGAACATCAACTGAAAGACAGGATTATTCTTTTGTTGATGAAAATCTTCAATCCGGAATTTATAATTATAGACTTAACCAACTTGACTTTGACGGCACACAAGAAGTTGTCGGCGAGTTAACGGTTAATCTTTCTCTGCCCGAACAATTCAGTTTAGAGCAGAACTATCCAAACCCGTTCAATCCAACAACTACAATCAATTGGCAGTCGCCAGTAGGCAGTTGGCAAACATTAAAGATTTATGATTTGCTTGGAAGAGAAGTAGTTACATTAGTTGATGAGTATAAACAAGCAGGAAGTTATGAAGTTGAGTTTGATGCAAGAGGTTTGTCAAGTGGAGTTTATTTCTACACACTACAAGCCGGCAGCTATACACAAACAAAAAAATTAATTTTGATGAAATAAAAGAGAGTTTTTATGAAAAATATTTTTTATTACATAGTCATTAACATTATTGCAGTTACACTTTCACTAAACGCACAATGGGTGCAATTAGGACCCCCCGGGGGAACGGTACTTTCACTAGCAGTAAATAATTCGGATGTTTATGCAGGAACATCCGGTTATGGAGTTTTTCGTTCTACGGATAATGGGCAAAGCTGGGAACAAACTTCATTAGGTAACTTCGAAGTATATTCAATTGCAGTATGGGGTGAAAATGTTTTCGCTGCAATTCATGGTAATGTTACGAGTATCGATGGAGTTTATCGTACTACAGATAAAGGTCAGAGTTGGACTCAGACAGCATTGAACAACCTATTTGTAAATTCACTTGCCGTCAGCGGTGTAATTGTTTTTGCAGGGACAGAATCTGGAGTATATAGATCAATGAACAACGGTCAGGATTGGACTCAGACTTCGCTGAATAGTCAAGTTGTCGATGAACTTGCTGTTAATGATTCAAATGTTTTTGCAGGAGTACCTGCTTCTGGTGTATTTAGATCGACAGATTACGGGGAGACCTGGAGCTTATCATTGAACACAATATATATGTATAGCTGGTCACTTGCCTTAAGCAGTTCATATGTATTTGCTGGAAATGATATCGGTCTATATCTCTCTACTAATAATGGTCAAACCTGGGAACTAACTTCATTAGATTTGCAGGAAGAGAGGCTTACGTCTCTTACGATCAATGATTCAAATCTCTTTGCAGGGACGCAAGATTTTTATCTCTCAGGCGCTGGGAGTATTTATAATTCTACTGATGATGGGCAGACCTGGTTGCAGACCGAAATGAAGGATCAGTGGATTCATTCACTTGCGGTTAACGGTTCGAATGTTTTTGCTGGAACAAACGTTCATGGAGTGTATTTTTCCAGTAATAATGGAAATGATTGGAAACAGTCAGCATTTAATAATATGTCAATTTCTTCGATTTGTGCTAGTGGAGCAAGTAATATTTTTGCAACAGGTTATGATGGCGTATATATTTCAACAGACAGTGGGCAAAACTGGACACATACTGCATTGGATTTATGGGAAGAGGAGGTAACTTCTCTAGCTATCAGTAGTTCAAATATCTTTGCAGGAACATCTAATTATTATTTCTTGGGATTTGGAAGTATTTATCATTCTATTGATAACGGGCAGACCTGGTCTCTCACACCCATGCCTCCCAGAGCAGTTATTTCACTCACTATAAATGGCTCAAATATTTTCGCTGGAACAGGAGGAGATTTTAATGGTTCATATGGAGTATATCGTTCTACTGACTATGGTGTGAGTTGGATACAGACTAGCTTAAATAATCTTGAAATTCCCTCACTTGCGATCAATGACGTATATAATTTTGCTGGTACCAGAGGTTACGGAGTATATCGTTCATCTGATAATGGAAACAACTGGGAACAGACCGTTTTGAATGATCAGTGGATTCTTTCACTTGCTGAAGAGGGTCCGAATGTATTTGCAGGAACATCTGATAATGGGGTTTACGTTTCAACTGATAACGGACAAAACTGGGTACAATCAGCATTAAATAATCTATCCATTAATTCGCTTGCAGCACTCGATTCTAATATATTCGCTGGATCGGGCGATGGTTTATATCTTTCTACAGATAATGGCGGATCATGGTCTCAAATAAATGAAGGTATAGGGAATCGAAAAATTCTTTCACTCACAATATCATCTAATTATATTTTTGCAGGAACTGCTGGAGCTTCAACATGGAGACGTCCACTCTCAGAAATAATTACGAATGTGAAGGAACAAGAAATTGAATTACCAGACAATTTTATTTTACTACAAAACTATCCCAATCCATTCAATCCAACGACTACGATCAGTTGGCAGTCGCCAGTAGGCAGTTGGCAAACTTTAAAAGTCTATGATGTGCTTGGCAACGAGGTAGCTACATTAGTTGATGAGTATAAACCTGCAGGAACCTATGAGGTTGAGTTTGATGCAAGAGGTTTGTCAAGTGGAGTTTATTTCTACACACTTCAAGCTGGCAGCTATACACAAGCTAAAAAATTAATACTGATGAAATAGTTTTGGCTGTTTTAGGTATTTCTTAACCCCGCTGAAAAATTGAAAGCGGGGTTTTTATTTGCTGTGGTCAACCAACATCCTATTGCTTTTCATTAAAAAATATTTAATGTTAAGTGAAGAGATACATCTACATTTTGGGCAAGGCTATAGCCCTAACTAAGCTATCCCTCTATTTACTGACTTCTCATTATTCCTTAATTGTGGATATAAAATTATAATTAGTTCAATCTTGTTATTGATAAAAATAAAACTCAATTGAAGTCCTTCATTGCAAATATTCTGTTTTTAATAATTTTACTTTTTCATTCTTCGTACTCGCAGCAATCAAACATTACGTTTGAGCGTTTTGGATTGGAAGAAGGCATTCGCCCAAATGTTCCGTGTATCTTTCAGGATCGAACAGGATATTTATGGTTTGGCTCATATCACGGTGTTTACAGGTATGATGGATATACTTTCAAGCCTTACATAGATTTTATGGAAGACACTTCCGAAGTAACGAATGCAGAAGTTGAAGCAATATGTGATGATAGTGATGGAAATATCTGGATCGGACATGTTCAGGGTCTGGATAAACTAAATCCTGAAACTGAGGAAGTCACACATTATATTCTTAATTCAAATGTACCTGTTACCGATTGGAGCAATCATGTGCTGGCTTTACTTGAAGACAGCAAAGGCAGGCTATGGGTCGGAACTGGCGATGGATTATATCGTTATGAAAAAACTAAGGATTCTTTTAAGTCATTTAAGCATTCCAGCGATGATGTAAATAGTATAATTCATAACAGAGTTAATTCAATTTATGAAGATAGATCCGGAACAGTCTGGTTTGGTACAAGCGGCGGTTTGGATAAATTAGATCAATCAGGAAACTTTATTCATTACTTTAATGTTATGCAAAAGTCTTCAAACTGGGATGGCTCTCCGCTTTGGATTCTATCAGTTTTTGAAGATGATGAAGGAATTTTTTGGTTGGGCGCCTCTGGTGCTTTAATAGAGTTTAATAGAAATGATGATTCCTACACAATTTACCAGAACAACCCAAAAGATCTACAGAGCTTGTCTAGTAATTATGTCTGTTCAATCAACGAAGATTCGAATGGGAATTTATGGCTGGGCACTAACGGCATTGACATTTTCAATAAGCATACTAAAAAGTTTACTCATTATGAATACAGTGAATCAGATCCAAATAGTCTCAGTAATAATAGAGTATCTCAGATTCTGCTCGACAAATCCGGAACCATCTGGATTACAACTTATGGTGGTGGTGTAAATAAATATTCACCGCCTAATAAATATGTTAAAAAATATTATTTAAAATCAGGAGAAATAGGGACAGGAGGCTGGCAAAATTTAGCCGGGGATAATACTGGTAAAATATGGATTGGAACAAAAAATGGATTGATAAGCTTTAATCCTGATACAGAATTGTTTAAAAAAGAATTGTTGGAACAAAATATTGAAACGATTTTCATTGACAGAAATGGAATACTCTGGATACATAGCATGAGTACCGGAGCTCTTTATTACAAAAAAGATAAAGAAAAAGAAATAAAACAATTTTATTATTCAGATGGAAAACCATTTTATGAATCTGTGTATAGCATGGATAATTGCAGAGATGGAACAATTTGGATAGGTACACATGATGGTAAAATCTTAAAATTTGATCAGCATAAAAAAACTGTTGCACAAATTGCAAAATATGAAAATGGAATAAGTGCCATATATGAAGATCGAGAGGGAATATTATGGATTGGTACTTTTGATGCCGGTGTAATCTGTTATAATCCCGCTGTAAAAACTTTCACAAGATATATCTACGATCCAGGAGACACATTAACTTTAAGCTCAAATCAGGTATATGATTTATGTGAAGATGGTGCAGGAACTTTATGGGCTGTAACAAACAGCAGTCCAAATAAATTTGATAAAATCAAGCAGAAGTTTATTCGCTGGGGTGGAAAGGAAGGATTCCCAAAAGATGCATTTAGTTTGATAGATGATGGTCAAGGAAATCTCTGGATGAGTACGGGAAGCGGGGCAATTAAATATAATCCGGTAACAAAGGAACTAATAAAATTTCAGGACATCAGACTCGGCTGGAGTTACAAAGTAAAAAGCGGAGAATTATATTTTGTTTCTACAACCTTCTTTAAAGAAAAGCAAAGTTTAATGAGGATCGACCCCGATAATATTTCTAATAACAGCTTTATTCCACCTGTCGTTATTACTTCTTTCAAAAAATTTGAAAAACCTTATCCATTAGAGAATCAAATTCAACTGCCCTTTGATGAAAATTATCTATCGTTTGAATATGCTGCTCTTAGTTTTATTCATCCTGAAAAAAATCAATATGCATATAAGATGGAAGGAATTGATAAAGACTGGGTCTATTCAGGAACAAGAAGATATGCTTCATATCCAAATCTTGATCCTGGTGAATATACATTTAGAGTGAAAGGTTCAAACAGCGATGGTGTCTGGAATGAAGAAGGGACTTCAGTTGCAATAATAATTTCACCTCCATTCTGGAAAACCTGGTGGGCTTATTCAACATATGCTCTTCTTTTAATTTTCTCTCTTTATGGAATTAGACGTTATGAGATGAACAGATTAAGATTAAAAGAAAAAATAAAAATGGATGAAGTGGTTCTCAAAGAAAAAGAAGAAACAGATAAAATGAAGTCGAGATTCTTTGCTAACATTTCTCACGAATTCAGAACACCGCTTACTTTAATTCTTGGACCAGCAGAAAAGATTAGTGCAAAAACATCTGATGATGTTGTTAAAGACGCAAACATAATAAAGAGAAATTCGAGAAGACTGCTTCAGCTAATCAATCAATTGCTCGATCTCTCAAAGCTTGAATCAGGCAAACTAAAGCTTGAAGCTAGTAAAGGAAATATTGTATCATTTGTAAAAGGAGTGGCTTTGTCATTCGAATCACTAGCTGAATCAAAAGATATAACTTTGAAATTATTTCCAGAGAAAGAGTTTATAGAAATGTATTTTGATAAAGAAAAGATGATGAAGATACTTACGAATATATTATCAAACTCATTCAAGTTTACACCGGAAGAAGGACAGATTACAGTTTCGATAAAAGAGAGACATGCTGAACTTGTTTCAGCATCTTATACAAAACTGGAGATCCCGAAACGAGTTCGGGATGAGCACATAGTTGAAATAAGAATTAGAGACACAGGAATTGGAATTCCACAAGAAGAAATACCAAAGCTGTTCGACAGGTTTTATCAGGTTGATAGCTCACACACAAGAGAATACGAAGGAACAGGAATCGGACTGGCTCTCACAAAAGAATTAGTTGAACTTCATCACGGAAGAATAAGTGTTGAAAGTGAAAAAAGCAGTTGGACAGAATTTACTTTAGAATTTCCACTCGGTAAAGAGCATTTGTCCGAAGGACTCCTATCGGAGAAAGAAGAAGAGATTGTTGAAGATAAAACGGATGTCATTCTGAGCGAAGAGAAGAATCTAATTTCGTTTGGAGATGATAGGGTTCAAAAAGTTTCTTCGTCACACTTCGACAAGCTCAGTGTGACAAATGAGGATCAGAATAAAGAAGAAGGCGATAAAACCATCATCCTTGTAGTAGAAGACAATTACGATATGCGGCAATATATAAGAGAATCTCTTGATGGTAATTATATAATTGAAGAAGCAGTAAACGGGGAACAGGGAGTTAGAAAAGCAGAGAAGATAATTCCCGATCTAATCATAAGTGATATGATGATGCCGAAGATGGATGGAAACGAATTAGTAAGAATATTAAAGAATGATGAAAAGACAAGTCATATTCCTATTATTTTGTTGACCTCAAAAGCCGGGCAGGAGAACAAACTCGAAGGATTAGAAACAGGGGCAGATGATTATTTAACAAAACCGTTCGACATAAAAGAGCTTCAGGTAAGAATAAAGAATCTGATAAACATCCGAAAAAAACTTCAAGAGAAATTTAGTAAGCCGGGATACATACCAAAGCCAAATTGGAAAAAACAACCAAGCATTGAAGAGGAATTTATAAATAAAGTATTGCAAGTGATTGAAGCTCATATTTCTGAAGAATCATTTGATATTGAGAGTTTTGGTGAAGAAGTCGGTATGAGCAGAACTCAATTTTATAGAAAACTTAAAGCAATAACCGGAATGCCGGCAAGCATATACTTAAGGACTGTCAGGTTATCTAAAGCAAAAAAGATGATTGAAGATCGCCAGGGAACGATTTCCGAAATTGCTTATTCAGTAGGATTCTCAAGTCCCTCCTATTTTACAAAATGTTTTAAAGATGAATTTGGTTACCCGCCAAGCGAAGCTGAAGACTCAGTTTAAAAAAGACTAGCCTCTATTAAACCTATCTTTTATCTCATTTTTTTTCTCACTTAAATTATCAAATCCTAACTTTTTTTCTGAATGAAACGAGGTTGATATTAAATGAAACCTGGTTGATATGCAGCCCCCTGTTATTTTTTATTTATTTGCCTCCGTAATTTTTTTCACAAATAATTAAAGGAGGTTCTTATGAAAAACTTTTCGATGTTTTTCAGTTTTTTATTCGTTACGCTTTTGTCTCTTTCTACAGAGGCTCAGTCTCCCTGGGTTACACAGCACGCACCCGGATTGCCTAATACAGTAAATCCCCAAGTCGTATTTTCAGCCGTAGATGATAATGTTTGCTGGGGGGAAGACCACACTAACTCACAATTTCTGCGAACTACCGATGGGGGGGATAACTGGACAGTTTCAACTGTTATGGGTGCTACAGGTTTAGAAGGTTCAGGAATTACTGCAATTGATGCCAATACTGCATGGATTGCAATGAATGACCCTTCAAGCGTAACGAGCGGCGGAATATTCAAAACCACGGATGGCGGTTTAAATTGGGTAAAACAAACAACAGCATTCCAGGGATCCGGCGGATATCCAAATGTAATTCATTTCTTCGATGCTGATAATGGCGTGTGCGTTGGAGATCCGAGAGACGGTTATTGGGAAATTTATACTTCAACAGATGGGGGTGCAAACTGGATACAAGTTGATTCAGCAAATATTCCTCCTCCATTATCTGGCGAATATGGAATAGAGCATAGGAGTGTCCATACATTGGATAATATTTTTCGGTTCCAGACAAACAAAGCTTCACTCTACAAAACAACAGATCACGGTTATACATGGACAGTCACTCGTAATGTAATCGGAAGCGGACCTTTTGCATTTGCTTTCAAAGATAGTTTGAATGGATTAGCATGTATTTATGGTGGCGGGAATCAAATTTCAAACACCTCGGATGGTGGTACAACCTGGACTCCAATTTCTTTCACCGGACTATCAGGATTGTCCGCATATTATATTTTCTATGCCAAAGGGACAAATGGATCTTATGTCATAACTTCTCATAATAATTTCGGGGGTAATCCAGCCGTGCCTGGCACTGCATATTCTAATGATGATGGTTTTAACTGGACACAAGTTAGTAATTTGCCCTGTGGTCCAGCGGTTTTTTCTGATTGGAATACAGGTTGGTGTGGCAGTATAAATGATTCAGTTTATAAGTGGGAAAGTGATATCCTGGTTACATCTGTATATGAAGTTGCCGGAAAAGTTAGCAATTTCATCCTTGATCAAAACTACCCCAACCCATTCAATCCATCAACAACAATCAGTTGGCAGTCGCCAGTAAGCAGTTGGCAAACTTTGAAAGTTTATGATATACTTGGCGATGAGGTAGCAACCTTAGTTGATGAATACAATCCTGCTGGAAAGTATGAAGTTGAGTTTAATGCCGCAGAGTTATCAAGCGGAGTCTATTTCTACACATTGCAAGCCGGAAGTTTTACAAACACTAAAAAATTAATTTTAATGAAATAATAATCTCATCCCAATCTCTCTCCGTCATCCTGAGCGAAGTCGAAGGAAGGAGAGGGGTTAAGGGAGAGGTAAAGGAGGATTTATGAAAAACATAATTCATTTTTTGTTATTACTGGTTTTCGTTTTTATCAATAACAGCATATCCATTGCACAATGGTTCTGGCAGAACCCTTTACCACAGGGCAACACTCTTAATGATGTAAAATTTATTTCATCTGGTATTGGTTGGGCAGTAGGTAATTATGGGACTATTCTTAAAACCACAGATGGCGGGACAACTTGGGAACTGCAATCAAGCGGAACTATAAATCATTTGTATGGGATTTATTTTAATGATGAAAATCATGGGACTGCTGTTGGTATATATGGTACAATTGTCAGAACCACTGATGGTGGAAATACCTGGTTCGAACAATCAAGTGGAACATCTAATTATTTGTATGGAGTCTATTTTACAGATGTTAATAATGGTACTGCCGTTGGTGGTATTATTCTAAGAACTACTGATGGTGGAACTAATTGGTTTGAACAACCATTAGGCACAGGTTACTACAATTTGAAAGCAGTTTTTTTTATTGATGCGAACAACGGAATTGCTGTTGGCAGTCATTGGGAATCAGGAACCCAGGAAGGAATTGTTCTCAGAACCACAAACGGAGGAGCAAACTGGACAACCCAATCAATCGGTACGCGGGATTTTAATGGAATCTATTTTACAGATTCGAATAATGGAACGATCGTTGGTGATTTTGGAAATATTCTCAGAACCACAAATGGTGGAATAAACTGGATACCGCAATCGAGCGGAACTACATACCACTTGAACAACGTCTATTTTACAGATGCTAATAACGGTATAGTTGTTGGGGGTACCTGGGATGCAAATGCGAGTAACATAATTCTTAAAACCACAAATAGTGGAAATACATGGATCACACAATCAATAGGAATAACAAAACATTTATTTGGGGTTTCATTTACTGATATAAATAACGGAATTGCTGTAGGTATTGCGGGCACAATTCTCAGAACCATAGATGGCGGTACAACCTGGACACCACAATCAAACGTATCAACGCATGATTTGAACGGAGTTTCATTTACAGATATAAATAATGGAACAGTCGTAGGTCGAAATGGAACAATTCTCAGAACCACGGACGGTGGTTCAACCTGGTCATCACAATCAAGTGGAACAACTTATGATTTAAACGGAGTTTCTTTTACAGACATCAATAATGGAACAATTGTTGGCAATTATGGAAAAATTCTTGGAACCATAGACGGTGGTTTAACCTGGTCATTACAATCAAGCAATACAATAACGAGGTTAAATAGTGTTTCATTTACAGATGTAAATAATGGAACAGTTGTAGGTAGTGGGGGTACCATCCTTAGAACCACAAACGGTGGTTCAATATGGTCACCACAATCAAGTGGGACAACAAGTAACTTGCTTGGTGTATCATTCACAGATTCAAATAACGGGACTGCTGTCGGTGGTTACGGTACAATCCTCAGAACTACGAACGGAGGAGCATCATGGACATGGCAACCAAGCGGAACCGGAGATGATTTGTCAGGAATCTCTTTTACAGATTCAAATAACGGAACGGCTGTTGGCGGTGGTATTGATTTAGAGGGTCGTTTTTCGTGGGGCATTATTTTAAGAACAACAAACGGTGGAGGTATATGGATTACCCAATCAACAGGTACAATATTTTTTTCTGGAGTTTCGTTTACAGACATAAATAATGGAACGGTTGTTGGCTATGACTATGGTGATCGATTAGGAATAATACTAAGAACAACAGATGGTGGTTCAAGCTGGTTATCACAATCGAGTGGAACAACAAATTGGTTGAGTGGCGTCTGCTTCACCGATGCAAATACAGGAACGGTTGTTGGAGTTAACGGTACTATTCTTAGAACGACTAATGGTGGCGGAATTACAGCAATTAATGAAGATAAAAATGATTTAACACCAAATGACTTTGTTCTTTCACAAAACTATCCCAATCCATTCAATCCATCAACAACAATCAGTTGGCAGTCGCCAGTAAGCAGTTGGCAAACTTTGAAAGTCTATGATTTGCTTGGAAGAGAAGTCGCAACATTAGTTGATGAGTATAAACCTGCGGGGATTTATGAAATTGAATTTGATGCTTCAAAGTTAGCAAGTGGTGTTTATTTGTACAGGCTGCATGCAGGAAGTTATACACAAACTAAAAAATTAATTCTAATGAAATAATAAGGAGAATTTATGAATAAAATTTTTGTGTTTGTCTTATCCGTTTGTGCATTGTTTCAATTAAACTCATTTGCACAAAAAGAATTCTTGAACAATAATTTTAGAAAGAGTTTCAGCAATCAAGACTTGAAGCGTGATTCTGAGGTCAATCTTGACTCTTTGGCAATTGACTCTCTAATAACTTCATATATGAATGCAAATTCAATTCCCGGACTTGCAACAATGATTATTAAAGACTATCAAATAGTATGGGATAAGAACTACGGCTATAGAAATCTGGCATTACAATTACCCGTTGAAGATTCAACTCTTTTTCTAACTGCCTCAGTTTCTAAACTTATTGTTGCTACTGCAATAATGCAGTTTTGGGAAGCAGATTCATTCGATCTTGATGATAATATCAACGATTACCTTGATGACTTTCAGGTGCATATACCCGGTCACTTCAATGATACAGTCACTTTTAGAATGATAATGACGCACACAGCAAGCATTGCAGATAACTGGAATGTTCTTAACCCGCTTACTATTTGTGGAGACAGTCCGATACCGCTCGATACATTTCTGATTAATTATTTCACTCCTGGCGGTACTTATTATAATACAGCATTTAATTTTATAAATGCAGCGCCAGGCACAGTCTATAATTATTCAAATGTTGGGGTAAGCGTACTGGCATATCTTGTCGAAAAATTTTCCGGAATGTCATTCGATCAATATTGTCGTGAAAATATTTTCATTCCACTAGATATGAACAAAACTTCCTGGTTTCTTGATGGAATGAATATCGACGAAATAGCAATACCATATTTAGGATCAACAGCAATATGTCATCAAGGCTGGGTTACATATCCATCGGCATTTTTAAGAACTAATAAAATTGAATTGTCAAATTTTCTCTTTGCTTACATTAATAATGGAATTTATGACAATCATAGATTACTGGACAGTGCAACAATAAATTATATGCTTTCCGATCAATTAGGTTACATCACAAATAGCAGAGTTCAGGGATTAATTTGGCACAAACACAATGCTTTTGATGGCAAATTATGGGGTCACTTTGGTTGGTGGGAAGGCGTTGAAACATATGCGGGATTAAATCCGAATGAAAGATATGGAATCATTTGGTTTCAAAACTCTGGAGATCCTAATTCTAATTTTATGAGTGCTCAAGTTCTACCACAATTCGCCGATTATGCTTATTCGATAACAACAGATGTGGAAGGACAAGAATTCACGGAAAATAATTTGCCAGATAATTTTATTCTGGAGCAAAACTATCCAAATCCATTCAACCCATCAACAACAATCAGGTATTCAATGCCGGCCTCCCTAAATCCCTCCCAAGGAGGGACTTTTGTAACATTAAAAGTTTACGATATTTTGGGAAATGAAGTTGCAACATTAGTTAATGAAGAAAAACCAGCTGGAAGTTATGAGGTTGAATTCGGTAGTCATTCCGGCGTAGTCGGGAATCTCACGAGTGGGGTGTACTTCTACACACTCCGGGCAGGTTCTATTGTCGAAACAAAGAAAATGTTATTGATGAAGTAAAAATCGATTAATCATTTATTAGTCCCACTTGATTTAACCCGGGTGGGATTTTTTATTTGCTGCCATTAAGCTATATCATTTGCTTTTCATTAAAAAATATTTAATGTTAAGTTAAGAAATACATCTACATTTTGGACTGGCTATAGCCCTAACTAAGCTACCCCTCTATTTACTGACTTCTCATTATTCCTTAATTGTGGATATAAAATTATAATTAGTTCAATCTTGTTATTGATAAAAATAAAACTCAATTGAAGTCCTTCATTGCAAATATTCTGTTTCTAATAATTTTTCTTTTTCATTCTTCGTACTCGCAGCAATCAAAAATTACTTTCGAACGTTTGGGACCACATCCAAAAATTCCATGTGCTTTTCAAGATCGGACCGGATATTTGTGGTTTGGCTCCAGTCATGGTGTATTCAGATATGATGGATATTCTTTTAAGGATTATACCACTTTTAAGGAAAATACTTCTGATGTTACCAATGCAGAAGTTCAGGCCATCTGTGATGACAGTGAAGGAAATATATGGATAGGGCATGTGCAGGGTCTGGACAAACTAAATCCGTACACTGATAAAGTTACACATTTCATACTTAATTCAAGAGCTGCCCGCACCGATTGGAGTAATCATGTCCTTGCTTTACTTGAAGATAGCAATGGCAATTTATGGATAGGAACTGGTGATGGATTATATCTTTATAATAAACAAGCAGAAAATTTTAAAAGGATAATTCACGACAGCACCGATACTAATAGCATTATTCATAATACTGTTGATGCAATTTACGAAGATAATTCTGGAACATTGTGGTTTGGCACTGGTGCCGGTCTTGATAAGTTAGACAATTCCAGTGAAAAATTTATTCATTGCTGGAATGAAAACACAAGTTCATCAAATCAAAACGATGGTTGGTATTCTATCATTTCAATTATTGAGGATAGTGAGGGAATAATTTGGCTGGGAACCTGGGGAGGTCTGGTTGAATATGATAGAAAAAATAATTCATTCAATCTTTACCAGAAAAATCCAAACGAACCGGAGAGTTTAGCTGAAAATTATGTCAGTTCCATTAGTGAAGACTTAACCGGTAATTTATGGATAGGTACTGTTGGCTTAGATATTTTTGATAAGCTCACAAAAACATTTTCTCACCATACTAATAATAAATTTGATCCGGGCAGTCTCAGCGACGATGGTGTGTCAGATATTCTCGTTGAGAAATCGGGTACAATCTGGATTACAACTTATGGAAGAGGCATAAACAAATATGTACAGCCGAACCAATATGTTAAAAAATATTTTCTGGAAACGGCTGAAATATTAAACGCTGGCTGGGGAGACTTGGTTGATGACAATAATGGTAAAATATGGATTGGAACAGATAAAGGGCTTATAAGTTTTTATCCCGATAAAGAAATATTTAAGGAAGAAGCTCACATAAAAGATATAATCGGAATATTACTGGATAAAGAAGGTACTCTTTGGTTATACAGCACGAGCAATGGAGCTCTTTATTATAAGAAAGATCAAGAGAGTGAAATAAAACAATTTTTTTATTCTAATGGAAAACTTTTTTATGAATCAGTTTCCTGTATGAAGAATTGCAAAGATGGAAATATCTGGATTGGAACAGATGATGGGAAAATTTTAAAATTAAATCAGAATAAAAAAATAATTGAACACATTGCAAAGTATGACAACCAAATAGTTGGTCTCTATGAAGATAAGGAAGGACTGTTATGGATAGGTACTTATGACGCAGGGGTTATTTGTTATAATCCATTTCAAAAAACATTTACAAGGTACATTTTTGATCCCACAGATTCTTCGACAATAGGCGGGAATCAAATATTTAATTTTTCTGAAGATGGACTGGAGACTTTATGGTGTCTGGCAAACAGCAGTCCAAATAAATTTGACAGGGAAAATCAAAAATGGATACGATGGAAAGGGAAAGAGGGATTTCCTGATAATGCAATGACTTTAGTTAATGATAATCGTGGCAATCTTTGGATGAGCAGTGCAAGCGGGGCATTTAAATACAACCCGTTCACTAAAGAAGTTACTAAATATAATGACATTCAATTGAGTTGGGTATATAGAGCCGGGAGCGGAGAATTATATTTTATTTCGACTACTTTCTTAAACGAGAAGCAGAGTATAACGAGAATCAATCCTGACAATATCTCCAATAATAATTTTATACCTCCGATAGTTATTACATCATTTAAAAAATTTGAAAAATCTTTTCCATTTGGTAAAGAGATACATCTTTCACACACCGAAAATTTCCTCTCCTTTGAATTTGCCGCCTTAAGTTTTGTAAATGCTGATAGGAATCAATATGCTTACAAAATGGAAGGTGTTGATCAAGACTGGATTAATTCTGGCACGAGAAGATATGCATCCTACCCAAATTTAGAACCCGGTGAATATACTTTCAGAGTAAAAGGTTCTAACAGCGATGGTGTCTGGAATGAAGAAGGGACTTCGGTTGCAATACTAATTTCACCGCCATGGTGGAAAACCTGGTGGGCTTATTCAACATATTTCCTTCTGTTTGTTTTTTCACTTTATGGAATAAGACGTTATGAAATGAACAGGTTAAAATTAAAAGATAAAGTTAAGCTGGACGAAGCTGTGCTTAAAGAAAAAGAGGAAACGGATAAAATGAAATCGAGATTCTTTGCAAACATCTCTCACGAGTTCAGAACCCCACTTACCTTAATTCAAGGTCCTGCGGAAAAGATTATTTCTGACACGTCAGAAGATGTAAAGAAAGATGCGAAAATAATCAGAAGAAACTCTTCACGTTTATTACAGCTTATCAATCAGCTCCTGGATTTATCGAAGCTTGAAGCGGGCAAGCTAAAACTTGAAGCGAGTAAAGGAAATATTGTTTCATTTGTAAAAGGAGTAGCTTTATCATTCGAATCGCTTGCTGAATCGAAAGACATAACTTTGAAATTACATCCTGAAAAAGAGTTTATAGAAATGTATTTTGATAAAGAAAAGATGATAAAGATACTCACAAACATTTTATCAAACGCATTCAAGTTTACACCGGAAGAAGGGAAGATTACGGTTTCAGTAACGGAGTGTTATGCTGAATTTATTTCAGCATCTCCAGATGAAAAGAAGATTCCGGATCAAGTCCGGAATGACAAATTGAAGCAGTCTGTTGTAATTAAAATACGAGACACAGGTATCGGAATTGCACAGGAAGAAATACCAAAACTGTTCGACAGGTTTTATCAGGTTGATAGTTCACACACAAGAGAATACGAAGGAACAGGTATTGGGTTAGCTCTCACTAAAGAATTGGTTGAATTACATCACGGAAGTATTAAAGTTGAAAGTGAAAAAGGACAATGGACAGAATTCACTCTGGAGTTTCCACTTTGCAGAGGGCATTTATCAGATGATGAGATTATTGAAGAAAAAACAGATGTCATTCTGAGCGAAGCGAAGAATCTTACCCTTACTTATGGAAAGGAAGACCGAAATGAAACTACTTTGATAGATTCTTCGTCGAAAACTCCACAGAATGACAGTGGGATAGATAAAGATAAAACTATAATCCTCGTCGTCGAAGACAATTACGATATGAGGCAATATATAAGAGAATCTCTCAATAGTAATTATATAATTGAAGAAGCAGTGAACGGAGAACAGGGGGTGAGGAAAGCAGAAAAGATTATTCCCGATCTTATTATAAGCGATATGATGATGCCGAAGATGGATGGTAATG
>CAZXGJ010000007.1:0-77547 GCA_964639955.1 uncultured Ignavibacteriaceae bacterium
CTAATCTACCTTACTTAATTAACCCGAAATTCCATTTTCCGCTGAACCAGTACAGGACTTTCAATTTTCACGCTTTCTAAATTTCCATTTTTAAGATCAAGCCGTTTTAATCCCTGACCATAAGTTCCAATCCAGATTTCATCGGATTTTCTGCTTGCCAAGGACCACACATTTATCTTATCAGTAACTGAATATTTTCGAATGCCATCCAGCCTATCTGAATTATTGTAACTGTAAAGTCCATCCGAAGTACCAAAAAATATCGAGCCATCATTCTTTTTAGTAAAAGATTTTACATTAACCTTCATTAGTTCCTTTAATTCGGAGAAACCTTTTTCCCCCATAAAAATATTATTGAATTTCATTCCTTTCGAAGAGAGGTAGCTAAGTCCGTTTTCAGTTGCTGCCCAGATTACACCGGAACGATCTTTTATTAGTTTATTAATTTCATTACTAATGATGGAAGATGGATTGTTTTCAGTTTTTACAAATCTTGTTGATTCATTGTCAGCAAGGTTTAATCTTACAAGCCCACCGTAGGTTCCAATCCACAGTATTAAATCATTGTTTATTGTTTTTTCGATTACTGAAGCAACACTATTTCCGAACTGAAGTGAAGGTTCTTCAGGGAATGAAATCTTTCTAAAAGTATTGTCTTTAATATCAAGTGAAACCAATCCATCCGCAGTTCCTATCCACATCAAATTTGAATTGCTTTCAGAATGAACAATACACCAAATAAGATTATTACTAAGGCTATTTTCTTCACCCTGTTCAGAATAAAATTGTTGGAAAGATTCTTCATTTAACCCGGGATTAAATTTATTTAAACCGTTATATGTGCTTATCCAAAGGAAACCATTTGAATCTTCAACTATTGACGTGATGAAATTATTGGTGAGAGAGTTCGGATCGCCGGGTTTGTATCTCCAATTTTTAATTTTTCCTGTTTTAATATCCAATCTGTATAGTCCGGATTGATAAGTACCAATCCATAGAATACCATCTTTATCCCTGTAAATTTCATTTATGCTGTTATTCTGGATATCGGGAGATTTAATTTCCCAGTGCTCGAAGACATCTGTTTTAACATCATAACGATTAAGTTCTCCGTTTTTTGTACCAATCCAGATATTTCCTTCTTCATCTTCAAACAACGACCAGATATTATTGGTTGAGATTGAATTTGTATCCAGAGGATTGTTGCGGTAAACTTTAAATTCATATCCATCGAAACGATTTAAGCCATCCTCAGTACCGATCCAAAGAAATCCTGATTTGTCTTGCAGAATCGCAACCACTTTATTATTTGACAGTCCATCTTTTGTTGAAAGGTTATTAAATGGTAATGATTGAGGAAATAGATTAGTTAAGCTAAGAGCGTTAAAAAACCAGCATAAGAAAAGATACCTATGTATTTTCCATAGAAGAACCATATTATAATTTAGCAACGAAGAGTATTATCAACAAAATTTCTGAAAATAAAAAAAGGCGACTGGTTGATCGCCTTGTAATTCTAAAAAATAGACGGAAATTATTTTAAAAGTATCATTTTCTTCGTTTGAATAAACGAACCGCTCTCAATTCTGTATAGATAAATACCACTAGCTAACCCGTAAGCATCGAACAGGACTTCATAACTTCCGGATTGTTTAAATTCATTAACAAGAGTCTTTACCTCTCTGCCAAGTATATCATATATTTTAATTCTCACTATGTCAGGCTTTGTTATGCTGTAACGAATTGTCGTTGTTGGGTTAAATGGATTCGGATAATTTTGATATAGATTATAATCTTCAGGCATAGAAGTAAGTTCATCATCAACAGAAACAATTGGAGGAATTGGCGGCAATACAACTGATTCTTCGATAGTTGAAATAGTATAAATTGCCGAACCATAAGCCGGTAAAGCAACACTGAAGTTTGCAAGTTCGCTTCCAAGAACCTGCATGCTTGTATCAGAATATAAATTATTTACCCAGTACGTTGAACCCTGATTAAAACCATTGGTGAATTTCAGATTTGCTGTTGTTAAATTCATCGTAACTGTTTTACTTGTATTACTGAAGTTTACAACTGTCAATCCGTTTGAATCTTTCCACGGACGGAGGAAAGCGTAAACAAGTCCATCAGTTGTTGTGATTCTGTCAAAATCAGATTCATCAGAACTGTTGACCTGTCCATCTCCGTTTGTATCCAATTTGTGCTGAGAGAATGCAGGAAACTGCGTACGTATTTGCGCAATTCTCTGGTAATGTGGAGTCAGTAATTCTCTTCCGGCAAAATTCCAATCTATTATTCCTCTTCTACGCACATTCAAATCAGGTTCACCCGGTTGACCAAGTCCTTTGCCCCAGCCAACTTCCTGCCCGTTCATCATCATCGGCATTCCAGGTGCAGTGAAAACTACTGTTGCCATCGGCATCGTCTTCTCAAAAGAATTGTAAACGTAACTAATCCGATCTTCATCCTGAGATTCCATAAACCTCATAAAGTAAGAATTCTCTCCGGGATAAAAGCCATTGTTATTAAGTTGTGAGTGAAGTGTATTCACAGCACTTGATGTAAAATTAAAACTTCGGATTGCATTAAAGTATAACGCAAAATCATAGCTAGCATCTAATCCACCATTCTGATCAGCATATAAGACTTCAGTTCCTACACCTGTTCCATCATCTTCTCCAAGCAGCAAAATATCGGGCTTAATATGCTTAAGAGAATTTCTGACTGGAATTCCCATATTACTTTCGCCATATTTTCTGTGGGGTCCCCAATAAACATCAAATCGGTAACCATCAATTCCAAATTCTCTCACCCAATAATCATAAACATCAATCATATAATTTTTTGCATCGAGATCTCTCCAGTCATAATTCAGCAATGCATCACTGAAACCGCAATAGTAATAAATTCCTTGTGGAGTTACACATTGTCCCAAACCATTTGTATTGTGAGGGATAAACTGAGTCTGATAATAATTCCAGTATTGCGAGTAATCCTTGTAAAGCAAAGCTTCCTGTGCGAATGGATGTTCCCGTCCTGTGTGATTCGGAGTTATATCCTGAATAACCTTTATACCAAGCTGATGAGCAGCGTCTACAAAATTTTTGTAATCCTGATCTGTCCCAAGTGAGGTTTCAACTTTTAGGAAATCAATTGTGTTGTAACCGATGTTAATTTGATTATCTATATTTCCCGGAACTTCTGTTACAGGTAAAACCCATATTGTATTGAAACCCATTGCTTTGATGTACGGAAGATTGGCAATCGCTGCCTGAATTGTTCCGGCTGGAGTAAAGGCTTTGAAGAACATTAAATATATTCTAGAATTTTTCACCCAATCAGGATTATCCGCATATCCTGCAGATTTAATATTTTCACTATCAGGAATAACTACAAAATAAGTTTTTGTAGAATCAAGATTATTATCCGGGTCTTCAACAATCAGAGATAAATAATATTCACCCGAAAGTGAGGGTTTTGTAATCATCAACTCTTCACTTGTTTGTCCGTTTATATCAAGTGATTGAGGATTGCTTGCATCTTCTTTCCATAAATAAGTTAAAGTTTGTCCATCAGGATCTGAACTATTTGCACCGCTGAGAGTGATCGAATTTCCATTTTGTGAAATATCAATCCGGGCTTTGGGGATATGATTTACTTTTCGAATTATATTAAGCGTATCGGAAGTTTCTGTTTGACTTCCAATAACAGCTTTGATTACAAACTTGTTATCACCTTCAAGCAAGTAAATTGTTTTATTAAGTTTTCCCTGGGTAACTGAAACATTCCACGTTGAATCAAAGCGAACAATTTGTGCAGATGTGATTGTTGTATCAAATCCGCCATTTTGATTGAAGATGGCTCCCTGTAATGGCCAAGAGGTCTTCCAGGTTTCAGCAGGTAAAGTCAAAAACTGAATTACATTTGCCTGAACTGTAAAAGTTGTTGTGTCAGCACTTGAAGTTCCGATTGTGCTTTCGGCAAAAAGTATAAGTTGATGCTGACCATCACCAAGCGGTGCCGGAGGAGTGAATGAAATCTTTTTCGTTGATGGATTGTAGAGGTTTCCAATTCCAGTGTACTCCGTTCCATCAATTTTTATTTTGAAAGAACTTGTATCAACACTTGAGGAGATTGATGGAAACAGATACGCTGTGATTTCAGGAAATCTTGTTCGAATAACTCCAGATGCTACAGTAGAATTTGGCAACAAATAATGTATAGTCGGATTTCTAATAAATAAGTATGAATTGTTATTATCATTTGGATTCTGCCTTGGATTCAGAGGATCAGGAAACCAATTACCATCATTAAATTTATATTGATAAGCACCCGGAATGCTGAATGGTGCAGGTAGTGGATTTGGACCTCCGACTCTCAGCTTAACTGTTTTGTACCAGGTATTGGTGCTTGCATCATAGCTCATTAACGAATTTGAATTAAGTACCCAGCCGTTAAATTCTCCGGGTAGGTAAACATTTGTTGGAGTATTATTTGGATGATAGTAAAATGTAACGAATACACTATCATCCTGCTGAGTAAAAGTAAATGAAGTTATAAATAGCATAATCAGAATCGTATATAAAAATTTCATTTAGGATTTCCTTAATGTTAAAATTTATTTTTTCTTTCCTGTAATTTGAACTGTAATTTCTCTTTTCCTTGAACGATTATCAAAATCAACAAAAATTATCTGCTGCCAGGTTCCAAGTAGTAATCTTCCTTTTGTAAAAGGGACAGTTAATGAAGCACCTTGGATTGCAGCTCTTACATGTGAATGTCCGTTTCCATCGTGCCAGGTATTATCGTGATCGTAAGTGATATTTGCTGGAGCAATTCTTTCAAAAAACTTTGGATAATCCTTCAGCAAACCCGGTTCATATTCAATCGTTGTTATTCCGGCAGTTGAACCACCAGCAAATATCAGAACATTACCTTCAATAAATTTATTATTCGAAATAACATTGCTTACCTGTTCTGTTATATCAATAATATCGCAATTGCCTTTTGTTGATATACTGATTGAATAAGTCTCAATTTCCATAATAATGCTCATTCAAATTATTAAAATTTTAACCGTATAAAGTTACAAAATTTAGAACCAGTGATGATAAACATTCTTTTACATTGGAAGTGTAGACCTATCCGTTTAATTTTGCAAGGTAATTTTAAAAACAAAAAACAAGGAAACGATATGACTTCACAGGATTTCATAAAATTAGAAGAACAATACGGTGCTCACAACTACCATCCTATCGATGTTGTAATTGACAAAGGAAAAGGTGTCTGGGTTTGGGATGTTGAAGGTAAAAAATATCTGGATTTTCTTTCAGCATATTCTGCAGTAAACCAGGGACACTGCCATCCAAAAATAATTAATGCATTGATTGAGCAGGCACAAAAACTCACTCTTACCTCAAGAGCATTTTACAACAGTTGTCTCGGAGAGTACGAAAAATACATAACCGAATATTTTGGTTATGACAAAGTTCTGCCAATGAACACAGGTGTTGAAGGTGGAGAAACAGCATTTAAGCTTGCACGAAAATGGGCTTACAGCGTTAAGGGAGTTCCTGAGAACAAAGCAAAAATAATATTCTGTGAAGGAAATTTTCATGGTCGCACGATGATGGCAGTTTCAGCTTCTAATGATCCTGATTGCAAAGATGGTTATGGTCCTTATCTTCCGGGTGTTGAGTTGATTCCATACAACAACATTCCTGCATTGGAAAAAGCATTAGAAGATCCGAACGTTTGCGCTTTCCTCGTTGAGCCAATTCAGGGAGAAGCAGGTGTTATGGTTCCTGATGATGGATATTTGAAAAAAGCTTACGATCTCTGTAAATCTAAAAATGTTCTGTTCATTGCTGATGAAGTTCAGACAGGTTTATGCAGAACAGGAAAACTTCTCGCCTGCGATCACGAAAACGTACGACCTGATGTTGTAATTCTTGGTAAAGCTCTCTCCGGTGGAGTTATGCCAATTTCTGCTGTACTCGCCGATGATGAAATAATGTTAACGATTAAACCCGGTCAACACGGTTCAACATTTGGTGGAAATCCTCTGGCTGCAAAAGTTGCAATTGCTTCACTTCAGGTTCTGAAAGAAGAAAAGCTTGCAGAAAATGCTGATAAGATGGGAAAATATTTCAGACAGGAAATGCAGAAAATTGTTGATGAACTTGAAATTGTTTCTCTGGTTAGAGGAAAAGGTTTACTGAATGCAATTGTAATCAAACCAACAAAATCCGGGAAAACCGCGTGGGATGTTTGCGTTGAGTTCAAAGAGAATGGATTGCTTGCAAAACCAACTCACGGTGATATAATTCGTTTTGCTCCTCCGCTTGTTATAAGTAAAGAGGAAATTGACTTTGCAATTGAAACTATCAGAAAAGTACTGATGAAATTTTCGGAGGAAAACATCCCGGCTGAAGCATAAAACTTTTAAACACTAAATCATTATTTAAAGTACCGGTTGATCTCCAGCCTGGTCTCAGAAACTGCAACTTTCAATCGTGCTGCTCTTTCATTAATGCTTGCAAGATCATTACTTTTGCCAGAAATTTCTATTGCATATGCTTCGTCACCAACTTTAACCGCACCAACTGTGTAACTTGCACCTTTAATTGTGTGCGCCAGTTCAATTATCCCGGGTATGTTGCCGTCAATAACCAGCTCGGATAACTGTTCAATTTTCTGATTGACATCATTTATGTAAGAACCAAGCAGCTCCGTTTCAAAATCGGTATCGCCTAAGCTTACATTGGCTAACCGTGTATGATCAAACACAATTCTTTCTGCATTATTACTGTTTTCCTGCACTTGATTGTTATTATGAATATCCAGCAGAAAATCAATTTTGTTTATAAGATTCTGTCCGATTATCGGTTTGGAAATGTAATCGTTCATACCTGCTTTAAGACACTTATCCTTGTCTCCCATAAGCGCATGAGCTGTAAGTGCAATTATCGGAATATCTTTTTGTGTGGATTCCATATTTCTGATAGCTCTCGTAGCCGTAAAACCATCTACCTCCGGCATCTGTATATCCATCAGCACCAGATCAAATTTCTGATTCTTTACCGCATCGATTGCTTCAGCTCCGTTATTAACTGCAACTGCCTTGTATCCTGCAAGATTAAGAATTTTTAAAGATACCGCCTGATTCACCAGGTTATCCTCCACCAGCAGAATACGATAAGCGGCACGTTTATCAAAGTGATTATTACCGGTGTTTGATATACTCTCCGAAGAGGCATTCGCTGTTCCTCTTGCGGAAAAGGATTTTGTCTGACTTTCGACGTCTTCCGGAACCCGCTGAATTTTAACCGGTACTCTGAATTCAAATTTACTTCCCTTGCCCATTTCGCTTTCAACCGTTATTTCACCTCCCATAAGGTCTACGTATTCTTTACAAATAGACAAGCCCAGCCCGGAACTTCCAATTTTATTATTCTCCGATTCAGAAATTTGAGAATAGCGTTTGAATAAACTTCCAAGCTTTTCCTTAGGAATTCCTGTGCCGCTGTCTTTTACGGAAACTGAAAGCCAGGCTTCTTCGTTTGAAATTGTTTCTGTGCGCAACCCGATTTTTATTTCACCTTTGCTCGTAAACTTTACAGCATTACTTAACAAATTAATTATTATCTGTCTCAGTTTCGTTGCGTCTCCAAGAAAATTGGTTTCCATACCAGATGAAAATTCAGTTAAAATTTTTATCCCTTTTTCATCAGCTTTGGTAGAGACAACCGCTATTGACTGCTCTATAACATTTTTCAAACTAAACCCGGTACTTTCAAGTTCAACTTTGCCGGCTTCAATTTTAGATAAATCCAGCACTGAATTGATAATTTCCAGAAGGGATTCAGTGGATTGCCTTGCACTTGACGAGAATTGTTTCAGCTCTTCGGTATCCCTGTATGCGCCATTTTCTATAAGTGTTAAAAATCCAAGCACGCCATTAATAGGCGTTCTTATTTCATGACTCATATTTGCTAAGAATTTGCTTTTAAGCTCGCTAAACTTTATTGCTTCATTTGCCAGCCGTTCAGATTTTTCTTTTTCCAGCCTGAGTGCTTCTAAAGCCTGGTTTCTTTCCTCTTCAGCTTTCACCTGTGCAGTAATATCCGAAATGTTGCCTTCCAGATATTCCGATCCGTCATCCTCTTTTACCAAATGGTTATTTAATCTTACTATTGCTGTAGATCCATCCTTTTTCCGTAAACTAATCCTGTAATTTTCTACTTTGTTATCCGATTTTAGAGTACTTAGCAATTTTTCTCTTTCTTCAGGATGTAAATAGATCTGGTGCACGCCAACCTTTTTTAAATCTTCAAGGTTATCATAGCCCAGTATATTGGCAAAGGCTTTGTTAAGAGTTAACCATTTTCCATCTATGGAAGATTGAAAAATACCTTCAGAAGAATTTTCGATGATCGATCTGAATTTCTGCTCGGATATTTCAACCCGGAAATTTCTTTCAGCAAGCAACAGCCTCATTCTGAAATTAATTGCACAGGCAATTATTGAAATCATGCTGAACACGATAACGAATACAATCGATTCGACAACATTTGGAAGAAAATAAATTATCCTGTCATTCAGAAGCACTGCAACTGCAAATACTATGTTATAGTAAATTGCAACAATTATCTGGTTTTTTACCTCCCAGCTGAAAAACAAAGCAGAGGTAAATATCAGCAAGCCAACAATACTTGAATTTACAAGAAGTGTCTTCGGAAGCAGAAATATCATTAACCCCGATGAAATAATAATCGTTAGCAGCAGTATGTGAACAAGCAATACCGGTTTACGGTTTGCTATTGGTGTAGAAAGTGCGGTTAATATGGAAAACGCAATTATAGTTGCACTCAATCTTGTAAAGTATATCTGCAGGGAATGTTCGGGGTAGAACTTGATTTCGAAAACCATAGCCAGCAAGCCAAACAGGGCAACAAGCAGTGATATGATCCTCATCGGTAAGATAACCAGAAGATCTGCTTGTTGTTTTACCTCCTGATAAGGCTTAGCTGCAAATGGAATTTTCCCGAGAAGAATAAATTCCAGCAGGGAATGCCCGATATGTTCGACAAAGCCTTTATTGCCAAACTCGTTTTTTGACAGCATATTTTTTCCGTTGTAATGAGTTAATTGCTATATTTTAACAGAGCTTATAACAAATTTTATCTTCATGATTGATGCCACTATGGAAATATTATATTCGATTGATTTAGCAATTTTCTATTTTTTTAACCACACTCTTTCTACCGGCCTATTGGATAAATTTTTTTCAATAATTACGGACGTAAACCGGTGGTACATTGCTTACGTAATACTTCTGGGAATCGCCTTTCTCAAAGGTGGAGCGAGAGGAAAAATACTGGTAATAATGCTGCTTATACTTATAACAGCCACAGACCAGTTAGGCTACAGAATTCTTAAAGAATATATTGAACGGATAAGACCTTGCAACGCATTAACAGACGTAATAACTCCGATAGGTTGTGCAGGAGGATTTTCATTTCCCTCAAACCACGCACTAAATAATTTTGCGGCGGCAATGTTCATTTCAAGGTTATATCCTGCTTATGGATGGTTTTTGTTCATAACAGCAGCTTTGGTTTCAATATCGCGGGTATATCTCGGAGTGCACTATCCTTCCGATATCATAGGTGGTGCTTTGATCGGGATTGGCTTTGGTTACCTGTTTTCAAATTTTGCTCTCTTTGCGTATAATATCACCGCGAGAAAAAAGGAAAATAATAAAACAATAAAATGATTTGCAGATTTTCTGAATCTATTTAACTTGATTTTTTAATTTGATAATCTCTAATAAATTATATCGAATTCAAATCAGGCAACAATTTATAAGTATATAAATATGAACAAGAAAAAATTGTTAAAGATGGCCGAAAACCCAAACAATATTCAGGGGATTTACAATTACTGCGACCGCTGGTGCGAAAGATGCAATTTTACTTCACGCTGCCTTAATTTTCAGATGGATGTAGAATTGCGCGACGGTAAAGAAATTAACGACCTCAACAACGAGGAATTCTGGAAAGAAATGGAAAATATCTTCGCAATAACCCATGAAATGATTATAGACATTGCGGAAGAAGAGGGCATCGATTTAAGCGAGATTGATTGGACTGAAGAGGATGAAAAAAGAGAAAGTGACAGGGAGAAATCGGTCAGGAATCATCCCTGCGCAACAGCTTCAAAGGAATATTATGAGATTGTTGATAAATGGTTCAAGGAACACGAATTTCTTTTTAGAGAAAAAGAAGATGAGCTTTACGAGCAGTTAATATTGGAACTGCCTCTGGCAAACCCTGAGCACGAAGCTGTTACAATAAAAGATGCAGTTGAAGTAATAACATTTTACCTGTTCTTTATAAATGTAAAACTTATGCGGGCTCTTCACGGATTGTTTGAAGACAGGTATGAATTGCCAGATGATTTGCCAAAGGACTCAGATGGTTCTGCCAAGATTGCTTTGATTGCGATTGACAGATCAATTTCTGCCTGGGGCAAGCTGCTTAGGCATTTACCAAAAAGTGAAGATGAAATCCTCGATATTCTCGTCTTGCTGGAAAGATTAAGAAATATGACCGAAAAAGAATTCCCGGACGCAAGAAAATTTATAAGACCGGGGTTCGACGAATAATTCCGGTTTATTTATGAACATATACATTGTATTATTTCGTACAAATTTATGCAGTCAAGACTTCTTCCTAAAAATAAATACCACTACTTGCTCTTACTTCTGCTCGTAATCGATTTTATATTTTTCTTATTGCACGCTATTACTGTTAATAATCGTAATCACGAGAATCAAATGTTACTTTTAACAACCGATGGAGGGTATGCCGAAATTTATCAGTATCTGAAAAAGACGTTTATCATAATTATTCTTGCTGTTACAGGTATAAAATTCAGGAGTTCTATTTACTTTATGCTTGCTCTCATTTACGGATATATTCTTTTAGACGATGTTTTAAGGATTCATGAGACCGTTGGTGGATTATATTTGGGCGGATTTATTCATAAATTTTACCCCGATTCCCCAATAGATCAATATCATTTGGGTCAAATCTTATACGCTCTGCCGGTTTCATTATTCTTTCTGATACTAATATGGATTTTTTATCCACGAAGCAACCCGGAGAGTAACAAAATAAAAACAATTCTTGCCTTGCTATTCTTTTTTGCTTTCGCTGCAATAGGTATCGATGCATTACAATCTTTCATTAGCTTTAAAGGATCAGGAATAATTGAAGACGGAGGTGAGATGATTGTGATCAGCTTTACAGCCTGGTATGTTTATAAGACCAGAATTGCACTTCACAGTCAGAAAAATTTCTAATCAATATATATTCTTGGTACACGTGTATTAATATTGGTTAAAATCTCATAAGGAATTGTTCCAGCCCATTCAGCAAGATCTTCTGCAGTGATGGAATTTTTTCCATAGCTTCCGAGAAGAATGACTTCATCACTATTGTAAGCTGAATCATTTTCGATATTCACGACAATCTGATCCATTGAAATATTTCCAACTACGGGATAAAGCTTTCCACTCAACAGAACTTTTGCTTTGTGCGACATACTTCTCAGATAACCATCGCCATAACCAACAGGAACAGTGACAGCACGAATGTCGTGATCAGGTTTCCAGGTTAATCCATACCCAACTGCATTTCCGGCTTTAATCACTTTGAAATAAACGACCAACGATTTCCAGGTAAGGGCAGGATTGACGGCAACAGTTTTCTTAATGTTCTTTGAAGGATAAACTCCAAACAGCATAATTCCCGGGCGAACCATATCCAGATTAGCTTCCGGCATTTGAAGAATTGCACCAGAGTTTGAAATGTGTCTTATTGGTGGTTGAATTGAATGTTTGTTAAAATACTCGAGCACTTCGTTAAATCGTTCAAGCTGAAGTTTACTAAATGTTAAGTCCTCTGATTCAGCAGTTGCAAAGTGAGAATAAATTCCTTCGACATTAATGTTATTAAAAGAATAAGCTGCTTCTAAAAATTTCTCAGCATTGTAGTAATGAACTCCAATTCGTTCCATTCCGGTATCGATTTTCAAATGAACAACAGCATTTATTTTCATCTGTTCTGCAGTCTCATCAATCTGCTTTAGCTTATCGATAGAAGAAGCAGTAATAGTCAGATTATGTTTTAAGAAAAGCGGAATCTGATTTCCCCAAACACCCCCCAAAACAAGGATTGGCAATGTGATACCAGTTTCACGAAGAAGTATACCCTCCTCCACCACAGCAACACCAAGATAGTCTGCCTGCAATTCCTGATAAAGCTTTGCTGTCCGGATAAGGCCGTGGCCGTAGGCATTTGCCTTTAATACAGGCATAACCCGGGCAGGCTGCACGTAACTCTTCAATTTTCTGAAATTATCTGCAAGAATCTTTAAATCTACCTCTACACGGGTAGGACGAACGATTTCATCGATGCTTATTACAGGATGATTTAACAGTTGATTCATAATTTATTATGTATTCGTAGCAAAGATAAAACTTTCACGATTAAAATTAACCTTTTCTCAGGGTGGATAATGATGAACCGGATTGCGATATTAACTGCAAGAAAATATTTATTATAGATAGTTTGCTTTAATAATGAATAACCCGTTTACAACTCTAATCAACAAACCGAAGCCTTATATTATGGCTCACCGGGGTAACCAGGTTGCCTGTCCTGAAAACACCCTCGCAGCTTTTAAAAAGGCTCTGGATGACGGCGCAAGCATTATTGAAACAGATTTACAGCTAACTGCCGATAATGTTTTTGTTTGTATTCACGATTCTACTATCGACAGAACAACCGATGGAACGGGGAAGGTATCTGAAATGGATCTTCAAAAACTGAAATCATTCAGTGCAAGCTTTGGACGTGAGGAATTCAGGCAGGAAAAAGTGCCTACATTAGCCGAAGTTGCTGCAATTTTACCGTATGATGTTGTGCTTGCACTTGAATTAAAAAGTGAGAGTTTCAAAGAATTGCCTGTGTGTAAAAAATTAGCCGGCGAGCTTAAAGAATTAGGGATTCATGATCGAACGATAATTTTATCTTATTCACTGCCAAGGTTAAAAGCTATGCGCTCTGCCTCGCCTGACATTGTAACCGGATTAATCTCACTGTTCAACCCCTTTCCCTATTTCTTTCCGCAGTTGATGGGACCATTCTGGGTGTTGATGTTAATCAATCCGTTCTATGCGTGGCTGGCACATAAAAGAGGGCAAAGTGTCTGTCCGTTTGACCCTAATCCTGATAAACACCTGCGGCTGTACCAGTTTCTTAAATGTGATGCCATACTAACGAACGATCCCGGGCAAACAGGTAAACTGATCAATCAGCAGAATAATAGAAAGAAAACTAAAAATAATAATGAGTCGAACAATTAATGCCTACAAATCTGCCGCCGGAATATTTCAGAGCTGAGCAGGCTTTCAGAGAAGCTGAATCAACTTCAGCAAAAGTTGCAGCGTTGGAAGAAATGATGAGCACAATACCGAAACACAAAGGAACGGATAAGCTGCGCGCTGAACTAAGAAGAAAAATCTCTAAGTTGAAAGAAGAACAGCAGAAGAAAAAAGGTGCAGGCAGGCATGAATCAGAATATCATATTGAAAAAGAAGGTGCCGGCAGAGCAGTTCTGATTGGATTTGAAAACACAGGCAAATCATCCATTATTGCTGCTCTTACACACGCAGCACCAAAAATATCCGAAGCACCGTTTACAACCTGGCAGCCTGTTCCGGGGATGATGGAATTCGAGGATATTCAGATTCAGCTTGTAGATACACCTCCGCTAAGCAAAGAGCATTCACAGCCGGAATTGTTTGATTTGATGAGAAGCTCGGATTTAATTTTAATTGTTGTGGATCTTCAGGCAACTCCGTTTCAGCAATTAGAAGACTCATTGTCTTTGTTAAATGATCATAAAATCATCCCAGGGCAGTGGAAAGAAAAAACTATTGATGAGAGACGAATTGAATTTATCCCCTCACTGGTAATAGTAAACAAAGATGATAATGATAAATTCGATCAGGATTTTGAAGTATTTAAAGAATTAACAGAAATTGAATTGCCATTCGTACCTATTTCCATAATTAATAAAAAAAATTTCAGCAAGCTTAAAAATGAAATATTTGAAAGACTCAGTATCATCAGGATTTATTCAAAGCCACCGGGGAAGGAACCTGATCTGTCAAAACCGTTCATCCTGAGAAAAGGAAGTACCGTCCAGGATCTTGCCGGAAAAGTTCATCACGATTTTCAGCAGAAACTAAAGACTGCACGCGTTTGGGGAAAAAATGTTTTTGATGGCCAGTTGGTTGGAAGAGACCACGTACTTCACGATAAGGATACTGTAGAATTGCATTTGTAACAGTTTGGAGATTAAAACTTACATCAGCCCTTGAAGATTGAAAATATTTTATTTACGTTTTGAGTGAATTATAAAAGGATAAATGAAATGGGGATAATCAAAAAATTTGTCGGTCCAAAATCTAAATACGATGACAGCATTCCTTACACTTATATCGCAAAAGTAAGAATCATTGACCGAGATGATAAACTTGTCAACCACTACTTTGCTGATACAATTTGCGGCTTAATAGAATACTTAAATGACAACAACATTCTTCCGGAAGATGTCGAGCTATTTGCCTGTTACCAGAAAAAGGAAATCCTGATTGACAAGAAATATTGTCTTTCTGAAGAAGGAAAATGGCTGGAGCGACCTGAAATCTGTCACTCACTCGAGCAGCATTATAAAGAAACAATGGAAGAGCAGTACAAAGGACACGTTGAACTGGGTGAATGTTCATACGAAGACCGTGACCGTGAAGGAAGTGGACCTTACTAAAATATTTTAAAGAGAAAATTTTTGGAAACAATAACCTCAATACTTCTCGGAATCGGTTTAAGCGCCGCAACCGGATTCAGAATTTTTGTTCCGTTCCTTGTTGCAAGTATTGCGGCTATAACCGGTTACCTTCCTCTTTCTCCATCATTCGAATGGATTGGAACTTATCCCGCTTTAATATTATTCGGAGCTGCCACAGTTCTGGAATTAGCTGCTTACTATATTCCCTGGCTTGATAATCTATTAGATTCAATCGCAACACCCGCTGCATTTGTTGCTGGCGCTATTTTAATGGTTGCAGTTGTCAGCGGTTTACCGCCACTAGCAAAATGGGCATTGGCTATCATTGCAGGAAGTGGTGCTGCGGGAGTTGTTCAAACCGGAACGACATTAACAAGAGCAGCATCAACTACTACTACTGGCGGTTTAGCAAATCCTGTGGTTTCAACCGTGGAAGCAGGTTCATCATTTGGGCTTTCAGTTTTTGCTATTCTTTTACCTTTAGCCGGAGGATTGATTACCATAATCTTGTTATTCTTGTTAGCAAACAGGATTTATAAAAAACTGAAAAGAAAAAATTCCCACCCGGGTTAGTTTTAGTTAATATCGTATTTTTAAAATAGAATTTATGAATTTGACAGTGAGCAAATTATTGTTTAGCTTTCAAATAAATCCTCTCATAATAGTTTAAAAAACCATTCCGAGGGCATAATCATTCATTCAATAAACTCAAAGGAGGCTTATTTATGCCTAAACCAAAATTCTTTCTCTCACTGTTTTCTGTATTACTAATCTATTCCGCGTTCACATCAGCACAGCAAGAACCAAAAGATCAACTGTACTGGGTTAGAGAAGAGGTTGCTAAAGTTGATCAATGGAACAAGTACGAGGAAACTGCCAGGCAATGGGTTGAATACATGACTGAAGCCGGACTTGACATTCCATTCCTTCGGGCTTCTCAACGAGATGATGGACATTATTATTATCTTATCCCGCTTTCCAGTTATTCTGAAGTTGATAAGTTTCCGGAGATCTTCGGATCGGCAATAGATAAAATAGGTAAGGAAAAGTGGGCTGACTTTATGATCGAAAACGAAAGCAGTATTGCAACTCACAGGGATTTTATTGTTAAATGGTCTGCTCAATATTCCTACGTCCCGAAGGAACCGAGAATAAAGTTTGAAGATGCAGGGTTTATACACTGGATTTATTTCACTTATAAACTTGAAAAGCGAAAAGAGGTAATGGATGTTTTAGCCGAATGGAAAACATTGTATGAAAAAAATAATATTGCTGATGGATGGAGCGTGTGGTTGATCGAATTGGGTGAGGCAAATAATATGATAGTAGTTTCAGAATATGCTAAAGACGGAGCTAGTTTTTATACAAATATGAAAGAAACCGGCGAAAAACTTAAAGCAGAAGAAGATATTTTATGGGCAAAACTTTCAGCAAACGTTTTAACAACAGAACAGAAATACGGTAAACCAAGAATGGATTTAAGCTATCGTAAAAAGTAAATCTTAAAAATTGAAGCCCCCTTTAATGGGGGCTTTTTATTCTTACGGGTTAATATTACGCAGCTTCGTGCTCAAGGCAGTCAATGCGCAACTCTCTTGATGATAATGATTTTTCGAGCAGCTTACAATAATGAGCTGAATTTGCAGAGTCAGCTTTTTCAAAAAACCGGCAGGTTGTGCACATCCTGTTCAAACTTATAATTCCAACTTTTTCTAATGACTCAATCAACTTTAATAAGAATATATAAACATCCAGTTTATCCTCGGTATTACTGCTTATCAATTCATTGCGGATAGAATCTGACCAACCAATAAGCTCTTCGGAAATATCTTTGCCTTTTTTAGTTAAGTTCAACAGAAGTATTCTCTTATCTTCTGGTGATTCTTTCTTCTGAACAAGTTTTTTTTCAACAAGACTGGTAACTGCATCACTAACAGTTGCTTTGGTAAGATTAAACTTTTTTGCAAGCTCGGTTACCGTACAGTTTTCAGATGGCTGAGTTAAAAAGAAAATTAAAAATTTAATCTGGATAGGACTCAGATTATGCTTTTTCGTTTCCTGCCAGATTAAATTACGAAACACCTGACTTAAACGTTCAAGTGCAACAACAATTTTACTATCAAGATCTTTATGTTGAAAATCAGGATTAAAAACTGAATTCATATTGTAATGATGAGCAGGCTATTATGCCTGCCAATAATTTAATGTTAAGAATTAAAATAAAAATAGTGAAAATAAATTTCACTTTCTGTACTCGCTGTACACATAATCTTTTTCCTGCTGCGGCATATGGCATGTAAAGCATTGACTGTAAGCATCATTTACCACTCGCTCTTTTGTGTCTGCTTTGAAACCTTCAAATCCCCAACCACCTGTTTTCGTAAACACCTTTGAATCTTTTTGCATCACCCCAACAATTTTACGATTTCCCTCCGCAATCGCATTTCCTCCTTCAACAACTTCAAGCAGGTCAAATACTATAATAGAGCCATCTGGAAAACTTCCACCTTTCTGATAAGCACCGAGTGCGGTACTATTTGCGTAAATATGATGAATACCGCCGAATGCATTGTATAGATCGTGACCTGGCTCAATTACAAGAGATTTGATATGAGTCCAGTTTCTGTATCCTTCCGGATATGCAACTTCATTATTTGAAGGAGCGTTTCCGCATGCGGACAGAAATAAAATAATAATAGCTACGGCGAACATTGAAGAAAAAATTTTATAAGACATAAGACCTCCGTTTGGTAATTATAAATATTAGTTAGGATTCCTTACTAATATAAATAAGTAAAGATTTATTGTCAAGCGAGTTAATCTTACTTATTGAGCAAGACAATTAATAGCTTAAGTGTTTTTCCAATGATAGATTATTGCGGTGCATCAGCAGTGTATTTCTGCTTAACTGCTTCTACTGACTCAATATTCTCAATCCCTGAAATCCTTTGAGCTAAAGATTTTCCATCCAGTTTATGAAATTCAAGAACTTCAAAAGGAGTTCCGCATTCGGGATAATCTTTCAAACCCAGATTTGTAAATTCTGAGCCACGAATTGCACCAATTGACACGAATTCGTTTAATAACCGATCTCCTAATCCGCCAACAGCAGAGTGATCTTCAAGTACAAATATTTTCTTTTGATCACTTACAACTTTTTTCAGCCATTCTTTATCTATCTTATTCAGCCAGGGCATATTGATAACCTTCAAACCAAATCCGATCTTTTTCAAATAATCTTCAGCAACTAAAGCTTCGTGAAGCATAACCGGTCCGTAGCCAAATAAAATTGCATCATTGCCTTGAGTCAATTCTGCACCAACTCCAACTTCGAATTTGTAATCTTTTGGCAGTTGAATTCTTTCAGGTGAAGGACCAATCACCAATCTCAGCACACAATTTTCTTCTGCTTTGTTAATGCAGTAATCAACTGCCCATTTTGTTTCTTCAGCATTGCACGGTTGAATGATTGTAACATTCGGCAAAGCGCCGAACAGAGAAATATCCCGCACACTTTGGTGAGATTTTCCTGGTCCGGCAGGAATCATTCCCGAGAAATGACAGGTATAAATTATTTTTGTCTTCTCACCTGCATTATTATAAATCTGTTCGTTCGCTCTTGCAGCAAGGAAGCTTGCGAAAGTATTTACGATGGGAATTAAACCCATTCTTGCAAGTCCGCCAGCCATTGAAACCATATCCTGTTCTGCAATTCCGTTTTCAATGAATCTGTCGGGGTATGTTTTTTCAAAGTTACGAAGTTTGCAATCAGCAGAAAGATCACCATCAAGAACAACAAATTTTTTATTTGTCTTTGCAAGTTCAACCAAAGCTTCGCCATATGCTTCGGTTACAAATTCTTTATCGAGCTTTGTAATTGGTTTCCCTTCTGATTTGTTTTCAGGAATCTGAATTTTTCCAAAACCAAGTTTTTCAGAAAGTTTATTTATTGTTTCAGTAAGTTCAGCTAATCCTTTTTCATAGCTTTCATCATCGGGTGCACCGGAATGCCATTTGTAAAGCGTCTTCCCCTGGAAAGTTTCAGTGAGAGGTTTTTCCATAAAAGAAACTCCCCTTCCTTTTATCGTATCTGCAATGATCATTTTTGGTTTATCATTTAACTTTTTCAGCGCATCGAAAGTATGCTTGAGCATATTATAATCGTGACCATTAATCCTCAAAACATGCCAGCCAAATGCAGAAACTTTTTCAACAACATCTTCAATGTTATTTACATCAGCAACGAGCATATCGGTCTGATATTTATTGTGATCCATAATTGCAATTATATTATTCACTTTCTGGTGTGCTGTTGCTTGGAGTGATTCGTAAATCTGTCCTTCCTGAAATTCACCATCGCCTGTTAAAACATAAACGTGACCTTTACTCTTATTATAATTTTTCGCCCAGGCCATTCCTTTTGCTTTTGATATTCCCATTCCGAGTGAACCGGTACTCGCTTCAATTCCTGGTTGACGAACTTCAGGATGTCCATCAAGACCGTGCAATCTTCTTAGCATCAATAATTTTTCTTCAGGAATAATTCCAAGTGCATAAAAGAGTGCATAAAGTCCGGGAACGTCGTGACCTTTTGATGAGAAATAAATATCACGATCAGGAGAATCGAGTCCGACTTCCAGTACATTCATTTCATTTAAATAAAGATAAGTAATAATATCCATCGCACTGAGTGATGAACCAAGATGACCTGAACCAGCTTTCTTCACAGCAACCAAAGTGTTGTATCTGCACATATCGGCAAACAGTTCCATCTTTGTTGACCAGTCACCGTTGAATACTCTTACTTTATCGAACTCTGATTTTTTTATGAGATTGAAATTCATTTTATCTCCGATATTAAATTCAATTTTTTGGTTAAATATTCATACAGGAAGTATTGCAAAAATACCACTAAGAAAGATGAAAAAAGAATATTTGCCTAATCGAATCCGCCTTCTTAAATTTCAGTTATGATAACAATCTTAAGGATATTCAGTCATGGAAGGCCGATTTTAATCAGCCTGTTGATTACCGCGGCTGTCTATTCACAGGAGTTCAAATTTAATAAGCTCACCAGTGAAGAAGGTTTATCCAACAGCTTTGTGAATTGCTTGCTTCAGGATCGCACAGGATTTATCTGGTTTGGAACTGATGACGGATTAAACCGCTTTGACGGTTATAATATAAAAGTTTATCGCAACCATCCTGATGATAATTCCTCGATTTCAGACAATATCATCTGGGCACTCCACGAAGATCGTTCGGGAAATTTGTGGATCGGAACAAAAAGCGGTGGTTTAAATAAATACAATCCGCATACCGATACATTTGAGCATTGGGCACTGGATTCAAACTCAACAGATGTAATCAATATCACTTATATCTACGAGGATAGTAAAAAGAACATCTGGATCGGAACCTATAAAAATGGTATTTACAGATTTAATCCCTCACAAAACAAACTAGACAACTGGCAGAACACCCCAAACAACCCCGCAATTTTATCCGATAATTTTATTACATCAATAATTGAGGATCATAATTCATCTATCTGGGCTGCTGCATACAGCGGCTTAAATAAATTCAATCCGGCACAAACTGAAAACCCTTTCACAAAAATTTTAAACTATAATTACACCCCAATCTGGCATTTATCCGAATCGGTTTTCTTCGAAAATACAATATGGATGGGCACATTAAACGGTTTGTTAAAATTTGATCCGTTAACTGAATCATTTACTAAAGTAATCTTACCTGATAATTATGGTTTACAGTTTGGCAGCAGTGTAAGTTCAGTTGCCGAAGAAGAATATCTGGGAGAAAGATTTCTCTGGATTGGTACATATGGCGGACTTATCAGATTAAATTTAACTAATGATAATAAAGAGAGATTTGTCCATCGCAAGAAAGCTGATTCAGAATTATTAAGTAATCAGATTCACGATATCATTCTCGACAAATCAGGAGTTGTATGGATCGCAAGTGAAAACGGTGTAAATTTTTATTCATTAAAACACTCCAAGTTTAATTCAAAAACTCCAGCAATTTCATTTCTCGCGGATGTGTTGGCATTATTAAAAAATAATATCAGAGCCATTACACAAACCAAAGATAAATCGTTATGGTTCGGTACCGATGAAGGTTTATTTGGCATCAGAGATAGTGATGGTAATAGATCAGTCGTTCAGAATTCTAAATTAAGCTCATTAAATGTGTGGTCATTGTTCAGTGGAAGCGCTGACAATTTATGGATAGGAACTTATGGTCAGGGTTTGAAAGAATTGAATCTTAAAACTAATCAACTCAAATCATGGAGTGTGAATAATCCAGATTTCAATGTGTCTGCTTTCAATTATATTAAAACCATTCTTGAAGATAATGATGGACTGATCTGGATCGGATTCTGGGGAGGCGGATTAGCGAGATTAAACCCCCTAACAGGAAAGGTTGATCACTGGCGAAATGAAAAAAATAATCCCTCAAGCTTAAGCTACAATGATGTATGGGTATTACATAAAGATAAGAAAGGAAGAATCTGGATTGGAACTAACGGAGGAGGTTTGGATTTATACCAGGGGAAAAAACAATATAATTTTTACAACTGGAATTCAGACAGGAAAAATAAACAACGGCTGAGCAGTAATAGTATTTACTCTATTTGTGAATCATTTGCCGGTAATCGATCCGATGATCAGACATTGTTATGGATTGGAACTGCAAACGGATTAAATAAATTTGTTATTAAAAATGATGAGGGAAGCAGTGATGGATCAAAATTAACTGTTGAGGTTCAGCATTATACAGTTGATGATGGTTTACCTGATAATGCAATTGAAAGTATAACTGAAGATAAGCAAGGAAATCTCTGGATCGGAACAAGCTCAGGAATATCATATTTTAATATTACGGAAGAAAATTTTACAAACTACACCACCGCAGACGGATTAAACGGCAGTTCTTTTAATTCAAGTGCGGCATTTACAACCAAAGATGGCATAATGTTTTTTGGCTGCACGAACGGGCTTAATTATTTTGATCCTGATCGAATCACGCAATTAACTTATTCTCCGCCGGTAATCATAACTGATTTTCAAATCTTAAATCAACCTGCTGAACTGGAAAATAAATCTGCACATAGAACGAGTATCTTTAATTCAAAAAGCTTCGAGCTTTCATATAATCAGAATGATTTTTCATTTCAGTTCACTTCGCTTGATTACAATGCGCCAGAAATGAACCAGTATGCATATTTTATGGAAGGTTTTGACAAAGACTGGATTTACAGCGGGAAGAGACATTTTGTAACATACACAAATCTCGATCCCGGCGAATATGTATTCCAGGTAAAAGCAACAAACAGTGATGGCGTATGGAGCAACCAGGTTGCGAAAATTTCTATTGTGATTAATCCTCCATTCTGGGCAACATGGTGGGCTTATACTATTTATTTTATATCACTGGTGGGTTTGCTTTATTTTATCAGATATACAGAATTAAAAAGAAGGAAAAAGAAAGAGGAAGAAAGATTAAGGAGAGAAAGAGAAGCAGCATTGTTACGGGAAGCAGAATTAAAAGCAAAAAATATTGAGCAGGAAAAAGAAATCGAGAAACAAAAAATAAGAAACAGGATTGCACAGGATCTTCACGATGAAATAGGAAGCAACCTCAGCAGTATTTCCCTGATGAGCGAATTAATCCAGAAAGATAAAAAAATTAATGCTGAAGCTTCAGAAAAAATAGAGCGAATCCATAAAGTGGCAAAGGTATCAACGCAAGCAATGCGTGATATTGTCTGGCTGACAAATCCATCATCTGATAGTTTGAGAGATCTTATTGCGAAAATGAAAGAAGTTGCCGATAACACTCTCGGAAAATTCGATCTGTATTTCGATTATCCGAAAGATGTATCCGAAATCACTCTGCTACCCGAAACTAAAAGAAATATCTTCTTCATTTATAAAGAGACTCTGAATAATATTGTTAAGCACGCAGAAGCTAAATTTGTTTGGATTAAATTCGAAATAGAAAATAGCAGCATCTTTCTTTCCATAAAGGATGACGGCAGAGGCTTTAATGTTTCAGCAGGATATGGCGGTAACGGATTAAAAAATATAAGATCCCGTGCTAAGGAGATAAATGCAGATTTAAAGTTTGAAAGCACTCCCGGCAAAGGAACACTCTTGGAATTGACTGCGAATATCACGCAAATGCGGGATTGAACTGTTCCGTTCAATGACTTAATTTGGCTTCTAATTAAAAGGCAAATATTTATAGAATGAATAATCAGATAGATGTAATAGTAATTGAAGACAACGAGCTTCTTCGGGATTCACTTAAGGAGGCTATAAACAAGAGCAGCGATATCAACTGTAAACACACTTTCAGTTCCGGTGAAGCTGCTCTTGATTTTATTGCAAAAGAAGAATTGGTACCGGACATTATTTTGCTTGATATTGGTCTGCCCGGTATGAACGGAATAGAGTTGATCCCGGAACTTAGAAAGTTATCTCCCTCATCAAAAATAATTATTATCACTGTTCACGATGATGATGAGAATGTATTCAATGCAATTTGTGCCGGCGCATCCGGTTATTTGCTTAAGGACTTATCCTCAGAAAAAATATTAGCTTCAATTATTGAAGTGATGAACGGCGGTGCACCGATGAATATGCACATTGCTAAAAAAGTTTTGAATATGTTCAGAGATCAAAATGTAAAATCTAATGGCTACGATTTGTCCGAGAGAGAAAAGGAAATATTAAGCCTGCTGATTGAAGGCTTAAGCAAAAAACAAATCGCTGAAAAAATATTCCTCAGTCACCACACTGTAGATTCACACCTTCGTAATATATACGCAAAGCTGGAAGTCCACTCCCGCAGCAGTGCAATAGGTAAAGCCATTCGCGAAAAGCTTATCTGAATTTATAAATTCAAATTCAATTAAAAATTGTATTTATAGAGATGACATCTTAATTTGTTAAAGATGTCATCTCTATACCTGCTCATTAAAAATCACGCACTTGCGTGATTGATAACTTAATTCTTAAAAAATATTTTGCCAGCAGTTTAATTATTCATTAAGGAGTGAAAATGAAACCAATAATACAAATTTATTTATTTTCTCTTATTAGCATCATCAATCTGCAGGCTCAAACCCCCTGGGTTCCTGACCCAAATTTTGGAAATAATGGAATAATGAGGATAAATTTTGGAACCAGCAACAATGATTCACCAAACGATATGCTTCTTCTACCAGATGACAGAATTTTAACAGCAGGACAAAGCACAAGCTCATTTGATTATTTCATTGCAATGTCTCAACTTCTTCCAAACGGACAACCAGATCTAACAGGTTTTGGAACTGATGGTGAAGTTTTATTGCATTTTGTTCTGAGGGATCATGCTAATGATATTGAACGTCAGGAAGATGGAAAAATATTAGTTGTAGGTTCGGAAGCAGTTGGGAATGGTACAAGCCAAAATACCCCAGCTCTTTACAGATTTGAATCTAACGGCATGCTCGATACTGCATTTGCTGATAGTGGAAAGGCAATTCATAGGTTTACTGGTGACTCGGCCGGTGAACTATATGGAATAAAAGTCCTGACTGATGGAAGAATATTTACTGCAGGAGCCAGTTTTGGAACAAAAGGATTTGGTGCCATGCGATTTCTCCCTGACGGCGAGCTTGATCCTAATTTTGGCGTAAATGGGATAGCAAGGATTAATTATTCATTTGGTTATCATTCAGTTAGCTGTCTATTCCTCGCTGATACAGCAATAGTTATGGTTACTGTAGACATCAGCCCAACCAATTTTGTTTTGGCAATGATGGATAGTTCAGGAAACCCTCATCCTGCATTTGGCAATAACGGGATTGTCGAAACTGATTTCGAAGGAAAATACAATTTTTCCGGTGGGGAATCTTTAGCATTAACCGATGATGGCAAAATAATTTTAGCAGGTACAACACCAAATGCCGGCCCAACCAAATTTTCAGTATTCCGATTTAATTTAGACGGAACGATAGACTCAACATTTGGAACTGATGGAAGAGCAGATATTCAGTTTACCTCCAATGATATTTGCTATGATATGAAACTTGACTCCGATGGGAAAATTTTGCTTGTTGGAAGAGTAAGTCAGGGATTTGGAACGGCAGGACTTGCTCGCCTGAACCCGGATGGCTCCCCGGATACCACTTTTGCACCCGGTGGAAAATTTACAATCAATCTCAACAACAACTCGGGAACTCATTACCTGACGACCTTTATACCGTTAGACAATGGTGACATCCTTGCTGCAGGTTACGACTTTGCAAGCAACGCCGGTGATTTTATGGTTACACGATTAACTCAAAATCCAACCGGAATTGACGATGGCAATCCCGAACAGCCAGATGGTTTTGTTTTGTATCAAAATTACCCCAACCCCTTTAATCCAACTACCACTATAAGGTTTGAAATTCCTGAAGACTCAAGGGTCACGCTAAAAATTTTCAACATTCTTGGTGAAGAAGTAAAAACTCTTGTTGAGGAATATCGCGAAGCAGGAAAACACTCTGTTCAATTCAATGCAAATAATCTTTCAAGCGGAATTTATTTCTACAAGCTTCAAGCTGGAAGTTTCGTTGAAACGAAGAAGATGATCCTTTTGAAATAAGAAAGAATTGTCCTCTTAAAAAAATCATCAACTAAATTATAATAGGAGGAAATATGTTACTAAGAATTTTACTGCCGTTTATTTTTGTGCTTGTTATCTTCCCGGCAAAATCTTTCGGTCAGGTATTGGTTGAGGTATATGCAAGCGGATTGACCAATCCGATTGGATTAACCATTGATGGCAATGGTAATCTCTGGGTTGCAGAACAAGGAACAGGAAACGACGACAGCAGAATCTCAATTGTTACGCCAGGGGGAGCTGTGCATCCTTTTCTTATAAATCTTCCATCAGAAATTGTTGAAGGAGATCCGATAGGTGCTGAACACGTTCTATTTGATATTAACGGAAAACTTTTAATAGTTCAGGGTGAAGGTTCTGATTCATTATCTGAATCAATACTTGTTGTTGATACTTCCGGCTTTACTCCCGGGGACCCTCCGTTAACGACAAATGATATTGAAGCTATTTATAATATCGGTGACTATTCCATCCAACAGGGAGGGCAAACAACCAATCCTTTCAGAATAGTTTTAGGGCCAAACAATGATTGGTATATCTCCGATGCCGGTTTTAATGGTGTAATTAAGAGAGAAAGGAATTCCGGAACTTTAAGTGTTTTCACGCAACTCGGTGAAGTTGTATCAACGGGAATAGTTTATACGGGAACAAACTTCTATCTTGGTTCGCTTACAGGTTTCCCATTTCCAACAGGAGGTGCTAAAATATACAATGTTGATTTAAGTGGGGTTAACAGTGTTTATCAAGGTCAGCTGACAACGATAATTGACCTTGCAATAGATCCGCTTGATAACAAATTACTTGCTATTCAGTACGGAGAATTTGGTGCCGGGTTTCAGAGTAATACGGGAGCTTTGTTCAAAATACATAACTCAGGTGTTGACACATTAATATATGGTCTGAATTTCCCTGCAGGAATGGTTTTCAAGCCATCGGGTGAATTGTTTATTTCAACTTTTATCGATGGTGAGATTCTAAAGGTAACGGGAATACCTTTAGATGTTCAATCCTATAACGACTTTAGTCCCGATAAATATAGTTTAAATCAGAACTACCCCAATCCATTTAATCCAACAACAACAATTCAATTCTCACTTCCAAAGGCGGGCGAGGTAACACTGAAAATTTATAACCTGCTTGGAGAAGAAGTGAAAACTCTGGTTGAAGAATATCGCGAAGCAGGAAAACATTCGGTTCAATTTAATGCTTCACAACTTGCAAGCGGAATTTATTTATACAGACTACAGGCAGGCAGCTTTGTTGAAACAAAGAAAATGATCCTCCTGCGCTAAGAGCTACGGAGGACAGGTTCTGATAAAATAAAATTATTTCTCTCCCCTAAATAAGAGAAGGAAAACACAGAACTATTGCAGAATTGTTTTCCTTCTCGACGATATCACTCCATAATTCATCCAACTAACCTTTTCAAAATCACGCATTTGCGTGATGTTTTACCGTCGTTATACAACTATATCTAATAGTAACAACACTGAATAGTGAAAAAATGTCTGCTTTTACTCATAAAGTAGCTTTTAATTGGTCTTGACAAGTGGAATTTATTTCTACAAATTACAAGCAGGTTCATTTATTGAAACCAGAAAGATGGTTCTTCTAAGGTAACTAAAAACAAAAACAAACATACTTTATCTTTCTGCCTTCCTGCAGATAATGTTCTTCATATTTTGTAATAACATCCTTAGGCATTTGTTCCTCCTTTAACTTGTACAGGTCTCCGGTTGAGTAAATAATTTTGCAGCCAAAACCCTCGGCAGTTTTTAAGGTATAGTTGTAGAGCATTTCATTATCTGTTTTCAAATGAACCATTCCATCTTTAACTAAGATTGATTTATAAACTTCCAGGAATTTTTTTGATACTAATCTCCGTGTCATTTTTTTCCGTTTGTAATGGGGATCAGGGAATGGAATATATATTTCATCAACAGAGTTTTTCGGGAAAACTTCATTGAGTTTTTCTGCGTTACCGATTAAAAAAGCGACATTTTTCAAATTCAATCCTGACACCTTAATGGCCCCGGTAAAAATACGGGCAGGTTTTATATCCACTCCAACAAAATTTCTCTCCGGATGTATAGCTGCCAATTCAATTGAATAATCGCCGTGACCGCATCCTAATTCAAGCGTGTAATTTCCTGAAGGATTAAAAAAGCTGCTAATGTTACCGGCAAGATTTTCATCACCGAAACGAAAAACATTTCTGAACTGGTAAACCTGATCAATTTTTATGTGTTTCTTTCTTCCCATAACTACGATTCAAAATATAACCCCTGTAAAATTAAATACAGGGGAAAAATTTTCAGCCCGGTTATTCTTGAAATAGCAGCAATAAATTCTTAGCTTGCCAATCAAAAAAACAAACAGATCGTGAGGAGGGTATATGTCATTCAAGATTACCAGAGCAGAGTATTTTTATTGCTCGGTAGTAGATCAGCCGGGCGAAGCTTATAAGCTGCTCTCGCAGTTAGAAAAGAGCGGTGTTAATTTATTGGCTTTTACTGCTATTCCAGTTGGACCAGAAAGAACACAATTGACCCTTTTTCCTGAAACCCCACCTAAACTTATGGATGTTGCAGGCAGGTCCAATCTTGGCCTGGATGGTCCGCACCCTGCTCTGCTTGTTACAGGCGATGATGAACTGGGTGCACTGGCTGAAATCCATCAAAAACTTTATGAAGCCAAAGTTAACGTTTACGCGTCCAGCGGAGTTGCAGACCGGATTGGCGGCTTCGGTTATATTTTATATATCCGGCCGGAGGAATTTGACAGAGCAACAGCAGCTCTGGAGGTTTAGCTTTTTTTGCTGTTGTTTTCCTTCCAAATATTTTTCGATTAAATTTCTAAGAAAAGAATTATGAAAAACAGAACTGCTTTTCCAAAAGTTTTTTGGATTGCAAACGGAATAGAAGTGCTTGAAAGGTTTGCTTACTATGGTATATATCTGGGTTTTGGAATTTATATGGAGTATCTCGGTTATTCAAAGAGTCAGCTTGGAATTGTTCAGAGTATTTTTCTTTTATTCTCTTATGCGTTGCCTGTTTTTTCAGGAACGTTTGCTGATAAATACGGCTTTAAAAAAGTACTGATCGTTTCGTACTTAGCATATCTTCCTACAATTCTGCTATTAATGGTTACAAAATCCTTTTCTGGAATTGCACTTACGATGCTCGGGATTGGATTTGCAGCCGGAATATTTAAACCGCTTATTTCGGGCACAGTAAGGGTAACCACTGATAAAACAAATAAAACTCTTGGATTCGGAATTTTTTATGCGATGGTAAATGTGGGGGCATCATTCGGACCAGTTGTTGCCGGCAAATTAAGGGCAGTAAGCTGGAATTATGCTTTTCTGGCTGCTGCAATATGTATAGGAATGATGTTTCTTATAACTATTTTTTTCTATAAAGAACCCGAAAGAGCCATCGAAGGAAAAACTCTAAAGGAAAAATTCAGTGATATGTACATTGCTCTTTCCGATAAAAAATTTCTTGTTTTCCTCCTTCTGATCGGAATTATGTTCTGGCTTCCGCTTTGGGGATTTTTTAATCTCGTTGCAGTTTATGTTGACAGGAACCTTGATACGTTAAAGCTTTACCTGGCAATTAACACTGTTTTTCCATCCTGGTTTTCGAATATACTTTCTGCAGAAGATGAAAACGGAGTAAGAAGGTTACTTGGCGAATCGATTGCGCATACAGGATATATAATTATGATTCTGCAGGTATTTATCTCCCGAATATTTGAGAGATTTAAGCCAATTCCCTCTTTCAGCTTTGGTCTTTTTGTTGCTGCAGTCGGAATGTTTACCATTGGCTATGCATATCTATCTGCAGCAGAATTTGTATTTCTCGGAATATTTTTATTTGCTTCAGGAGAAATGATTTCATCACCACGAATTCAGGAATATATAATGTGGCTTGCACCAAAAGAAAAAGCCGGATTGTATATGGGTACAAATTTTCTTGCAACAGGTCTTGGCGGTACATTAAGCGGAATAATTTATACCTCGCTTTATGGATACTTCAGGGATTCAGGTCACCCGGAATATGTGTGGTTTTGCCTGGCCGGGAATTTTATACTGGGAATTTTTTCAATACTAATTTTTACCAAGACCGCCGGAGAATTCAAGGAACTGGATCATTAAAGTAAAAAATGCTGTTTTCAATCAAATATACTATCCACAGGAACGGAAGAATTTGGAACATTATTTGAATCTTAAACTCTTCCTTTTATTTCTCTGTTAACACTGCCGGATTTTTCCAAACTAAATGAAGGATTTTATTTAATGTGCTCTATTGTGGGAATACTCGATATTAAAACTGAAGCAGCAAGCTTACGAAAGCAGGTATTACAAATGTCTAAACTTCTCAGGCACCGCGGTCCTGACTGGTCCGGAATGTATACGAATAATAAAGCTATACTGGCCCACGAGCGTTTGGCTATTGTAGATGTTGAACATGGCTCACAACCTATTTTAAGTAAAGATGGAAAACTTGCCCTGGCAGTTAACGGTGAAATCTATAATCACAAAGAGCTCGAAGCGAAACTAAAAATCAATTATGAGTTTCAAACTGCATCCGATTGCGAAATTATAAACGCTCTTTACAAAGAAAAAGGAACAGATTTTTTAGATGACCTGAACGGCATATTTGCTTTCGTTCTTTATGATGAAGAAAAAGAAGCATACCTGATTGCAAGAGATCATATCGGTATTGTTCCACTATACACCGGCTATGATAAAGAGGGAAATTTTTATATTGCATCCGAAATGAAAGCACTCGTTAATGTTTGCAGCACAATTAAAGAATTTCCTCCCGGGCATTATCTCTGCAGTAAAGACGGAGAAATTAAAAAATACTACAAGCGTGAGTGGACTGATTACGAAAATGTTAAAAACAATAAAACCGACAAACAAGTGCTCAGGCATTCGCTTGAACAGGCAGTTCACCGCCAGCTTATGTCCGATGTACCGTACGGGATGCTTCTGTCGGGGGGGCTCGATTCTTCCATTATAGCTGCAATAGCAAAAAAGTTTGCATCAAAAAGAATTGAAACCGATGATAAGCAGGATGCCTGGTGGCCAATGCTTCATACATTTGCAATCGGGCTGAAAGGCTCGCCGGACCTGGCAGCAGCACAAAAAGTCGCAGATCACATTGGTTCAGTTCATCACAACTTTCATTATACAATCCAGGAGGGGCTTGATGCATTAAGCGATGTAATTTATCACCTGGAAACTTATGATGTAACAACCATCAGAGCCGGAACTCCAATGTATCTCCTTGCAAGAAAGATCCGATCTATGGGCATTAAAATGGTTTTATCCGGAGAAGGATCGGATGAAATGTTTGGAGGTTATCTCTATTTTCACAAAGCACCGGATGCTGAGACTTTGCATGTCGAAACAATAAGAAAATTATCGCGCCTTCATTTGTTTGATTGCCTGCGTGCCAATAAAGCTATGGCTTCCTGGGGTGTTGAAGCGCGTGTACCTTTCCTCGATAAAGAATTTCTCGATGTTGCAATGCGGTTAAATCCTGCCGATAAATTATCCGGTGTCGTTGGAAAAATAGAAAAGCATTTGCTTCGTGAAACTTTTTCGGATTATCTGCCTGAGAGCGTTTTGTGGAGACAGAAAGAGCAATTCTCCGATGGAGTTGGTTACACCTGGATAAATACACTTAAAGCAGTTGCAGAAAAAGAAATCTCAGACAGCCAGATGAAAAACGCACACTTTATGTTTCCTATCAACACACCCGATACCAAAGAAGCATATTTTTACAGGAAGATTTTTGCAGAACACTTCCCTTCCGATGCTGCCGCATCCTGCGTGCCGGGAGGACCATCTGTTGCATGCAGCACCCCTGAGGCGCTTGCATGGGATAAATCGTTACAAAATTTAATAGATCCTTCCGGTCGTGCAGTGAAAAATGTGCATAAAGAGAGTTATTGAAATTGAAAATGATTATTGTTTTGCTTAAATCTGATTATTAGTTTAAATGATAGAATAAGTGCTTCTTCTGTCTCAGATAATCAGCTTTAAGTTGGTGAGGTTTTTATGCCATTCAAAAAAAAGAACTTAATACGAGAGAAACCGCGATGAAATCCTCCGGAATACAAACTGAAGATACGCCGTAAATAAAAAATATCGTGAAAATGCCCGGAAGAAAGTTTAAAGCAAGATATCACATTGATGAGAATTACAAGATAAAGACAATTCAGAATGCAAAGGCAAGCTACTGAAAATCAAAGCGGAAAAAGAATTCAAAGAAATAAAAATCATTATTCAACTTTTAAGCTATTCGGTGGGAAATGCCAACACTAATCAAATCGCCAGCAATAATTGAAGCCGCTGGTAATAAAATAAAAATTATTGAAGAATTTATCGGTAGAATTAATTCCGGCTCAAATCAGTTAAGCATTGCAAAGATGAAAAGTCCTGCCGGCTGGGAGGAACCGGGGCAAACTCCCGCCTTCGATGAATACACTATTGTGATTAAAGGTTTATTAAGGGTAGAAACTAAGCAAAACACTTTGGACGTGGAAGCAGGGCAAGCAATAATTACATATAAAGGTGAATGGATAAAGTATAGCACTCCTTCCGCCGAAGGGGCAGAATATGTAGCCGTTTGCCTGCCTGCATTTTCACCTGAAACTGTAAACAGGGATAAATAATTCCAAAACCATAAGGAGGTCGCTATGCTATTAAAATCAATTCTAACAATTGTTATCACTATTTTATTTTTTAGTTGTGCTGAACAGCCGCAAGAAAATACTCCACTTGTTGAAAAGGAAGTTGAATACACGGATGGTGAAACTTCAATGAAAGGTTTTCTCGTTTATGATGGGAATATAGAAGGGAAAAGACCGGGGATTCTGGTTGTTCACGAATGGTGGGGACACAACGACTACGCCCGTAAAAGAGCAAAAATGCTAGCTGAACTTGGTTATATTGCACTCGCAGTTGATATGTACGGAGAAGGTAAACAAGCAAACCATCCTGATGATGCCGGTAAGTTTGTAATGGAGATTTTTAATAATATCGAAAAAGCTCAGGCAAGATTTATGGCTGCATACAATTTGCTGAAGCAGCATGAAATAACTGATCCTTCTAATATTGCAGCAATCGGATACTGTTTTGGAGGCGGCGTTGTGCTGCATATGGCAAGAATCGGAACAGATCTTAAAGCTGCGGTTAGCTTTCACGGCGGAATTCAGCCGATTACTCCTGCTGCAAAAGATAAAGTTAAAGCTTATTTACTCGTTTGCAACGGTGCAGATGATCCATTTGTAAAGCAGGAACAGATTGATGGTTTCAAAGCAGAAATGGATTCGGCAGAAGTAGACTACGAGTTTATCAATTTCCCGGGCACAAAACACAGCTTCACCAACCCGGGGGCAGACAGCCTTGGGAAAAAATTCAACCTACCGTTAGAATACAATGAAAAAGCCGATAAAGAATCGTGGGAAAAAATGAAAACATTATTCCAAAAAATGTTTGAAAAGGATTGAAATAAGCTTATTCCAAAATTCTCTTTGTTTGCTCTAAAGAAAAAAGCTTTTTTTAAGCGTCAGGATATTATCTTTCCTTGATTTTTCATTCAAATGTACGGGGCAAAATATTTTGTTGCTAAAATTTTGACTTTCTTTTATACGCCGTTTACAAAATATTTACAGCGAGAAAAAACAAGGTTCTAAACATCTCCTCCCAAAATCTGATCACTTCTCTTTAAAAAGAGTAGCCTCCTATAGTGATCAGGTAAAGGCGGTTGGATTACTTCCCTTACAATGTTATGCCCTCACTTTCATTGTAATTTTAAATCCAGCCGCCTGTTTTTTTATTTTTCCTTCTGAAATATTGAATCGGGTATGCCTGTATTAACCTTGTAGTTGGAGTAACGTATTAAAACTTTTCCTGGTTTTGTTTTTGCCGAATCCTCAGAAGCTTCTTCCCTATCCAAACCGGTCTGATTATGGCTTTGCGGCTGCAGCAAGGTCGGGTCTGCCGAAAATGTAAACGAAATCAATTCAGGTAAATTATATTCAGTTTCGCTGCCGTAGCTTAATTCTATTATAAAATTACCGGAAGGTTTTCTTGACGACTCTATTTTTAAAATTCTTTTCTGCAACGGATCTATCCATAAAGTGCTTAAAAAAAGATCAGATTCTGAATTTAAAGGGATTATTTTAACAACTGCAGCATTTATTTTACCTATCAATTCCTCTCTCTCATAAAATGCAGTATACTCGGATTCGAGCATGGTTAAAGGCGAAAACTTAATACCCTCTTTTGGCAAAATTGCAAAGCCGCCAGATTCAATATGAATTTTATCCGGCTGTTTATAATAGATGACCGCTTTTCTTTCCGGCATTTTGATAAACGGGATATCAATCTTAATATGAATATCTGCCTGGTAATCTTTTATTTGTTCATATTCATTTTTAACATCTTCCAGAATTTTTTTCGGATCTTTATTTTGAGCCTGTGGCGAGCTAAATAATAGTAAAACGAGCAAAAGTATTTTTAGAAACATCAGATTATTCCTTTTTAACTTAATATGTCTTTCTTTTGAAAAATAATAAGAGTTGCCATCAGCAATACAATTATGTGCCCTCCCAAAACATATACGGCTTGAAGAATCTGCTGTAAATCAGGCGGATCGTTAAAAAATTCCCGCCAATTAAGTATATAATTAGAAAATAAATACGGTTTTATATTATTGAAGATATCCACATTAATTGCAGAAATAATTATAAATATTATTATAACAGCCATTGTAGCGATTATTGGTCCTATGGAATTTTCGACCAGCGAAGAGAAGAAAAAAGCGAGTGTGCAAACCACTGCCATTCCCAATATTGCGTATCCGTAAGCTAAAACAAATCTCCATATAACATCCGATTGGTCAAGAATAATAATCAGATCACTTCTCACGACTATCAAATCCCCCGTACCGAAAATAAAAATCCCTAAACCAAGGCTTAAAAGTGCAAGCCAAAAAATAAGCAAACTTGTGTAGGCAAGCCCCGCCAGAAATTTTGATGTAACTATCTGCACCCGGGAAACGGGTCTGGTAATTAATAAACGGTAAGTTCCTGCAGTTGCTTCACCTGCCAGCAAATCCCCTGCTACGAGTGTTATAAGAAAAGGAATGTGAATAGTAAGAGCATTTAAAATTAAATATGAAACCCAGTAGCCGTTAAGAAGATTTCCAACAATCACAAAAGAGTTCTGCAAATTCCTGGTCATATAATCCAGTGATTTCTGTCCTTCAAGATGCATAGCCAGATGCACAATCGGAACAAGAATCCCAACCGCAGCAAAACTGATATATGTGCGCCATTTTCTGAATATTTTATAAAATTCAATTTTAAAAAGCGTAAACATCAATTGGCTTCTGAGGTAATTTTTAAGAAATATTCTTCAAGAGATCGCTTCGGAATAACTGCATTTACGTTTATCCCCTGCTCAACCAGCAATTTATTCAACGGGGCAATTTCTTTTTGTTCCAGGGAAAAATTTAAAGTATCCCCGGAAATAAATTCTATCTTATTGTACCACGATGTCCCTTCAAGAATAGATTTAGATTTTATGATATCATCAACCTCGAAAGCAACTTTGAGCACTCCTGAATTAAGCAGCTCTTTAACCGATCCTTGAATAACTGCAGTGCCTTTATTAATTATTATCATCCTGTCGGCAATCATCTCAATTTCAGAGAGAATATGTGAGGAAAGAAAAACGGTTTTTTTCTCTTCCTTGCTAAGTCTTATAATCAGGTCCCTTATCTCCTTCATTCCAAAGGGATCAAGACCCGTGGTAGGTTCATCAAGAATTATCAACTCCGGATTATGCAATAATGCTTGCGCAATTCCCAATCTCTGCTTCATTCCGTGCGAGTATGTTTTTACTTTACTTTTATATCTGTCTTTTAACCCAACCAGCTCAAAAAGTTCAAATATCCGGTTGGAACTGACCTCAATCCCTGATAATTTGGCTAAAATTTCAAGGTTTTTGTAAGCAGATAGAAAGTTATAAAAATCGGGCTTCTCAACAATTGCCCCCACTTTTTTAAGTATCTGTTTTCTAAAGCGTCTAAGAGATTTACCAAAAATATTTATCGAACCTGAATTGGGCGAGATAAGGGAAAGTAAAATGCGGATGGTTGTACTTTTTCCGGCACCATTTGGTCCGAGAAATCCGAAAACATCACCCCTCTGCACCTGCAGATTAAGGTTATTCACCGCAAGTGTATCTTTGAAACGCTTATTAAGGTTAGTTACTTCTATAATGAAATCGTTCTCAGCCAAGACAATTCAAATATTCTTTAAAAGCATATTCTGAAAATAAATAACTTTTATGTTACTCCTGTATTAAATGTTTCATCGGGTATTTTTACTGGCAAAAGGATAATAATACAATTGATATTTTTTTTATCTCTTAATTTAAAATCGAAAGTAACAGACAAGTACAAAAAAAATTTTCTTTGTTAAAAATTTAATTTGTTTTTTTTCAAAATTATCCTGAAGTTAGCAATGCCCTGATCGGGGTAAAAAATTTAACTCGGATTTGTTGAAAAACTCTTTTAAACTTTTTAATTTTTTTTGTAGCTTCCATTAAACCCCGGTCTCAATCTTTAAAATTTATTTTTCAAAATATTTCTTCTGCTATCTTGGCATGAATAAAAATCGTTTAATGAGCCTAATTAATTTATTAACCTTGAACCTAAAACCCAGGAGCTGCCGATGCAGATAAAAAGGTACTTTACAACTGCAGGAAAAGACCCTCTTTCATCAATCAAATTCGTAAAAAGAAAATCTGAGTTAAAAAATCCCGATGGATCGCTGGTTTTCAGGATGGAAGATATAATTGTACCGGAACATTGGTCGCAGGTTGCAGTTGATATCCTGGCTCAGAAATATTTCAGAAAAGCAGGTATTCCTAAACTGCTTAAAAAGAACGATGAAGAAGGAATACCCGACTGGCTTCAGGCTTCCAGGGCAGACGATGAACGATTGAATGAACTCCATGAAGAAGACCGGTATACTTCTGAGAAAGATGCTAACCAGGTTTTTCACAGGTTAGCAGGCTGCTGGACTTACTGGGGATGGAAAGGCGGTTATTTCGATACAGAGGAAGACGCAAAGAACTTTTATGATGAACTTATGTTTATGCTTGCCAACCAATATGCAGCACCAAACAGTCCGCAATGGTTCAATACCGGGTTGAATTGGGCGTATGGTATAACCGGTCCTTCACAGGGTCATTATTATATCGATTTTAAGACCGGAGAAATGGTTGTATCGTCAGATGCATATACACATCCGCAGCCGCATGCCTGCTTCATACAATCTGTTAACGATGACCTGGTGAATGAAGGCGGTATAATGGATCTTTGGGTAAGAGAAGCACGGCTTTTCAAATACGGTTCAGGAACCGGTTCAAATTTTTCTGAATTGAGAGGAACAAATGAACCATTAAGCGGCGGCGGTAAATCTTCCGGACTTATGTCCTTCCTTAAAATCGGAGACCGCTCTGCCGGTGCAATTAAATCCGGAGGAACTACACGAAGAGCGGCCAAAATGGTAACCCTGGATTTAGACCATCCGGATATAGAAGAATTTATTAACTGGAAAGTTGTTGAAGAGCAAAAGGTAGCATCGCTTGTGACCGGCTCAATCCAGTTAAATTACTACCTGAATCATATTATAAAAGCCTGCTATGACGAGCATCCGGAAAACGACAGATTTAATAAACAGGTAAATAAGAAATTAAAAGCTGCTGTAATTGATGCCAGGAAAGCATCAATACCAAACAATTATATTGAGCGTGTAATCCAGCTTGCAAAGCAGGGTTTCAAATCAATTGAATTTCCCGTTTATGATACAGACTGGAATTCAAATGCATATGCCACTGTTTCCGGACAGAATTCAAATAACTCAATACGTGTTACAAACGAATTTATGAATGCTGTACTGGATGATGAGGATTGGAATCTCTACTGGAGAGTAGAAAAACGTAAAGCGGATGAGGAAAACAGGAAACCCAAACCTTGCAAAACTCTTAGAGCAAGGGATTTGTGGAACGAAATTGCGTACGCTGCCTGGGCTTGCGCAGATCCGGGTATTCAATACCACACTACAATTAATGAATGGCATACCTGCCCGAATGATGGAGAAATAAGAGCTTCTAACCCCTGCAGCGAATATATGTTTCTTGATGATACTGCCTGTAACCTTGCGTCATTAAACCTTGTAAGATTTTACAACATCAGGGAAAAGAAATTTAATGTTGATGCTTACAGGCACGCCACAAAATTATGGACAATTGTTCTTGAGTTAAGTGTGCTGATGGCTCAATTTCCAAGCCGTAAAATAGCACAGTTAAGTTATGAATACAGAACACTAGGTTTGGGATACTCTAATCTCGGCTCACTTCTGATGCTGCAGGGAATACCATACGACAGCAACGAAGGTTTTGCAATTTGTGGTGCTCTCACAGCGATAATGCATATGACGGCATACTCAACCTCAGCAGAGATGGCAAAAGCGCTTGGTCCATTTCCAGGCTTTAAGAAAAATAAGAAAAACATGCTTAGGGTAATACGCAACCACCGAAGAGCTGCGTTTAACGTACCGGGTGAAGAGTATGAAGGTTTAACCGTACTGCCGGTTGGCATAAATCCAAAATATTGTCCCTCCGATCTTCTGAATGCAGCGAGGGAGGATGCAGATAAAGCATTGGAGCTTGGTGAAAAGTACGGTTACAGAAATGCACAGGTTACTGTGATTGCCCCCACAGGAACAATCAGCCTTGTTATGGATTGCGATACGACAGGTGTAGAACCAGATTTCGCACTCGTCAAATTTAAAAAACTTGCAGGCGGTGGATACTTTAAAATAATTAATCAATCAATCCCGCCTGCCCTGGAAAGACTTGGCTATAATAAAGATCAGATTAATGAAATTGTCAAATACGCAAAGGGCCAGGGAACTCTTAACGGCTGTCCATATATAAATCCGGAATCTCTCAAAGCGAAAGGATTTACAGAAGAAGCTATTTCAAAAATCGAAAAAGCTTTGCCCACTGTTTTCGAGTTAAGTTTTGCTTTTAATAAATTCACTCTTGGAGCCGAGTTTATTAAAAAACAACTCGGAATTGATGAGGAAACTCAGAACAGATATGATTTTAATCTCCTCGAAGCATTAGGCTTTTCAAAGCAAGAGATAGCAACTGCAAATGACTTTGTCTCTGGTACGATGACTATCGAGGGAGCACCGTTCCTTAAGCACGACCATTACCCTGTTTTCGATTGTGCTAATAAATGCGGGAAAAAAGGATCGAGATTCATAAGAGCGGCAGCTCATATAAAAATGATGGCTGCAGCTCAGCCATTTATTTCCGGTGCGATTTCCAAAACTATAAACCTGCCTAACCAGGCAACCATTGAAGATTTCAAGGATGCATTTATGCAATCGTGGAAACTTGGAATAAAAGCTAATGCCCTTTACCGGGATGGTTCAAAATTATCGCAGCCGCTTAACTCGATTAGTGAAGAAGAAATTGAAGCACTGCTTGAAGAAAAGAACGATGTGGTTAAGGTGGCAGAAAGAATTATCCATCGTTACATAGCAAAACGCCGCAGATTACCCGACCGTAGATCAGGATATACTCAGAAAGCAAAGATTAATGGTCAATCTGTTTACATCAGAACCGGTGAATATGATAACGGTCAATTGGGTGAAATTTTTATTGACATGCACCGCGAAGGCGCAGCTTTCAGAAGCCTGTTGAACTGTTTTGCTATTTCAATTTCACTCGGATTGCAGCACGGTGTTCCTCTTGAAGAATTTGCCGATGCGTTCGTATTTACAAGATTTGAACCCAGCGGTATAGTTACAGGCAATGAAAAAATTAAGATGGCAACTTCGGTTATCGATTATATATTCCGTGAGCTGGCAGTTACTTATCTTGGCAGGAATGACCTTGCACATGTTGAACCAGAAGAAATAAAATTGAAAGCTTCACCGGGCATCGTAAAAAAACTTTCTGAACCGGACTATTTTGATGAAGAGATTGTAAGTGAACGCCTTGTGGAACTCGATCGCGATAATCCGGAATCCCCGGGAAAAAATAATCCTCTTTCATCTGCAACAGAATTTAAGAGGGAATCTGTAGTCAGTTCAAAAAATTCATTCAATTCTCAGGTGAAACAAGCAATTGAAAGAGGCTATACCGGCGATATCTGTTCCGAGTGCCAGAGTATGACGATGGTAAGAAATGGAACCTGCCTTAAATGCATGACCTGCGGCTCCACTTCAGGGTGCAGTTAAATTTAAAGCATTATTCCAGAAATTACTGGCTGGTTTGTAAAATTTCATTGTCGAATCGTCGTGCCCCCATATACCTTTTTGAGTAGTAACTATGATCTAGAGAGGATATAGTAACGCCCTTCTTGGAACTAGCGTGTGCAAAAAGATTTTCCCCGATAAAAATACCTACATGACCTGGTTTTACTCTCTTTCTTGTGTTAAAAAATACAAGGTCCCCAAATTTCAATTCATTCATTTCATTTATCTCCACACCCTGGTTAAACTGTAGCCTTGCAGAACGTTCAAGTTCTATACCCAGAACACTCTTATAAATGTTCTGCGTAAATGCAGAGCAGTCTATTCCATCAACAGTATTGCCACCGTACTTATACGGAGTACCAAGATATTTAATTATTTCCATAAGCATTTTTTCTCTGAGTGTTGTATAATCAAATCCCGGGATATCATAGGTATGATTTGAGTTGTAGTTTTCAAGAAGGCTTGAGATCTGAATGTCCTGCTCTTCATCCGGTAAATCACCGGGATCTTTTAAATCCAGATTCAAATCAACAATCAGCAAATCGTCGGCAGAGGTAAAGCGGATGGTGGAATTGCTTGTGTCAATATCAACATTATCTTTTTGGTATCTTACTGTACCACCGGAAGTACATCCAAAATAAACCAGCAGTAAGAATACAAAAAGGGTTATTATATTTTTCCTGTAAAAATCCTGCAAACTCAGCCCAGGTAAGTTTTTAATTCATTACTGATGGTATTTCTTTTTAGCCTTCTGATTGCTTTTTCCTTAATCTGCCTTACCCTTTCCCGGGTTAAATTAAACATTTCCCCGATCTCTTCAAGAGTGCTTGCTTCCTCCCTATCAAGGCCAAAATAAAGTTTTATCACTTCAGCTTCTCTTTCAGGAAGTAAAGAGAGCACACGCTTAATTTCTTCTTTCAGTGATTCAGAAATAAGAGAATTATCCGGAGAAGGCAGCTCATCGTTCTCAAGAACATCGAGCAAACTGTTTTCTTCACTTCTTGAAAAAGGAGCATCAACTGATAAATGCCTGCCTAAACTGGATAGTGCATCCGACACATCGCTGACATCCATATCGAGCTCATCAGCCAGTTCTTCGGCACTTGGTTCCCGTTCAAATTCCTGCTCAAGGTTACTGTATGCTTTTCCTATTCTGTTTAGGGCCCCAACTTTATTAAGCGGCAGTCTTACAATTCTTGACTGTTCAGCCAAAGCCTGTAAAATGGATTGTCTTATCCACCAGACAGCATAAGAGATAAATTTAAATCCTCTTGTTTCATCAAACCGTTTTGCTGCTTTAATCAGACCAATGTTTCCTTCATTTATTAAATCACCAAGTGAAAGACCCTGGTTCTGATATTGCTTTGCCACGCTAACAACAAATCTTAAATTTGCTCTGGTTAATTTTTCAAGAGCTTCTGTATCACCCTGCTTAATTTTAAACGCAAGTTCAACTTCCTGTTCAGGTGTGATAAGATTATCTTTGCCAATTTCCTGAAGATATTTATCCAGGGACTGTGCTTCTCTGTTTGTAAATTGTTTTGTTATCTTCACCAGTAATAAGGTATTAGTTTTCAGAATTAATAGTGTCTACAATTCCTACTATAGAAGCATCTACCGGCGCAAAGTCTACCGCTAAAGGAATAACAGCTTCTGATGCCGTAATGTAGAAGATTATTTCACCCGGACCCGAGCCAACAGTATCGACTGCAATAATAGGATCGCCGGTTTTTTCCATATTTGAATTTATGGGCTGGACAATCATTAGCTTGAAGCTTTTTAATTCGCTGTATTTCTTGGTAGCCCAGATATTTCCTATTACTTTACCTAAAAACAATCAGACTCCAGTTACGAAATTTGGTTTTTCGTTTTATTCTTTAAAAAGTGAAAGATTTCCGCAAACATAAATTATTTATGCAAGGGTCAATTTTTCAATCTCATTTTTTCTTGCAGTATTTCCTTTGCTGCAACATCAAGTTTATCAACGATAGCCATTATTACTGCGTCTACAGGTTTATCCTTTGTAAATGTAGTCATTCTCGATGAGCTGCCGGTTGCCACCAGTACAATTTCACCCTCACCTGCACCAACGCTGTCAACAGCTACAACAAACCTATCTTTTTCTTTTAGCTCAAGAGTAAGTTCTTGTACAATCAAAAATTTTGCGCCAACCAGCTGCTCGTCTTTTTTTGTTGACCAGACAGTTCCAATAACTCTGCCTAAAAACAATTTGCCCTCACAGTTTTTTTGGATTAATAATTTTTAATTTCGTTCCAGAATATTTTTTAATATCAAACGTAACAATAGGCAATTTATTTATATCTGCAACAACGCAAAACAATATATCACGCAATGAATGCAGCTTCAAGGAATATTCAGGTGCCATCAAAGCATATCGTGAGTTCAAACCCAGTATTTTTAATGCGAATAAAACCTTATTAACATGTTTTCTTTCAAACTTGGAACGCGCAGATAGCAGTAATTCGGCCGCGTTTAACACAGTGGTAAAACAGATACCTTTTTGCATAAAATCAATTAAAACCGAGCATCCGTTCTTACAATTTACCAGGTGATCTGCCAGAATATCAGTATCGATAAGAAACTTAATTTTTCTTGAAGATGCGTTTATCAATTCCTGATCCTTTCAACTTTCCGCATGAATCCATTAAATCGTAAACTGTTTTTTCCGGCAGCTCCTGTATTGTTTTTATTTTATTAAATGATCTTAAATTATAGCCGGAGTCAATCAGACTCTTCCTTACTGAAGCTTCAATAGTTATGTTTATTTCTTCAAAACCATCTTCTTTCATCTGCGCAAAAATATTTAATAATTTTGAAACAGATTTTCGATCGCCGGGTTTGATATTGATAGATTCCAAAAGATTCTGCTCTTTTTTATGCATTTAGAAAGCTTGTTCCACTTAATTGGTTTTCTACATTAAAGAAATCGGCAACTGTTTTGCCTGCATCTGCAAAAGTATTTCTTACACCTAAATTTTTCCCCGGGATGTTCTTCCTGTAATAGAGTAAAGGAACGTATTCCCTGCTATGGTCTGTGCTGGGTGTTGTCGGGTCGTTGCCATGGTCGGCCGTAATTACAAGTCGATCGGTTTCATCTAATTTTTCCAGAAAAGCCGGAAGAAACTCATCGAATTCTTTTAGTAATTTTGCAAAACCTTCCGGATCGTTTCTGTGTCCGTAATAAACATCAAAATCAACAAGATTGGCAAATATAAAGCTGCCGGAAATCCCACCAGCATAATCGAGCAATTTTATACACCCTTCATTATTTGACTTAGTAATTTCTTTTACTTTAATTCCCCTGTAATTAAAAAGATCGTTAATTTTTCCTATTGCCACTGTAACAATTCCTTTTGAGAAAAGCAAATCCAAAACAGTTGGCTGAGGTGGGTCCAGCGAAAAATCTTTCCTGTTAACTGTCCTGGTAAAACCACCAGGCTCACCAACGAATGGACGCGCTATTACACGCCCGACACGCAACGGCTCTGTTAGTACCCGATTACGGGTTATTTCACAAATATTATACAACTTCTTAAGTGGAATTATTTTTTCGTGAGCTGCGATTTGAAAAACTGAATCGGCGGAAGTATAAATAATCGGGTAACCGGTTTGAATATGCTTTTCACCCAGCTCATCAATAATTTCTGTTCCCGATGCAGGTTTGTTACCAAGAATGCCTGCGCATCCTGTTTCATCCAAAAATTTCTTCACAATTTCTTTATCAAACCCTTTTGGGAAATAAGAAAATTCAGTATCGACGAACAGGCCAGCTAATTCCCAATGCCCTGTAGTTGAATCTTTACCTCTGGATAATTCTTTCATTTTACCAAAAGATGCTTGTGGTTGTTCTTCCAGATCAACACCGTAAATAGAAGTAATGCAGCCGAGCCCAAGCTTCTGCAGGTTTGGAAGTGAAAGTCCGCCAACAGCTTTGGCAATATTGCAGATAGTGTTGCTGCCTTCGTCGTAATACTCATGAGCATCGGGCAATTCTCCGATACCAACTCCATCCAGAACAATAACAAAAAAATTATTCATTTGATTGTAGAAAATACCGGGTAATTATTCAGTTGATACTAATACTGTATTTCCACCTTTTTCAAGGGCTTTGGCAAGAGCCAGGTTTGCGTTATACAAAACTTCATCGACATTAGTTTTATTTGTTGTTGAGGCAGCCCCGATCGAAACAGTAAAGGTGGTTTGCCTTGAGGAAACCGAAATTGACTTCCTGGCAATTTTTACTCTTAACTTTTCAGCCCAGATAAATACGTTTTTAGTGCTGGAATTAAAAAAGTAAACGGCAAAAGTTCGTTCATCAATTCTACCGAATAAGTTAAGCGGAGTAAGATCCTCCCTGATAACATCTGCAACAGATGTAATTAAGGTAGGTAAGGGATTATCATTAAAAAGAGTTTCCTGTTCAACAAATTCATCCAGCTTAATTAATGCAATTGCACCTGGAACATTTAACATATTTGCTTTAATCAGATCACTATTTAAGCTTTCACGGAAAGCCGTAAAGTTTAATCCCCGTGTTTCGAGATCAACAGACGTAAGATTTTTAAGAAGCTTTTGAGCAGAATGAAAATAAATTATGTATGACAGTACATTAAGCGATTGCTTAAGGAACTGAATATCCTGATTGCTGTATGCATTTTTTTTGAGGCTTTCAAAACAAACGACTCCATAATTTTGTTTCTTATATATCAGGGGTACTGCCACAAAAGAACCATCAAAGCTTACATCTTCAGATCTCGAGTACCTTTTATATTCGCCGGAGGAAGTATCATCAATTTTAACAGGGATTCCCGACACAATCGATTTTCCGACCAGTGTTCCGTTAAGATCTACCTGGAGGTTACTGCCGATATACTTAAGTGCTGTTGAATTTTGTACCTTTTCAGTTTTGAATATTTTCTCAACCGGGTCATAATAAATGAAAACAAATGCATCCCAGTTGATCATTGATTTGAAAGCTTCCGGAAGGTTCTGAATGAGTTCTTTTTCGTTTTCGAAATCTGTTTCAGGACCGATTATTTTTAGCAGTCCCTGCAGTCTTTTTTGTGAAATTGTGTCAGAATATTTTTCTTCGAATAAGCCGATTAGCATCGTAATAATCCGAACAAATCGTCCAAGCGAATAAATGGTTTCGATCCCAAATGCATCTGCCACTTTTGAATCGATGGCGATGACTGCTATTAACTCGTTGTTATAAAAAACGGGGACACCCGCAAAACTTTTAATACTTTGCGGTACATCGTAATATCGTATCACATCAGCTTCGGCAGCTCTCGAAATATCGGTAAGCAACTCAGGCTCCCCTTGTTCCACTATCTTGCTTAGAATATCATCTTCAATATCAAACTTTTTCTTGGTAATTGCTGAGCAATTCGAAATAAATTTTTCAACTACAATCTTCTCTTTTTTCCGGTTATACCAGAAAAAAATTATTGAATGAGCGTTATAGAGCTCTCCCATAACCTTAAGCAGCTTATCCAGGACAAAATTAAATTGCTCATCGTGACCGATACCCGGCGGTAATTCCTCTTTTGCAATCTCCTCAAATCTTTCCTTTAAATCCGGAGGCTTTAGAGTTGTTTTAGAAACACCATACTCGGGACGATAACTTTCATCTGTAATTACCTCTAAATTTCGGCTCTTTGAAACAATTTTAAATGAATCTTCAAAATCCGGCTGGGAAGTGGAAGCAAAATCATCAGCCCCCGCATCTTTGTCTTCAGAAATTTTAAATCCCCCGGAAAACCTTATCGAATCTCTTAAAAAAATAATGAATGCAACATAGATTATTATAAGCGCAAGAGTAATAAGCCTGATGGTAATATCATCGGTGAGGAAGAGTATTAATGCAAGCAGAGGTATAACAAGAAATATTAATATTCTTTTTTTCTGCCTTTGCTCCATTTTTAAAAAATAATAATAGGAAATAATAATAGTTTAATAAATTTACCAACAAATTGATTAAAAAAATATTCTTATGATTTCAATAAAACAAATCCAGGATCTTCTTCCGGACCGGAGCTTTCCACCTGCCTTTAATTGAAGAGTAAAAGAATAAGTTTTTACCGGGCTTCAGGTGGGGGATGAAGCCGTTGATACTCTTTACTGCCTTGTTCAAATCGGATTGTGAGAGCTTATCTATTTTATTCAGAATGATTGAAAATTCTATTTGATTAATTATCAGCCAGCTGTGAAGTTTAATATCAAGTTCAGTGGGGTTATGCCTGCAATCTAAAAAATGAAATGCATGTTTAATATTTGCTGAATTTTTAATAAAGTCGGTAACAAGCTTAGACCACTTCTCCCGCTCAGCTTTACTTGATTTTGCATAACCATAACCGGGCAGGTCTACAACATAAAAGCTGTCATCAACATTAAAAAAATTTATCGATCGTGTTTTGCCCGGAGTTGAGCTCGTTTTAGCAAGATTTTTTCTGTTAAAAAGTGAGTTAATAAATGAAGATTTACCGACATTGGATCTGCCGCACAATATCAGCTGGGGTAAGATTACTTGCTGTATTTGCGATAATTCAAAAACTGATTTTTCAAATGAAATTTGTTTAAACATTATTAATAAAAAAAGAGTAACCGATCTGCCCGATTACTCTTTACAAGAAAAGATAAAAATAATTATTTATCAGCCTCAGCTTTACTGTTGTCAACCGCCGTTTGCTCAAGTTCTTCAGCTTTCTTTTTCTCTTTCTTTTCCTTATTCTTAATTTCTTTCTGTTCTTTATGTTTTTCGGCTTTTGCGGTTACAATTTCATTATAATCAACAAGTTCAACAACAGCCATTTGCGCAGCATCTCCAAAACGCTGACCAAGTTTAACAACTCTTGTATATCCGCCCGGTCTATCTCCTATTTTCGAAACTATCTCGCCAAATAATTCCTTTACAACTTCCTTGTCTTTGATAACATCCATAACCATTTTTTTTGAGTGGAGATCACCTGCACGGGCTTTAGTTATTATTCTTTCGGCAAATCCTCTTAATTCTTTTGCTTTAGCCAGGGTGGTTTTAATTCTCTTATGCTTCAGCAAAGATGTAGAAAGCGATTGCAGGGTAGCTTTTCGGTGGCTGCTAGTTCTGCCGAGTTTACGTCCTTTTACATTATGTCTCATATGAATTCCTCAAATAGTTTAATTGGATTCCGGTTCCTCTTTAAGGTACTTGTCCACATCCATCCCGAAATCGAGACCCATGTTTTCAACTATCTCCATAAGTTCAGCAAGAGATTTTCGTCCAAAATTCCTGAACTTCAGCATTTCGGCTTCATCTTTCCTAACCAGATCGCCGAGCGATTTAATATTTGCTGCTTTTAAGCAGTTGTGCGACCTCACGCTTAGTTCAAGATCGTCAACAGGAGTTAATAAAATTTTACGGATTCTTTCCGCTTCAGAATCCTTTACAATTACCGGGGTTTCTTCTTCCTGTTCAATATCAAAATTAATAAAAAGCTGGATATGGTCTCTTAAAATTTTCGCAGCCTGAGTAATTGCATCGTCGGGTGTAATTGAGCCATCGGTAGTAACTTCAAGAACCAATCTCTCATAATCATTTTTATCACCGATTCTAACATTACTCACATCGATCTTTACGTTTTTGATAGGAGTAAATATTGAATCGATAGGAATTATGCCTATTGTTTGATCGGTAATTATATTTTCACTGGCAGGTACATACCCGAAGCCTTTACCGATCCTCAATTCGACATCAAATTTTGCATTTTTGTTAAGGGTTGCAATGAGAAGATCCGGATTTAGCACTTCTATATCGCTGCTTGCTTTTTGAATGTCGGCAGCTCTCCATTCTTTTTCACCGTTGAATGAGAGCTCAATTTTATTCGGCTTTTTAGACAGCAGTTTTAATCTTACCTGCTTTAAATTCAATATTATTTCAGAAACATCTTCAACAACACCCTGAATGGTAGTAAACTCATGCAGTATACCGCTAAATTTAACTGCTGTAATAGCGACACCGGATAATGAAGAAAGCAAAACACGCCTCAATGAATTACCGAGGGTAACTCCGTAACCCCTTTCAAGGGGTTCAACGGTAAACTTACCAAATGTGTTTGAATAATTTGCTTCATCAAGAACTACGGATTCGGGCATAACTAAATTTGTGTTAATCATTTATCAATCCTCTAAAATATCAAAAAAAATTATTTAGAATAGAGCTCAACAACCAACTGTTCGTTGGCATTTAGAGGTACATCTGCTCTATCCGGGACTTGAAGAAAAGTACCGCTCATAGATGCTTTATCGATTGTAAGCCAGTTATAGGTGCTTTCCTTTACTCTTTTTAAAGAGTGATGGATGGCATCAAGCTTTTTACTTTTATCTTTTACTTTAACTATATCACCCTCAGAAATAAGGTATGAGGGAATGTTTACTAATTTGTCGTTTACGAGAAAATGCCTGTGTCTGATAAGCTGTCTTGCCTGGTTTCTCGAGGACGCAAAACCAAGTCTGTAAACCACATTATCAAGTCTTCGTTCAAGAATTTTTACAAGGTTTTCTCCGGTAATGCCTTTTTGTTTGATTGCTTTTTCAAAATAATTATGAAATTGAGTTTCGAGCAAGCCATACATTCTTTTAATTTTTTGTTTCTCCCTTAGCTGTAATCCGTATTCAGAGACTTTCGCTCTTCTGCTTAAGCCGTGCTGCCCCGGAGGGTAATTTTTATTTTCAACAGGACACTTTTCCGTATAACATTTTTGTCCTTTGAGAAACAATTTTTGTCTTTCTCTTCTGCATAGCTTACAAACTGAATCTGTGTGTCTTGCCATTTAAATAATTCTCCTTTAATTAAACTCTTCTTCGTTTGGGAGGTCTGCAGCCGTTATGTGGAATAGGAGTAACATCCTTAATTGAAGAAATCTCCAAACCAGCAGTGTGTAAAGCACGGATTGCCGCCTCTCTTCCGGATCCCGGTCCTTTAACTTTAACCTCAACTTTTCTCATCCCAAGGTCAAAAGCTTCTTTTGCAGCTGCCTCGGCAGAAACCTGGGCTGCAAACGGTGTATTTTTTCTTGAGCCTTTAAATCCATTCTTGCCGGCTGAAGACCAGGATACGGTATTTCCATAGATATCAGTAATTGTAACAATAACATTATTAAATGTTGCTTTAATATGAGCAACTCCGTTGATATCAACCTGGGTTTTTTTCTTAACTTTTTTCTGAAGCTTTGTCAATTATTTTCCTCCGGATAAACAAAATTATTTTTTAGTTGGTGTTTTCTTTTTACCAGCAACGGTTTTTCTTTTACCTTTTTTGGTACGGGAATTTGTTCGGGTTCTTTGGCCCCGAACGGGCAACCCTTTTCGATGCCTGATGCCCCTGTAGGCACCAATATCCATCAATCTCTTTATATTTTGCTGAACTTCAGAACGAAGTGCTCCTTCAACTTTATATTCGGCAGTAATAACAGCTCTAATCTGTGCAACATCTTCTTCAGTAAGATCCGATACTTTTTTAGTTGGATCTATTTTTGCTTTTGAAAGAATGTCTGCCGAAGTTTGGTGCCCAATACCGTAGATGTATTGCAAACCATACAGTACTCTTTTATTCTTTGGTAAATCTACTCCTGATACACGAGCCAATTTATACTCCTGATTTTATTAACCTTGTCTTTGTTTGTGCTTGGGGTTAGAGCAAATTACTCTTACAACTCCTTTGCGTTTAATGATTTTACATTTATCGCATATTTTTTTTACTGAAGATCTAACCTTCATAAAGTACCTGCTATTTATATCTGTATGTAATTCTTCCTTTTGATAAATCGTAGGGAGAAAGTTCGATTGAAACTTTATCGCCAACTAATATTTTTATAAAATGCATTCTCATTTTGCCTGAAATATGGGCAAGTATCTCATGCCCGTTGTCAAGCTTCACTTTAAAGTGAGCATTTGGTAATGTTTCAGTTACAACGCCATCAATTTTTAAGGGACCCTGCTTAGCCATTAACAAACTGTTAATATTTCAGGATGATTATTATTTAATAGTATTGTATGCTCAAAATGCGCCGATAAAGAACCATCGGCGGTTAAAACACTCCATCCATCCTCTGCTGTAATTACTTTATAATCGCCGGCATTAACCATTGGTTCAATTGCCAGTGTCATCCCATTTTTAAGCTTTGGACCGGTTGACTTTTTACCAAAATTTGGTAAAGACGGATCCTCATGCAGGAATTTACCAACACCGTGACCGCAGAGATCCCGAACAATTGAAAAACCGTTTTTCTCAACGTGTTCCTGAATGGCTGCTGATATATCGTGCAAACGGTTGCCGCTAATAGCTGCCTCAATACCCAAATATAAAGCTTCCCGGGTAACGTCCAGTAATTTTTGTTTTTCGGGTTCGATGTTACCGACGGGAACTGTCAAAGCACCGTCACCAAAGTAATGATTTTTAAGAACACCAACATCGATGGAAATTATTTCACCGGCTGCCAGTTTCTTCTGCCCGGGAATTCCATGCACAACAACCTCATTAACTGAAGTGCAAATTGAACCGGGAAATCCTGGCAGCCCGACCTGCTTATATCCTTTAAAAGCAGGAGAAGCATTATTGCTTCGTATATAATCCTCTGCAATCTGATCAAGTTCTAATGTTGAAATCCCTGGCTTAACTTCGGACTTAACAAGCTGCAAAGTTTCCGCAACAATTCTACAACTCTCCCTTATATAATCAATTTCTTTTTTGGTTTTAATATATATCACAACCTAAATAAATCTGCGTCCTTTAAGCTTGCCCGATTTCATAAATCCGTCATAATGCCTCATCAGCAGATGCGATTCAATCTGCTGAAGAGTATCCAGAGCAACACCAACAATAATCAGCAAACTCGTGCCTCCAAAAAACGAAGCAAATTGACCAGAGACTCCTAAACCAGAAACAAAAGCCGGCAGGATAGCCACTATAGCAAGAAAGATTGATCCCGGCAAAGTTATTTTCGTTAAGATATTATCTATAAATTCACTGGTCTGTTTACCTGGTCTTATTCCAGGAATAAATCCGCCCTGTTTTTTCATATTATCGGCAACATCTTTTGGATTAAAAGCAATTGCCGTATAAAAATATGTAAAGAACACAATCATTAATGCATAGATTACAGAATAAACAGGAGATGTATAAACAAATAAATTTGAAACACTCTGTAAAAATTTATTATCAGGAAAAAATGAAAGAACAGTATTAGGTATAAACATAATAGACTGTGCAAAGATTATCGGCATAACGCCCGCAGTATTTACCCGGAGGGGAATATACTGAGTTACACCGCCATATACTTTTCTTCCAACCACCCTTTTTGCATATTGAACAGGAATCCTTCTTGTGCCCTGGGTTACAAGAACTACGCCGGCAATAATAAAGAACATAAATATCAGAATAATTATTTCAATTACAATCGAGCGCTGCCCGGCTCCGATAAGCCTGACTTCATCAAAAATTGCATAAGGAAATCTTGCAATAATGCCAATGAAAATTATTAATGAAATTCCATTGCCAATTCCTTTTTCGGTGATTTGCTCACCCATCCACATCATAAGCATAGTGCCTGATGTTAAAATTACTATTGTAGTTAAAATCCAGAAAAGACCCCGCACAGCGTCTGGTACAATAGGTAAACCCTGCACCTGCAGATTCAGCAGTCTTATTGTAACCCCCCACGCCTGCATTCCGGAAATTAATACAGTTCCGTAGCGCGTTAATTGAGTAATTTTTTTGCGACCCTCTTCTCCTTCCTGCTGAAGTTTCTGAAAATAGGGAATAACAGCACCGAGCAGCTGAATTATTATAGAAGCCGAAATATAGGGCATTATTCCGAGTGCAAATATTGCCGCATTGGAAAATGCACCACCAACAAAAAGGTCATATAAGCCAAACAAGTCATCCGAGGATGCATTTCTCATACTTTCAGTGAGCAGAGTAGCATCCACACCCGGTATAGTGATGTGCGCACCCAATCTTACTAAAAAGAGAATCCCCAGAGTATATAAAATTCTCTGGCGAAGTTCATGAATTTTAAATATGTTTCTGAATGTATCTGTAAGTTTCGACATTTATTCCGGAGTTATATAATTTTGATTGTTCCGCCAGCAGATTCAATTTTTTGCCTTGCCGAGTTACTGCAAGCATCTACTTCCAGATTTAATTTAGATTTTAATTCTCCTTTACCAAGCACTTTAACAGGTTTGTTAAGTGTAGAGATTAAACCGAGTTTTTTTAAATCTTCAGCCTTGATAACTTCAATTTCAATTTTTTTTGTATCGGCAATGCGCTGTAAAGAATTAAGATTTACTACCTGGTATTGCGTTTTAAAAATGTTGGTGAATCCAAATTTTGGTAATCTTCTTTGCAGCGGCATCTGTCCGCCTTCAAACCAGGCTTTTTTGTTTGCACCGGAACGTGAAAGCTGACCATTCATTCCTCTGGTTGCTGTACCTCCATGACCAGAACCTTCACCCCTGCCGATTCTTTTTTTATTTCTTCTTGATCCTGCTGCGTATTTCAGGTTGCTTAGTTTGTCCATTAATCTTATCCTTAATCTTCAACTTTTTCCACATTAACGAGATGCGATACTTTCCTGATCATCCCTCTTATCTGCGGAGTATCGTTATGAATTTTTTGCCAGTGAGGTCTTCCCAAACCTAATGCTTCAATGGTTCGCTTCTGATCATCTGGTCTATCGATGATGCTTCGTACCTGAGTTATTTTTATTTTAGCCATAGATTATATCCGGGTTACGCTGTAAAAATTTCAGTAAGTAATTTATCTCTTTTTGCTGCCATATTTCTTGCGTCCACCTGACGCAATAAACCATTAAGAGTAGCCTTTACCTGGTTATGCGGATTGCTTGAGCCGAGAGACTTGGTTAATACATCCTGCACACCGGCTGCTTCTAAAACTGCCCTTACTCCACCGCCTGCTATCAGTCCGGTACCGGGTGATGCCGGTTTTAACAGCACTTTTCCGGCGCCAAATTTTCCAATAATTTCATGCGAGAGAGTGTTTTTGTACACTGATACTCTGACTAAATTCTTTTTGGCATCGTCTGCACCTTTGGAAATTGCATCAGTTACTTCATTAGCTTTACCCAAACCGATACCAACCGTTCCATTACCATCGCCGACAACCACAATTGCATTAAAGCTAAACCTTCGCCCGCCTTTAACAACCTTGGCTACTCTATTAATGTGCACGACTTTTTCTTTTAATCCTTCAGATTCAGTTGTCTTATTTTGTTTCAAATTATACTCCTAAAAAAACTAATATTATTTCCGGCGAAGCTGCCGGGAGAGGATTCGAACCTCTACAGACGCCTCCAAAGGGCGTAGTCCTACCATTAGACGACCCGGCAATCTGTTAAAAAACTAAACCGCCTTCTCTTGCACCATCGGCAACAGCTTTAACTCTACCATGATATTTATATCCGCTTCTATCGAACACAACATTTTTAATGTTCTTTGCCAAAGCTTTTTTTGCAATAGCGTTGCCAATCAATCTGCTTTTTTCTACCTTACTTTTTACAGATTTTATTTCTGTCTTTAAATCCGGTGACAAAGAGGAAACTGATAAAACAGTATTACCGGTTGAATCGTCAATTAATTGAGCGTAAATATTATTTAAACTTCTATATACCGATAGCCGGGGCTTATCTGCTGAACCCGCAACTTTTTTACGTATTTTTACTCTTGCTCTGCTTCTGGTAGTAATTTTTTTCATGTGATTTTCGTTCCTGTAATTATTTTATCCCGCAGTTTTACCAGCTTTTCGTACTATATGCTCGTCCGAATATTTAATACCTTTTCCTTTATAAGGTTCAGGTTTCCTAAATGATCTGATTTTAGCTGCAACCAGTCCGACCAACTCTTTATCAGTGCCTGATACAATAATTTGCGTTGGAGCAGGCGATTCGATTTTTATTTCATCGGGCGGTGCAAAATAAATTGGATGTGAATACCCAATATTCAGTAAAAGATTTTTCCCTTTCATCTCCGCTTTATAACCAACTCCTACAATTTCAAGTGTTTTCTTAAATGATTCTGAAACACCCGTAATCATATTCTGCAATAACGCACGTGTCAGTCCATGCAGGGCTTTATTAAATTTTGAATCGTCAAGTCTGTTTATAACAATTTCATTTTCAATTAATCGAATCTCCATATTCGGATGAACATTCTTAACCAGTTCGCCTTTAGGTCCCTTTATATTCACAGACTGGTTAGAAATAGTAACATTTACGCCTTTGGGTATTGCTACGGGTTTTTTACCTATTCTTGACACTCTATAACTCCATTAAAATTACCAAATATAGCAAACAACTTCTCCGCCAAGCAATTGTTTTCTAGCTTCCTTATCTGTTAATAACCCACGCGGAGTAGAAATAACAGCCGTGCCCAATCCATTTAATACCCGCGGTAATTCACTGGCAGATTTATAAACTCTTAATCCCGGTTTACTTATCCGTCTTAAGCCGGTAATGGTTGGAGCCCCGTTTCGATACTTCAATACAATGTTTAGCCGCTTTTGCTTGCTGTCATCTAAAACTTCATAGCCAAAAATGTAGCCGTTATTCTTTAAGATTTCTGCCAGGCTAATAATAATTTTAGAAGCAGGAATTTCAACACGAACCTTTTTGGCCCGTGCGGCATTTCTAATTCTTGTCAAAAAATCTGCAATTGGATCAGTTACAGCCATAAAAAATAAACTCCATTTACCAACTTGATTTTTTTACTCCGGGTATTTCACCCCTGAGCGCCATTTCTCTAAAAACTAACCTCGAAACACCGAACTTCCTGTAAAAGCCTCTGCCTCTGCCAGTAAACATACAACGATTCTTCAACCTCACTAACGATGAGTTTCTCGGTAATTTCTGAAGGGCATCGTAATCGCCGGCATCTTTCAGCTCGTCTCTGATTTTTTTATATTTTTCATAAAGCCGGCGTCTTTTTGCATCCCTGGCAATCAAGCTCTTTCTTGCCATCTAATCTCCTATGCTTTTTTAATTTCTTTTTTAATGAACGGAATACCGAAGGATTTTAACAGTTCATATGCTTCGTTATCCGATTTTGCAGAAGTAACTAATGTAACATCCATGCCCATAACACGTGTTATTTTATCTACATTTATTTCAGGGAAAATAATTTGTTCTTTGATTCCTATGCTATAGTTGCCTCTTCCATCAAATGATTTATCAGACAGACCCCTGAAATCTCTTACTCTTGGCAATGCCACATTTATAAACCTGTCAAGAAACTCATACATTCTTTCATGTCTAAGAGTAACCATAGCTCCGATACTCACACCTTCTCTCAGTTTAAAATTTGATATTGCTTTTTTAGCTTTTCTAATGCTGGCCTTCTGTCCGGTAATTGCTTCAAGCTCTCTAACTGCTTCTTCAAGTATCTTAGGTTCAGCCACTGCAGCACCAACACCCATATTTACCACAATCTTTTTTAGTTTTGGCGCCTGCATTATATTCCTGTAGTTAAAAGTCCTAACAAGGTAAGGAATTATTTCTTTTTGATAAATTTCAAACAGCCGGTTTGGAACCCTAATCTCCTTCTCAGCAGTTTTTTGAACTTTTTCTTTATCGGGATCCTTTTTCTGCCCGTCTTTTTTCTCTTTTTTTACTTCCGTTTTTGTTTTTTCAGCCATAATTAAATTAACATTTAAAATTCTGCTTATTGGATCATTTCTCCGCTTGCCCTGGCAATCCGGGCAATCTTTCTTTTTCCGGTTTTTTCATCGAGAATTATCTGCGAACCAATCCTGGTCGGTTCATTTGTCTTTGGATCAAGTATCATCACATTAGAAGCGTGGATGGTTCCTTCTTTTTCCAGAATACCTCCCTGTGGATTTTTCTGGTTAGCTTTTGTATGACGCTTTCTGATGTTTATACCTTCAACAATTAACCGATAAGTTTTCGGGAAAACTTTTAAAACCTTACCGGTTTTACCTTTATCATTCCCGGAAATTACCATTACCATATCATTCTTTTTAATTCTCATAAAAATCCTCTTACAATACTTCAGGAGCCAGTGAAACAATTTTCATAAATTCTTTATCCCTGAGCTCGCGGGCTACAGGGCCAAAAATTCTTGTTCCTCTCGGTTCATTCTGCTGGTTAATTAATACTGCAGCGTTTTCATCGAACCTGATATAAGAACCATCTTTTCTTCTTACTTCTTTTTTTGTTCTAACAATTACCGCCCTCGAAACTTCTCCCTTTTTTACAGTGCCGTTAGGGAGCGCGGTTTTAACACTTACCACAATAGTATCGCCAACACTTGCGTATTTTCTTCCGCTGCCGCCTAAAACCCTTATGCATCTTACTTTTTTAGCACCGGAATTATCGGCAACAATTAAATTTGTTTCTTCCTGAATCATCGCCCGTTCATCTCCTGATTACTTAGCCTTTTCTACAATTTCAACCAGCCGCCATCTTTTGTGCAAACTAAGCGGGCGGGTTTCCATAATCTTTACCTTATCACCGATATTGCACTCTCTTTTTTCATCATGAGCCATCAACCTGGTAGTCTTCTTAAAATATTTTTTATAAATCGGATGTGCAACCTTACGTTCTATGGCTACAGTTATTGTTTTATCCATCTTGTTGCTGACAACCAAACCAATTCTTGTTTTTCTTAGACCGCGTTTTTGTATGCTCAAGTGTCAACTCCTTCCTTCTTCTGTAAAGCTTCTCTTTCTCTTATTACGGTTTTCATTTTTGCAATATCTTTCTTCGCAAGTTTCAACTTTGCAGTATTTGTTAATTGTTTTAGCTGATGAGAGAACCTTAAATCAACAAGATTTTTTTCTTCTTCTATTACCCGCTGAAGAATTTCTTCAGTTTTCATTTCTCTTATTTGATGGATTTTCATTATCAATTTCTCCGCAATCTATTCAAAATCTGGTCTTGCAACTACTTTGGTTTTAATCGGAAGTTTATGCGAGCAAAGCTGCAATGCTTCACTTGCAATTTTCCTCGAGACGCCTGAGACTTCAAATAAAACTCTTCCCGGTTTAATAACTGCCACCCAGAATTCCGGGGCGCCTTTGCCTTTACCCATCCTGGTTTCAAGGGGTTTTTTGGAAACAGGCTTATCCGGAAAAATTCTTATCCACACTCTGCCGTCTCGCTTCATTTTTCTTGTAAGTGCAACCCTGCAGGCTTCAATTTGCCTGGCAGTTATCCAGCTTGGTTCTAAAGCCTTCAATCCAAAATCGCCAAAGGAAACTTTTGAACCCCTCTTTGCATTTCCTTTACGTCTTCCGCGCTGCGATTTTCTATATTTAACTCTTTTGGGCATTAACATGGTGCTGCTTCCTTAATAAATTATTCCGATACACGTTTGCCTAAAATTTCGCCGCGGCAGATCCAAACTTTTATACCAATGGCGCCATAAATTGTCTCGGCGCGGGCAACAGCATAATCTATATCGGCTCTAAGTGTATGCAAGGGAATTCTGCCATCTTTATATTGTTCTGTTCTTGCCATTTCTGAACCACCCAACCTGCCAGAGCACATAATTCGAATTCCTTCGGCACCCATTCTCATCGAAGCAGTTATAGCCATTTTCATGGCTCTTCTGAAGGAAATTCGACCGGCAATCTGGTTAGCAATATTTTCACCAACTAGGTATGCATCCAGCTCTGGTCTTTTTATTTCAGATATTTGAATTTTAACATCCTTGCTTGTTACTTGTTTAAGCTCTTCTTCGAGCTGTGTAATTTCTTTTCCACTTTTACCAATTACAACGCCGGGCCTGGAAGTATGGATTGTTAAAATCACATTCTTGGAAGTCCGGTCTATAATAATTTTTGAGATACCTGCTTTTTTTAACCTGTTGCGTATGTAAGCCCGCAGCTTGTCATCTTCTTTTATTTTAGTTGCATAACTTTTACTTTCGTACCAGTTTGAGTTCCAGCCTCTAATAATCCCAACTCTTAATCCAACGGGGTTTGTTTTTTGTCCCAAATAATCCTCCAGTAATTATGCTTTAGTTGCAACTACAACTGTTAAATGACAAGATCTTTTACGAATTCTGTAAGCTCTGCCCATAGGTGCAGGTGAAATTCTTTTTAATGTTGGTCCTACATCCACAAAAGCTTCCTTTACTATTAAGTCAGATGGCTCTATTCGTGTGGATTCGTCCTTATTCATAAGATTAGAAACGGCTGACCTTAAAGTTTTTTCGGCATTCTTTGATGCATGCTTCGGTGAAAAATGTAAAATTTCAATTGCCTTGCTAACCGATTGACCTCTAATCAGATCTACAACCAGTCTCATTTTTCTTGGTGAAGAACCGATAAACCTATTTACTGCTTTAGCTTCCATAACTAATTTTTTCTGTTAAACTGCTTTTGCTACTTTTTCAGCTTTTGTACCCGGATGACCTCTGAAGATTCTTGTAGGCGCAAACTCGCCCAACTTATGCCCGACCATATTTTCAGTTATAAATACGGGGATCATTTTATTACCATTATGTACTGCGATAGTATGGCCAACAAAATCCGGCGTAATAACTGAAGCCCGAGACCATGTTTTGATTATCTTTTTCTGATTAGCCTGGTTAAGCTGTTTTATTTTAGCAGCAAGTTTGTAATTAATAAACGGACCTTTTTTAACCGACCTTGGCATAGTACGATTTACTTCTTCCTTCTTTTAATAATGTACCTGTTAGATTCTTTCTTACTTTTTCTTGTTTTTAATCCCTTAGCTTTCTGACCCCAGGGTGAAACCGGATGCCCGCCGCCGGAAGTTTTTCCTTCGCCGCCACCCATCGGGTGATCTACGGGATTCATTGCAACACCTCTAACGTATGGTCTTCTTCCCATCCATCTGGTTCGCCCGGCTTTGCCAAGGCTAATATTCTCATGTTCAGCATTACCTACTTCACCATAGGTAGCCATACAATTTAATCTTACCAGACGAACTTCGCCTGAAGGCATTTTCAATTGAGCCATTCCGTTTTCTTTAGCCATAAGTTGAATCGCACTGCCGGCACTTCTTCCCAGCTGCCCACCTTTACCGGGTTTTAATTCCACGTTGTGCACCACACTGCCTAATGGTATTTCATTAAGAGGCAAAGAATTGCCAACCGAGACTTCACTACCGGAACCAGACACAATTTTGGTTCCTACTTTTAGACCATTGGGTGCAATTATATATCTTTTTTCTCCATCAGCATAATGCAGCAGAGCAATGCGGGCAGATCTGTTAGGATCGTATTCAATTGAATAAACCTTTGCAGGAATACCATGTTTATCTCTTTTAAAATCAATGATCCTGTATCTCTTTTTATGACCGCCTCCCCGGTGTCTTGCGGTAACTCTACCAAGGTTATTTCTGCCGCCGGATTTTTTTACTGCGGTCGTAAGAGTTTTTTCCGGAGTGGATTTTGTTATCTCTTCAAATCCATAATTAGTTCTGAACCTGGATCCGGGTGTAACCGGTTTTAATTTTTTTATAGACATTTAAATTCCGACTTCTTACTAAACTTCTTCATAAAGTTCTATGCTTTCCCCTTCTTTCAGGGTAACAATCGCTTTCTTAAAGCCGGCAGTTTTTCCTGTAAATCTGCCGCTTTTCCTGAACTGGGTTTTCATTTTACCGCGATGATTTATCGTTTTAATATCAATTACATGAACGTTGAACTTTGTTTCAACCGCCTTGGCAATTTGTATTTTATTGGCTTTGGGATTTACAAGGAATCCATATTTTTTTTCGGCTGTCGAAATATTTGTCATCTTTTCTGTAACCAACGGGCTAATTAGAATCTGATGCATATTAATTAACCTCTTCTGCTTTCCCGCGAAATGTTTTTTCGATTTCGTTCACGGCACTTTTCTGAATCATCAATAGCTGGTTGTTAAGGATATTATACGTTGAAGCTTTTGATGCTTCCATTATATCAACTTTAGGTATGTTCCTGCCTGATTTGTAAATATTTTCATCTGTTTTGCCGGTAAGCAATAAGATTTTTTTATCAGTAATATTAAAAGCACTTAACATTGAAACAAACTCTTTTGTCTTCGGCTGTTCGAATGTGAAATCTTCAATTACCATCAACTGATTGTCTTTTAACTTTAAGCTTAAAGCAGATTTACGAGCAAGCATTTTTACTTTTCTCGGAAGCTTCTGCGTATAATCTCTAGGACGAGGACCAAAAATACTTCCGCCACCGACCCACAACGGCGAACGACTTGTTCCTGCTCTTGCAGTTCCTCTTCCCTTTTGTCTCCAGGGTTTTTTGCCGCCACCTCTAACTTCGCCTCTTTCTTTTGCCTTGTGTGTTCCCTGCCTCTGATTTGCAAGGTAAGCTTTTACGGCTAAATAAATTGCGTGATCGTTTGGCTCAATGCCAAATATGTCATCTGAAAGTTTTATTTTCTTTCCTGAGACTTTGCCGTCTTTGTTATATATATCAATATTCATTGTTTTTAATTCTTGATCAATTCAACATAAGAATTGTTAGCACCGGGAACCGCACCCTTAACTAATAAAAGATTTTCTTCGGGAATGATTTTAACAACTTTCAGGTTTCTAACTGTAACATTTGCATAACCCTTTCTTCCGGCCATTTTTTGTCCTTTGAATACTCTTGAAGGATAAGAGCTGGCACCAATTGACCCTGGGGCTCTTAATCTATCACTCTGTCCGTGAGTAGTACCGCCAACTCCGCCAAATCCATGTCTTCTCATTACACCTTGAAATCCCTTCCCTTTACTTTTTCCTCTTACTTTAATCGTTTCGCCTTCTTTAAACAAATCTACTTTAATCTCATCACCTATGTTAACTTCATCAGTATTAAATCCCTTAAACTCTGCAACTTTTAGGTGAGGAGTAATATTGTTCTTTTTATAATGACCGAGAACCGGTTTTGATAACTTTTTTTCCTTAACCGAACCTGCTGCAAGCTGAACAGCCGTGTACCCATCCCTATCTTTTGTTTTAACAGATATAATATGGCAAGGCTCTGCTTTAATAACAGTAACGGGAATTAACTCGCCCTCGTTATTATAAATATTTGTCATTCCGATTTTTATACCCAAAATCCCTGGCATTTTTAACTCTTAATATTAAAGTTTTATCTCGATATCAACCCCTGCGGGAATATCAAGCTTACTAAGTGAATCTATCGTCTTATTATTTGTATTATGGATATCAATGATTCTTTTGTGCGCCCTTGTTTCAAATTGCTCACGAGATTTCTTATCAACATGAGGAGATCTTAAGACTGTGTAAACAGTTTTCTGCGTGGGCAGAGGAATTGGACCGGATACAACAGCACCGGTACTGCGAACAGTTTTAATAATCTTCTCTGTGGATTTATCGATTAAAATATGGTCATATGATTTTAATCTGATTCTTATTTTCTGACCGGGCACTTATTACTCCTATTATTTTCTCAAAGCAAAAGGGAGTTAATACTCCCTCCACTATGTTGAATACACAATTCTCTTTTATTTAAATATTTTGGTTACAACGCCGGCACCAACAGTTCTTCCGCCTTCCCGAATAGCAAATCTTAATCCTTCTTCCATCGCAATTTCTGAAATCAACTCGACTTTGATATTAACTTTATCACCGGGCATAACCATTTCCGTACCTTCAGGAAGTGTTGCTACGCCAGTAACATCAGTAGTTCTGAAGTAGAACTGCGGCCTGTAACCATTAAAAAAGGGAGTATGTCTTCCGCCTTCTTCCTTAGAAAGTATATAAACTTCACTTTCAAAATTTGTATGGGGTGTAATCGAACCGGTTTTAGCCAGTACCATACCTCTTTCAATTTCATTTTTATCAATACCTCTTAACAGGATACCGGCATTATCTCCGGCAATAGCAGAATCAAGCTCCTTGCGAAACATCTCGATACCGGTTACTACAGTTTTTTTATGCATACCAAGACCAACCAGCTCAACTTCTTCCTGAATTTTAACTTCACCTCTCTCAACTCTTCCGGTGGCAACGGTACCACGCCCGGTTATCGAGAAAACATCTTCAACCGGCATTAGAAACGGTTTGTCAGTTTCTCTCTGAGGAATTGGAATATAACTATCTACGGCTTCCATTAACTTCCAGATACATTCTAATCTGGGATCATCTACTTTTGTGTCAGCGCTTGCAGCTGCCTCCAGGGCCTTTAACGCAGAACCCTGAACTATTGGAATTTCATCACCTGGAAATTCATAAGAATTCAGCAAGTCTCTAAGTTCAACTTCCACCAATTCGAGCAATTCCGGGTCGTCCACCATATCAACTTTATTCATAAATACAACAATTCTTGGTACACCCACCTGTCGCGCAAGAAGAATATGCTCTCTTGTTTGAGGCATCGGACCATCTGTTGCTGCAACAACCAGAATGGCACCATCCATCTGAGCAGCACCAGTAATCATGTTTTTAACATAATCGGCGTGTCCCGGGCAATCCACGTGAGCATAATGTCTTTTTTCAGTGGAATATTCAACATGCGCGGTAGCGATTGTTATTCCTCTCTCTTTTTCTTCGGGTGCATTATCAATACTATCGAAAGTTCTTACCTCCGATAATCCTTTTTTGTTTAGAGCCATTGTGATGGCAGCAGTTAATGTGGTTTTGCCATGATCGACATGACCAATTGTGCCAACATTAACGTGTGGCTTACTCCTGTCAAATTTTTCTTTTGCCATCGATTTCTCCTTTTAGTTGTTTCCTTTAATTATTAATTCAAAGTTAATTTAGGCTGTAGTTGCTTTTTTCTTACCTAAAGATTTTTCTGAAATTTCATCTGCAATATTCGCCGGTACCTGCTGATAATTTTCAAATTGCATCGAATAAATAGCCCGACCCTGTGACATTGACCTTAAAACCGTAGCATAACCGAACATTTCCGATAGCGGTACGTATGCTTTTATTACTTGCGCATCTTTCCGTGCAGTGAATCCTTCGATTCTTCCTCTCCTGGAATTTAAATCACCCATAATATCACCGAGATAATCCTCGGGAGTAACTACTTCAACAGACATTATTGGTTCCAAAAGTATTGGTTTTGCCTTTTTGCATCCATTTTTAAATGCCATTGAACCGGCAACTTTAAATGAAAGCTCATCGGAATCAACGTCATGATAAGAACCATCAAATAATTTAGCTTTGATGTCTACTACCGGGAAACCGGCTAAAACGCCATTCCTCATTGCTTCCTGTATTCCGGCTGAAACTGCAGGGATATATTCTTTGGGAATAGTTCCACCTACAATTGCATTTTCAAATTCAAAACCCTTACCAGGTTCGTTTGGATAAAGCTCTAAAACTACATGACCATATTTACCGCGTCCACCGGATTGCTTGATAAATTTACCTTCTGTCTCAACTTTCTCTGTAATTGTCTCCCGGTAAGCTACCTGTGGTTTACCTACATTAGCTTCCACTTTAAATTCTCTTTTCATACGGTCAACAAGAATTTCGAGATGCAATTCTCCCATACCGCTGATCAGAGTTTGACCAGTTTCCTGGTCTACGGTGACTCTGAAAGTTGGATCTTCGTCAGATAGCTTTGCCAGAGATTCGGATAATTTATCCTGGTCTGCCTTTGATTTGGACTCAATGGCAATCTGAATAACCGGTTCAGGGAACGACATTCTTTCTAAAATAACAGGATCATCAACAGAGCACAATGTATCGCCTGTCCTTGTAAATTTTAAACCAACAGCTGCAGCAATATCGCCAGCTTTAACTTCTGTTACATCCTCTCTGTGATTTGCATGCATTTGAAGTAATCTTCCTATACGTTCTTTTTTATCGCTTACAGCATTATAAATGTAGGAACCAGATTTTAATACTCCGGTATAAACTCTGAAAAAACATAATTTCCCCACAAAAGGATCATTCATAATTTTGAAAGCTAATGCTGTAAATTTTTCATTTTCATCAATCTTTCTTGTTACTATGTCATTTAGACCTATGTGATGAGCTTGAATAGTTTTAAAGTCTACGGGAGAAGGAAGCAGTTCCACGACATAGTCAAGAAGTTTTTGAACACCTTTATTTTTAAATGCAGAACCACAAAGCACGGGAATTATTTTGGACTCAATTGTTGCTTTTCTAAGCACAGCTATAACTTCCTCCGGGGTAATTGCTTTGCCTTCAAGATATTTTTCGAGTAAAGTATCGTCTACATCGGAAACTGCCTCAAGCATTTGAGTTCTGTACTTATTGGCAATTTCCAGTAAGTCGTGTGGAATTTCAATCTCATCAAAAGTAGCCCCAAAGGTTTCGTCATGATACATTCTAGCTTTAAAATATATGAGATCAATAACTCCTGAAAATAAATCTCCTTCACCTATCGGAAGATTTATAGGAACAGCATTTGCTTTAAGCCTGTCTTTCATCATCTGAACGGAAGCATAAAAATCGGCACCTATTCTATCCATTTTGTTAATGAACGCAATACGAGGAACACCATACTTATCAGCCTGTCTCCAAACGGTTTCTGATTGAGGTTCGACACCGCCTACTGCACAGAACAAAGCTACTGCGCCATCTAAAACTCTTAAAGATCTTTCAACTTCAACTGTAAAATCAACGTGACCAGGAGTATCGATAATATTAATCTGATGGTTATTCCAATGGCAGGTGGTTGCGGCACTTGTAATTGTAATTCCCCTTTCTTTTTCCTGTTCCATCCAATCCATTTGTGCTGCACCATCGTGTACCTCGCCTAACCGGTGCACTTTACCAGTGTAAAACAGAATACGCTCCGTGGTAGTTGTTTTACCCGCATCGATATGGGCCATAATCCCAATATTTCTAACTTTTTCTATATTTATACGATTGCTCATAATAAAAATTATTCTTCTACCATTTAAAATGGGCAAAAGCTTTGTTGGCTTCAGCCATCTTGTGAGTATCATCCTTCTTTTTTACTGCAGAACCTTCACCATTGGATGCAGCAATTAACTCCTGCGCTAACTTTTGCGACATTGTTTTTTCACCACGCTGAGACGCATAACTTTTAATCCACCTCATAGCTAATGCAGTTCTCCGCTCCGGTCTAACTTCAGTTGGCACCTGATAAGTTGCACCGCCAACTCTTCTGCTTCTAACTTCAATGATGGGTTGTACATTATTTATGGCTTGTTTAAAAATTTCTAACCCGGATTTTTTAACTCTATTCTCTATTATTTCCAGGGCATCGTATAATGTTCTGCGTGCAACTGATTTTTTACCCTCCATCATTAAAACATTAATAAATTTGGCAACCACTATATCCTGATATATAGGATCGGGTTTAATAAATTTCTTTTCAGCTCTTCTTTTTCTCATATCCGTTTATGATTTAGGTTTTTTAGCTCCGTATTTTGATCTGCCTTTTTTCCTGTCCTCGACACCTCCGGTATCCAATGTACCTCTTATAATATGATACCTTACTCCAGGCAAATCTTTTACTCTTCCCCCTCTGATAAGTACAATTGAATGCTCCTGAAGATTATGTCCTTCCCCGGGAATATATGCTGTTACTTCCATGTTGTTAGTTAACCTTACTCTGGCAACTTTTCTAAGTGCCGAATTTGGTTTCTTAGGCGTAGTTGTATACACTCTGGTGCAAACTCCTCTTTTCTGAGGACAAGCATCAAGAGCCGGTGCCTTATTTTTTCCGAATGTTTTAACCCGACCTTTTCTAACTAACTGATTAATTGTTGGCAAACAAATCTCCGTTGAAAATTCAAAATTAATTAGTTATGTAATATACTTCTTGAATAAAATATAATCAAGAAATTTCAAGTATAATTATCCCCGGCACCGAGGTGAAGTCTGAGCTTTAATTTGACATCATGTCCAGTTTTTTCTTTCATTATTTATTAACATTAACCTCTTCTTTGATTACTTCCTGGGCTTGTATCTCGCTTTTTAATGCAATTTTGCTATACTTTTTCAAGCCAGTCCCTGCGGGAATCAGATGACCCATTACAATATTTTCCTTTAATCCATTAAGCCGGTCAATTTTTGATTGTGTTGCCGCATTAGCCAAAACTTTTGTTGTTTCCTGGAATGAAGCCGCTGATAAGAAGCTTTCGGTAGATAATGCAGCCTGTGTAATTCCTAATAAAACGTGTTCAAAAGTAGCCGGCATTGCATCTCTTGTCGTTATTATTTGTTTGTCCCTTCTCTTAAGATCAGCATTGATTTCTCTCAATTTTGAAATGGTTAATATTTGTCCATTTTTTAATTTTGAATCACCTTTATCTTCAATAATAACCATGTTAAGTATTTTGTTATTCTCTTCAAGAAATTCAATTCTATCAATCAAGTCTTCTTCCAGGAATTTGGTATCGCCTGGTGATACAACGCTTATTTTTTGAAGCATCTGACGAACAATAACTTCGATATGCTTATCATTGATCTTGACACCTTGCAGACGGTAAACATCCTGAATTTCGTTAACCAAGTATTCCTGGACGGCACTTGTTCCTTTAATTCTGAGAATGTCATGCGGGTTAATCGGTCCGTCCGTTATTTTCTCCCCTGCGGGGATATCATCTCCATCCTGAACTAATATATGCTTTCCTAAAGGCACACTATATTTCTTTTCGTCGGAACCATCGTGTGCCAAAACAGAAATTTCTCTTGAACCTTTCTTCCGGGAACCGAATTTAACAATACCTTCGATGTCTGAAATAACCGCTGGATCCTGAGGACTTCTGGCTTCGAATAATTCAGTTACTCTTGGTAAACCACCGGTAATGTCTCTGGTTTTTGTAGTTTGTTTTGATATCTTTGCCAAAACAGTTCCTGCGGCAATGTGTTCTCCTTCTTCAACTGCAAGATATGATCGGGTAGGAAGATTGAATGATTTCTTCTCGCCGGACTCTGTAACGATGACAATGCTTGGTGTTAAAGTTTTATCCTTAGAGTCAATCACTACTTTTTGAACGTGCCCTGTTTGTTCATCAGTAACTTGTTTCAAAGTGGAACCATCAATCAAATCTACAAAGGCTACTTTTCCTGAAAGATCCGACAGTATCAGTGCATTATAAGGATCGTGGTGATATAACGGTGTATTCCGGTTAACCTTTGCGCCATCATCTACTGTTAATTCGGCACCATAGGGGATATCATATTTTTTAAGCTGCCGGTTATTTTCATCATATATTCCAATACTCCCCCTTCTTCCGATGACTACTTTAGCTTTGTAATCAGGTCCTCCGAACGGATCGACAGTAACTTTTTCGACAAATGAGACTTTCTCAAATCTAACTATACCTTCAACATTGGTTTCAACCTGTGATTGAGTTGCAATTCTTGAAGAAGTGCCGCCAAGGTGAAAAGTTCTGAGAGTTAACTGTGTGCCTGGTTCGCCAATGGATTGAGCTGCAATAATACCAACAGCTTCACCAACCTCAACAAGTTTTCCGGTAGTTAAATTTCTGCCATAACATTTTGCACAGACTCCCCGTTTAGATTCGCAGGTAAGTACTGTTCTGATATAAACTGAATCTATATTAGCATCTTCAATTTTTTCAGCTATATCTTCGGAAATTATTTCTCCAGCTGCAACAATCAGTTCTTCAGTTATGGGATGATAAACATCTTCCTGGGCAACACGACCAGTAACGCGCTCCGATAGAGGTTCTCTTTCTTGTTCAACATCCTTTAATGCCTTTATTTCTATTCCGAGTATGGTTCCGCAATCAATCTCTGTAATAATAACATCCTGGGCGACGTCAACAAGTCTTCTGGTTAAGTAACCGGCGTCGGCGGTTTTTAACGCAGTATCAGCCAAACCTTTTCTTGCACCGTGGGTTGAAATAAAGTATTCAAGTACTGTTAACCCCTCTTTGAAATTTGCAACTATCGGGTTTTCGATAATTTCGCCCGCTTGACCTGACAGAGTTTTCTGAGGTTTCATCATAAGTCCTCTCATCCCGGCAAGCTGCCTTACCTGTTCCTGAGAACCTCTTGCACCTGAATCGACCATCATATGCAAAGAATTAAAGCCGCCATCCACTCTTTTAATTTTTTCCATAAGTGAACGGGATACATCATTTGTAGTATGAGTCCACACATCTATAATTTTATTATATCTCTCGGCATCTGTAATAACGCCTTGTTCGTGCTCACTAAGTATTCCGTCAACTTTTTTGTTAGCCTTTGCTATCAAATTTTCCTTTTCTTCCGGCACAACCATGTCTGCAAAGCTTACAGATAACCCGCCTTCGGTTGCATATTTAAATCCCAAATCCTTTAAATCATCCAGGAATTTTGCTGTGATTTTGTTTCCCAGCATCATATACATCTTGCCAATAATTCCACCAAAAGTTTTCTTAATAAGAAGTTGATTTATGAAACCCATTTCCTTTGGTAAAACTCTGTTAAAAATCACACGTCCTGTAGTAGTCTCCAAATAATTACCGTCAACCTTAACTTTAATTTTTGCATGAAGCCCAATTATTTTGTTATCATAGGCAATCAATACTTCATCGGATGATGAAAAAACCAGCCCCTCCCCTTTATCCCCTTCTTTTAATTTTGTAAGGTAGTAGCAGCCAAGCACGATGTCCTGAGTAGGAACAACGATGGGACTTCCATTTTGAGGTGAAAGAATATTATGGCTGCTCAACATAAGCAAAGCCGCTTCAAGCTGAGCTTCGTAAGATAAAGGAACGTGTACAGCCATTTGATCTCCGTCAAAGTCTGCGTTGAATGCAGTACAAACCATCGGATGAAGCTGTATGGCTTTTTCGTCTATTAACAAAGGTTGAAAAGCCTGAATTCCTAATCGATGCAAAGTAGGTGCTCTGTTGAGGAGTACAGGATGCCCCTGTATAATTTTCTCCAGTATGTCCCAGATAATGGGGTCTTTTCTATCTACAACTTTTCTTGCACTTTTAACTGTTTTGTTATGTCCTCTTTCAATAAGCTTTCTTATTATAAAAGGCTTAAATAGTTCTACCGCCATGTCTTTTGGCAGCCCGCACTGATGAAGTTTTAATTCGGGACCTACAACAATTACCGAGCGACCGGAGTAATCAACTCTTTTTCCCAACAAGTTCTGACGGAACCTGCCCTGCTTGCCTTTAAGCATATCGCTTAAAGATTTTAAAGGCCTATTATTATCGCTTCTAACCGAGCTTCCCCTTCTGGAATTATCGAACAATGCATCCACGGCTTCCTGCAGCATACGTTTTTCGTTTCGAAGAATCACTTCAGGTGCTTTAATATCAATTAATCTTTTTAACCGGTTGTTGCGTATTATTACACGACGATATAGGTCATTTAAATCGCTTGTGGCAAATCTTCCACCTTCGAGAGGTACGAGTGGTCTAAGCTCAGGGGGAATAACCGGTATATAGCTTAAAACCATCCACTCAGGTTTGTTTTCTACTTTTATGTTTTCGTGTTTGAATGCTTCAATTACTCTGAGACGTTTCAGTAAATCAGCCTTTTTTTGCTGACTTGTTTCAATTTTAACCTGCTCCCTAAGTTCTACCGATAGTGCTTCAACATTTGTATTTTTAAGTATATTTTTTACAGCATCACCACCAATCTTGGCAACAAATTTATCCGGATGTGTGTCTTCAAGCTTCTGATTTTCAGGGGGTAACGAGTTAAGCACTTCAAAATATTGATCCTCAGAAATTAGATCTCTTTTGTTTAACCCGGTTGTACCCGGATTGATAACTATATAAGATTCGTAATAAATTACTTTTTCAAGTTCCTTAAGGCTGAGACCAATAATATTACCGATTTTTGAAGGTTGTGCTCTAAAGAACCAAATATGAACAACAGGTACAGCAAGTGCAATATGCCCCATTCTTTCTCTTCGAACACTTTTTTGGGTAACTTCCACGCCGCAGCGATCGCAGATAATTCCTTTATATCTTATGCGTTTATATTTTCCGCAGAAACATTCCCAATCCCTTGTTGGTCCAAAAATCTTTTCACAGAACAGACCATCTTTCTCAGGTCTGAATGATCTATAATTTATAGTTTCCGGTTTGGTTACTTCACCATAAGATCTGGATAGAATATCATCGGGACTAGCAAGGCTGATAGTGATACTTTCAATATCCATCATTGCATGCTCTTGAAATCTAAATGCCATTTTTAAATTCTCCTAGATTCTTTTTAAAAGTTAATACCAAAGTGTTAATTTATAGTTAAATCAAGACCCAAGCCCTGAAGTTCTTTTATTAACACATTAAAAGATTCGGGAATATTAGGTTGAAGTAAATTATCGCCTTTAACAACAGCTTCGTAAGCTTTTGCTCTACCGGCAACATCATCACTTTTTATCGTTAAAATTTCCTGTAGTGCATAAGCAGCGCCATAACCTTCGAGCGCCCAAACTTCCATCTCACCAAAACGCTGACCGCCAAACTGTGCTTTTCCGCCAAGCGGCTGTTGAGTTATAAGCGAGTAAGGACCAATTGAACGGGCATGTATTTTATCATCAACCAGATGGCTTAATTTCATCATATAAATAACGCCACAGGTAACTTTCTGATGAAATTTTTCACCGGTTCTTCCATCATATAAATCTGTTTTACTTCCCGCATCCAAGTTGGCTTTTTTTAACCATTCTTCAACATCTTCTACTTTAGCACCGTCAAATATGGGGGTAGAAAACTTTACACCCAGCTGCTGACCGACCCAGCCAAGAGCCGTTTCGTACAATTGACCTAAATTCATTCTGGATGGAACTCCAAGTGGATTTAATATTATATCCACGGGTCTTCCATCAGGTAAGAAAGGCATATCTTCTTCAGGAACTACTTTGGCAACTACACCTTTGTTACCATGCCTACCAGCCATTTTATCGCCAACAGATAGTTTTCTTTTCTTAGCAACATAGACCTTTGCAAGCTGCACTATACCGGGAGGTAGTTCATCGCCGCTGGCAATTTTTATTTTTTCTCTTTTCAGGTCTTCGTTTATCTCAGCCAAATGCTCAAAATAATTTTTATATAATGTTTTTATGTGAGTATTAGTTTTTTTGCTGTCAAACCAATCAAGTGTATAGTCTAGTTTAGTTATATCTTCAATTGATTTGAAAGTTGTATCTTTAATTATAGTTCCGCTTCTTAAAGCTACACTTCCATCGAGGTCTCTAATACCAGATGTAGTTAATCCTTCTGTTAACTTTGTTAGCTTTTCTACCAGCTTTTCATAGTGCTCTTTAATTTTTACATTATGAGTACGCTCAAGATTTTCAACTGATAATTTTTCTAATTTTTTAGTTTCTATATCGCGTGTTTTTCTGCTGAACAACCTTGTTTTAATTACAATTCCATGCAAGCCGGGGGGTGCTTTCAACGAGGCATCTTTTACATCTCCGGCTTTATCACCAAAAATTGCTCTAAGCAATTTTTCTTCAGGAGTAGGATCGGTTTCGCCCTTAGGTGTAATCTTACCAATTAAGATATCCCCCTCCCTTACCTCGGCGCCTTCTCTAACGATACCATTTTCATCCAAATTTCTTACTGCTTCTTCACTAACATTTGGTATTTCCCTTGTCAATTCTTCTTCGCCGCGCTTTGTTTCTCTAACCTGCAATTCAAATTCTTCTATATGTATCGAAGTAAATTCATCATCTCTCACAAGGCGCTCGTTAACTATGATAGCATCTTCAAAATTGTAGCCGCGCCAGGGCATAAAGGCAACCATCACATTTCTTCCGAGAGCTAATTCACCATGATCGGTTGCGTGTCCATCAGCAAGTACATCCCCGGCATTAATTTTCTGCCCTTCATAAACAACCGGTTTTTGATTTATGCAGGTTTCCTGGTTTGTTCCTTTGAACTTTAAGAGATTGTAGGTTACTCTTCTTATATCGTTAAAAGATGTAATAGCTTCAATACTGTTTGGATTAATATCATACTTGACAATTATTTTATCAGCATCAACATATTCAATTACACCACTGTTTTCCGCAACCAGCATGGCGCGTGAATCGTGCGCAACTTTTCCTTCCATACCGGTACCCACTAAAGGTGCTTTCGGACTTAGCAATGGCACAGCCTGGCGCTGCATATTAGAGCCCATCAATGCCCTGTTTGCGTCATCATGCTCTAAAAATGGTATCAAAGCAGCAGCAGGGCTAACGAGTTGTGAGGGTGCGACATCCATAAATTGAATCTGATCTGGAGGCACAATTGGAAATTCACCTTTGAATCTTGATTTTACTCTATCCTTTACAAATCTTCCCTGTTCATCTAAAATAGCATTTGCTTGAGCAATGGTTACCACATCCTCTTGTTCAGCACTTAAGAATTCAACTTCATTTGTAACTTTTCCTTTATGAACTTTTCTGTATGGTGTTTCAAGGAAACCATATCGATTTACCCTTGCGTAAATTGTTAATGAGGAAATCAGGCCAATGTTGGGTCCTTCGGGAGTTTCGATCGGGCAAAGCCTCCCGTAGTGTGTATAATGAACATCTCTTACCTCAAAACCTGCTCTCTCACGCGTTAGACCACCGGGTCCTAATGCAGACATTCTTCTTTTATGTGTTAATTCAGCGAGAGGATTAGTCTGATCCATAAATTGTGATAATTGATTTGTACCGAAGAACGCATTTATAACGCTGCTGATAGTTCTTGCATTCACTAAATCCTGAGGAGTAAAATTCTCTGTATCCCTCATATTCATGCGTTCTTTAATTGTTCTTGCCATCCGTGCCATACCAACATTAAATTGCTGGCTTAATTGCTCACCAACGGTTCTTACTCTTCTGTTACCTAAATGATCAATATCGTCAACGGCTTCATTTCCATTTTTCAATTTCATGATATGTTTTATTATTTCAATGATATCCTGGACGGTTAAAACTGTGGTTGTCTCCGGAATATCAAGATTAAGCTTATCGTTCATCCTATGACGGCCTACATCGCCAAGGTCGTAACGCTTATCGTTAAAAAACAATTTTTCTATTAAAGCTTCAGCTGTTTCAAGATCCGGTGCTTCGCCGGAACGAAGCTGACGGTAGATAGCAAATAATGCTTCTTCTTTAGATTGAGCTGTATCTTTTCTGAGAGTATTTACAATCAAATCCTGATCAGCAAGAGTTTCGTTAGTTAAGAATTTAATTGTTTCAAGTTCGGCTTCCTCCAGTCTTTTAAGGTCTTCCTCTGTTAAAGCGCTGCCGCGATTAAGGAAAATTTCACCAGAGGCCATATCGAAAACATCGCTGGCAATAATTCTGCCTAAATAGTATTCCAGCTTTGCTTTTTCAACATTCACTACTTCAACAAGATTAAAAAGGTTTAAAATATCATCATCACTTGCATAACCGAGAGCCCGGAGAAGTGTTGTGGAAGGGAATTTTTTCCTTCTATCGATATAGACATAAAGAACGTTATTAATATCGGTGGCAAATTCAACCCAGGAGCCGCGCAATGGAATAATTCTAGCCGAATAAATCGGGGTCCCGTTTGGATGGATGGTTTCAGCAAAAGCAACACCGGGAGAGCGATGCAGCTGAGAAACTACAACTCTTTCAGCACCGTTAATAATAAATGTTCCTTTCTCTGTCATGAAGGGAACATTGCCTAAATACACTTCCTGTTCAACGCTGTTAACAAATTCTTCCGTATCAGGATCCTTTGTAGAAAGCCGTAATTTGGCTTTTAAGGGTGCTGCGAATGATAATCCCCTTTCCATACATTCTTCAACAGAAAACCTGGCTTTCTCGATATTATATTCTATGAAATCGAGCCTGTAGTTTTCTTTGTTATCAAAAATCGGAAAATTATCTAAAAAGACTTTTTGGAGCCCTTTTATCTCTCTATTTTCAGGCAGTACTTTTAGCTGGATAAAATCTTCAAAAGTCTCACTCTGGATATTCAGAAGATCGGGTACATCCAGCACAGGTATTATGCTGCCGAAAGATATTCTTTGGTTATCCAATTGTTCTTCTCCTATAAGTTTTTATAAATTCTTTTTCATTAGGTGCCAGTACAAAATAAATGCAAAAAGCGATAAGCCGTAAATCTGGCTTATCACCCTTTACAGAAAATTATAAGTACTATACCGGAATTATTATTTCAGTGTTACGGTTGCGCCCGCTTCTTCGAATTCTTTTTTAAGTTTTTCGGCTTCTTCTTTAGGAATCGCTTCTTTTACAGTATTCGGTGCATTGTCCACCAAATCTTTTGCTTCTTTAAGTCCAAGGCCCGTATGAGCTCTTACTACCTTAATAACATTAATTTTTTTCTCACCGGCAGCTTGTAATATTACATCGAATTCAGTTTTTTCTTCAACTGCTGCGGCTTCGGCTCCGCCAGCAGTAACAGTGCCGGCCATCATAACAGGTGCAGCGGCCGTAACACCGAATTCATCTTCTAAGGCTTTTTTTAATTCAGCAGCTTCCATTAAAGACATGCCTTTTATCAAGTCTAATGCTTGAGTAACTTTTTCTGACATTATTATTTCTCCTAATTTGATTTTTCTGAAAAAAATTTACACTGTTTGTCTCCGGGATATCTGATCAATAACATTTGCCAGATCCCTTATTACAGCGTTTATTGCTCCAACAATTCCAGAAACGGGGGAATTAAGGGAACCTAAAATACCTGCTATAAGCTCGTTTTTAGTTGGCAAAGTTGCAAGTGTTTTTAACTGGCTTCCATCAAAGTATTCACCTTCTATATAACAAGCTTTAAGAGCGAATTTTTCTTTTTCATCAAAATATTTTTTGATGATTTTTGCGGGAGCTACAGGGTTTGAAGTTGTAAAAACAAACCCAGTCATCCCTGTTAAATGATCCGACAATTTTTCATATTTACCCGATTCATTTAGTGCCCGCTTAAAAAGATTGTTCTTGAATATTTTATAGCGAACACCTTCCTTACGGAACTGAGTACGAAGATTACTGATATCCTCAACATTAATTCCGCTGTAATCAGTTAAATAGACTGCAGAAGCATCGTTTAGAAGCTCCTTAGCTTCTGCAATTATTTCGGATTTATCTTCTCTGTTCATAATTCTCCTGATTCAATGTTTTATGTTTACGTATCGACTTAGAAGCAATTAATTAGTGCGTAAAATATTTATTATCCTAACGGATGGGAATTTCTTCTTTTGTTACTTTAAGCCCTGGTCCCATTGTACTGGAAAGGTACAAACTTTTTACATATTGCCCTTTCGCAGAAGATGGTTTCATCTTAATAATTGTGTTAATGAAAGTGCGGATATTTTCTACAAGTTTATCCTCTTCAAAATCCAACTTACCCAACGAGGCATGAACTATCCCCGATTTATCAACACGAAATTCTATTTTGCCTGCTTTTATTTCTTTAACTGCCTTTACAACATCCTGAGTAACCGTACCACTTTTGGGATTTGGCATTAAGCCCTTTGGACCAAGTATTTTACCAAGTTTACCAAGTTCACTCATAGAATCAGGAGTTGCAATTATAACATCAATATCTGCCCAGCCTGCTTTAATTTTTTCCAGGTATTCTTCAAAGCCGGCATAATCAGCCCCGGCATCTAATGCCTCCTGAACTTTACTTCCTTTTGCAATAACAAGCACATTAACCTCTTTACCGGTTCCATGTGGAAGTGAAACAGTACCTCTGAGCATCTGATCGGCATGACGTGGGTCTACACCCAACCTTATCGCACAATCCAGTGATTCGTTGAACTTAACCTTCGAGCTGCTTTTTAAAAGTTTTACTGCATCTTCTAGGCTATATTCCTTCGAAGTATCGATAGATGTTTGAATTTCCTTTGTTCGTTTAGAATTCTTCATTGATAGACCAATTACTTTTTAATAATTTGAATAAATTTTAATCTTCAACAGTTATACCCATACTTCTGGCTGTGCCTGCAATCATAGATATTGCCTGATCGAGGTCGAAAGCATTCAGATCTTTCATTTTAATTTCAGCAATTTCTTTCAGCTGGGATTTTGAAACCTTTGCAACCTTTGTACGGTTTGATTCAGCCGATCCTTTTTCTACTTTGGCAATTTTCTTTAAGAGAACAGCTGCCGGAGGGGTTTTGGTAATGAAAGTGAAAGACTTATCTGAATAAACCGTAATAACAACCGGGATTATCATTCCATCTTTGTCATTTGTTTTAGCATTAAACTGCTTGCAAAACTCCATAATGTTAACACCCTTCTGACCCAAAGCCGGGCCAACCGGTGGAGAGGGATTAGCTTTACCACCTGGTATTTGCAGTTTAATAAAACTATCAATTTTTTTTGCCATAAAATTATATCCTGATAAAATTTATTTTTCTAATTCCGCCTGAACAAAATCAATTTCAACTGGGGTTTTTCTTCCAAAAATGGAAACCATAACTTTCATTTTCATTTTTTCTTCATTCACTTCCTGAATTGTTCCGCTGAAGTTATTGAAAGGGCCATCAATTATCTTAACAAGATCACCGCTTCTAAAAATTGTTTCGAGTCTTTCTGTGCTTTCGTTTTGATTTATCCTTCCAACTATTCTCCTAACTTCTTCAGGCTGAAGTGGATTTGGCATCCGGCCAGTTCCTAAAAATCCCATAACTGATTGAGTGCCCAAAATGAACTCTCTAACTTTATTATCCAGTTCCGCATGAACCAAAATATAACCGGGGAAAAAATTTTTTGTTTTACTACGCTTCTTGCCATCCTTTACTTCAAATACCTTTTCTGTGGGTACAAGTACTTCCTGTATTTTGGATTTCAAATCTTCATCTTCGGCAATCCCGGCATCGAGCAGTTGCTTTACTTTACTTTCATGACCCGAGAATGTTCTTATTACATACCATCTGGCTTCCATCATTCAAATTTCCTAAAAAATACCTTTTATTACCTGATTAATTAACATATCGATTATATAAGTAAAGCCAGCTAGAATTATACAGACAACTATTACAATTTTCGTAGATTCAATTAACTCAGCTTTAGTTGGCCAGGTAACCTTTTTCATTTCCTTAACCACATCTTCAAAAAATTTAATTATTTTTTCTTTCATACTGCTTAAAAATTTGTTAAACACTCCATTCGCACGTCAGGAGGGACTCGAACCCCCAGCCTGCGGTTTTGGAGACCGCTGCTCTAGCCAATTGAGCTACTGACGTATTTATTATTTTGTCTCCTTAAAAACCACATGCTTTCGAACTACAGGATCGTATTTTTTATACTCTACTCTTCCGGGATGAGTTCTTTTATTCTTAGTAGTTGTATACCTATAACCAGTACCTGCGGTACTTTCAAGCGTAATTATTTGTCTGATGTTTCCTTTAGCCACAAAAAGTTCCTTAATTTAATTATTTGTTAGAGCTGACGACCGGGATTGAACCGGTGACCTCATCCTTACCAAGGATGTGCTCTACCAACTGAGCTACGTCAGCTTTCTATTCCAATCTTTTGAAGAATTGACATCTTTTTTCTGAGTAAATTCTTTACCAATTCAAACCTCTGCTGCCGTGTTAAAACTTTGTTCTGTCAATCGACGGATATACTGAACTATGCCGGCAATTTTTTTTTGAGCGGGAGACGGGACTCGAACCCGCGACCAACAGCTTGGAAGGCTGTGACTCT
>CAZXGJ010000008.1:0-9086 GCA_964639955.1 uncultured Ignavibacteriaceae bacterium
TATTCTTGATTAGAAAACGCAACATTTATAAGTTTGCGCCCGTCTAATCGTATTTTCAGCTTCAGGCTGATAAGCCTTAGGCTCAAATTCCTTAATTTTATCACTTATTTTTATAAACATTAAGAGGTTCACAGTGGATATTGCGCAACTAAACGAAAAAATAAAACAGGAAAGTGCTTTTGTTGATCTTCTGTTTTCTGAGATTGCCAAAGTTATCGTCGGTCAGAAAGAAATGGTTGAACGACTCGTAGTTGGTTTGTTGGGTAATGGTCATATTTTGCTTGAAGGAGTTCCTGGTCTTGCAAAGACACTTGCAATTAAAACACTTGCGGCAGCAATGAAAGCAAAGTTTCAGCGAATACAATTCACACCAGATCTTCTTCCTGCAGATTTAATCGGAACACAAATTTATAATCAGAAAGACGGAAACTTTTTCATCAGGAAAGGTCCTCTGTTCTCAAACTTTATTCTTGCTGATGAAATTAATCGTGCGCCTGCTAAAGTTCAAAGTGCTCTGCTTGAAGCAATGCAGGAAAGACAGGTTACAATCGGTGAGCAAACATTCAAACTTGAAGAACCATTTCTTGTTCTTGCAACACAAAATCCAATCGAGCAGGAAGGTACTTATCCTTTACCAGAAGCACAGGTTGACAGGTTTATGCTGAAAATCAAAATTACTTATCCTGATCGAAAAGAAGAATTGGAAATAATGAGGCATAATATTAATGATACAATGGGAACGCCGAATCCGGTTATTTCTCCGGCAGATATTCTCAGAGGAAGACAATTAATTCACGAAGTCTATATTGATGAAAAAATTGAAAAGTATATTCTTGATATTGTATTTGCTACACGCAGACCAAAAGAATTTGGATTGGATAAATTAGCTGAGTTAATAAGCTACGGTGCATCACCAAGAGCAACGATAAATCTTGCTCTCGGTGCAAAAGCAATGGCGTTCATTAAACGCAGAGGTTACGTAATTCCTGAAGATGTAAGAGCTATTTGTTATGATGTAATGAGACACAGAGTTGCAGTTACTTATGAAGCTGAAGCGGAGGAAATAACTTCTGAATCAATCATCTCTGAAATTCTGAATAAAGTTGAAGTGCCGTAAGGATGGAAGATGTTTGATGGAAAATGTAAGAAGTGAAAAAAAATCTCTCTCTATAAGAGGTTGCGTGAATATTATTAACCCACAGTTTCAACTGTGGGAAAAAGAAGCAAAAGCAAAATTCTTCTTAACCGTTTTAACGGTTTTTCGGAATTTTCACACAGTCTCTCTAAGAGAGGATAAAGGTGAGGGCCATGCTCACTAAAGAATTATTAAAACAAGTACGGCAAATTGAGATACGAACGAAGGGACTTGTTAACCAGGTCTTCTCCGGAGAATACCATTCTGTTTTCAAAGGTCGCGGAATGGAATTTTCTGAAGTTCGCGAATATCAATTTGGTGATGACATCAGAAATATTGATTGGAATGTTACGGCACGGTTTGGTCATCCGTATATTAAAATATTTGAAGAGGAACGTGAACTCACTGTTATTTTGATGATTGATTTAAGCGGCTCGCAGATGTTTGGTTCACTTTCAAAAACAAAACAGCGTGTTGCTGCTGAACTGAGTGCGATACTCGCTTTCTCTGCTTTGAAGAATAATGATAAAGTCGGTTTGATTCTCTTCACAGACAAAGTTGAAAAATTTGTCCCGCCCAGAAAAGGAAATTCACACGTGTTAAGAATTGTGCGGGATGTTCTTTCATTTCAGCCGGAAGGAAATAAAACAAATCTTCGCTCTGCACTTGAGTTTATGAACGGTGCAATAAAAAAACGTTCGATTGTTTTTCTTCTTTCAGATTTTATGGATGATGGATATGAAAAAATTCTTCGCGTTGTCGGCAAGAAACACGATCTCATTGGAATCGTACTGGATGACAGACGTGAATCTGAAATTCCGAAAATGGGACTGATAAAACTTACTGATGCTGAAACCAATGAAGAACGCTGGATTGATACAAGCAGCACCCGTGTGCAGGAAGCTCTACGAAAAAGAAAACAGGAGATTCAGGCGAAAAGAAGATCATTGTTTATTACAAGCAGACTCGACAGCGTTTACGTGCAGGCAGGAGCGAATTACATCACTCCGCTTATTAATTTTTTCAGGATGCGTGAGAGAAGATGGTAACTAAACTGATGAAATATGTTGCTCTTCTGATTCTTCTTAGCATTAATCTTTCTGCTCAATCTATCTCTATACTCGCTTCAGTCGATTCAAGTGATTATCTCGTCGGTGATTTTATTAATTATACTCTGGAAATCAGGGCTGAAAAAAATATTAAGATAACAACACCTTTTATCAGAGATAGTCTTAAAGCTGTTGAAATCATAAAAGAACTGCCGCCAGTTTCAAAAGAAGAGAATAATATTAGGTCAACAACAATAGGTTATATAATTTCTTGTTATGATTCTGCTGCAATCACAATTCCACCAATAGCTGTTCGATATAAAATTCAGGGAGATGATGAAGAAAAAATCACTCTTTCAAATCCGGTTACTTTTACTGTGCATACTCTTCCTGTTGATTTGCAGGCAGACGTAAAAGATGTAAAAGAACCGGTAACAATTCCACTCGATTGGAAAGTTGTTTTGTTGGTTGCATTGATTGTAATTCTTGCATCGGCGATTGCATACTACTTATACAGAAGATACAAGAAGAAAAAAGCTGAGCAGCCTGTGAAGAAAAAGATTATAAGAATTCCTGCTCACGTTAGAGCATTATCTGCACTTGATAATCTGGAACAGGAAAAACTCTGGCAGAAAGGTTTGGTTAAGGAATATCATTCAAAAATTACAGGAATTATTCGTGGATATTTTGAAGAAAGATTTAATCTGCCTGCACTTGAACTAACAACCTCAGAACAAATGCAGCAGTTAAGAAAAGTTCCGGGCGCAGAAAATATATTGACGATTACAAATGAGTTCCTCAATAATGCAGACCTTGTGAAATTTGCTAAGTTCATTCCGCTGCCATCAGTCAATGAAGAAATGATGAAACAGGCGAGGGAGATAGTGAACAATACCATTCCGAAAGAACAAGTTCCGGTTGAAGAGGAGGTGGAGAGTGTTTAGCGGAATAACTTTTGCCTATCCCTGGGTTCTTTATTTTCTTGCGATCATCCCGCTGATGATTGCCTGGTATGTTTTCAGAGGAATGAAAGCTCAATCTTCTGTTACTTATTCTTCAATAAATATTTTTAAAAATGTTCCGGTAACATTTCGGGAAAGATTGAGACACATACCATTCGCAGTCAGATTAATTGCAATAGCTGTGCTGATAATAGCACTTGCACGACCGCAAAGTTTTACTTCCGGAGAAAATGTTACCACTGAAGGAATTGATATTGCTATGGTGCTCGATATTTCGGGAAGTATGCTTGCCGAAGACTTCAAACCAAACAGGCTCGAAGCAGCTAAAAATGTAATTGATAATTTTGTAGAAGGAAGAACATCAGACAGAATTGGTCTCGTTATTTTTTCAAGAGAAGCTTTTACCCAATGTCCTTTAACCATTGATTACAATGTTCTCAGAAATTTGCTTCTTGATATTCGAAGCGGAATGATTCAGGACGGAACTGCAATTGGAAATGCGATTGCAAACGGAGTTAACAGATTGAAAGAGAGCGATGCAAAGAGCAGAATAATTATTCTTCTTACTGATGGTGTAAACAATGCTGGTGAAGTTGATCCACGAAGTGCAGCGGACATTGCTAAAGCTTTTGGAATCAGAATCTATACAATTGGAGTAGGAACACGAGGAGAAGCTCCATATCCCGTTCAGACTCCTTTTGGTACACGTTATCAAATGGTTCCTGTTGAAATTGATGAAGCTTTATTGAATGAAATTGCTGATATGACTGGTGGTCAGTATTTCCGTGCTACGAACAACCGTGCTTTGGCAGAGATTTATGAAAAAATAGACAAACTTGAAAAAACAAAAATTGAAATCACCTCTTACAAAAATGCCAGCGAAAAATATCATAGCTGGTTGTGGGGTGGTCTCATTCTCTTACTTTTCGAATTAGGATTATCACGAACAATATTACGAAAGCTGCCGTGAGCAATGTTTAGATTCGCAAACCCTGAATATCTGAATTTACTTTATCTGCTTCCTGTGCTGGTTGCTTTATTCTGGTATCTTGGAAGACAGCGCAAAAAACTTTTGCAGACTTTTGCAGATAAAGAATTACACAAAACATTATTTCCAACTGACAGCAATCTGAAACGCTGGACAAAGTTCATTTTGATTTTGCTTGCATTAACCTGTCTTATCTTTGCAGCAGCAAACCCGCAGGTAGGAACAAAGATGCAGGAAATCAAGCAAACAGGAATTGATGTTTTTATTTTACTCGACGTTTCAAACAGTATGCTTGCTGAAGATATTAAACCAAACAGACTTGAGAAAGCTAAATATCAGATTTCAAATTTGATTAACAAACTTCGCGGTGACAGAATTGGATTAATAATTTTTGCGGGACAGGCATATATCCAAATTCCACTGACTACTGATTACTCTGCTGCTAATCTTTTCCTCTCTGCTGTTGATGTGAACTCCGTACCAACACAGGGAACCGCAATTGCATCGGCGATAAATCTTGCAACTGCATCATTCGATACATTAAGTACTCAGAAAGTTATTATTGCAATCACTGATGGAGAAGATCACGAAGGCGATGTGGAGAAAGCAATTGAAAATGCTGTGTCGAGAGATATCAAACTTTATACTATTGGATTGGGTTCTCAAGCAGGTGTTCCGATACCGGTTTACAACAATAGAAATCAGTTGGTTGGATTCAGGAAAGACAGAGACGGAAATACCGTACTTACGAAACTGGATGAAGAAGTTCTGAAAAGAATAGCCATAGATGGAAATGGAAAATATTTTCGCGGAACCAACTATGAAGATTATCTTGAAAAAATTTACACTGAACTTTCGGAACTTGAGCAGACGGAATTCGGAGTAAAAAAAGTTACTGACTACGAAGACCGCTTTTACTATCTTTTAATACCAGCATTGCTGCTTTTGGTGCTGGAGTTTTTTATTTCAGAAAAGAAATCACCATTGTATGCAAGAATTAATAAGAAATTGGGATTGGAATAGTTATGGAGATAAAATATAGAGGTATAAGGTATAGGGGTGTAAGGGATTTTCTTTTTAAGAATCTTTCCGTTATTGCCTGGCTGCATGACTGCATGCGATCATGCAAACATGCAATCATGCAAACATCCTTTCTACATTTCTGTGGAACTAATAAAATTGATTTTAATTTTGCTCGTTTAAAATCTGACATTTTAAAAATTAAACTATACCCATATACCTTTATACCGTTATACCTTTTGCTGACAATATTCATCAGCACCACGAACGCTCAAAGCACGAGAGGACTCATCAACGACGGAGTTGATCTCTACAAAGAACAAAAGTTCGCTGATGCAGAAGTCAATTTCAAAAAAGGAGCAGAAAAATCTCCGGAGAGTTTTGAAGCTAAGTTCAATCTTGGTGATGCTTATTATAAACAGCAGCGTTATGAGGAAGCGATTAAATCATTTCAATCGGCATTAGTCAATGCGAGGAACGATGAAGAACGGGCAAAAATTTTTCACAATGTTGGTAATTCATTGCTGAAATCTCAGAAGATAAAAGAAAGCATCGGTGCATATAAAGAAGCATTAAAGCTTAATCCGAATGACCAGGAAACAAAATATAATCTGTCTTACGCATTGGAGATGCTGAAAAATCAGGATCAGAATCAGCAGCAAAACCAGCAGAATGATCAGAACAAAGATGAGAATAAGGATCAGCAGCAGCAAAATCAAAATCAACAAAACCAGGATCAACAGAAACAAGACCAACAGCAGCAGCAACAGGAACAGCAAGAACAACAGCAGCAGCAATCTCAGCAGCAAAAGGAACAAGAACTAACCAAACAGGAAGCTGAAAAAATTCTTGAAGCGCTGAAGAACAATGAAAAAGATTTGCAAAAGCAGTTAAGAAAGATAAAAGGGCAGAGAGTTAAAACTGAGAAGGATTGGTAATGAAAATGAAGCACCAATTATCAAATCACAAATTACAAATAAATCCAAAGCACCAATCTTTAAATTATAAACCATTAAAGGTGTTATAGATTTTGAATTTTGAAATTTGATTATTGTTTGTGATTTGGAAATTGTTATTTGGAATTTCACGATGATATTTATTTGAAATCAAAATGAGAAAAGCATTAGCATATTTATCAATTATTATTTTAATAAGCAGCATAAACTTTGCACAGGAGTTCATTGCATCAGTTAATGAAACAACAGTAGCTGATAATGAAAGATTTCAGGTGTCGTTTACTTTTTCCGGCAAGAGCATTAATAATCTTTCTAAATTCACTCCGCCATCATTTGAAAACTTTCTGTTACTTTCAGGACCAAATCAATCAACCAGCATTCAGATAATTAATGGAGCTCAGTCAGCTTCATTAACTTATAATTACATTATTCAGGCGAGAGGAGTTGGAACTTTCACAATTGGTTCAGCAAGTATTGAGCAGGATGGAAAAACTTACAGAACTGAACCAATTAAAATTACAGTTGTCAAAGGCACTGATAAACCAAAACAACAGCCGCAGCAAAGAGATGACTCAGAGATTTCCGTTGATGAAATAGCAAAAAATCTTTATATCCGTGCCATCGTTGATAAAACAAAAGCATACAAAGGTGAACAGATAACCGTTACATATAAACTTTATACAAGGTTGAGTATTGCGTCACAAATGGGTGTGAACAAACTCCCGCAGTATCAGGGTTTCTGGGCTGAGGAACTGGAGACATCGCCAAATATAAGTTTTACAACTGAAGTGATTAACGGAAAGCAATTCAGAGTAGGTATTCTGAAACGGGTTGCACTTTTCCCGACTCAAACAGGTTCGCTCGAAGTTACTCCATTCGAACTGACTGTTCCGATTCAGATTCAGAAACAGAGAAGCGGTAAAAGTATATGGGATGATTTTTTTGGTGATCCTTTTGGCAGATCGGAGATTTATGAGTTTAATGCTAAATCAAATACTGTTAAAGTTGAAGTTGAAAATTTGCCGGCAGGTCAACCCGATTCTTTCAAAGGTGCGGTTGGCGAATATTCTTTTGATGCAAGCTTGAATAAAACTGAAACAAAATCGAATGAGCCGCTGACTTTAAATATTAATATTTCAGGAACAGGAAATATTAAACTTCTTGAAATGCCCGAAGTGAATCTTCCAAACGGCTTTGAGAAATATGAACCAAAAGTAAATGAACAGGTGAACCGAAAAGGTAAAGTATCAGGCAGTAAATCAGGCGAATATTTATTTGTTCCGAGAGTGGTTGGTCTGAGGGAAATTCCACCAATTGAATTTTCTTACTTTGATCCTTCAAAGAAAAAATATGTTACATTAAAGTCGGAAGCGTTTAAGATAGACATTAAGCCTGCTGATAAAACGGTTTCAACTGAAATTGTCGGCAAAGAAGATATCAGACAGCTTGGTGATGACATCAGGTTTCTTAAAACCAATTTCAGCGATATCAGAAAGAAAGAAAATTATTTTATCAACTCAACAGGATTTCTGATTGCAGGAGCAGTTCCTTTCGTTCTTAGTTTTGTTATTATCGGATGGAAAAGAAGATATGATAAGATACACGGCAATGTAGTCCTTCTCCGCTATCAGAAAGCTCAGAAGATTGCAAAGAACAGGTTAACGACAGCCAAGAAATTAATGGATTCACAGAATCACAAAGAATTTTATACAGAATTATCAACTGCATTGTTTGGCTATCTTGAAGATAAACTCCATATACCTAAATCAGAATTTACTATCGAACGTGCCGCTGATGAATTAAGAAAAAGAAATATTACAGAGGAACTGATTGCTGCACTTAAAGCCGGTGCTGAAAAATGTGAGTTTGTTCGTTTTGCACCGGGTGCTGAAAAATCTGCAGCAATGCAGGAGATGTATGATGAAATTGCAGATGTAATTATTAATCTTGAAAAAAATATTTTGAACAAAAGAAATGCATAAGAACAGTTTAGCTTTTTTGCGAAGTTTATTTTTTCACTTTATAACTCTCCTTGTTCTGTTCTGCGGTTCAATTCTTCCTGATAATATTGATGGACAGATGCAGCAGGCTGGCAGTTACTATCGGAACGGAGAATTTGATAAAGCTATTGAGATTTATGAGGATTTAAGAAGTCAGGGCTATGAAGGAACATCACTTTACTTTAATCTTGGCAACGCTTACTACCGTATCGGAAAAATTGGTTACGCAATACTGAATTATGAACGTGCGTTAAAGATATCTCCAACTGATGACGATGTAAAACATAATTTAGCGTTTGCTAATCTGAGTACGGTAGATAGAATCCAGCCGCTTCCAACATTTTTTCTTTTTGAATGGTGGGAAACTTTACTTGCATCTTTTTCAGTAAACGGATGGACTTACCTGGCATATTTCTTTTTTATTCTATTACTCATTCTCGTTGTAATATATTTTTTTGCGAAGACAGTCTTTCAGCAGAAGCTGATACTTTTTTCAGGACTTGCAGCATTAGTAATTCTTCTCATTACCGTCTCACTTTTAATTGTTAAGATAAACAGAGAACAAACATTAATTAGCGGAGTTGTAATTGAGCAATCAATCACCGTTAAAACCTCACCTGATCCTCAAAGCACGGATGCATTTGTTATTCACGAAGGATTAAAAGTTAATCTTGAAGACCGTCTTGATGAATGGATAAAGATCAGACTGGCAGATGGAAAAGTCGGCTGGGTTGAGAATAAAGCTGTTGAAAAGATATAGATTTTTCTTTCTGTATTACAGCAATTTTCTTATAAGTATTTGACAATTGAATTAAACTATCCAGGTTATTTGCAGAAGTTTTTATTTAATTAAACAGCACAGATCCTTTCACAAGTCTTGCTTTTATCAATCCATAAAAAGAAAACTTACCGGAATATTTCCATCCAAGGTGAAGTTTGCAACGGGTGCACAGTGCAAAACACCACGAATGACCAC
>CAZXGJ010000008.1:9186-68234 GCA_964639955.1 uncultured Ignavibacteriaceae bacterium
CCAGGTTCTGTTTTTTTCTTAAATCCATTTTCATATCCAGTAAATTTCTTTTGACTTAAAATATTAAAAATCAAAATATATTTCTATGCTGTATGTCTTAGACTATTCTATAAATTGCTTCCCCAACTCCCTTTAAGTATTTTTGTTAGTGGAACTTTACTATAACACAGTATTCATTAGAAGTATAAAAATAGAATTAGAATTATGTCATTCTTTAAATCTTGAAATAAAATATGCCCCCAAAAGTAAAACCAGCAATAAAGAAAAAATATAATTTACTTATCAGCGATATTTCATCTCTGCTGGAATCTGCAAGAAGAACTTCTGTCAGAGCGGTCAATGCAATTCTCACTGCAACTTATTGGGAAATTGGGAGAAGAATTGTTGAATATGAACAATCAGGATCAGAAAAAGCTGAATATGGTAAACAACTACTTCAAAATCTTTCCAAAGATTTAAGAAAAACCTTTGGGAGAGGTTTTTCCGTCGATAACCTTGAATCAATGAGGTTGTTTTATATTGCTTACCCATCAGATAAGATTTCCGAGACAGTGTCTCGGAAATTCAAATCGAACAAATCCGAAACACCATCTCGGATTTTTAAACCGGAAAATCTTAATAATATTTTTCCGCTTTCCTGGTCTCATTATGTAATGTTAATTAGGAGATTAAAAAGTGATGAGGCACTCATCTTTTATGAATCCGAAGCACTGCGAAACGGCTAGTCAGTTCGCCAGTTGGACAGACAAATCTCTTCACAGTTTTATGAAAGAACCTTGCTGTCAAAAAATAAAGCCGTTATGCTTAAAGAAGGAAGTAAACCTAGAAGAAGTGAAGATGATATTACTCCGGAAGAAGAAATAAAGGATCCATTCATTCTTGAGTTTCTCGGGCTTAAAGATGAGTATTCCGAAAATGATTTAGAAGAGGCACTAATATCACACCTTGAAAATTTCCTACTTGAGCTGGGAGGTGATTTTACTTTTATAGGCAGACAGAAACGTCTTCGTATTGGCAATGAGTGGTACAGAGTTGATTTGTTATTCTTTCATAGGAAATTAAAATGTCTTGTAGTTATTGATTTGAAGGTTGGAAAGTTTACGCACGCCGATGCCGGACAAATGCATCTGTATCTTAATTATGCAAAGGAAAACTGGACAAATATGGATGAAAATCCGCCAGTTGGTTTAATACTTTGTGCAGAAAAAGATAACGCTGTTGCAAAATATGCTTTGGAAGGTTTACCTAATAAAGTTCTCGCTGCTGAATATAAGTTAGTATTACCTAATGAAAAGTTGCTTGCAAAAGAAATTGAACAAACGAGAAAACTGCTCATAGAAAGAAAAAAGTCAAAGAGAAGAACACGATAGGCTTCTTATTAATTTAATGATACAAAATTTTTTTCCTAATAATACTTTTGCAAATTAATTCAAATTGCTTACCCAACTCCCTTTAAGTATTTTTGTTCCGATGGATGCAAAAAAATACAATAATATAAAGCTTGCAATAAGTATTGCTGAGGGAATTGTTTCTTTCATTCTTGTTTTACTTTTTGTTTTGCTTGGTTACAGTCTGCAATTAGAAAATTATCTAACCGGTTTCATAGAAAATCAATACCTTCTGTTCCTTGCTTTTATTCTCGTAATCGGATTTGCCGGATCGGTTTTATCTTTTCCTGTAAGCTGGTACTCAGGTTTCTATCTTGAGCATAAGTACAATCTTTCAAACCAAACTTTCCGGAAATGGATTTGGGAAGGATTGAAAGGTTTACTTGTTTCTCTTGTTATAGGAATTCCAATACTTTTAACTTTTTACTATGTACTCAATACTTTTGACTCTCTCTGGTGGCTGCCGTTTGCAATTATTATGTTCTTTTTTTCAGTTGTGCTTTCTCAGGTTTTCCCGGTGTTAATTCTTCCAATCTTTTATAAGCTTACTCCCGTTGAGAATGAATTACTAAAAGAAAAAATAAAATTACTCGGTGAACGTGCCGGAATTAAAGTAGAGAATGTTTACAAATTCAATATGAGTAAGAACACTAAGAAGGCTAATGCAGCATTTACAGGATTGGGAAAAACAAAACGAATAATTCTTGGTGATACTTTATTAGATAGCTATACGGCGGAAGAAATCGAAACTGTTATTGCTCACGAGCTTGGTCATTATAAAAAGAAACACGTTGTTAAAAATATTTTAATTGGAACAGCATCATCTTTTCTTACTTTATTTGTAATAGCACTTTTGTATGAAAACTCATTAAACTGGTTTGGATTTAATTCTATTACGCAAGTCGCTGCACTTCCACTGCTTGCACTTTGGTCAATGTTGATTGGAATAATTCAAACTCCATTAGGAAATATTTTAAGCAGAAAATTTGAATACGAAGCTGATGAGTATGCTGTTGCAGAAACTAAAAATCCTTCGGCGTTCATAAAAACTCTGGAGAAACTAACAGATCAAAATCTTGGAGACAGAGAGCCTCATCCTTTTGTAGAATGGTTTTTTTACAGTCATCCTTCTATTAAGCGAAGAATAATGGAAATTGAAAAATTACAAAATTGAAGATTTCAAGATTGATGAAACATTTCACCATATACCTAAATAATGATTACACTAATTAAATTATTCTTAATCGGGCTTCATACTTTCATCTGTTCGATCTTTGCTATGATCTTTGCGCTAACTGACAGAAGCCACACTCTTTACTTCAAGTTGTCAAAATATTTTTCGGGAGGAGTTATTTGGCTGAGTGGTATTAAACTGGAAGTAACGGGTCTGGAAAATCTTGATAAGAATAACACTTATGTCTTTGTTTCAAACCACTCAAGTCAGTATGATATTGTTGTTCTTCAAAAAACAATCCCAAACCGAATGGCAATGATTTTTAAGAAAGAACTTGCAAAGATTCCATTCTTCGGATGGCAGCTTGCAATGGGTCCTTATGTGATGATAGACAGAGAAAATTATGAGAAAGCTCTTAAAAGTATTGATGAAGCAAAAGTAAAAATGCAAAAGCATAATATTTCAATTGTTGTTTTTGCAGAAGGCACACGCAGTAAAACGGGAGAGATACAGCCGTTCAAGCGAGGTGCTTTCAGACTTGCAACACAAGTTGGTTATCCGATTATTCCAACTACCATTGTCGGCTCAAATAAAATTATGCCTAAAGGAACTTTCAAAATCAGAAGAGGAACAATCAAGGTTCATTTTGATAAACCAATTGAGACAGGTGGAAACGTTACGCGCCAGCAGGAAATTGATTTGATGAATCGGGTAAGAGAAATCATAATATCAAATCACAAATAACAAAAAGCAAATAGCAAATAAATCACAATAATCGAAATTCAATTTCCCAAACAGGATATGAGGCTTTAAAAGAAATTCACAATGGATATTTTAGAAATCTCAAATAACAAAAGTCAAATAACAAATAAATCACAATGAACAATTCTCAAAATTCAAAACCAATCTATGACCTTGAGGAAAGAAGTTTTAAGTTTGCCAAAGATGTGAGACTATTTGTTAAAACTTTACCTAAGAGTATTGCTAACTTTGAAGATCAAAAACAGTTAATTAAAGCTTCAGGATCGGTGGGCGCAAATTACCGGGAAGCAAATGAATCTTTAAGCAAAAAAGATTTTTTTATGAGAATTAAAATTTCAAGAAAAGAGTCTAAAGAGAGCGAATACTTTCTTAGACTGATTAATGAAACCAATGATTTAACAAATAAAGATGAGGCTGGCAGGCTAATTCAGGAAGCAATTGAGCTTAAGAAAATATTCTCATCAATTCTTGAAAAATCAAAATAAATTTGTTGGATATTAAATATTTGAATTTGGAATTTATTTGTGTTTTGTAATTTGAATATTGGAAATTCACAGTGATTATCGGAATAATACCAGCTCGTTTTGCATCAACCCGTTTGATGGGTAAACCGCTTGCTAACATAGGCGGGAAGCCCATGATTCAGCACACTTATGAAAATGCATCCAAATCAAAATTGATTGAGAAGCTGATTCTTGCTGTTGACGATTCAAAAGTTGCTTCTGTTGCAAGAGGTTTTGGTGCCGATGTAATGGAAACTCCTAAAGAAATCGCAAGCGGATCTGATAGAATTGCATACATTGCAAAAACGTATAAAGAAGCTGATATAATCGTTAACATTCAGGGAGATGAGCCCTTCATTCGCGGCGAGATGATTGACCAGGCTATTGAACCGCTGCTTTTCGATAAATCAATTGAAGTATCAACTTTGATAAGACGGATTGATACAATTAAAGAACTCCGATCCCCCGATGTTGTTAAAGTTGTTTTCGATTATAACAATTTTGCTTTGTATTTTTCACGCTCGGTAATACCTTACACGAGAAATGCTATTTCGGATACCTCGGCTTTGGATGTTACAGATTATTATAAACATATTGGTTTATACGTCTTCAGACGTAGAGCCTTATTTAAGTTTACATCACTTAAGCAGACTGATCTTGAAAAAACTGAAATGCTCGAACAGTTGAGAATGCTGGAAAACGGCATAAGCATAAAAGTAGTGGAGACAGAGTACGATAGCTTAAGTGTTGATACTCAGGATGACTTAAAACGCGCACGAATATTTTATAAATGGTTACAGAAAAGAGAAAAGGAAAATGAAAATTCCGCAAAGAGTTAATCTTGCTCATCTGCCGACACCTTTAGAAAAAATTAGGTTTCGTACTAAAGAATTTTTAATTAAAAGGGATGATTACACAGGCTCAGATTTTCTGGGCAACAAAATAAGAAAGCTTGAGTACTTGCTTTATGAAGCAAAGCGAGAGAGAGCTGAAATTATTTTTACCTGCGGAGGTGATCAATCAAATCACGCTCGTGCAACGGCTTCTGCAGCAGCTAAACAGGGAATAAAGACAAGGTTATTTTTGTGGGGCAAAGAAAAAGAATCTGCAGAAGGAAATCTTTTCCTTGATAAAATGTATGGCGCTGAAATAACTTACCTAAATAAACGTGAATTCGAAAATGTTGACGAATTAATGACTGAAGAAAGAAGAAAACTTATCAAAAAAGGGAAACGAGTTTATGTTATTCCTGCAGGCGGCTCTTCAACTTTGGGTATTTGGGGATATATTTCTTTTATTAACGAATTGAAAAGTCAAATTAATTTGAAAAATATTGATGGAATTTTCTCTGCCTGCGGTTCCGGTGGAACGGCTGCAGGACTTTTAGTCGGTGCTGCTCTGAATAAATCCCAAATGAAAATATTTGCCGTCAATGTTCTTCATTCTAAAGAAGTTATAAGAAAAAAGATATTGCAGCTTGCTGAAGGTGCTGTTTTGGATTTTAAACTTCCTTGCAATATAGGTGAAAATAATCTGGAAATAGTTGATGGATATTCTAACGAGGGATATAAAAATATTAGCAATGATAAATTAAAACTGATAGCTGAATTTGCCCGTTCATCCGGAATTTTAGTGGATCCTGCTTACACTGGAAAGGCATTCAATGCATACTGCTATCGTGTACTGAATAAAGGTAAAGGCAATAAGATTATCTTTCTTCATACAGGGGGAATTTATGGAGTGTTTTCAAAAATCAGATCTTATCTGAAATTTGTTTGACCCTGTACTAATGGTTCCCGCAATTAACTTGTAAATTTTTATTCAGAATAAAAAAATAATTAAACAGTTAAGAGGCCGAATAATAAAGTAAAAACTATCGAAGAAATTACTTGAAGCTATCCGTTGCCTCTAAATTCAATTACCCTTATTTTTGAATTATATGGAATGCATTTTTTGTGAAATAAAAAACCGGAATGCCGAAGCGGAAATCCTTTTTGAAGACGATCACATAATTGCCTTTCTTGATATTCAGCCGGTTAACTACGGGCATTCGCTTGTTATCACCAAGAAACACTACGATAATTTCCTAACTGTTCCCAAAGACGAACTTAGCCGACTCATCAGTGCAACCCAATTTATAGCCGGGGCAGTAAAAAGAAGTATGAATGCTGACGGTTTCAATATAATATCAAACAACGGAGAATCTGCAGGGCAGACCGTTTATCACTTTCATTTTCATATAATACCCAGGTTCAAGACGGATTTTACTATTAAACCAAGTTTAAAAGAATACGGAACAGGTGCCATGCGTGCATATGCAGATCAGATACGTGCTTTTATTAATAAGTACAGGAATATTTACAATGGCTGATAAAATAAGAGTTCTGGTTGCCAAAGCAGGGCTGGATGGACACGACAGAGGTGCTAAAGTTATTGCTGCTGCATTGCGTGATGCAGGAATGGAAGTGATTTATACGGGATTGAGGCAAACGCCTGAAATGATTGTCGAAGCAGCAATCCAGGAAGATGTTGATGTAATCGGAATCAGCATTTTATCCGGTGCACATATGACTATTTTCCCGAAAATAAAAAAACTTATGGATGAAAAAGGTCTTGACGATGTCTTGCTTACCGGAGGAGGTATCATTCCCGAAGAAGACATAATTAAATTAAAAGAAATGGGTGTTGGCGAATTATTCACACCGGGCGCTTCAACTAAAAACATAGCTGCATATATCAAAGAGTGGAGAAAAAATAATCCACGAAAATTCTAACGGATATAATTCAATTAGTAATTTTTAAAGTGAGTTTAACGATGAAAATGTTTTTCATTTCATTCTGCCTTTTTGTTTCTTTTATAAATGCTCAAACCCTGCTCGAAACAGTATCTCTGCCAAACAATAATTTCTATAATTATGGAAGCGGCCTTGTTTACGAGAATAACAAATACTGGATATCTTCAAGTCATTCAACTGCCGGGCAGGGGCTTATCAACGCCGTTAATTCTTCCGGTACCCAGGTTGCAACCATTAACATTTCTTATCCCGGAATGCAGGAATCATTAGGACTCGCGTTCGACGGGACAAACTTCTGGTATGTTGACAGGAAAACTTCCCGCTGCGATATATTCAAAGTTTCCCCGGCAGGTAACGTGCTCGATTCAATTACTACTTCGCAGTTGTTTGGTGCAACCAATATTTTACTTGGTGGAGCAGCCTGGGATGGTTCGGGGTTGTGGATTTCTGTTTATTCACCTGACACCAGAGCAGCTTTGTATAGAGTGAATGTTGCTGCTAAAGCAATTGTAGATACAATTTCTGTAGTCGGTTTACAACCACAGGGAATTACAGTTAAAGGTGATACTCTATTTTATGTAATGGATGGATTTCAGGGGGATGATGAAAGAATTTATGCTATCGATTTGAACACGGAAGATACTTTATTCTCATTTCATGTTCCTGAACCACCAGGAGTCAGACAAAATCCAAGAGGTCTTGCGTGGGATGGATCATTTTTCTGGCTTCTTGCAGAACCTGTTGGTGCAAGTTCAGGGAGACAGTTATTTAAATATGATCTGAGCGGCAGCGGAACTCCTGAAATTACAGTTCCTGTGAGCACAATAAATTTCCCGAATACTACGGTCGGAAATACAGGCAATTACATTCTAACAATTTACAGTACGGGAACCTCAGCTTTAACACTCGATTCAATTACTGTTTCCGGAAATAATTTTTCAATAAATCCTCTTTCCTTTCCGGTAAACATTCCTCCGGGAGGTTCTCAAAACATAACCGTAAATTTTACGCCTTCAAATTATGCTAACTATACGGGCAGCCTGTTCATCTATAACAATGATCCGATTCACCCGGTAGTTCCTGTTGAATTGAAAGGGCAGGGTGTGCTCGATGGTGCAAGAATCGGGCTATCAGCATCCATGCACGACTTTGGCAACATTTGGGTGGGTGAAGGAATTACATTCTGGGATTTTTATGTTTTTAATATGGGAAATCAGACTCTTACTGTCTCTGATATGCAGCTTAATCTTCCCGAATATTCTTTTGATGCACCTGCAATTCCGTTTCAGATATTTTCTACAGATACTCTTTCAGTTAGAATATTTTTCTACCCCTCACAAACAGGTACTTATGAGGATACATTAAAAATTACAACAAACGATTTAACCGTACCTATTTCCAGAATTTCTCTTACCGGTACCGGAGTGTTCAATGAGTACAATTATGGTTATAAATTCTGGCAGTATAACGTTCCAGTACATCCTAATTCACCAAGTGCTTCACCACGTATTGAAGCTTTGAAACCCATAAACGATATTACCGGTGATGGTATTGCAGAAGTGGTAATATCAACAGAAAATTACTGGACAATGTGCCTTGATGGTGCTGCTTCAGGATTTTCATTTCCGCTCTGGATTTTTACAACATATATGAGCAGCAATAATGCAGGTTCAATAGGTCAGAATTTTGAATACGGTGTGCAGGATGCTATGCAAATTGCCAATGACCTGAACGGTGACGGATTTAACGATGTTGTCTTAGCAGTTGGCGGCGGTAATGAGCATACGTATGCGCTTGATGGATTTAACGGACAGATAATCTGGGAGTTTGGTGATAATATTAATTATGATCTGGGTGATTTTGAAGCAGTGGATGTGCAGAGAGATTTTAACGGCGATAACGTTGAAGATGTTCTGGCTATAGCTGATGGTAATCAATCCGGTACAGGATATAAACGTGCTTTTCTTTTTAACGGAACTAACGGCAGTATTATCTGGGAACATTTCTACCCGGGTCCCAATCCTGCTTTTGGTAAAACAATTATTTCCGTTAATGACTTTACAGGCGATAATATTCCTGAGGTTATAATCGCTTATGGAAATAATGGCTCATCAGACCAGGCAGTAAGAGCGCTTAATGGCGCCAACGGGCAGGCAATATGGACGCGTGAGACGATTGACTACGAACCCAAAGAATTACTGGCGCTGCCCTTGCCCGGCGGCACTACCGATATTATTGCAGCAGAGTATTTTAACAGAATACACAGGCTTAACGGTACCACCGGAAATATAAACTGGACTTATCCGCTCGGTGCTTCTGCAGGGGTTATTCAAATAGGGTTAATTGATGATATTGACGGCGACCAGATACCTGATGTACTGATAGCTTCTTTTGCAGGTAATGGTTTTAATTGTTTAAGCGGCGGAAGCGGAACACAGTTGTGGTCTTATCAAATGGATTATCAATTTGGTGTTGCTTCAATTCCTGATATTGATGACGATGGTTACCAGGATGTTATTGTTGGTTCGCGCGATCAGTTTCTTTATTGCATAAACGGAAAAGGAGATTCACTGATATTTAAAAACCAGTTCTCTGATTGGCTGTACTCGGTGAACCGTATGCCTTCAATAGATGGTAATTACAGTTATGAAGTGCTTGCCGGTACAAGAGACGGTATTGTGGCAGTCCTTTCAGGAGGTATCGATCTCGTAGTGGATGCAGGTTCCGGTGAAACAAATGAAATTCCTGTTCATTATTCATTACTGCAGAATTACCCTAATCCATTTAATCCTTCAACTAAAATAGAATTCAAAATTCCTGCTTCGGGGCTGGTAACGTTAAAGGTGTATGATCTGCTCGGAAGAGAAGTAACTACTTTAATTAATGATAAATTGGAGCCCGGTAATTATACTGTAAATTTCGAAGCGGTTAATCTTTCCAGCGGAATATACTTCTATACACTTACAGCAGGTGATTTTGTTTCGAGTAAGAAAATGATTCTTCTAAAGTAATTATTCCTTCAGAATTGATTTAACTTCGGCGAGTTTTTCTTCGGGGATGATAATTTTATCGTTTCCGGAGGATGACAACTTTGTCTTTATTCCATTCTGTTTGAGAAGATTTATTGCTTTATTAGCTATGGATTCATTCTCGAACTGAAGTTCAATTAAAGGAACTTTGTTTACTGAAAGATTATCAGACAGGCTTATTCCACATATTGGACAAATTTCCGAATCAAATTGCGGTATCGAGTTGAACTCTGAAAGATAGTCTTCAAATTCCTTTAGGTCAGCATCTAACATTTTATTTTTCCCCTCTCATATTATTGAATACTGAATCTTCCGCTTAATTCAAATACATTTTTATCGCTGCTGTTCAATACTTTTATGCTATAATGATTCGATGAGGGAATATTAGTCGGTACAGTCCAGTTAAAATATCCTGTATTTTCCAAATCATCAGCTAACGTCAGCTTGTAATCACTCTTTCTGAACAATTGAATACTTACTCTTTTTATAGATGCAGCAATCCATTTAATCTCAATTGTATCACCATGCTTCCAAATGGAGCCATTGGGTGGAGATGTAATAATAATTTTAGATGATTCGTCAGGTACATGCAAAATTAAATCGGGAATTTCTCTTTCACCAAAAATCTGCCGGCAGCCAATTAGTGAAAAGGCTAAAAAGAAAACTGAACTAATTTCTGCTATTAACTTTTTCATATAATTCCTTCAAGGCAAAAAAAACAAATAGGAAAATTAATAGCAAGGAGGTATCGGACGTATTTGTTATAATTGTATTAAAAGAAATGGTCATAATCTCATTTTCATTCATTATTTCTGAGTCTAATACACAGCCTTCGTTGATTTCGCTAAAAAAAATGAGTTTGCTTTTGGTACGAGAGTTGGCATTAAAGCACAGCATCATATGTTCTCTCCTTATACCCCTGAATCAATTAGTATTGATTTGGGGGTTTTTATTTTTTGATTACTGGGTAAAAATAAAGATAAGAAAAAATATCCGCGCTCAGTTATTTAGCTAAAGGCAGCTTAAAGCTGAAACAGCTTCCCTGTCCCAATTCACTTTCAACTTTTAATTCGCTACCGTGCTTTTCAGCAATTTCCTTGCAGAGTAAAAGCCCAAGTCCGGTGCCTTTTTCCTTGTTAGTACCGGGTGTAGAGTAGCTTTCATCAATTCTGAATAACTTCGGGATATTGTATTTACTTATCCCTATGCCATTATCTTTTACAGATATCTCAACACTTCCTGCATCAGCTAAATCATGAAGTATTTCTATTTTACCTTTCTCACGGGTGAACTTTATTGCATTGGAGATAAGATTGTGAAGAAGCGATCTTATCATTGAGTCATCACCCTTAACAATCAGGGCGGGGTCTGTTATTTCATTTTTAATTATAATTGATTTAAGGATAGCATTATGTTTAAGAGCCAATTCTATTTCACTAATCAGTTCACTAAGTGAGAATTCTTTTTCGATATATTGATATTTACCAGTTTGAATCCGGCTCCAGTCCAGCAGGTTTTCAATCAGGTTAAAAAGATTCGATGTGCTGCTTTCAATTTCATTTATGTAAGCTTTCAGCTCTTCTGCAGTTAAATTATCAAATTCGGTTTTCAGAATAGACGAAAGTCCTTTCAAACCGTTGAAGGGGCTTCTTAAATCGTGTGCGAGGATAGAAAAAAATTTATCTTTACTGGCATTGAGCTCTTTTAATTCTTCCGAGTAGCGTTTAAGAGCATCCTCATCCATTTTTTTATTGATTGCTGTTGCAATTTGTTCGGAGACGTATGTAAGCAGTTGTTTTTCTTCTTCACCGTAAGTTGAACTGTTGTTGTAATCCTGAACTACGATAACTCCTATTGTTTTGTTCTTGGCTTTAAGCGTTACACCAAGCCAAATTTCAGCCGGCGGGCCGATGAGATCGGTAATGCCTTTTTTTCTCAACTTTAAATCCAGTTCAGCGTCTACCAGCATGTTATGACCGGTTTTTAATACATATTCGGTAAGACCGCGTCCGAGCTTGCAGGGCTCAGGAGGACTGTCAAATTCATCTACAAAATAGGGGAAGGAAATCATTTCGTTTTTTTCATCGTAGAGAGCGATATAAAAATTGTCGGCTTTCATTAAGCCACCTACAATTTGATGTATTCTTTCATAAAGCTCATCGATATCTTCTATAGAATGAACCAGATCTGAAATTTGATATAAAGCCCTTTGTATTTTCTGAGATTTTACAGTTTCGGTAATGTCTTCAACGAAAGATGACACACCAATTACAGAGCCTTTCTCATCTATCAGCGTAGTATTATGCCATTCGCATAAAATTATTTTGCCGTCTTTTCTTATATTTTCGTTTGTGCTGCGGTTGCCGCCTTTCGATGAGAGCAATTTTTTCCAGATTTCCGAAACAATCCCCCTAACGGAATCCGGGACAATTAATTCTTCGGCAGTTTTTCCCCTTGCTTCGTCCTGACTATATCCGAATATTTTTTCAGAGGCAGGATTCCAGCGAATAACGCGGAAATCTGTATCCCACTCAATAATACCAAGTGGTGCCTGCTGGAAGTGAAGCTCCTGTCTTTGTAGGTACTCGGCAATAGTATCGTGTTCTTCCATTCTTATATTGGTTTTTTATTCCTGAAAATAAACTCGTATAAATAATAATCTGATATTGTATCCGTTTTGATGGTTCTAACATTTTATTCATCCACTATAACAATGCCAGTTCATTTGTTAAAAAAATAAAATTGGGAATAATCTCCAGTAAATTGAAGATGAACATTTGACTTTTAATTGTAATTTTTACTTAAGCATGTTTTTCATTCGGAGTTCGATTATATATATTTGCACTTCATTTTTAAGAAAAACAAGGTATTATGTTAGATTTTAAGCAATTAAATGATGAACAGCAGAAAGCAGTAGAATATTCGGGAAGCCAACAAATGTTAGTGGCAGGCGCCGGAACTGGTAAAACAACTGTACTAATTCACAAAGTTGGTTATCTGATTAAAAAGGGGTACAAACCGGATTCAATTCTCGTTCTTACATTCAGCAACAGAGCTGCTAGTGAGATGAGAAAACAAATAACCGAGATGGTAGGAAAGCGCGCTTCTTCTATCGCAATGGGAACATTTTATTCTGTTTTTGCCGGTATATTACGCAGTGAAGCAAAATTTTTAAACTACAGACCCAACTTTTCTATTTACGATATTGAAGATTCATTATCTCTGGTTACGAATATTATGATAGCTTTAGAAATCGAAATGGACGGCCTCACTCCAAATAACGCAAGACATCGGATAAGCCATCTGAAATGTAATTTGATTACACCGCAACAATACAGGAAAAACCTTGTCAAATCTAAAAGAGATGATAAAATTGCCGATATCTATGAGGAGTATCAGAACCGGCTCGTTGCAAATAACTCGATGGATTATGAAGAATTATTGCTTCAGGCTATTAATTTGTTTCAATCCAAACACCAGGTGCTGCAAAAGTACCGGCAAAAATTCATATATATTCTTGTGGATGAATTCCAGGATACGAATACCGCTCAGTATGAATTGTTGAAACTTCTGCTTTCACGAAGCTGCAAAATCACCGTTGTAGGAGATGATGATCAGAGTATCTACGGCTGGCGTGGTGCCAATCCGGGAAATATGCTTGCATTTAAAAAAGACTTTAAACAATGTAAACTCTTCAGGCCGGAACAAAATTACCGTTCTTCTAAAACCATTTTATCAGCAGCCGAATCATTAATAAAGAATAATAAAAGCTACTTCCCAAAAAACTTAAGTACACAGAATAAAGACGGAGAACTGTTAACGCTGGTTAAATGTGCTGACGAAAAGGATGAAGCATTTCAGCTTTCAAAATTTATTAAGAAAGAAATACAAAAGAAGAAACTGGCTTATAAAGATTTTGCTATTCTGTACAGAATAAACGCACAAAGCAGAACGCTTGAAGATATTTTTAAGAAGGAAAAGATTCCATTCACGATTATCGGCGGAGTAGAGTTTTACCGCCGGAAAGAAGTAAAAGATGTAATTGCTTATCTAAGGGTTATTGCCAATAACAATGATGAAGAAAGTATTCTGCGCATAATGAACTTTCCGCAAAGAGGGATTGGCAATACTACTATAACAAGGATGATTGCTTTTGCAAGAAAACACAACCTCACTTTGTTCCAAACTATGAGCAGGGTTTTTGAGGTGATCGATATTAAGGAAAGAATTCAAAAAAATGTTAAAGGATTCAGACTTCTGCTTGAAAAATATATTGGACTTAAGGATAAACTTTCCGTTGGCGAACTTTCGAGGGCATTAATTGATGATCTCGGATTGATCAGGATGTTTAAAAGTGAAAATAACCCTGAATCTTTACAAAGGTTGGAGAATATTCAAAAACTGATGACAATCATTACAGATTTTTCGAATAATAATAAGGAAGCAGATTTAAATCAGTTCCTTGAAAATGTTTCGCTAACAACCGGCATTGATTTCTACAATGATGAGAACAATTCAGTCGCCCTGATTAATCTTCATAGTGCCAAAGGCTGCGAATTCCCGGTTGTTTTTATATCCGGCAGTGAAGAAGAAATATTTCCTCTTGCACAACGCTTCAGCGAAGACACAACGGTTGAGGAAGAAAGACGTTTATTTTTTGTTGGAATGACAAGAGCTCAGCAGAAAGTGTTTATTTCTCATGCACGGAGCCGGTATCGCTTTGGAGAAGTTGCTTATCAAAGCAGATCAAGATTTATTGATGAAATAATGCATTCTGCCTTGGAAGAAGTTAACGGTGGAATCGGACGAAAGGCTAACAGGAAGACTAAAAAAGAACTCTTTTACGAATATTTTAATTCTGTTGATTACGATGACTTTGACCAGGAGAACAAAGTAGTTAGAATAGGAAGCCGGGTGATGCACGAAAAATTCGGACTCGGTAAAGTTATAGATGTTACTGGTGTCGGAGATCAGGTTAAGGCAACAGTAAATTTCGAAGGAAACAATATCCGGCAGCTGATGCTTAAATTTGCCCGGTTAAAAATACTGCATTAATTCCTTCATTTTTTTACAGAAGAATTTTCAGAATAATATTTTAATAAGGAAGCGTAATTATGTCTATCGCACCAAAAAAATTAGCAATCCTTGTTGGTGGAGGTCCTGCGCCGGGTATAAACAGTGTTATCGGTGCTGCCACTATACGTGCAGAAGTTGAAGGCGTTGAGGTTATTGGTATTAAAGATGGATTCCGTTGGATAATGGAAGGGGATACATCCCACACAAAAGAGCTGACCATTCTTAACGTAAGCAGAATTCACTTCAGAGGTGGTTCATACATAGGCATATCGAGGGCAAATCCTACAAAGAACGATAAGCATCTTGAAAACGCTGTAACGTCACTGCTCCGGTTAGATGTTGATAAATTAATCACAATCGGCGGAGACGATACTGCGTACAGCGCACTTAAAGTTAATGAGATGGCAGCAGGCAGAATTAAAGTTGTTCACGTTCCCAAAACAATCGATAACGATCTTGATCTTCCCCACGGAATTCCGACTTTCGGTTTTCAGACTGCACGGCACATTGGAGTTGAGATTGTAAAAAATATAATGGTTGATGCACAAACCACTTCGCGATGGTATTTTGTCATTTCTATGGGCAGGAAAGCAGGCCACCTGGCTCTTGGTATTGGAAAAGCTACAGGTGCCACACTCACTCTTGTACCCGAGGAGTTTGCCGGTGATACAATCTCACTTAATCATATTGTTGATGTACTTGTAGGTACAATAATCAAGAGGTTAAGTTACGGCAGAACAGATGGTGTAGCAATACTTGCGGAAGGATTGGTTGAAAGATTAGCTCCGGGGGATCTCGAGCAGCTTGTTGATATTGAAAGAGATGCACACGATAATATCAGGCTCGCCGAGGTAAATTTCGGAGAGATCTTAAAAATCAAGGTTCTGCAAAGGCTGAAAGAATTTGGTATTAAATCTACAATTGTTGCTAAAAATATAGGCTATGAATTAAGGTGCGCCGATCCGATTCCTTTTGATATGGAATATACCAGGGATTTGGGTTTTTCTGCCGCACAATTTATACTAAACGGAGGATCCGGTGCTATGATATCTATTCAGAACGGAAGATTCGTGCCGCTTTTCTTTAACGATATTCTGGACCCTGCTACAAACAGAACTAAAGTCAGGATGGTTGATCCAAGCTCCGAATCATTTTATATCGCAAGAAGATATATGCTAAGGTTGAACAAAGCAGATTTTGAAGACCCACACGAGCTGGCAAAGCTTGCTGCTACAGCACATATTTCTATTGATGATTTCAGGAAGAGATTCTATTATTTAATTGAACAAGATCTTCTTTATAAACATCTGGAAAACGGGCATATTCTACTGGCCAGTCCGGAGACGAATACTGCTCACAGACCGATTGCTGGAATGGAAAATAATACAAACGATTTGGTGGATCAAAAAATTAATCCTGAATAGAATATTTCTGGAATAATTTTTAATTACGGGTTTTACTGTTCTTCTTCAACTCTTTATATGTAATATGTTCTATTGAAAAGTAATCCCCGGTAAGCTTTTTAAGCATACCCGAAAGGAAAATAATAGTTAAAAGATTAGGAAACGTCATAAATCCCAAAGCAGCGTCTCCGAAAGCCCAAACGGCTTCCAGTTCGGCAATAGCACCGATAAATACAAAAATTACATATACCCATTTATATGGTAGAGTAGCTTTCTTTCCGAATAAATAATTGGATGCTCTATCGCCATAGTAAGACCAGCTTATCGCTGTTGAAATCGCAAAAAGCAGCACACCTATTGTTACAATTTTATCTCCATATCCAAATAACCAGCTTAGACCTTTTTTAAACGCGAAGGATGTAAGTATACTGCTGTTCATTAACTCTCCGGTAAAATTTGGATCTATTCTTGTAACATAGAACTCTGTATTATGCCAGCTGCCGGTAACAAGAATTACCAACCCGGTTATTGTACAAATTATAATTGTATCTATAAAGGGTTCTAAGAGAGCAACAGATCCTTCTCTAACTGCAAATTTAGTTTTAGCTGTTGAGTGAGCAATTGCAGCACTGCCCTGACCAGCTTCATTGGAATACAGACCACGTTTTACACCCCAAAGCATAGTATTAAGGATAATAAGAAAACCTCCGCCTGCAGCGCCGGCTATCTGAGCGGGCGGATTAAAAGCCATTCCCAAAACCAAACTGAAAGATTCGGGGATACTCTCGTAGTTATAACCCAATATCAGTAATCCGGCGGCAGCATAAAATACTGCCATAAAAGGTGAAAGAATTCCTGTAACCTGACCAATCCTTCTAATTCCGCCAAGGATAACCAATCCAACTATCGTAGCGATAATTATTCCGTTAATCACCTGCTGCAAAGAGATCTCAAATTCACTTATTGCGGCATGTTTTGTTGTCAGAAAATGTTCGTGTCCAACAACCTGCACTACTTCAGAATAAATTTGATCGGATAATGTAAATGATTGGATTGCGTTTCCGGTAGCAAATGAACAAATTATTGCTAAACAAGCAAAAGCTACGCCAAGCCACCTCCATTTTACTCCTAATCCTTTTTCTATTGTATACATCGGTCCGCCTGCTGTATAACCATCCTCATCAATATCTCTGAAATGAAGTGCTAGAGTGCACTCAGAATATTTCAGTGTTGTTCCGAAGAATGCAGTAACCCACATCCAGAAAAGTGTACCGGGTCCGCCATAATAGAGAGCTGTGGCAACACCTGCAATGTTTCCAATGCCAACAGTTGCAGAAAGGGCTGTGGCAAGTGCTCTGAAATGCGTCAAATCACCTTCGTCCTCCGGATTATCATATTTTCCCATAGTAGTTTTTATACCATGCCAGAAATACCTTAATTGAGGAAAGCCGAGTTTTAAAGTCATAAAAATTCCGGTTCCAACCAAAGCAGCTACCATAAATGGAATAGAACCTAAAGGAATGTCTGGGAAAGGAAAGTTTTTAATAAAATCTATGTTTCCGGGGAAGGACCAGACAATATCGAAAACAGAAAAGCCTGCAAATATTATTATCACGAAAATTAAAATGAAAAAGACAATGCTCAGTTGAGATCTTTTCATATGTTATGTCGCTTCAGGTGGTGGTTATAGGAATTCAATTAAACATTCCGGTTATTTTATCAAGTAATCCTATTGAATATAAAAATACTAAAAAAATAAGAACCGGTGATAAATATTTTAAGATTATCTTCCAGGTACTCCTTAATCGAGAGCAGTAATCGAAGAAATTTTCTGCTCCCTGGCGGAGATTTGGAATTACTCTTTCGTAACTCCATTGAAAAGACAGAAGTAAAAATTGCGATACCGGCAATTCGTGCTACTATATCTGGAACTTCTATTTGTAAGGACGAACCGGGAATATTGTCCTTATCAAACATATAGCTTCCATAGGTAAACATAGCACCCATACCATACTGAAGGTAAAAAAATATGATCTGAAGCCAATGATATAGTATTTGGTGTAATTTTGGTTCAATCAGGCTTCCATAAAAAATCTAATCCTATTGAAGCATCTTCCAGAGTGACACCCTTTAGCATCAAAATCAATATCAAAATTAAGAGGATTAGCTTCATTACTTTGTTGGCTCGTTCAATACCTTTCTGAATCCCCGAAAAAACAATAACCATAGTTAAAATAAAAAAGAAATTAAAGTAACCAAAGATCCAGGGGATATGGCTGACAAGGCTTTAAAAATATCCCGCTGATGCTACCGGTTTGGGAAAGAGAAAAAAGCTACAATTAATTGCTTCAACAATATAGCCTACGGATCATCCCGCAATTATAGCATAGAAAGATAGAATAAGAAAACCGGCAATAACACCTATGCCTCCAATGCTTGCTCAAAATTTCGAGTTGCTGAATCTGTAGAATGCACCTGCCGGATTTCTGTGAGTAGTTCTGCCAGAAGTTTCTCGGCAATCAGAACTGGGAGACCGATAACAGCAATACAAATTAAATAAACCAGTACAATTGAATCCCCCCAATTTCGCCGGTTATATATGGAAACTTCCAGATGTTTCCCAAACCGATTGATGAAAGAACGGCGGCGAGAAGAAATCCAAATTTTTAACTCCACTTCTCTCTGTGTTGCTTCATTTTATTATCGAAAATTTGACCAGGTATTAAGGTAATATTAAAAAAATCACTACTGAATATGGTGACATCGATATTTATTTACAAATTTTTATCTTTTAATTCGGTGAGCATGAATTAATATCTCAGGGAAATTAAGTTAACATTATTAACCACCTGTTGCTTGAGATATGAATGAATATTTTTAGTATTTTCCTTCGTGATTATTTGAGCGGTAATTTATCATCTTAGATGTGTCTCGAATACTTTTCGGTTTTTTATGATAATAATACCCGTATAAGAAGGTTTTTGTTTTGTTTACGGCTTTAATAATCAATTCAGATTAAAATGCCCCGGTGAACAGGCTTTATTATTCCATTTTTATATTTAAATTTCAGAAAGCAAATATTAACATTTAAGGAAATTGTTATGGCTAAAAATTTTGTTTCTAACAAAGACGAAACCGTGAGAATGTTCAATAACGATATTCTTGAAGCGTTTTCAAGGGTACATTTTACCGTACCAATGATTATTTACCTTCCGGTGATAGCTTATTTGCTGTACCGCTCAACCGCAGTTTATTATCTTGATTTCGGAACAATTGTACTATTATTTCTTGCAGGTATGGCAGCATGGTCTCTGACAGAATACTTATTGCACAGATTCATTTTTCACTTCCCGGCAAAAAGTGATTTCGGAAAAAAGATTCATTTCATATTTCATGGTGTTCACCACGATTATCCCAGTGATTCTAAAAGATTAGTAATGCCACCTTCCGTCAGTATTCCATTAGCGGTAATTTTTTATTTCATATTTCTGATAGTGTTTGGTGAGTCACTAATGCTTCCTTTTTTTGCCGGTTTCATTCTTGGCTATCTTTTCTATGATATAACACATTATGCCATACATCATTTTAATATGCATAGCCGCATCTGGCTTGCAGTAAAGAATCATCATATGCTTCATCATTACCATGACGAGTATAAAGGATATGGCGTAAGCTCTCCGTTTTGGGATTTTGTATTCCGGACTAATTTCGATAAAGCAAAAAAATAAATCAGGTTGTAATAATTTACAGAGTTAAACATTATGAGTGGGGATCAAAAAAAAATTCTGGTGATTGAGGATAACCTTGAGACCCAGCTATTAATTAAAGTTGCCCTGAGAAATAAATACAAGCTTGAACTAACCAATAATGCTAGTGATGCTATCAAAAAAATTAACGAGGGCAGCTTTGATTTGGTGCTGCTGGACATTAATTTGAATGAAGAAATGGATGGAAAAGACATTCTCTCTCATATCCGGATAAATTTTAATATAAAACAACTTCCGGTTATCGTTATGACAGCCTATGATTTAACGGATAGCGATAAAAAATATTTTATAGATAATTGTAACGGATTAATAGCTAAACCACTCGATAAGAAAGTTTTAATGAACGAAATAGAAAAGCTAAATTATCACAGCGGCAGATTGGAAGCCTAAAAAAATAGTTCATTACCATTTTAAGTTTTCCTTCAGATAAACTCAACCCCCTCCAGCTTCTGTCTGAACATACTACCAAGATTCTAAAGTGATTGTGTATAGAAATATTGTTGATAAATAATTGTTGCATTATAGTACATTCCATTTTTTCCCGTCTCTCTTTAGGGCAATATAATTTCCCTCTATAAGTATTTGGCATCTATCGAAAATTGCATTTTCGGCATAAAATTTGGCATTAATAGGAAAATTATTCTGAGGGCCATGAAGAAAAGAATACAGGTGATCCCTTCCGGAATTCCACTTGTTGATCTGACCTGGGGCGGATTTTACAGGGGAGGAACGTACTTCCTTTTCGGACCTAAAAAATCAGGACGGACAATTCTTGCTTTGCAATTCGTAAAGCAGTCAGTTAACGATAAGGATACGTGCCTCTATTTTACTACTGTCCGCCCGAAGGATTTGATGATTAATTCCGCAGCCATAGATTTTGATCTGCAGCATTATATGAATCAGAATTCGGTTGTTCTAGTTAGGGTTTCACCGCCTAAAAATATAGATTTAAGCAATGATCCGGATTTGTATCTTGCCGAATATCTAAAGGATATCCGGAAGGTTGTCAATCAGTACAATCCTTCCAAAATTATCTTCGATGAACTGACTCCATTTATTGGATTTAAAAATTTAGATCTTTTAAGTGATACTTTTGCTGAGACTCTCGAACCAATCGAAGATAGTGGTAGAACAAGCCTGTTTATACTGGGTGAACCCGCAACCCCGGCTGCGGAAAAAGTGATGGATACTTTGTTAAATTTTACAACCGGATATATTTCGCTTGAGAAAAGAGGCGAGTATATCTCAAAGTCGGAACCGGGAGTGATGACCATTACACCGAACGTTGGCCATACTGAAGGCAGATTTTCTGCCGACTACTATATTGAAGCCTATTCAGGGGTTAATATTGATTACTTCCCTTTAAAATCCACCAGGTCAATCAGATCGTTAACAAGGCAAAATGATTATATAAAATTATCGGAGTTAGAAATAAAAGAAAAGACATTCGAGCCTGTAAATTTTTACTCTGTAGACGATTTCAAATTAATTTTAAATAACCAGATAGCCTTCTATAAAAGCACTGGTCAGGTATTTACACTAGTTTCAATCAGGCTTGATGAAGAAGCTGAAAGGATCAATCTGATAACTATTAATCAGCTTCAGAATGCGATAAGACTTTCAGTTGATAAAAAAGATAAAATATGTTTGCTGCATAATAAAGTGCTGGTTCTCTTTACCAAAGAAGAAAAAGAAATTTCAAACTTCATAGCCCAAACCATAAGAAACCTTCCTGATAATTCACCCCGATACATTAATACAGTAACCAGGTTTATTTCTGTTTATTCTGTAATTGTAAATGAGAAAACAATGAATGCTGATTCTATGTTTGAGCAATTAATAGCTGCCAACTTTTATGGAAAAGAAAATCCACGGGTCTACTGAGAAAGCTCTTAGAATATTAATCATCTTTGTTTCAGCCTTTCAAACTTTAAGTTTATCACTTCCTGCTCAATCCGCTTCTGAAAATTTAATGGCTCAGGCAAAGGAGCAAATGAAATCCGGGAATTTTGGCGAAGCAATTAATCTGCTCGACAGGTTCATCTCATCGAATCCTGCCAACCCCGAAGGATATAATCTCAGAGGAATCTGTTATGAGTACAGAAAAGAATATGAAAAATCGGTTTATGATTTCAGGTCTGCATTAAAATTGAAACCTGGTGATACGGAGATAACAAAAAATCTTAACAGAGTAGTTAACGTGTGGGAAACACTTTTATTCAACCGGATAGTAGGATATAAAAGAGAGATAGAAATCAACCCGCAAAAACCTGTTAACTACCTGGAGATTGGAAAATGCTTTAAGAATCTTGGCAACTGGCAGGAAGCTGAAAACTGGTATGATGAATATCTGAACAGAGAAAATCCTTCAGCAGATGAACTGATACGGTATACCGAAATCCTTGCGAAGAATAATCATATCTCTAAAGGTGAGCCCTGGCTAAAAAAATACACCAACAAGTTTCCCAAAGATCACCGACTGTGGTCAAGGTATGGTTATTTCTTAATGTGGCTGGGTAAAAAAAATGAAGCTATTACTGCTTTCGAAAAAGCACTTAAACTCAGACCCTATTTTAAAGAAGCTCTGGATGGTTATGACCTGGCAAGAGGGAAAGGATACATTTATACAGTAAACGATACAACAATTCGCTACAATTTCGGATTACCTGTTACCGCTCCTTCCGAAGAATTTCTTATTGATAAATATTACAAAAAGTTGGCTAAAGATAAGAATGATATTGCATCCCGTATTGGGCTGATTGAAGAATTAATAAGGTATAACAGGTATTACGAGGCAGAAGAAGAATTACAAACCCTGGTTAAATCCGGCTTGAATGAAGAAAAAATTAAAACTCTTCGTACTGAACTCGCAATAAAAAAAGAAAGTTACCTCTGGCAAAAAGCATCTGAAATAATAAGCAGCTTAAATGAACATCCGTGGGATGAAAATAAAACTATTCAGCTTGCAAATATTTATGCTGAACAGAAAGACTTTGAGCGCGCTATAAATTTACTTGAAAGCTTTAATCAAAAATATGCCTTTAGTGAACCTGTTTTATATAACCTTGCTTTGATAAAAAGCCGGGCAGGAGATTTGAGCACTGCGCATTCATACATAAAAAATCTTTTAGAGTTAAAGCCGGCCAACCTTAACTACCAGCTTCTCTACGGTCAATTATCTGTTTGGCTTGGCAGGGATCTTACAACCGCACAAATTTATCTGGAAAACAATCTTCCTCTTTCCGAGCATATTTTGGATGTGCTTATTGCTTTAAGCTCTCTACATTTGCAAAAAAATGAAATTGACAAATCAATTTATTATCTCAACAAAGCTTCGGAACTTGGGGAGGAGCATCCGGAGATCAAAAAACTTTCGCTATTAATTGAGCAGCGAAAAGAGATAAACCATCAGCAGGAATTGTATTCGCTGCTTGAAGATGCCCGTAAAAGTTTATTCAATAAAGAATGTGTACGTTCAATCGAACTTTTTAAGAAGTATTTAGAATCAGTTAATAACGATCAGGAAGTAAAAAAAGAATTTGCCGATGCATATTTATGCAAAGGTGATTTCAGCGCGGCTATTAAGATTTATGATGATTTATTGAAAGCCAATCCTGAAGATTACGATCTTCTGAAGAAAAGGGCTAAGCTGCTATACTGGAGCGGGGATTTCCTGAAAGCGCAGAAAGAATTTTACAATTTATCGGTACTCTACCCCGATGACGCGGAAATAAAATTATTCCTTGGTGATAGCTTTGCTGCAATAGAAGATTTTACTAACGCAAAGCGTATTTATTTAGAATTATTGGAAACTGCTCCTTCATCCTTTATTCTGAAAAACCGCTTGAACTGGATTGAAGGACCAGAAAATGACGGATTCTATTTCAGTTATATGATATCGCCGCAAGCCTGGTACTATTCTGATAATTTTGATTTCCTTTATTCAACCTACGGTCTCAGGTTCGATTTAGGCATAACAGATTTTCTTTCTTTTGGTGCTGCAGGATTTGGTGGTGTTTTAAGTTCCGATTCAGTTAGCAATACTATTTCCATAATAAAAGGTTCAATAACTGCACGTTTCAGTGAAATAGTATCTGCTTATGCCAGTATAGGAAATACATTTTTCCCTGATAGGCGAAGCAGTTTAATTGCTGATGTTCTGATAAAAATTGAAAAACCAGAAATCTATACCTTTTCAGCCGGATTCTCCTCGATGGACGCAGCTCAATCACTCTACTCACCATACCTGGTTGATAAAAGATTGAGAGCAAGCTTGTTATTTCTGCAGGGTGATTATATAATTTCGGATTCCTGGAAATTCATGGGATTATATTCTTATAATACAATCTCCGATGAAAACATAGCGAACAAATTGCAATTGAAGATGGGAAAAATATTTGATCATGTAATCACAACAGGTATTGAATATTATTACTATGATGTAAAGGATTCTACCGGACTGTATTGGTCGCCTTCAGCTTTCGAAGCATATAGTCTGTGGGCAGACTGGGGGATTGTAAACAACACGGACGTCAATGCACTAGTCGGGGCTAAAATCGGTTATATACCATCGGAAAAATTTATCCTGAAAGAATTTTATGGTAATGCCCGTTTCAGATTATCGGGTAGTTTATTTCTTCAGGCAAGTCTTGGATTAAGCACCACCGTTCAATCAGGTTCAGGTTACAGTTCAACTTCGTTAGGTATTTCTGTCTTCTGGCAGCTTTGATGAATTTGATATCGGGTTACAATTCTTGTACAACATTGATACAAATGAATTATATCATCCAATAATGCTTCATTTTAACTTATGCAGTATCGAATATTTGTTAATTAAATTAGCATTAAATGGCATGTATTTTGAGTAAAAAGATTTTTATTCCCCTGGGTAAAAATGTGTGCTAAGCAGCTAAACCAAAAATATTCAATCAGCTATAAAGAAGAAGAGTCTTCTTATACCGCAGACGATAAAAAGAAAAAGATTCTGAGAAGAATTTTACTGAGCGGTACTCTCTCTTTTTTTCTTATTCTTATTATAATTTTTACACTTCCTGAAACAGTTCTTACCATTTCATCGCTTATTGAATACTCTGTTATTGCTGCTCTGGTTATTTTCCTTTTCATTCTGCTTATCCGGTACTTCGGCATTTTAATTTTTTCTTATCTATATATGACCGAGTATACCTTCAAACCCACCAACGGATTTAAACCTTTCATATCGATAATAATTCCGATCTTTAATGAAGGCAGAATAATTGAGCGCTCTATTAACTCACTGCTAAATCTCGATTATCCGGATTTTGAAATAATTATGGTAAATGACGGCTCGACCGACAACACAGTACAAGTTGCCGAAAAACTGGTTGGATACAGGAAAGGATTTTACAAAGACATTAAGATATCACTTGTTAATAAACCTAATGGCGGTAAAGCAAGTGCACTTAACCTTGGAATAAAATTATCGGAAGCCGAATATGTTTTATGTATGGATGGTGATTCGCTGCTTTCACCTTTATCATTAAAGCTGGCAGTGAGGCACTTTGTTAACCCGCGTATCGGGGCAGTTGCTGGCAATGTAAAAGTGCTAAACAGGGGTAAATTCTTTACGGATTTGCAGGCACTTGAGTACCTGGAAGGTTTGAATATGGCTCGAAGTGCTCAAAGCTCTATACAGCTAGTAAACATTATTCCCGGACCAATTGGTCTTTTCAGGAAAAAAGCCGTTGAAAGTATAGGCTTTTATGCCGGCGATACTTTTGCCGAAGATGCAGACATTACGCTTCGCCTTTTATCGGAAGGCTGGAAAATTTATTATGAACCTAACGCCGTTTCTTATACTGAAGCACCTGAAAAATTGCATCAGCTTCTCAAGCAGCGCTACAGATGGACGAGGGGAATACTGCAGTCAATCAGGAAGCATAAAAGACTTTTAATAAACCCTGCAATTAATTTTCCCGGTTCATTTATCCTGTGGTCTATGTTTTTTGAAGCACTTATCTGGCCTCCGATGAATCTTGCCGCACACTTGTTTTTTATAATCGCTGCTCTTGTATTCGGATTTTCGAGCCTTATTTTTTATTGGTGGGCAGGGCTGGCTTTGCTGGATGTTGCCGCTGCACTTTATTGTGCTGCTGCCGAAAAAGAAGAATTAAGGTTAATAGGCTTTGCCGTTATTTACAGGATGATATTCATACTGATAATAGATATTTGCAAAACTATGTCAACAGTTGAAGAATTTTTGGGAATAAAGATGACCTGGGGAAAGCTTGAACGATTGAATTATTCTTAACAATAATAATTTTGAAGGACCATAATGGAACTGATACCAATACTTTCAACCATCATTTTAATTGCAACGATAAGCACATTTATTCTTGCAGTCGGTGCTTATTTATTGTATAAAATCCGCGAAGGTAAAGTAGAGAAGCATATTGCAAAACAACCTGAGAAACTTAAGGCTGAATATGTTGTGCCGGCAGAAAAGCCGGTAGAAAAGCTATATATTGAAGATGTGCTTGAACCAAAAACTCAGAAGATTAACATCGAGGAAAAGATTAAACCTGCTGCTCCGCGTGTTGAAGTTTACAAACCTCGGTTTGAAGTTACAGACAGCCCTGAGTTGAAAAGCAAACCTGCGAAATCTGTAATTAAGGAGGTTGAATTGCCAAAAGAAAAATATTCGAAAATAAGCAGCCTCAGTATCGACGGAAGCAAGGATGATTTTAAACCTGGTGAAATAAAGTGGCGCTGAACAGTTCCGGCAGCTTTAAGTCACACAGCTTATTTCTTTTACCTTCGGGGCTCATAGTAGTATGCCTTTCATTACTTGTTTATCTTCTGATTTTAAAATCAGTTTACGGCCGATTTACTGTTTCTCAAATTGCACCTGACGTGAGCTCATTTGAAAATCTTCTTAAAGGATATTCTCCCCAGACTGCCATCCTCTCCTCAGGATATACACAAAATATGCTGCCCGATGAAAGCAGATGGCAGAATGAAAACCTTCATTCCTGGGAAAAATTTTTTAATAATATAAGTATTAAATACGATTTACTTACCGATCAGCAAATTGAAGCCGGAGAACATTTCAAGTATAAATTATTGGTTCTGCCCGGTTCAAAATCTTTGAGCGACGACGAAATTGTTAATATCAAAAAATATCTTACTGAAGGGGGCAGTGTTTTTGCTACCGGCGGAACAGCTTCCTATTCCTCTGACGGGAAGTGGAGAGGCTGGCAGTTCTTATCGGATGTTTTTGGCATAAGACATAAAAAAGAAATAGGCTATGAAGACAGAACAAAAGTTCATACTCTGAGGGGCGGTTTACCTGTTACCGCCAACATACCCCCGGGTTTTACCTTGAATGTGGCAAGCTGGGATAGACCGATTGCGGCGGAAGTACTCGACCCAAGAACTACACAGGTTAGCTTTTGGTATAATCATAAAGTTGAAGCTGGTCTGGTTCGCGATGAAATTAAACAGACAGCCGGTATTGTTTATGGAAATTACGGCAAGGGCAGGTTTATCTGGATGGGCTTCGAAATAAACTCAATCCTTGGATTGCAACAGGATTACGTAATCTTCGAAAGGCTTTTTAATAATTGTATGAGCTGGCTAAGCTACAATCCCATCGCATTTTTAAGAGAGTGGCCAAATGGATTTAAAAGTGCGGCAGCATTGGCGGCAATTATCTCAGCTGATGATGCAAACCTGCAAAATCTGGTAAATTATTTAAAGGAAAAAGAAATTAAATCAACATTTTTTTTGGAATCATCCTTAACTGAACAGGAGACTGCAACTCTCAGACAATTATCTAATCTAGTTGAAATTTGCCCGGTTGTTCATTTAAATTATATTTCTTACACCGATAAACAGGAAATAAATTTTTTTAACTACGAAAACCAGCTTAAGAATTTAAATAACAGCAAGACTTTTCTGGAGTCTTTACTTGATAAACCTATAAAAGGAATGTATCCTTTCTCAGGGTTTCATAATGAAAATACTGTTAAGGCATTAATAAATTCGGGCTACAGTTATTTAATTACCGATTCATCAACTGACAGATCAGTCCCGCAAAATCTTATAAGGGGAGAAAACAGAGCAGTCCTTATCCCAAGAAATGTCAAGGATGATTTAGAAGTTATTAGAGATTTGCATTTGAATAAAAAAGAATTTCAGTTTTATACTTACCAGGAAGATATAGACCGGATTGCCTTTGAAGGAGGCTTATATCTGTTAAAAATTCATCCGGAATATCAGTGCGTGAATGAAAACGTTGAAGTGCTTGGTGATGTTTTAACAGAACTCAAATCAAAGAATTTCTGGATTGCAACCCTTTCGGAAATCCAGGAATGGTATGATAAAAAAGACTATGTTGAAATAAGAGCCCAGCGGAGAGGAAATTCAAGAATTGTAATTACCATTACTAATTTTGGCATAAAAAATATTAATAATTTGGTACTAGATGTGGACTTGAATGAAAAAGCCGAAAAGATTTTTATTGATGCTGAAATTATCGGTACTAAAATTCCCGATTTCAGTCATACCGATGGCAGTCAGTTTATCAGTCTTTACATTGATGAGCTGGAAAAGAATGGTTCACGTACATATTACATAGACTATGACAAAACTGAACTGTAAAATTATCTTTAACTTTATTTTTCTTTTAACCTCTTTAACAATATCCACGGCGCAAAGCTTAAGTGATATTACCGTTGGGATTGTACATTCAGAAAAAACCAAACAATTATTACACAAAAACGATAATAATTTCTATCCGATTCTTGACTGGGAATTGTTTTTTCTGAATCAAAAAGTATCTTACAAAACATACGAAGACAAAGACCTTGATAATTTTGAATTTAAAGACGCTGATGTATTGATACTTCCTTCAGTTGAAATTCTAACAGACCAGGCATTGGAAAACCTAAATGAGTATATCCAACTTGGAGGAAATTTATTTGTACTTGGTGAACTTGGATGTGTTGATAATGATATTAATGCTGTAAAACCTGATGCTTTGGAAAAATTAACTGGTCTTAAAACATCCAGGCTTCCGGTGGCGAACAAAATTTCGGAAAACCTGATCATTGCTTCATCAAATATTCTCAGCCAGAATATTTCCGAAAACATTTCATTGCTTGTATTAAATCACTTAAAGCCATTATACATTTCAGAAATACCTTCTTCTGGCAAATTGCTTGGCAGTTATCAGTCGATACGTAGTAATGACAGCTCATATTTTGGAATCGTTTCGATGGAACAAGGGAAATCAAGAATTTTTTGGATGGGATGTCAGATTTCTCAGATTTCGCTGAGGGAAGACGAAAAATTTAAACTTGAAAAAGTAATAGTTAACGCAATTAAATGGCTTGCCGGAAAACCTTCTGCATGGATTAATTGCTTACCCTCGGTTCATCGGTCTGTAACTTTTTTTAGCTTCGTAATAGGTAATTTAAATTCAGCTTTAGATAAGCAGCTGGCTTTTGCTAAAGAAGCAGATATTAAGTTAAATATATTTATTTCACCTTCGGAAGTATTACAGCATGTTGATGAACTTTATACATTATCTTCTGCCGGGGATTTAAATTTGATGTTTGACTGGTTTGATTATTTGGAAGTGAAACCTGATAGCATTAAAAAAATACTATCTGAATGCTGGAAAAGATTAAAAAAAGCGAGTGGTCAAAAATATTTTGGTGTGTATACTAAAAATATCGGGCCTGATGAATTTCAAACGCTGGCTTCTGACACTTGCTTTGATTACAAACTCGATGCTTCTTCCAATCGTATATTGCTTAAAAATCGTAAAGAGATAAGATTTATAAATAAACTTTTACTTAATGATTTTTACAGCATAAAAAATACTGTTGAAGAAAATGGAAATGATAAACCAGAAAATTTTTCTGAGTTATACGCAGAAATTAAATTTTCAGGCGGCATAGTTACACATATATTTAACGAAACCTTTACAGAAGAGTTACCCGGATACATAAAAAAAATTATCAGTGCAGCCGCAGAAGAAGAATCATACATTACTACTTTCTCGGATTATATTAGTTGGATTGATGCTAAGAAATATCTTTCGGTAAGTATTGAGGATATTCCGGATGAATCGAAGTTGCTGATTAAGCTTAAAAATTCGGGAGAACGGTTGATGGAATATATTGGAATTGTTATATCTCTTCCGCTGCACAACGGATTTCCTGAATTGAACGGATATGACTTTCGGCTTGATTACAACTCAGATTCTGGTTATTACAATATTGTTGTACCTTTTATTCAGGCTGGAGAGGAAACGAGTCTGGAAATTAATTACACTCAGTAGACTTCTGATTTGCAGCAACGTCTGAAACAAAACCTTTTTTTCATTTTTAATTTTGTATCATACCTTGAAGCACTAACGCTTGCATTGTTAAAAAATCAATTTGACTTTAAACTGCTGGTAAACGCTTTTTTTTTTACGATACCGATAGAAAATGAGATTCGGTTTAAAACAATTGTTAATTCTTTGTCCTTACTAAGGAATCGAATATACAGTTTTGTAAATTATTCATGTGAAATTTTAACTAACTGAACAAATTATGATTTACAGATGAGTAGTTAGAATTGTTATCATTGCTGTATTTGGCTTATTAAAATTTGTTACCGGTGGCATAATTATTGAACAATTTTGCTAATTTGCAGGTAAGAAAGTTTGCCGTTTAGGGCAAAGAAGTTTGTTAAAGAAAAATAATTTTGTTGAAATTAGAATATCAAAATCGTTATAATTCGAAAGTCTATTGCAGTGCTAAGAAATCTGCCAAAGGGAAAGTAAACAAATGTACGAAATACTCTTAAAATCCAATCCGCTGCCAATTTTTGTTTATGATGAAGAAAACCTGAGATTCATTGAAGTAAATGAAGCGGCACTTTCCTTATATGGTTACAACCGCGAAGAATTTTTACAAATGGATCTTACAGACCTTTACAGTCCGGAAGATATTCAAACACTCTTGGAAACATCTGAAGAAACCCTGAAGGAGGGGCAGTTTTCAAAACCATTCAGGCACAGAAGAAAGAACGGAAGTTTTATTTATGTAAGTATCAGTAAAATCAAGTTCAAATACAACGATATCAAAAGCGTTTTCAATACAATAAAAGATGTTACGGATTTCCTCGAGATCGAAAAAAAGAATCAGCTTTATAAAGCATCTTTTATAAATTCAAGCGATATAATTTTTGTTACAGATCCAACAGGATTGATAACTTACTGCAATGATGCTGCTTCGGTTGAACTTGGAATACCCGTAAACGAGTTAATAAACACATATCTGTCATCACTTTGCGAAGGCGAAGACCGTGAATTATTGAACAATGCAGTATTTCAGTCTCACCTAAAAGAACAGGCCGTTCTTAGTTTACAGTTAAAGACCCGTGCGGGCAGAAATATCGACGCAGATTTAGCAGCTACACCTATACTTGATATAAATTCGGTAGTAGAATCCTTTTCAATTGTCGCAAAAGTAAAACCCAACCGTACAGAATCTTTTGACAAACCCAAAGAAATTATCAGGGAAGTAATTAAAGAAGTGTTTATCGAAAAACCTCCGGCATCGGAACAAAAAGCCGGGCAGATAGACAGTTCATTTCTGGCGAGCGTTTTTCATGAGATTCTTACACCTATGAATGTAATTTTAGGTTTTGCACAGGAACTAACAGAAAGTAATGAAAGATTAACTCCTGAACAGAAAGAAGCTGTTGACATCATTAACCAGAACAGAAACTCATTATTGAGCATTATGAATTCAATTGTTGAGTATTCGGAGATAAACCAGAAGAAATCTGAACTTGATGTTGAAGAAATTGCTGTTACTGATCTTATTGAGCCTCTGGATAAAGGGATAAAAGACTTAACGGGCCTTAGCGATGTAGAGTTTGCTTACGGTAAAATTTCCTCTTCTCTGAAATTCGAAACGGATAAAAAAATATTTGAGAGCGTTATCAATAATATTATCAGGATGGTAAGTAAAATTACCGATCAGAAGAAATTATATTTTTCAGCGTATCCCTCGGAGGAAGGGACATTTAACATCAGCATATCCGATAATTTTGCAAGAACTTCATCCGTTCTTCTGGATTTACTTTCAAAGCTATTTATTGAACAAAAGGAGCCAAAAGAAGTTGGAGTATCAAGACTTAATTTTCAGATGATAAATTCATTATTGAGAATTCTTGGCGGAAAATTTGTAGTAATAAACGATCAGCACGGGCAAAAAGATTGCGCTTTTAATTTCCCTATAAAATATAAAGCCCAACCTGAAGTGCAAATCATTGAAGAAAACGTTCGCATCCCCGAATTGGAAGTAAATGAAATAGCTTTGAACCAACCCGAACAAATTCCTGAAAAAGAGGATATTGAAATAGAGGAAGAAACGATAGATTCGAACGCAGAACCTGCGTCTGCAGAAGCTCCGGGTGAAACAATCAGCGAAGAAGAAATACTTTCTGAATTACAGCCCGAAGAAAACATTCCCGGTGAGGAAATAACTATCGAAGAAACAATTACACTTCCGAAGGGGGATATTTTTTCAAACTTAAGTTGTCTTTACATCGAAGACCAGATTGATTCACAGATTCTCTTCAAAGTGCAAATGAAAGGTTTAAGGGAGATTCAGTTTGCAGCTAGCTTTGAAGAAGCAGTACCGCTGCTTGAGACACATAAATTCGATTTTATTGTTATGGATATTAACCTGCAGGGTGAATACAATGGTCTTGATGCGCTTAAGGTTATTCATCAGATGCCCGGGTTTGAAAATATTCCCATTATTGCCGTTACAGCTTATGTTTTACCGGGAGACAGGGAAAAATTCATTGCTACCGGTTTTAACGATTTTATCTCTAAACCCATTTTTAAGGAAAAGATGTTCGATTCCCTTAAAAAGATTTTTACCAACTGATTTACCCCTAACTTTTAATTTCTTCAAGCGATTCTTTTTACCTGTTGACTTATTCTTTTTATTAAATTAAATTACCATACAAATGTATGGTATTTTGATAAAATGGATTAAGACAAACAGAAAGAGTAAGAAAATGAGAGCTTACATAATCCGAACACTGTCTTACTTTTACTCTTTCTCATACTCTTACTCTTCTTAGAGGATTATTATGAAAAAGGAATTAACCAGAATCCAGAAAGCCATTCTTGATTATCTCATAGACCAGATAAAAGGTAAAGGAATACCTCCAACTCTGGCTGAGGTTGCAAATCATTTTGGCTACAGTAACAGAGCTACAGTTCAGCAGCATCTTGGAGCGATTGAAAAAAAAGGTTTCATCAAAAAAAATCCGAAACTTTCCCGTGGTATTGAGCTTACACTTGAAGAAAAATTCTTTGTCCCGAAACCCATTCTCGGAGAAGTTGCAGCCGGTAATCCTCTCACGATTTATCCGGATGCAATTGATACAATCGAACTTCCTACAATAGCCAGAATGCCTAAAGATTCTTTTTTGCTTCGTGTAAAAGGAGACAGTTTAAAAGATGCATATATTTTTAATGGCGATATTGTAATCATAAATCCGAATCTTGAACCAAAGAACGGACAGATTGTTGCTGCTGTTCTTGACGATGCTGCAGTAGTAAAAAGATTTTATAAAAAGAAAAATGAAATAGAACTTGTTTCGGAAAATCCGGATTATAAGCCAATTATAATTGATAAAAAATATTCTTCATTTAAACTGGTGGGAATTGTGGTGGGTGTTTACAGGAGTATGGAGAAGAAGAAAGCAGGGTAGAAATTTCTGGTGATTGAAAATTGCAATTAGCAGATTAACTTTAATTTATAATTCAAGAAAAAGTTAAAAGGTTAAAAATGAAATTATTGTTTATTCTAACTGCGATTATGATAGCGGTTAATTTTAATTTATCAGAAACCTTTGCTCAATGTTCCGATGCCGGAATTTGCCAGCTTGGAACACATTCGATGGAAGATGAAGTGCTATTTGTTATATCCGGATTCTATAAATATGGTTATAGTGGCAAAGAGGATGATGTTCGGTTTAGTTCACTTCAGTTAAATGTAAGCTATAATGCTTTTAGTAATAGTTCGATCCAGCTTTTATTGCCTTATAATTTTCAATCTGGTCCTGCCGGAAGTATAAACGGAATAGGAGATTTAATATTGAGCTTGAATCAGAATTTATTGACTGATGGAAATTCTTCTTTAGATGGTTCAATAGGAATTAAGCTGGCAACAGGTGACGATAATAAAGACAACCTTCCGCAGGTTTATCAAAGCGGACTTGGCACAAACGATGTTTTATTTGCAATCAATTATACTTTTAACAAAATAAGTTTCGGTGCTGGTTATCAGCTTTCTGGTGGAAGAAATAACAACATCACCCGACTGGAAAAAGGTGATGATCTGTTATTAAGAGCTTCCTATGATTTATCGTTTGAACAGTTTAGCATCACTCCGCAGCTTTTATATATTCAACCTTTGACAAAGTCGAGTATTCTGGATACAACGTCTGCTCAGGAATCGTTTATTGAAATTGATAAAAGCGATCAGCCTCAACTGAATTTCTTAACAGCTCTTAGATATAAAATTGATGATTACTTTACCCTGGTGGGAGATTTTGCAATACCGTTTCTATCCCAGGAAACAAATGTTGATGGATTAAAACGTGTTTTCAGTACTTCGGTTGGAGTGGTATTTTCGATTTATTAATTGAAGAGTTAATAAATGCATATAATTAACACTAGTGTTAACTTAGTGCATTTAGTTGTAAAATACAATTTATAGTCGTTTATGCCAAAATATTACATCGGAACAGCAGGATGGTCTTATAAAGACTGGGTGCCTTCATTTTATCCAAAACAGCAGTCAGGAAAATTTGATTGGCTGCAGTTCTACTCACATTACTTTAATTGTGTTGAGGTGAATTCAACTTACTATACTTACATTAGTCCAAAAATTGTTGAAGGATGGATTAAGAAAGTAACTGACAGTGATGATTTTATTTTTCATATCAAACTTCATCAGGATTTTACACACAAAAGAAAATTTGATGAGCAAAGTGTAAAAACAGTCAGATACAATCTGGATATTCTTTCAAATGCAGAAAGACTTGGTGGATTGCTGATTCAGTTTCCATATTCATTTCCTTATAATAACTCAGCTACACAATACATCCAGGAGCTGAAAGATATCTTTCCAAACTACAAATGTTTTGTGGAAGTAAGACATTCATCCTGGCAAAATGAAAAGGCACTAGAATTTTTTAAGCAATCCGATCTTACTTTCTGCACGATTGATCAACCGCAAATCGGACAAGCAATACCGTTTGAGCCAATAATAACAAATGACAGAGCATATATTCGCTTTCACGGAAGAAATGTTGATGCCTGGAAGAAATCTATTAATAGTTTTGGTAAAGAACAATCTTATGAAGAAAGAAGCGAGCGTTACAAGTATCTTTATTCCCCCGGTGAGTTGGTTGAAATTGAGCAGAAGGTAAAATCAATTCAATCAAAAGTGAAAGAAGTGCATGTTATTATGAACAACCATCCGCAGGGCGATGCAGTTGCAAATGCATTTGAGCTTATCCACTTACTGGAAGAAAAAGATAAAGTTGAAATGCCTGCAACGATTGTTAAAGCGTATCCGAGGCTGGAGGAACTGTTAATCAACTGAGAAGAAATTGTTTAATTATTGAATTATTGAAAAACAATGAATGACTACAAATGACCAATTACTAATGACTAAAATATGCGAACAATATTCCATTTAGATCTCGATGCATTCTTTGTTTCAGTTGAAAGGATACTCGATCCTTCACTGAAAGGGAAGCCCGTAATAGTCGGCGGTGATCCGAAATACGGGAGGGGAGTTGTTGCTGCCTGTTCGTACGAAGCACGAGTTTACGGACTGCATTCAGCTATGCCGATAAGAACTGCATACAAACTTTGTCCGCACGGAATTTACATCCATGGGAGTCACGGAGAATATTCGCGTTTCTCAAAAGCTGTAAAGAATATACTTCAGCAGTACGCTCCAATTGTTCAGCAGGCATCTATTGATGAATTCTATATGGATTTTACAGGATGCAGAAATATGTACGGTTCACTCTTTGCATTTGCATCTTTTCTTCAGAAAGAAATTTGGGAAAAGCTTTCACTTCCTTGCTCGATAGGAATCGGCAGCAACAAAACAATTGCAAAGATTGGCTCCGATTGTATGAAGCCGAACGGAATCACGTACATTCTTCCTGGAATGGAAAAAGAATTTCTTGCACCAATGCCTGTCGAAGCAATTCCCGGAGTTGGAAAAGTTACTCTTCAGGATTTTCACTCAAAAGGAATTTACAGGATAGGCGATATAACAAAACTCCCGCAGGATTATTTTGCTGCAGCTTACGGCAAATACGGAATTGATCTTTACAGAAAAGCTTGTGGCGAAGGCAACGAGTATCTGATTGTTGATAACTATGAACAAAAAAGCATTTCCCACGAAAGAACTTTTACAGATGTTACAAGCAAGCAGTTTCTTAAAGAAAAATTATTCAAGCTTACAGGAAAAGTCTGCCAGGAACTGAGAAATATGGACTGGCTGGCTTCAACAGTAAATATAAAATTGCGTTATTCTGATTTTCAAACATTAACACGCTCAAGAAAAATAAAGCCAACCGATGATGACAGAACAGTATTTGAAACTGCCTGGGATATGCTGATGAAAGCACATACAAGAAGAGTAGCAGTAAGATTAATAGGTGTTGGTGTTAGTAAGTTCTCAAAATTCTCTGAGCAGCAGGAACTGTTTGAATGGGAAGAAGTGAAAAGAAAAAGGATGCTTCGCGCAGTTACAAAAGTTAGGGATAAATACGGATATGAGATGATAAATATAGGTTTTCAATAAAAATAAATTGTCAATATATTTAGGTAAAGAAAAAGGTGATATAATGGATACGAACAAAATAAAAACTATTGAAATACAAAAACCTTCTGTAATAATATCCAAAGAAGAATATGAGGGATTACAGGAAACGCTGGAAATATTATCAGATAATGAGCTTGTTAAGGAGATATTTGAAGCTTTATCTGAGAACAAAGAAGCACGGGTAAATCATGAAGATTTATTCGGAGATAGATAGTGTGGAAGATTCAGTACACACAAAAGGCAGTAAAGGCTTTTAAGAAGTTAAACCCGGATATAAAAGAAAAGTTACGAATCGCAATTGAGGAATTAAGAATTCAACCTGATGCAGGTAAGCAATTAGCAGGTCCGTTAAAAGGATTGAGATCTTTAAGAGTGGGTAATTACCGAATTATTTACAGGAAAGAAGTTCAGGTACTTGTTATTTTAATAATTACTATTGGACATAGAAAAGAAGTATATAAAGCTTAAAATTTTCTTTATTCAGCAGAAATAAAAACTTAATAATAATTTTGTAATAGAGATTTTATCCCGGAGGCCATTGCATATGTCTTCCGCCGAGCAAGTGCATATGGATATGATAAACTTCCTGACCTCCATCATTTCCGCAATTAAAGACTAATCGGAAACCATTTTTAGCAATACCAAAATCTTCAGCAAGTTTATTTGCTGCATCGAACAATTCTCCAAGTAAAGCAGCATGTTCTTTACCTTTTATATCAGTCACTTTAGGTATTTCTGTTTTTGGTATAATGAGAATATGAATAGGAGCCTGAGGTTTTATGTCTTTGAATGCTAAAACATTTTCAGATTCGTAAACAATGTCGGCAGGGATTTCTCTATTAATAATTTTAGAAAAGATAGTAGCCATATTATTCTCCTTTTTCTATTCCGTACTTTTTCATTTTGTTATACAGATGACTTCTCTGAATATCAAGCAGTTCAGCAGTTTTACTAATATTCCAGTTATTCTCATTCAACTGTTTGATGATGAATGCACGTTCTGCTTTTTCCTTGAATTCCTGAAATGAATTCGATTCATCAATTATATCATCCATAGTTGCCTGACCAGGTTTGAGAAGTAACTCAAGATCGTTTCTTTCAATTTCTTTTTTATCTATAATAATAATGATTCTTTCGATCATATTTTTTAACTCACGAACATTGCCGCTCCAGATCATCTCCTGCATAAGTTTCATTGCAGATTCCAGAAATTTAACAGGTGGTTTTTTATGTCTTATAGTAATTTCTTTTGAAAAAGCTTCAACGAGAACCGGAATATCTTCCTTTCTCTCCCTCAAAGGCGGAATATGTATTGGGATAACGTTCAATCTATGGTATAGATCTTCCCTGAAATTATTTTTTTCTATTTCTTCAAGAAGGTTTTTGTTTGTGGCAGAAATTATCCGAACATCTACATCTATTTTTTTACCGCTGCCAACCCGTTCTATTTTACCATCTTCAATTGCTCTTAATACTTTAGCCTGAGCCTGTGGACTCATATCTCCAACTTCATCAAGAAAAATTGTTCCTTTGTTTGCCAATTCAAATTTTCCGATGCGTTGGGAAACAGCACCAGTAAATGAACCTTTCTCGTGTCCGAACAATTCTGATTCAATTAATTCATTTGGAATTGCTGCACAATTTACTTCAATGAAAGGTTTATCTTTTCTTAAACTTTTTTTGTGAATAGCTCTTGCAACTAATTCTTTTCCGGTTCCGTTTTCTCCTGTAATCAAAACTCTGGTATCGAGTGGAGCAACTTTATCTATTAACTCAAGAATATTCTTTATTCCTTTACTTGAACCAAGAATTTCACCTTCAACTCCAAGAGACTTTTTAATTTCAATATTTTCAGTGAGAAGTTTTACCTGTTCAACAGCATTACGTACACTGATGATCAGTTTATCCCTGTCAATTGGTTTCTCAATAAAATCAAACGCACCAAGTCGTGTTGCTTTAATTGCATTCTCGATACTTCCGTGAGCAGAAATAATAATAACAGCAAGTGAAGAATAATTTTCTTTAACTTTTTTCAAAACTTCAAAGCCGCTCATTTCCGGCATCTGTATATCAAGAAGTAAACAGGAAAATAATTTCTCTTCCAGTATAGCCAAGCCTTTTATTGCTGAAGTCGAATAATCCACAGAATAACCCTCATATTCGAGGATCATTTTTATGCTCTCGCAAATTTCTTTTTCGTCGTCAATGATTAGTATTGTGTTCATAAAATAATTCTGAAATATCTGAGTGATCTTATAATCATTATTTGTGAAGGAAGAATGTCCTTATTCATTTCCAGCATATCACCAAAAAGAACTCCGTACCAGTTTACATCCACATCTCTGAAGTCAACTTCTGACTGAGCTTTAAAATCTTCTTCAAACACTTCTACAAAATAACCAAATACATCGGCTAATTTCAATATATTCTCTGCATAACCGATAAATGCGTTTCCGAAAAAATGTGCAAGTTTATCCTTATCTCCGTATTCATTATCCGGCGAATCATAAAATAATCTTGACGGCAGGTTTGTATTTTTTATGTTTGCAATTGAATCACTTGCTGAGATTAGCGGGTAGTATATTCTGATTTTTAATATAGGTAATAAAATCGGAACTTCCTGATAGGGAATAGTTGTAAATGTTAAAGCCAGCAGAGCTTCTTCGTAATCATTTTTATAAAACCGGATTGCTTTTAAATAAATTGAATCAACTAATGCTAGGTCAGAATTTTCTTTTCTTAATTCAAGATAATACTCTGAAGCAATGAATTCTGAAAGATAATTAACACCTTTTGAGAGGGAACTTTGCTGAGGAAAAATAAACGGCGTTGACATTAGAGATATAATTAAGAAAGAAAGAGATATCTGCTTTACTCTCATTTAAGTTTGAATGACTCCCGGATTAAATCTTGGTATCTCTGGATTGTGATTAGCAGATTCAATTCCCATCGAAATATATTTTCTTGTTTCAGCAGGATCAATTATTTCATCAATCCATAATCTGGCTGCTGCATAGTAAGGATTATTTTTCTCATCGTAAGCGGCAGAAATCTCTTTGAGTAATTTTTGTTTTACTTCCTCCGTTACTTTGGTTCCTTCTTTTTCAGCCTGTTTAATTTTAATGTCCAGAAGTACACTGCTTGCCTGCGCGCTTCCCATCACTGAAATTTTTGCGTTGGGATACGCATAAATAAATCTGGGATCGTACGCTTTTCCGCACATTGCATAATTTCCGGCACCAAAACTATTCCCTACGATTATAGTAATTTTCGGTACAACAGAATTTGCGACTGCATTAACCATCTTGGCTCCGTCTTTAATTATTCCGCCGTGTTCTGCGCGACTTCCAACCATAAAACCTGTTACATCCTGAAGAAATACAAGTGGTATTTTTTTCTGATTACAGTTCATTATGAAACGGGTTGCTTTATCAGAACTGTCGGAATAAATCACACCGCCAACCTGCATTTCGCCAGAACCTTTGAGAGATTCAGTTTTTACAACGCTTCTTTGATTCGCAACGATTCCAACTGCCCATCCATCAATTCGTGCATAAGCTGTGATAACGGTTTTTCCATAGCCAGCTTTGTATTCATCAATATCAGAGTCATCGACTATTCTGGCAATTACTTCATACATATCATATGGTTTGATAGTATCTTCCGGAAGAATTCCATAAATTTCTTTTGGTGAAAACTTTGGTGGTTTAGATTCAATACGATCAAATCCAGCCGTATCTCTTTTTCCGAATTTATTAACCAGACTTCTTATCTGTGCAATACATTCCTTATCATCTTTCATTACATAATCGGTGACACCAGAAATGTTTGACTGAACACGTGCACCACCAAGACTTTCATTGTCAATCTTTTCACCAATTGCTGCACGAACAAGATGAGCGCCAGCAAGAAATACAGAACCTTCACCTTCAACAATCAATGCTTCGTCACTCATAATTGGAAGATAAGCACCACCAGCAACACAGGGACCCATTATCGCGGCAATCTGCGGAATTCCTTTTGATGACATTACAGCATTATTACGAAATATTCTTCCGAAGTGCTCTTTATCAGGAAATATTTCATCCTGAAGAGGAAGAAAAACACCAGCGCTGTCCACCAGATAAATAATTGGCAGATGATTTTCCATTGCAATTTCCTGTGCGCGAAGATTTTTCTTTGCAGTGATCGGAAACCATGCACCGGCTTTTACAGTTGCATCGTTTGCAACAATAACACATTGTCTTCCGCTTATTTTACCAATACCATAAATTGTTCCTGATGATGGAGCACCACCATATTCTTTATACATATCGTAAGCAGCGAAAGTGCTGAGTTCAATAAATTCCTTTGGATCGTCTATTAAAAGATTTATCCTTTCTCTGGCGGGAAGTTTTCCTTTTTCTTTTTGCTTTTCAATTGCACTCTGTCCGCCACCAAGTTTTATTTTTTCTTTTTCGGCGTTAAGCTTTCTCAGAAGTTCTTTCTGATAATCAGCTCTCTTCAGAAAAGCTTCATCTTCTTTTATTATTGTTCCGATTGGTTTCATTTTGATTGTGTTAAAAGGATTTGAATTTTTTCTTGAATTTCAGGCAGCTTATTTTTTATTGCATCCCAGAGAATCTCGTAATCAACACTGAAATATTGATGAATGATTTTGTCTCTCATCCCGGAAATTTTTTTCCATTCGATATCTTTATGTGTTTTTCGAAAATCAGGTGAAAGATTTTTTACAGCTTCACCTATAATTTCAAAGCTTCTTGAGAAAGCCCTAGTGAACATTTCGCTTTCAACAAAGGAATTGTAGTCAAGTTTTTCAGTGGACTTTAATAGAAAAGTAATTTCATCAAGAATATGTTTAAGATAAACTTCGTTATGTTTCATACCACTGAACTTCGTTTCTAATATACGGAAGAATATAAGGGCTGATTCCTTTCTCTGTTAAAAGATCAACTTTTCTTCCAAAAATCTCTTCTAATGCGAAAGCAAGCTCAATAAAGTTATCAAATGATTTTTCTTCAAAATCAACAAGCAGATCAATGTCACTTTTTTCAGTAGCTTCATCTCTTCGATAAGAACCGAACAAACCAATTTTCCGAACATGATATTTCTTTAAAAGAGATTTGTTCTTTTGAAGAATTTTGAGGATGTCTAGTGACGATAACTCGTTGCTCATATAAATTGTAATTTGTTTAATCTAAAAATAACGAAAGGAACAATAAGCAGTTTTCTTCTGCTTTTATTTGAGTTTCAATTGTTTTCATGGCCTATCCTCCAGCCCCTTCCCAAAGGGAAGGGGAGGTTTGGATTTAATACTCAATCTATTATTTAGATTATCATTTATATTTAGTAAGAAATTTAATCACCTTTCAAATTTATCTCTTTCCCCCCTTAGGGGAGAGATGGAGAGGGGCTTCTATTTTAAGAGCTCTCTGGCTATAACAATCCTTTGAATTTCGGAAGTTCCTTCTCCGATAGTTAACAGTTTTACATCTCTGAAATATTTTTCCACAGGATAATCTTTTGTAAAACCATAACCGCCGTGAATCTGAACAGCTTCGCTTGCAGCTTTTTCTGCTATTTCACTTGCGAATAGTTTTGCCATAGCTGCTTCCTTAATATTTGGCAAGCCTTTATCTTTCATTGCAGCCGCACGGAAGGTAAGCAACCTTGCAGCATCAATATTTGTTTGCATATCGGCAAGTTTAAATTGTGTTGCCTGGAAAGCAGATAATGGCTTTCCGAATTGAAATCTTTCCTGAGAATATTTTAACGATTCAATCAAGCAGCCCTGAGCTAATCCAAGGCTGAGTGCTGCAATCGAAATTCTTCCGCCCTCGAGTATCTTCATTGCCTGGATAAATCCTTCGCCCTCGTTGCCGATAAGGTTTTCTTCCGGCACTTCACAATTTACAAATGCAAGCTGGGTTGTTTCGCAGGCACGCATTCCCAGTTTATTTTCTTTTTTGCCGGAAATAAATCCGGGCATTTCTTTTTCAAGGATAAAAGCAGAAATACCGTGCTTGCCGGCATTCTTATCTGTTACTGCCATAATAACTGCAGTTTCACCATAAGTGCCGTGTGTAATAAAGTTTTTGCTGCCGTTAAGGATGTATTTATTTCCTTTTTTCTCAGCAAAGGTTTTCATTGCAGCAGCATCGCTTCCCGAAGCCGGTTCTGTTAACCCCCATGCACCTATTTTTTTACCGGTAACCAGGTCAGGCAGATACTTTTTTTTCAATTCTTCATTGGCAAATCTAAAGATATGATTTGTGCACAATCCGTTATGAGCAGCAACTGAAAGAGAGATGGATGGATCTACCTTACCAAGTTCTTCAATAATAATTACAAAATCAACATAACCCAAACCTGCACCGCCATATTCTTCAGGGAATATAATTCCCATAAATCCGAGCTCGCCAAGTTCCCTGAATATTTCAATTGGAAATTTTTGAGATTCGTCCCACTCCATAACCCGCGGACGTATTTTTTTCTCAGCAAAATCTCTTATTGTGTTACGAATAATTGTTTGGTTTTCTGTTAATTCAGGAATAAAGGGATGGTTTGCAGTTTCCATTTGCCGGCCTTTTGAGAATTTATTATTTAAAGAACGGGGCTCTTAACCTTACTGAAATTAATTATCATTGCTTATAAAATTGTTAACAATCTCATCAGCAATATGGTAAGGAGATAAATCCCCTAAAACAACTTTTTCTAAAGAGGAATTTAAGAATTTTTCTCCACTTTCGCTCCATATTTTTATTCTGATTTTATTTTCCACAATCTCTTTTATCCGGATCTTCGTCTGTCTTTCTCTTTTTTGCAGGAATAATTTTTTTGCTGTCATAAAATTTTTATGTTTTTCAATCTCCATGGCAATTTCTAAAATTCCCTTATTCTCCAAGGCTATTGATTTAATAATTTCTGGCAGCCAGCTGTTTTCATCGTGGTCTCTCATCATTAGAATTGTTTGCAGGGAAGCAATAGCCTGATCTGCACCGGGTCTGTCACTTTTATTAACTACAAAGAAATCTGCTATTTCCATTAATCCGGCTTTCATCGCCTGAACCGAATCTCCGGATTCAGGAACGAGCACAACCATTGTTGTATCTGCTGCCTGTGCAATATCCAGTTCAGATTGCCCGACTCCAACAGTTTCCAGTATAATTAAATCGAAACCAGCAGCATCCATAATATCGGCAGCATCTATAGCTTTCTTACTTAACCCGCCAAGGCTTCCCCTTGTTGCCATGCTTCTGATAAAAACGCCGTTATCCATACCGATTTCGTTCATTCTAATTCGGTCGCCCAGTAATGCACCGCCTGTAAAAGGGCTTGTAGGGTCAACTGCAATTATGCCCACATTTTTACCCGATGAACGGTAATATTTTGTAAGGTTATTAGTAATCGTACTTTTCCCCGCACCGGGAGGGCCTGTTATTCCGATTCTGTATGCTTTCCCGGTTTTATTGTGAATTGCTTTAAGCAGTTCCGAAGCATCGTAATTATTCTCAACTACCGAAATTGCTCTTGCAATTGATCTTCTGTTTGAAAGGGAAAGCTTATCAATTAATTCCTTCATTTGTAAAACTGTTTCAGTTTTTATAATAAGCTAATGTTTTAATCAATCCTTCTCTAAGTTTAACGGAAGGTTTCCAATTAAAGTTTTTAAAAAATTTTTCGCTGGTAATAACACTTCTCAATTGTTCCCCGCGCTTTGCCGGACCATACTTTCCGGCTGTTTTATCTCCGGTAAGCTCATTTAATAAAATAAAAAGTTCGTTTACACTTGTTTCAATGCCGGTTCCGATATTATAAATATCGGATTTCGTTTCATTTAAAACTAAAAGATTTGCTTTTACAACATCGCCGGCAAAAACGAAATCTCTTGTTTGTCTGCCGTCTCCGTTTATTATTGGCAGCTCGCCATTTATCAATTTGTTCATGAAGATAGCAACAACGCCAGCTTCACCCAAAGGGTTTTGCCTGGGTCCATAAACGTTTGCGTAACGAAGTATAGAATAATTCAAATCATATTCTGACCTGTAATAGTTCAGGTATTTTTCAATGCTTAACTTTGCAATACCGTAAGGAGATAAGGGATTTACAGGATGATTTTCATCCGCAGGGAAATATTGCTGCTCACCATAAATGGCTCCCCCTGTTGAAGCAAACATAAATTTTTTAACTCCGTATTTAACGCAGCTTTCAAGAAGGTTTAATGTTCCGATTATGTTTACCCTTGCATCGAATAGCGGATTAGCAACTGATTTTCTCACATCAATTTGAGCAGCATGGTGATTAACCACATCAAACTTTTCTTCTTGAAATATAGCCGGAATGGAAATATCAGTTATATCAGCCTGAATAAATTTTGTTCCGGGATTAACATTCTTTTTAAAACCGGTCGACAGGTTATCAATAATTACAACTTCGTGCCCGGCTTCCAGAAAAGCATCAGCCACCTGCGAACCAATAAAACCGGCACCACCTGTTACCAGTATTTTCATTTTATTTCCTTATACAGATTATTTCTGAAAATATACTCCTTTACTTTTTGAGGTACCAGGAAATGAATTGGCAGACCTTTTTTTACTCTTTCGCGGATATCTGTTGAACTTATTTCTATACCTCTTGTTTGAACGAAGATTGCCTGATGATAGTACTTATCTTTAAAAGGCGGCGGCTGAGATGATTTTCGCTTTAAAACTATAATCTTTGCCAATTTTAAAATTTCATCCGGGTCTTTCCATTTATGGAATGTGAAGATATTATCGTAACCAATTATAAACTCAATTTCATCGTACTCATTTTTCAGCTCCCTTAAAGTGTCCACGGTATAAGATACACCGCCTTTTTTTATTTCCATTTCCGAGCACTCAAAGAACGGAACATCTTCAATAGCAATTTTTATCATATTCAGTCTGTGCAAAGTAGCACTTGGCTCCGCACTAGTTTTATGAGGTGAAATGTATGCCGGGATAAAAATTATTTTATCAAGCTTTCTTATTTCACGAACCGATTGGGCAGTGATAAGATGACCCATATGAATCGGATCGAAAGTACCGCCAAAGACTCCAATCCTACTCATTTAAAAATTCTTTGTATTCGATGAATATATCGTTAAAGCGTTCATGCATTATTTCGCTGCAGTAAGCCAGGCTTTCTTTTTTCGATAGTTCAATATATAGTTTTTTAACATCCTCAAAATTATTAATGGCTAAAAAATTTCCGACTGTGTGCAAATATATATCCGCCGGGCTAATATTGTTAAGAAAATCGTGATAATTCAACTGATGAAATATAATTTTTTTTAAAATACTTCCAGGTTGAAAATTCGAAGCAAAAAATGCAACATGATCATTTGTTGCTTTACCGACAATAAAAGTTTTATCCGGCATCGTTAACAGATCGGAAACTCTTTGCAAGTCCGCACGAGTAATTCCAATCGAATTAAAATTTATAAGAATGCTTTTTGAGTATTCCAATAAACTCAGATTTTTGTAATAGTCCTGCAGATTTTGTTGGGATGATGAATTGATAAAAATTAATTTGCAGTTTTCCGGAATAAAATTCCGAGGTACTGAATCTTTATCCTGTTCAGCGAGGCAGAATAAAATATCGTGGGTTTCATGTAACGGATTAAGTAACTCAATCCAGTTTGCAAAAAGCAGTGAGTTCAGATATACAGAAAAGCCGGGACTCATTTTATCAAAAGCCATTGTTTTTTCTATGTCTAAAATTGGTCTGGATGCAACCAGATTGATAACACAATTACGCATCTGGATTAACCACCGGCGATAAAAGATTGAAAATTAATTTTCTGTTTTCTTCCAAATCATTCTGGTATAAAATTTTCTTTTTTCCTTGCAGGTATTTGGTTTGATATTTTCTAAAAGCAAGATTAGTTGCTGCTTTGATGTACATCTTTCGTACTGATTCATCAATCCAGCCTTTTTTGTTTCTATTCAGTGAACTGATTATACCGGCGTGATCAGGCGGAATTATTCCCAATCTTGATTCATCAAGCAATTCTGTAAAAATTATTTTCCTTTCGCCTATTACACTTGAGATAAAAATTGCACAGAAAAGTATTATGCTTATTCCCAGGAAGATGAAGCCAAGCGGAGCCAGGTGGCGTGTAATGATGGTGTAATTCCATATAAAGTGAATTAAAACGGCTATTATCAGACCTGATAAGATTAAAAGGATTTTAGCTGACGGATTTTTAAGTTTAGCAAATCCCATAAATGCACCAAGGCTGCCGGTTGCAATAAAATGCATAACTGCAGAGAAAAATGTTCTTATAATAACAAGGTAAATCCAACCCGGAATATTTTCAGAGTAAGTTGTAAAGTAAAGGAAATTTTCTGTCATCCCGAAGCCTAAACCAATGGCGCCTCCGTAAACAACACCGTCAGTAATGTTATCGAACCGTTTTTTGTTTACAGTTAAAAAAAGAAAAAATCCCTTGGTAATTTCTTCAATAATTGGTGCTACTGCAATTGTTCCGAAAAAATCTATATCATCTGCACTAACTGCAAAATATTGCATCAGCTCTCTTATAATGAAACCGCCGATGAGGGTGAATGCAACTGCGCCGAATGCCCCCCAGAAATAATTCTGCACTACCAATTTAAAAGGTTCTCTCTCGAAAAGATCGAAGTACCAGATTATTAAAAGATATGTGAACATAGGCAGTACGGCAGCAAGAAGCGAAGCTATAAGTATCATTCTGTTTAAGATTTAGGCTTGTTTATTATATTTCCCATTACTCTCTGATCCAGGCTATAATTTCTTTGAATGTTGGTCGTATACCGTAAGAAAGAATCCCGATCCTGAATATTTTAGCACAGATTTTAATCATAATAACTATTGAGAGCAGCATTATCAGGGAGGTAAGCAAAATTTCGTAAGATGAAACCTGTTCGATATTTAAACGTAAAAGCATTACAGAAGGAATGGTTAAGGGAATGTATGAAAAAACTTTAATGATAAAAAAATCAGGATTTTGAATTGCCGGCATTGCAATAACAACCGGCAGAAGAAGTATTAAGCTCAGGTAAGTAGTTATCTGCTGCGCTTCCTGCTCGGTGCTGACAACAGAACCAATTCCTACAAAAAGTGTTGTGTAGAATAAAAATCCCAGGATAAAATAGAAAATCATTGGGAGGAAATTTTCAAAGGCACCCAAAGGTACAATTGCACCGCCCGCTAAAGCCAGCCCGATTAAGAACCACACAAAGATTTGCGTTAAGCCCAAAGAGCTTAATCCGATAATTTTACCGGCAAGCAGTTCTTCAGGAGTGCTGCTCGAAATAAGCATTTCGATAAGACGGTTTGATCTTTCTTCTATCAGGCTTCTTACAAGCATCTGACCTGAGTACACGACCATCATCATCAGCAGCAGGATAAATATAAAAGATGAAAAAAATGTAATCATAAAATCCCTTGAACCTTCGTTGCCGTCTTCTTCAACCTTTATTTGAGTGATTTCAATTTTATTTTTTATGAATGCAGCAAAATCCGATTCAATACCATCTGCCATAATCTTTTGCCTTGTTCTGACTGAATTTAGTGCCTGTTCAAATCTGCCAGTGTCCCTGAAATTACCGATTGAACTGCTCCGGTATTCTGCAGATACTGAGTCAGTTCCATTAAAAATAATTAATAAATATCCTTCAAGTTTGTTTTTTAATACTTCGCTATTGGCTTTTGCTTTAAGTTCGTCAGTTGATTTCCCTTTTTCAAAAAGGTTTATCAGTAAATAATTGGGCTGGTTGTTTTCTATCCGGTATATTTCAAGCTCTTCGCGCAGAAGATTAAAATACGTTCCGGAAGTATCTAAAACCCCGATTGTTTTTACCCGTGGAATTTCTTCGTCTGAGAGCAGAGTTGGCAACAAAGAAAAGCCGATTATAATTACAGGCGTAAGTATTATTGAAATAATAAAAGTTTTTGTTTTAACTTTCTCTAAGTACTCCCACAGTGCAATTGCTATTATTTTTTTCATTTTACAATTAAGAGTTAAGTTTAATCAGATCAAGAAAAATTTTATTAAGTGTCGGTTCAATAACCGAAAAGTGTTTTACTTCAACTTTCTCAATAATTTGTTTTAAGAATGAAGACGGATTTACATCTTCCCTTAATTGAATTTCTGAATAGTTGTTATAAGATTCATATTTAACAACTTCTTTCATATTCAAAACTGAACTTACATCGCCGGAAAATTCAATTTTAATATTGTTGCCGCCAAATTTTCTTTTTATTTCTGTAAGTTTTCCGTTAGCCACTTCCGCTCCGTTGTTTATCAGCAAAATAATTTCGCATAATTTTTCTGCTAATTCCAGCTGGTGTGTCGAAAGTAAAATCGTTTTTCCCTCCGAAACAAAAGTAAAAATAAGATCTTTCACCTCCTGCTGATTTATGGGGTCGAAGCCGGTAAAAGGTTCGTCAAGAATCAGCAGCTTAGGGTTATGAAGTATGGCAGCAATTAGTTGTATCTTCTGCTGATTTCCTTTCGATAACTCGATAATCTTTCTGTTTCTGAAATGGCTTACATTTAAACGCTTTAGCCATTTTTCAGCCTTCTGGGCAGCTTCACTTCTTTTCAGGTTTTTTAATGAAGCAAAGTAAACCAGTATATCGATCACTTTGCTTCTCTGGTAAAGACCTCTTTCCTCCGGAAGGTAGCCTATCAGGTTGTAATACTCATCGGTTATTTCCTTCCCGTCGAATGTAATTTTTCCTGATGTAGGTTTAATTATGTTTAATATTGCTCTGAGAGTAGTTGTTTTTCCCGCACCATTCGGACCGAGCAGGCCAAATATTTTACCTGGCTCAACCGTAAATGAAAGATTGTTTACGGCTGTTGCATCTTTAAACTTTTTGGTAAGATTCTCTACGATCAACATTCAGATTTGCTGTAGTGATTAACTCTTGAATAAATAACTAAACTAAATTAGGGATAATATTTTAAAAGTTTGAATTGAACGGATTAAGAATCTTTAATAAGTGTTAAAAAAGTTTGAGTTTGATGCTCCGGTTATTAATAGGTGATTGCACTTTATTTAAAGTTTAGATCATATGACCACAGAAGATTAAATTTATTTAATAATTTCATCTGAGTTACTTCCAAACTTTAAATTTTTAATACCACCTCCATTTTCGTATCCAGCAAATTCAAAATTTATTCCACCATCTATGCTTCAGAACGGTTTTCATTCATTGCTCGCCCAACATATAACATTGATGTATTAAATGGATCAAATTCTATTACCGCAACACCTATGTAAAACAAAGAAGTAACTGCGCTGGTAATCCGAATATTATTTTTCATCTTTATATTTTTGTATAGTTATTGCCTTTTTATCGCTGTAATTTTTTGAATATAAAGGATTGAATGAATATATTTGTAGCCATTTTTTACTTGAATTCATTCTAATGAAAATTAAAATTTCAAATCTTGCTGATGGTTCGTACGATTATTCTTTTAGCGGGGATATAAATGAAATTAAAGTAGTTGAACCATACTTTGGATGGTTTAAAACGGAAGTAGTTCTTTCTAAATACAGCAGCCAGATTATTCTGGATGCTAAGACCAGCATCAAAAGCAGGTTAATCTGCGATCGGTGTGCTTCCGAATACGAGGAAGAAATTTTAAGCAGCTATCGTATGGTATATCTTTTTGAACAGGAGATCCCGAACTCAGAAAACGAAAAAGCTGAGATAAGCTATATTCACGATGATACCGAAAGGATTGACATAAGCGAGGATGTGAAAGATTATGCAATGTTAGCCGTACCGATGAAAAAATTGTGCAGTGAAGATTGTAAAGGCCTTTGTCAGCACTGTGGAAAAAACCTGAATGAAGGTGCGTGCGGATGCAAGAGCGAAGAAATTGATCCAAGGTGGGAACCATTACTAGAATTAAAAAAACAAGTTAAAACTAAATTAAGGTAGAGTAAAGTTATGCCACATCCAAAACGGAAAATATCGAAAAGCAGACGCGATAAAAGAAGGACTCACTACAAAGCTACAGCACCAACACTGGGTGCGTGCCCGAACTGCGGAGAGATAAAATTAGCTCACCGTGCATGCCCTTCCTGCGGTTACTATGGCGGTCGTTCCATGTTCATACCCAAAAGCTAAATTCTTTAAATATATTTAATGAACACAACCGGTAACAACAATCTCCGGTGCAGAATCGCTGTTGATGCAATGGGAGGAGATTATGCCCCTTTTAATGCAGTGCTGGGTGCTGTTGAAGCTTATAATCAATCACGGGAGTTCGATCTGCTGCTGGTCGGACGTGAAACTGAAATAAAAAAGGTAATCGCAGAGACCAACTTGAAATTTGAAGCTGGTAACATTATCAATGCTGATGAAGTAATCGGTATGAGCGAAAGCCCTGCAGCATCGCTTAAGGCTAAAAGAAATTCTTCTATAGTTGTTGGTGCGCAATTGGTAAAGGATAAAAAAGCCGATGCATTTGTTAGTGCCGGAAATACAGGTGCAATGATGGCAGCATCTACTCTTATTACCGGAAGGATTGCAGGAGTTGGAAGACCGACTATTGGTGCTGCTATGCCTAATATCAATGGTATTTGTTATCTTTATGATGTTGGTGCAAGTAAAGATTCAAAACCGGTGCATTTATTTGAGTATGCGGTGATGGGTTCTATCTTTGCTAAAGTGATGGATGGAGTCAGCAATCCCAAAGTTGGTGTTTTAAGTATGGGAGAGGAAGAAGGTAAAGGCAATGAAGTTTCAGAAGCAGCTGCAAAATTATTAAGGCAAAGCCGCCTTAATTTTATCGGCAATGTTGAAGGCAGAGATATTCTTGCCGGCGATGTTGATGTTGTTGTCTGTGATGGTTATGTTGGCAATGTGTTATTGAAATTTGGCGAATCCGTACCCAAATTGCTTAAGAAACTATTAACGGATACAGCAAACCGTAATTTTTTTGATAAATTAAAAATTGGACTGGCTAAAAATACTTTGCGAAGAGCGTTGAAATCGCTTGATTACCAGGAATACGGAGGTGTGCCGCTTCTTGGAATAAATGGGATTAGTATTATTGGGCACGGTTCGAGCACACCGAAAGCATTTAAAAATATGGTGCTGAGAGCAAATGAGATGCATCGGAAAAAATTAATTGAAAAATTAACGACGTCAATAACCGGATATTCTAATCTAATTCAAAAAGTAGAGGAAAATGGATAGAGAAAAAAAGTTTAATGCTGTAATAACAGCACTGGGAATGTACTTCCCGGAAAAAATTCTGGATAATAAATATTTTGAATCAATAGTTGATACCACCGATGAATGGATAGTAACAAGAACAGGAATAAAGGAACGAAGGATTCTTGAAAACGGTGCTACAAGCGATCTTGCGACCAAAGCGGCTCAGGATCTGCTTAAAAAGCATAATGTTAATCCAGCAGAAATTGATTGCATTATTGTTGCAACCGTAACACCGGATATGTTCTTCCCTGCTACAGCCTGTATTGTGCAGCATAATATTGGGGCTAATAATGCCTGGGGATTTGATCTTGAAGCTGCCTGCTCAGGCTTTTTATTTGCTTTTCAAACAGGTTGTTCATTTATAGAAAGCGGGCAGTATAAAAAAGTATTGGTTATCGGTGCGGATAAAATGACTGCAATAACCGATTATACGGATAGAAATAATTGTATTCTCTTCGGCGATGGTGGCGCTGCTATTCTGCTGGAACCTTCAGATGATAAAAGTCTGGGACTTCAGGATTATATTTTAAGGATTGATGGTTCCGGAAAGGAATTTTTATATATGAAAGGCGGTGGCAGCTTAAATCCGCCTTCGCATGAAACCGTTGATAAAAAAATGCATTACATTTACCAGGATGGTAAAGCCGTTTTCAAAGTTGCTGTTAAAGGTATGGCAGATGTTTCCTTTGAGTTGATGCAGAAAAATAATTTAACCGCTAATGACATTGCCTACTTAGTACCACATCAGGCTAATATGAGAATAATTACTGCAACTGCCGAAAGAATGGGATTAAGTATGGATAAAGTGATGGTTAACATAGATCGTTATGGCAACACTACTGCGGCAACAATACCCTCCTGCATTGTTGAGTATTACAGGGCAGGTAAGCTTAAAAAGGGAGACAGATTAGTCCTCTCTGCTTTCGGTGCAGGATATACTTGGGGTTCATCCCTTGTTGTGTGGGCAATAGATTAATTTCAGTTGACTGGATTTTCAATAAGATTTAAATGGTAAAAAAAGCATTCATATTTCCGGGACAGGGCTCTCAGTATGTAGGTATGGCAAAGGATTTATTTGAAAAATCTGTTGAAGCAAAAGAAATGATTAAAACTGCCGATGATATACTCGGAATAAATTTATCGTATATAATGTTCAACGGTCCTGAGGAAAAGCTAAAGCAGACAGAGTTCACCCAGCCGGCAATATTTCTTCATAGTGTAATTCTGTCAAGCTTAATGCGGATTGTAAATGCAGATGCTGCTGCTGGTCATTCTCTCGGCGAGTATTCTGCATACTTTGCATCAGGTGCTGTGCAGTTTCACGAAGCCGTAAAACTTGTAAGTGAACGCGGCCTGGCAATGCAGCAGGCTGGTGAATTAAATAAAGGAATCATGGCAGCTGTAATAGGATTGAGTACTGAAGATGTTGATAAAGCCTGTCTTGAAGCTTCAAAGCAGGGTATTGTGCAGTGTGCAAATTACAACTCGCCGGGTCAGGTTGTAATTTCAGGTTCAGTTGAAGGAGTGAGGAAAGCTATGGAACTTTGTAAAGCTGCCGGTGCTAAAGTTGTTAAAGAGCTGGTTGTAAGCGCTGCATTCCATTCGCCTCTGATGGAATCTGCGAGAGAAAAATTAATGGCAGCAATTGAGCAGACAAATTTTTATCGTTCGAAAATTCCCGTTTACACTAATGTAACTGCAAAACCTGTCAATTCAACTGAAGAAATAAAACAGAAGCTTAATGAACAGATAACTTCCCCTGTTAAATGGGAGGAAACTATCAGGAATATGATAAGCGACGGCATAGAAGAATTTTATGAAGTTGGTCCGGGCAATGTATTGCAGGGGCTCGTTAAAAGAATTAACCCTGATGTTAAGCGTTTTGGAATTGATAAATATGAAGATCTCGAAAGGTATTTATAATGTCGGATAAGCCGGGTACTTTTGCTTCAAAATTCAGCAGAAAAATAAATGGAATATTGATTGATCCCAAAATCTTTACCTATAAATTTGTTTGCAGCTGCCAGGGAGAATGCTGCTATTATGGTGTTTTTATTGATTACAAAGAATACGAAAAAATTATTGAACTGAAGGAAAAATTAATTGCGATGTTTGATGAGACACAATCGAAGAATGTGAATGAATGGTTTGAACCCCCTGAGGTTGATGACGATTTTGAGTCTGGAATTGCGGTTGGAACTGAAGTGATAAATGAAAAATGTACATTTCTCGATGCCAACGGTCTGTGCTCGCTTCAAAAACTTGCACTTGAAGAAGGTGAGCACAAGTGGAAATATAAACCTTTGTATTGCGTTTTGTTTCCGCTTACGGTTTTTGACGGTGTACTCACAATAGACGATGAACATATTGAAAGGCTACCATCCTGCAATGTTAATCCAGAAATTACGATATTCGAAGCTATCTCCGAAGAATTAAAGTATTTTTTTGGCGAGGAAGGATTTTCTGAGCTGAAAAAATACAGGGAAGAGTATTTAGCCGAACTTCAATTAGGAGTAAAAGAAAATGCTGCCAAATAAAAGAGCAATTGTAACGGGTGGTACCCGTGGAATAGGCAGAGCCATCGTTAGAGAGCTTGCTTCCAAAAGCTGCTGCGGTGTTCTGTTTTCGGATGTTGCTTTTATTTACAATAGCTGCGATGAGTGTGCAGAAGAGCTGCAAAACGAAATAAATAATCCCGGAACAAAAATCTTCGGCTTTAAAGCCGATGCTACATCCTACGAACAAGCAGAAGCAACTGTTAATGAAGCCATTAAAAAACTCGGTGGTGTGGATATATTGGTTAACAATGCCGGTATTACAAGGGATAATCTTCTTCTCAGGATGACGGAAAAAGATTTTGACGACGTAATCGATGCAAATTTGAAAAGCGTTTTCAATTATACCAAGGCAGTTATAAAACCGATGATAAAACAGAGATACGGAAGAATTGTTAACATTGCTTCGGTAGTAGGAATAATCGGTAATCCCGGTCAGTCAAATTATGTTGCATCAAAAGCAGGAGTAATCGGTTTTACCAAGGCTATGGCAAGAGAACTTGCTTCAAGAAATATTACCGTAAATGCTGTTGCACCCGGCTTCATTCAAACAGATATGACAAATAAGCTAAGTGAAGAACAAAGAAAAAAACTTGCGGAAATGATTCCGATCGGACGTCTGGGCACACCCGAAGATGTTGCAAAAGTTGTAGGGTTCCTTTGCAGCCCCGAGGCAAACTACATCACAGGGCAGGTTATTGCCGTAGATGGCGGTATGACTATGTGATTTCAGTAAAAGTTGTGTTTGTATCATAAAACGTAATTTTGTTAAATTTGAACAATAATTAACAATCAATTAAGAATAAAACAATTTATAACTCTTAACAATTTCCAGGAGAGCTAAAATGGACGTTGAAGCAAAAGTAAAAGAAATCATTATGGATAAATTAGGTGTTGAAGAAAGCCAGATTACACCTGAAGCTTCATTCATTAATGATCTTGGTGCTGATTCACTCGATATCGTTGAACTCGTTATGGGCTTTGAAAGCGCTTTTCAAATCTCCATACCGGATGAAGATGCTGAAAAGATCGGCACCGTTGGCGACGCCACCAGATATTTGAAGGAAAAATTAGGATAGTTTTTATATCCTCTTTCTTAATTTCAGTTCAAATGCCTTTTCTTATAAATAACTGCACTCAATCGATGCGGAGATTTTCATGAGCAAACGTAGGGTTGTTATAACCGGGATGGGTGCTATCACCCCCATCGGAAATAACGTTAATGAATTCTGGCAGGGAATGGTTGAGGGAAGGAACGGCATCGGATTAATTACACGCTTCGATACGACTAAGTTCGATACAAAGTTTGCCGGTGAAGTTAAAAACTTTAATCCTGAAAATTATCTGGATAAAAAAAGCATTCGCCGGCTAGATCCTTTCGCCCAGTATGCCATGGCATCAGCAATTATGGCAATGGAAGATTCCGGATTAGTGCTTGAAAATATTAACAGGGACAGGTTCGGTGTAATTTACGGCAGTGGTATTGGCGGTATGAAAACTCTCCAGGAACAACACTTCCAGTTTTTCAATGGCAACGATCCCCATAAAATCAGTCCTTTTTTTGTTCCTATGATGATCTCGGATATTGCCGCAGGGCAGATATCAATCAAATTTGGATTAAAGGGGCCTAACTATGCAACAACTTCAGCCTGCGCAACTGCCAGTCATGCAATTGCAGATTCATTTATAATGATTCAACGCGGCAGTGCAGACCTTATGATTTGCGGTGGATCCGAAGCAGCAATCACTGAAATTTCGATTGGCGGTTTCAACGCAATGAAAGCTATTTCAACATGGAACGACAGGTATAAAGAAGCCTCGCGCCCATTTGATAAAGACCGCAATGGTTTTGTTATGGGGGAAGGTTCCGGAACTTTAGTGCTGGAGGAATATGAGCATGCAAAATTAAGGGGCGCAAAAATACATGGCGAAATTGTAGGTATCGGACTTACCGGTGACGCTCACCATATAACTGCACCTGCGCCGGAAGGTGAAGGAGCCTACAGATCGATGAAAGAAGCATTGAGGGATGCCGGTATTAATCCGGAAGATATTGATTACATAAATGCTCATGGTACATCCACCGAGCTAAATGACATTAACGAAACAAAAGCGATAAAAGCTTTATTCGGCAAACACGCTTATGAACTTGTAGTTAGCTCTACAAAATCTATGACCGGGCATCTGCTGGGTGCGGCAGGAGGTATTGAGGCTATCGCTACCATGCTTGCAATTGAAAATAGCCTGGTTCCGCCTACAATTAATTTAACCAATCCCGATCCCGAATGCGATTTAAATTACAGTCCGAACAAACCCACTAAAAAAGAAATCCGGTATGCAATCAGCAATACATTCGGATTCGGTGGTCATAACGCATCTCTTCTGTTTAAAAAATTTGAGAATTAATTTTGGCAATAATTTCTTCCGCGCTGAGGGGATTTTTTATAAAATGGAAGAAGAATCAGTCAGATAACCACATTCAGCATTTTCTCTCCCGTGATAAATTTAAAAAACTGGAAAGACTGACCGGAACAACCATAAAAGATAAAAAGTATTTTGTGCAGGCTCTTGTGCACCGTTCCTATCTTGAAGAAAACAGTGAATATCTTTTTTCAAACGAACGTCTGGAATTTTTAGGCGATTCTGTTCTAAATCTTGTGATCGGCGAATACCTTTTCAAACAATTTCCTGAAGAAGAGGAAGGTTTTCTTACCAAAGTGCGGGCGAAAATGGTTAACCGCGAAACACTGAATGTGACTGCCGAAAAAATCAGGCTTGGCGAATTCCTTTTGCTCAGCGATAATGTTTCCCGTAATGTAATCTCCAACTCAAAGTCAATCCTTTCTGATGCTTTCGAAGCACTGATTGGAGCTGTTTACCTTGACAGCGGTCTGGATGCCTGCAGGAAGTTTATAACAAAAGTAATTGCTGATCCGATACTTGAGGACGGTGTGCATCTTGTAGATGAAAATTATAAAAGTCAACTCCTTGAATACGCACAAGCGAACAAGATGAGTGCACCTGTTTATGAAATAATTAATGAGGAGGGTCCGCACCATGCCAGGATTTTTACCGCTGAAGTTTCTATCGGAAATCTTACATACGGTGTTGGTAAAGGCAAGAACAAAAAAACTGCAGAGCAGGAAGCAGCTAAAATGGCTTTGAAGAAACTTACCATACCTTAAACTCTGTGCTTTAATCGGATGTGACACATTATCCTGCAAATTAAATTACAATATTTTCCTAAATTTACACTTACAAATATTTCAATTAAGCATTGCACTTTAATTAAAAGTAAATTACAATGAAAGAATTCGATCACCCCGATAAATTTGTAAACAGGCATATCGGTCCAACTCAAGATGAATTAAACGAAATGGCAAAAGCCTGTGGTGCCAATTCAATGGACGAATTAATTAATCAAACGGTACCTTCAAACATCAGGTTAAAGGAACCGTTAGCTTTAACTCCTCCTGTAAATGAGCATATCTTTTTGGAGGACTTAAAAAATATTTCCTTAAAGAATAAGGTTTATAAATCATATATCGGAATGGGATATTATCCTTCAATCCTTCCAACAGTAATTCAAAGAAACATTCTTGAAAATCCAGGATGGTACACGCAGTACACTCCATATCAAGCAGAAATTGCACAGGGCAGACTTGAAGCATTATTAAATTTTCAAACTGTAATTTCTGATCTGACTGCAATGGAAATTGCAAACGCATCTTTGCTTGACGAAGGAACTGCTGCTGCTGAAGCAATGAGTATGTTTTATTCTCTTCGTCCGAAAGAAAAGAAGAATGCAAATGTATTCTTTGTTTCTGAAGAAGTTTTTCCTCAAACACTTGATGTTCTGAAAACAAGATCAAATCCTCTGGGCATTGAGATCAGAGTTGGTTGTGCGAGAGATGCACAGCTAACTGACGATATTTTTGGATTATTAGTTCAGTATCCGGCAGGTTATGGAGAAGTAAGAGATTACACTTCACTTTTCCAACAGGCGAGTGATAAGAAAATATTCAAAGTAGTTGCGGCTGATCTGTTAAGCCTGACATTATTGAAACCGCCTGGAGAATTTGGTGCTGATTGCGTTGTTGGCAACTCACAAAGATTCGGAATACCAATGGGACTTGGTGGTCCGCACGCAGCATACTTTGCAACAAAGGAAGAATACAAACGAAGTCTTCCCGGAAGAATTATCGGTGTTTCTGTTGATGCAGATGGCAATAGAGCATTAAGGATGGCTCTACAGACAAGAGAACAGCATATTAAGCGTGAAAGAGCAACCAGCAACATTTGTACTGCACAGGTTCTTCTGGCTGTAATGGCTGGAATGTATGCAGTTTATCACGGAGCAGAAGGATTGAAAGCAATTGCAACAAGAATAAACAAATTTGCCAGAATGCTCGATCTTGCTTTAGCTCATTTTGG
>CAZXGJ010000008.1:68334-75290 GCA_964639955.1 uncultured Ignavibacteriaceae bacterium
ACACCTTATCTTACTCATCCGGTTTTCAAAATGTACAGAACTGAAACTGAATTGCTCAGGTATATGAAACGATTAGAGAATAAAGATTTATCCCTTGCTCATTCAATGATTCCGCTTGGTTCCTGTACAATGAAGCTTAATGCAACAACAGAAATGATCGCATTAACGTGGGATGAGTTTGCACATATTCATCCGTTTGTCCCAAAAGATCAGGCTGAAGGTTATCTCGAAATCTTTAGCGAATTAGAAAAAGATCTTGCTGAGATTACCGGATTCGAAGCAGTTTCACTTCAGCCGAATTCAGGTGCACAGGGTGAATATACTGGTTTAATGGTTATAAGAGCATATCAGAAAGACAAAGGACAATCGAACAGAAATATTGTTTTGATTCCCTCATCTGCTCACGGAACAAATCCTGCAAGTGCAGTTATGGCAGGGATGAAAGTAGTTGTTGTTAAATGTGATGATCACGGAAATATTGATGTCGCTGATTTAAAATCGAAAGCTGAAGAAAATAAAGCAAATCTCGCAGCTTTGATGATAACTTATCCTTCAACTCACGGAGTATTTGAAGCAAGTGTAACGGAGATTTGTAAAATTATCCACGATTGCGGCGGTCAGGTTTATATGGATGGTGCAAATCTTAATGCACAGCTTGGACTTACAAATCCTGCAGTTATCGGTGCAGATGTTTGTCATCTTAATCTTCATAAAACGTTCTGTATCCCTCACGGTGGCGGCGGACCTGGTGCTGGACCAATTGCTGTTGCAAAACATTTAGTACCGTTTTTACCCGGACATCCTGTTGTTCCAATCAACAGAGAAAAATCAATAACTGCTGTATCGTCTGCACCGTGGGGAAGCGCACTTATCACTATCATTTCGTATGCTTATATTAAAATGATGGGCGGTGAAGGATTAACATTAGCTTCTAAAGCTGCAATTGTAAATGCAAATTATATGATGGCGAAGCTGAAAGACAATTACAAAGTTCTTTATACAGGTTTGAATAACAGAGTTGGTCACGAATTGATTTTTGATATGCGGGAGTTCAAACATTCCTGTAACGTTGAAGTCGAGGATATTGCAAAACGATTAATGGATTACGGCTTTCACGCTCCCACTGTTTCTTTTCCTGTCCCGGGAACATTGATGGTGGAACCAACAGAAAGCGAATCTAAAGCAGAACTCGACAGATACTGTGAAGCATTGATTTCAATTAGAGAAGAAATCAGGGAGATAGAAAAAGGCAAATTCAGTAGTGAAAATAATGTTCTGAAGAATTCTCCTCATACGCTATCTTCGGTCATTTCAGATAATTGGAATTACCCGTACAGCAGAGAAAAAGCAGCATATCCATTACCTTTTACACGTGAAAGTAAATTCTGGCCAACAGTCAGGAGAGTTGATAATGCTTATGGTGACAGAAACCTTGTCTGCAGTTGTTTGCCTGTTGAAGATTATGTTCAGGATGCAGTTAGCCAGTAGAATAAAATTTGCATATTGTATGTTTCAGCTTAATGATTAATTTGTTTTTCAACAAAAAGAATTTTTAAGCTGAATCGATTGATTATATTAAATTTAAGAGCTGAAATTGTGAGGAAGATAAATCTCTTATTAATTAAGAATATTATCTTCCTTTCTTTATTTCCAATTTTCCTGTCTGCCCAGTCTGACACTCTTTTCTATGAAGGGTATTACCATATTGTTATTGACTCAATCTACATAACTGGTAATGAAACAACTGAAGATTTCATCATTCTGAGAGAATTAACATTCGGTATCGGAGATACACTGAATCCACATATAGCATCTTACAACAGAGAACGAATTTACAGCCTTAGAATTTTTAACGAAGTCAGACTGAAACCATATTTCAGTGATGGCAAAAACATTCTTAAGATTGAGATCGAAGAAAGCTGGTACATTTATCCCATTCCTTTTATTACTCTCAGGGACAGGGATTGGGAAAAAGTATCTTACGGAATTTTAGTTTCGCTGCTGAACTTCAGAGGAAGAAATGAAACGCTGAGTGGTTCTGCTGCTTTTGGTTATGATCCATCATTCAGTTTCAGATATTTCAATCCAAACATTTCATACAATCAGAATCTAAACTTACAGATTAATCTTGGTTATTCAACTTCAACAAATAAAAGTTCTGAGGCTGATGATCTTTATGGTTCTTCATTTGAACAAGAGATTTTTACTTCCCGATTACAATTAGGTAAGAGGTTTGGAAATTATCATTGGACTTATTTGAAAACAGGTTTTGACTATATTGAAACACCTTTCTATATCCCCGGAATAAATGCTTCTGATGGAAACATTGACAGAACATTGGTTGTGGGTGCAAGCTACGTCTTTGATACCAGAGATTTAACATTATATGCAGCAGAAGGAATTTATGCTTTTTTGAATTTTGAATTTAAAGGTTTGGGTATTGATGGAATTAATTATCAAGTTGCTGATTTAGAATTCAGAGAGTATAGAAAAATAATTGAAAGATTTACAGCAAAGTGGCGAATCTCCGTTCGGCATACTGCAGGTGAAACGGTTCCATATTACGACTATTCTTATCTTGGTTATTCCGAACGTATCAGGGGATATTTTAACAATGGTGAAAGTGAAGGTAATGATCGGTTTATTGGTTCGGTAGAAATAAATTATCCCATAATCGAAGAAACAAGAATTAATCTTTACTGGATACCTTTGCTTCCTAATTCACTTTTATCATATCGTGTGGCTGTGATTGCCGGATTATTTGGTGATACCGGAACAACCAGAAATAACGGCGATCCTCTGGCAATAAAAAATTTTAATACTGGTTACGGTACCGGAATTTCATTTCTGCTGCTTCCGTATTTTATTTGCAGACTTGAATTTGCGATTAATGATAACGCTCAAACAGAATGGATATTTGATCTTGGAGCATCTTTCTGATATTGAATTATATTTCACTCCACCGGAGTTAGTAAAAGGAGATGAAGTAATTATAGAAGGTGATGAATTTCATCATTCAGTGCATGTAATGAGAAATTCTATTGGCGATACTATATTTATTACTGATGGTAAAGGATCTATCTTCACTTCGCGAATCAGCAGAATCGATAATAATCAATTGTCCGCAAGAATTTTAGAAAGACGAGTTTATGAAAATAAATCTGAAAATATTTGGTTCTGCGTTCCGATATTAAAAAATCCGGATAGAATAAAGTTTGCTCTAGAAAAATGCGTTGAACTCGGAATAACAAATTTTATTTTGTTCCATTCAAAATATTCTGTCGCAAAAAATCTTAAACCTGAAAAATTTCACAAGACAGTTCTTGCAGCAATGAAGCAATCATTAAGATCATTCCTTCCACAAATATCCTCAGCAGGTTTCAATGAAATTATTAATTCAGATGGCGTAAAAATTATTTTTAATCAGAATGCAGAACGGGAATTCGATGGCAGGTTTGATGAAATTAGACCCACATACTTTTTGTTTGGTCCTGAAGGTGGATTTGATGAAGCAGAAATTAATTCTATTGAGAAAGAAAACCGGTTTAGTCTATCCACAAACAGATTGCGCAGCGAGACTGCAATTATCAAGTGTGCTTCGCTTCTTAATCTTACCTGAAAGAAATATGTATATAAAGTTTATTGAAAATAACTTTCACTTTGTATTTTACTTTTTCAGCTAAAAAATAAATTCAATGATCGCTAAGACCTGCGTCACCGCAGGTCTATTTTAATTCAATCCTTGCTTGTTCACTTCCGGCGGAGATGCAGGAAGAAGCAAAAGAAAATAAAATCATCCTGCTCAAGCCTGCGTCCGCTCAGGCGTATAGAAACTTTTTTTAATGTGCTTTGCTTCTTAATCTTATCTGAAAAAATTAGACGTATATATCAGACAAAGGCTGATCAACCTCTGGCTGATAAAAAACGACCCAGTGTTGGGGTAACACTGGGCGCCGACTCTTGTGTTTCAAAGGGCAGGGGAGAACCCTTTGAAAGAGTCAAAATAAGAATAAACTCAGGGGAAAAATAAAATGTTAAAACATATTTGTCAACTGTTGCCTGAAAAATATTTTTGATATTCAGCATCAGTTCCAAATACCTGACAATTATTCCTGCTATTAACTTTAATCATTTTCTTCAGTTGATATCTGACTCCACCATTCCTTTTTAAGGATTTCGTATTTCATCTTTTGTTTTTCATCAAAATTTGAAAGAATTTTTTCATCAGTTTTATTTATTATCGTCTTGTTCAGTTCATCGGTAAACTTTCCGTCAAGTTTCAGTGATGAAATTTCAGAAGCATATTCTGTCAGTGTTCTTGTTATTTCACTCTTTTGTTTGTCATTAAGGAGCAGCTTAACACCAAGCTTATTGACAAGGTTTATAATTTCATCATTGGTTAAGCCCAAAGAATCACTTTGGGCACTTATAACTGAGGCGTAAAAGAATAAGACTAAAAGAATAAATCTGATTTTCATTATTGTGCTTTGGTTATTTCAAAATTAATGTTTCCACACTAAAACTAATATGTTATTTTATTATTAACAACAACTATTTACTAACCTTCTTTGTAAATAAAGGATCAGCAGAACTTATTTACAAATGAACCGTTTATTAGTTATTTTTTACATCAAAAAAAATAATAAAGTACTTGGAATCAAAAGAAAGCCTTGCGTTAAAGATACTCTCAGGATACAGAAATCTGATGGAGAGTCACGGATTTTCAGTTTCAGCTCCAGTCAAACAAAATTATGCTTATATTATTGAAGTGTGCGAAAACAAAGATTCCGTAATTCTTCTCGTATACTTTGGAAAGAAGGGCACAAAAACTGTATTACAGGGTAATAAAGAATCGGTGCTATACAAAAAGATTAATGATTTAATCTTTGGGGAAAAGTTATTCAATGAAACCCAATTGGAATTTAATGATAAAGAGTATATTGGAACAGACGAATCTGGCAAGGGAGACTTTTTCGGTCCGCTTGTAGTTGCCGGTGTGTATGTCGATTCTGCAATCTGCACTCAGCTTGCCAAATTAGGCGTTCGGGATAGTAAAGCTCTTTCTGATAATCAAATATTAAAAATGGCAATACAAATAAAAGAGTCTGTTAAGCAGCGTGCTTCTGTTATAACAATTACACCAAAGAAATATAACGAACTTCACAAGAAAATGGGCAGCGTTAACAGGATTCTTGGATGGGCACATGCAAGAGTTCTTGAAAATATATTAAATAGTTTTGATGTTAAGTACGCAATAAGTGATAAGTTTGGCAACGAAAAACTGATTCTTGATGCTTTACAGGAGAAAGGCAGGAACCTGAATTTATACCAGACGACCAAAGCCGAAAGATTTATTGGCGTGGCAGCTGCTTCTGTTCTTGCACGTGAAGTTGTTCTTCGCTGGTTTGAATATGAAAGCAGGAGGTTGAGGATGCAGATTCCAAAAGGTGCCTCGGAAGAAGTTGAGAAAGCAGCAAAAATAATTTTAGAAAAATCAGGTGAAGAATTATTTAACTCACTGGTTAAAATTCACTTTAAAACTTCCAAAAAAATTATTAACGATTTATTGGAGAATTAAATGCCCGGAAAAAAAGAGGTGCGCAGAATTGGTATTTTAACCGGCGGCGGTGACTGCCCCGGCTTAAATGCTGTTATACGTGGTGTTACTAAGCCTGCACAGGATTACGGGATGACAGTCTATGGTATCCAGGATGGTTTCGAAGGTTTTGTTGAAGGTAATTCAAGGGAACTAAGAGATATTGATGTATCCGGAATTTTGTCGCGCGGCGGTACAATTCTTGGCTCATCGAATAAAGGTGATCCTTTCCATTACCCTGTTGAAAAAGATGGTAAAATTGAAATATCAGATAAATCTCAAAATGTATTAAAAAATTATAAAGCATGGGATCTCGATGCTGTTATTGCAATTGGCGGTGATGGAACCATGCACATTTGTAAGAAGTTGATCGAAATGGGAATAAATGTAATCGGTGTTCCTAAAACAATTGATAACGATCTGGAAGCAACTGATATGACTTTCGGTCACGATTCGGCTGTCTTCGTGGTTTCTGAAGCATTAGACCGGTTACACACAACAGCCTCATCTCATCATCGTGTTATTGTTGTTGAAGTAATGGGCAGATATGCCGGCTGGATTGCTTTGCATGGAGGATTAGCAGGTGGTGCTGACGTCATCCTGATACCGGAAATTCCATTTTCGTGGGAAAGTGTTTATGAAAAAATTCATAAGAGAGAATTATTGGGAAAAAGATTCAGCCTGGTTTGTGTTGCCGAAGGGGCAAAACCTTCAGGTGGTAATATTGTAACGAGAGGCACCGATGCTAAACGAACAGATCCGGTTCAGCTCGGGGGAATTGGAAAAGTTGTTGCCGATAATATTGAAAAAAATACAGGCAGAGAAACACGTGTAACTGTATTAGGTCATCTTCAAAGAGGCGGAAGTCCGACTCCATACGACAGAATATTAGCTACAAAGTTTGGTGCTTTTGCAATTCAGATGGCATCTGAAAAAAAATTTGGTTGTATGGTTGCTTTAAAAGGCAGCGAAGTGGTTGATGTTAAAATAGAGGATGCTATTGCAAAACAAAAGTTGGTAAAACCAAATAACCAGGCAATAATTGCAGCAAGAGCTGTTGGAATTAATTTTGGAGATGAAGAGGAATAATATGGTTGTTGTTGATTTTGGAAGTGTCAAAGCCTATATTTGGGCTGCTTTTTTTGAAACTTGTTATTTGAAAATTGTTTATTGGTAATCCACTATAGGGTCGTAGTTCAGCCCGTTCTGCTTTTGCAGAACGAGGTCTCGTCCTGATAAAATCGGGATGGACTTGTTAGAACGCTAAATCACAAAAGAGTTAATAAAAATCTGGGGTCGTAGTTCAGCTTGGTTAGAACGCCTGCCTGTCACGCAGGAGGTCGCGAGTTCGAGTCTCGTC
>CAZXGJ010000009.1:0-63965 GCA_964639955.1 uncultured Ignavibacteriaceae bacterium
TAAGGATAACCAGGGTCATTCAACTTCCGGAAGCATCTGGAATTTTACTACGATTGGGTTAAACAATAATCCGCCTAATCAACCGAATACACCGACTCCGGAAAACAATAGTATCAATCAACAAACAGTACTAAACCTAAGTTGGCTATGCAGCGATCCGGATAATGATCCTTTGACTTATGATGTATATTTTGGAACAGCAGCAAATCCACCGTTGCTTGTTAGTGGCATTACTTCGAATACGTACAATCCCGGGCAATTAAATCAAAGCACTACTTATTTCTGGAAAATTGTTGCAAAGGATAACCAGACTAATTCTACCTCAGGACCAATCTGGAACTTTACTACATTTGCAGGAGGTGGAGATACAATTGCCCCGAGGTTAGTTGGAGTTGAGGTTTTAAATAATAACTCTATAAGATTAAGTTTCTCTGAAAATATTCTGGGAGGTAATCAGGCATCTAATTTTGCTATTAGCAACAACATTACAGTCAACGGGGCACAGTACAGTAATTTACAAACAACTCTAACCACCTCATATCATACTCCCGGTCAATATGAAGTTACAGTTTCAAACATCACAGATTTAAGCGGAAACTTAATTGATCCGGATTATAACAGTTTAAATTATGAAGTATCTGAAAGTTCTCAGCTGATTCAGCTTGCTGTGGTTGAGGTAACAGCTTCGGTTATACCTGAAGCTAATCATACACCCGATAAGACAATAGATGGAAAGGGTTATTATGCCGGTGACCCGGATTCAAGATGGGCTGGTGACACAATGCCAGAATGGCTTTGTTTCGATATCGGTTCTGAGCTAATGATTAGCAGAGCTTATCTTGAATTTTATAACTGGCATATCGGAAGAATTTATAATTATACTTTGCAAGTTTCATCGGATACACTCAACTGGATTACTGTTGTTTCCAATGAGAATTCTCTAACCCAGGAGTGGACAGTTAAAGATTTTAGTCCTGTAAATGCAAGATATTTAAAAATAATTTTCAACAGCAATAACCAGAATGACTGGGCAGGATTATGGGAAGCTCAAATCTGGGGCGAAGGACCTACAAACCAGGAAGATCCCGCTCCCCTGCCAAATGAGTTTGAATTATTACAGAATTATCCTAATCCATTTAATCCTTCAACAAAAATAAAATTCTCTGTTGCCGGGAATTCATTAGTTCAATTAAAAGTATATAACCTGATTGGTGAGCTTGTTGCAGATTTGATTGATGAGAACCTGGAAAAGGGAACTTACGAAGTTGAGTTTAATGCAGAAAACTTATCATCAGGAATATACATATATGTTTTAAGAGCCAATGAATTTATCGCAACTAAAAAGATGGTTCTGCTGCAATAATATGTAACTGCTTATCACATAACTGCAGGTTAATGCTGCCCTGACATACGGTACTTAGATGGTTCCCGACCAACAGGATTTCTATACTTAAACTTATGCTCAGTTTGAGCTTCGGTAGTATTATCCAGGTATTTCACATAGAGTACTAAGTACGCAAACATAACCATAATACCGGATACATTTCCCGGACGGAACAAAGTCGTTTCCTGGAAATTAATTATTAAAGTTGCAACAATAATCCATGCCCAGGTGTTTACAGTTTTTAACCGGAACGAATTGATAAAGTAAGATGCTATCATTAATACGAAAATTCCGAAACCGATTAATCCTACTTCGTTAATCATGTCCAGGTATCCGTTGTGTGCCTGGTTCGGCAGCCAGACAAAAACTTCATAAAGCATTAAAACTTCGGGACTGTCAACAACCCAGAAACCCTGATAACCTGCACCCGTAAACGGATGTTTTTGAATTTCAATTATAATATAAGACCATAAATCCGATCTGCCGGTGAAAGAAACATCTTTACCTGCAGCTTCAGGGATTGTCTTCCACATTTCGGGGGCAAAATAAGCAATGGCAGCAATCAGAGATGCAAAGGTAAATATAATGAGCATACTTACTGTTCTGCCAAGACCAACGGGTTCAAATATTTTATTACCAGAAATTATACTGCTGAGCGTTAAAACAGTTATAAAGGTGATTAGTGAGGTAGAGCTCCTTGTTCCTAAAAGCAGTGCGACGGAAACAACGACCATAACGCCTGCAATCCATTTCATTTTATTTTTAGAGCGGGAAAAGACAATGTAACTAAGAATTATACATACATTCGCTACCTGACCCAGAACATTTTTTGTTGATGCGAAACCTCGCCAGTACCCAAATTGAGGATCTTTAGCGCCGGGAATTACAACCACCACCAAAATCGAAATGCCGAGATATAGAAATAAAATTATTCTCAAATACTTAATAACATCTTTTTCATCTTTGTAATGAAGAAGAAAGGCACTGAATACAAGGAATACAGTAATTGTTTGAAATAACCTTTTGAAGCTTACGAAGCTGTAATCTGACCAAACAGTAGTCAACAAACACCAAAGCAAGAATAATGAAAGAAATTTCTCTCTCTTTATTAATGTTACGAATTCAGAAAATTTAGGAATTAAAGTAATAATAGAGATAATGAACAAACCTGAATAAAGAAGCTGGTTAACAACATTGGAAGTCGATATATCATCGGTCTCAGTAATATGCGGGCGGAAAGGAACAGCTGTTCCGAAAAAGGAAAAAAATAAAAAAACCAGAAAAGCAAGAGCTGCAATTTTTGCATAATTATTTTTTTTCAATTCTTCATGTGCCTGAGCAAGACCTGAAGAAAATCTCCCAGGGATATTAATATTTTTAATATTCATTAAGATTCCGATACATTTCAATAGTTTTTATAGCAACATTTTCCCAGGAATATTTTGTTTTATTCAAATGTGCTGCATAATTACCCATCTCTTTAAGTTGTTTAGCGTCTGTAAAAGCTATTTCAATCCACTTGGCTAAATTTTGTGCATCGTTCGACTCCAAAAGAAATCCGCTTTTCCCATGTTCAATAACCTCCTCAAAATCACCTACCCTTGTAGCAATAATCGGTTTACCGAATGAATAAGCAAGGTGAAAGATTCCGCTGTGATCGATGTGCTTGTATGGCAGCACTACTATATCAGCTGCAGAAAAGTAATTCGAAACTTTTTCGGATGGTATAAACTCAAGATGTGCTGTAACATTTTTGTAGTGCTTAAGCTTATTAATTTTTTCGGAATAAAAATGCTTTAACTTCTTTGTGAACGGGTTACCTGCTACAAGTAATTTTAAATTCGGCACAAAATCAGAAGCGATATCGAATGCTTCCAGCAGCAAATCAAGCCCTTTATATTCTCTTATTATCCCGAAAAACAATAACACCCTGTCATCTTCACTAAAACCAAAAGGTTCTCTCATAGATTTAGGATTCATTCCGGTTTGGTTAAGATAAATATTGTGATCTCCGTGTGAGATAACTCTTATCTTATCGGTATCAACTTTAAAAGCACTCAATAACTTAGTCTTTAAGAAATCTGAATGCACAATTATTGCAGTAGAGTATTTGTAAACAATATTATTCAGGAAATAATCAATCCGCTTTGTCTCATGAGGTAAAATATTATGTGCCGTTTTTACAGTTTTTACACCAATTAAATGTAGAAAAAAATACAAAATAGAATCCAAATCTTTTCTAAAAAACTGAAAATGAACTATTACTTTCCTGTTACGAAGAGCATAAAGCAAGATTTTCAGCAAATAACCTGGATATTCAATGAATTTCAGCAATTTTCTTCCCTTAGAATCCTTAGGCGGCAACCAGTAGCAGACTTCACAATCGGGCTTAAGAAAAAATTTCCTTCCTTTAGGGACAACAAGAATTACCTCTGCACCATAAGATACAAGTGCATTGCTCAGTTGGATTGCATACTCATTCCCAACTGTGGCTTCTACCATAAGCACCTGCAGGTTTTCCATCCTTTTATTTTTCAATATGTGTTTTTCGTCCATCGGAGTTTAAAATATTCTTTTAAAGGTTTGTGTAATTTATTTAAAATCCGCTTCACGCTTTCTTTAAAACTTTTTTTCTGAAAATGTTAAGCGCAAAATCGAATAAATATCTAAATTCTTTAATAAAGAACCAGCCAATCGCAAGATAAGTAAAAATCAAAATCAGTTTAAGCAGCAAGCTTTTTATTTCCAGCGTATAATGAATAAATAATACCGGCAATATCAGTACCAGTGGCTTAAGATATTCCATGTAATTTGGTTTAAATAAATATTTTTTCAAGTATAACGAATAAATGATCTGCGAAACTGTATTCATAGCCAGTAGTCCGTACACTGCACCTATGAATCCAAATTTGGGTACCATCAACAGGCTGCTTGTGATGCTGACCGCACTCGATACCAGGTTCGTTTTTATTGAAGTCGAGGAAAATCCTGCCGATACAAGCGAGTAGCCGAGTATATTTGAAAGAGCCCGCAGATAGAAATTCAGCATTAAAAGTGAGAAAGCAAAAGCTGCCGGTAAATAAGTTTTTGAAAAGAGTAATTCAACTATCTCGGTATTGAATAAAAAAGATACCAGCACAAGGAAGGAAATTACAACAGAGACGGTCGTCATTGACCGGTTTAAAAGCTTTTCGGCATCGGCAGTTTTCTTCTCAGCAAAAAGATTTGCAATATTTGGGAAATAAACAATTATGAAAGAATAAAAAATCTTCTTAAGTGCATCGGGAATTTTTTCTGCTACATCATAACTCGCGACGTGCTCTGCAGTAAGGTAAATACTTATAATAAAGATGTTGATCCTGTCATAAACAAAAGTTAAAAGATTATTCAGATATAAAGGTAAAGTAAATTGAATAATTGGTTTTAACAATTTCAAATTGGGCCGGAAGGGGAAAAATGATCGGAAAGGTATTACAATTAATTGCATTAACAGTGCGGCTCCGGTCGAGGATATCTCTATAAGGATTAAAAAATCAATGCTGAGCTGTTGAAATGCAATTGCAGTAATTATCAAACCTACACGTATAATAGCAGAGCTTATCTGAACTACTGCATAATTTCTGAAAATTTTCAAACCTTGCATAAGATTATTAAACAAATCGCGGTAATTGGCTATTAATATCAGCAGGGGAATTAATGTCAGGTATTCTGCAATGCGCGGCTCGATGTAGCCCGCAACCACATTTCCAAGCAAAATGAATAAAAGTAAGGAAACAATCAGCGGGAAAGTTCTGGCCAGAAGTATGGTTGACAATATTTCACCACGTTTTTCTTTTTCTTCGCTTGCAATATATTTGGTAAGAGTTATCTCGAGCCCGAAGCCGGCAAAAAGGTTGAACAGAAATGCTGTAACAATGATTAATACATAAAGCCCAAGCTCATCCTTGCTTAAATGCCTCGTAAGCAGCATTATACTTACAAAGTGGAATACCATACTTACGAGCGAACCGATTGACGATGCGGCAGAACCTTTCAGAAAATCCGATATAAATTTTTTATCCATAGCGGTATTTTAATAAAAATATTGCAAGTGCTGATTTTGCAAAAAGGGTCTTATTTTTAATACAAGTTCGAAAATATATGCTCCACTTGCGGATATAATTTTATATGAATGAAATTTAATATGATTCGTATTTCAAAAACCGATTGAAGAAAGCATTCTTTTTTTCTGCTCATTACGCAGGTATCTGATCATATCCGGCGGCGCTTGTTTTTCATACCTGCACAATGCTGACCAGAAGTATGCGAAAATGCTGACCATACTTCCAATAACTGCCGGCTTTCTGAATATTTCTTTTAAAAACTTCAATGTGATGAACAATGGATGATAACCTATCGAATAAAATTTAATTCCGTGCCTTGCTCTATATTTTAATGAAAAGCTTTCACCGGTGCCTGTGCAGCGATGATGATAAATTTTTAACTCCGGGAATGAACAAACTTCCCAGCCTTTCATTCTTGCCGTTATTTCGGCGACTGCATCGATACCACCATACTTCAATGGTTTGTAACCACCTGCATCTTCGAAACATTTTTTCCTGAACATCTGGTAAGCACCTGCCACACTGTTAGATGGACAGGGGATTGGAATAAACTTCCCGTTGCAAAAATCCATTCTTACTCCCCCGGCAATCCCCAATTTTTCATTCTGTTCCATTTTCGTAAGTATGTTTTCAAAATAATTTTTATCCAAAGTTATATCGGCATCGAGGTTCCCGATATAATCATACTCACAATTTCCAATAAGACTATAAGCGTGCATAAAAGCAAGAGCCTTCGAGCCGAAGCTTCTCGCTTTTCTATCCTGCAGTTTTATTAATTGTATGAAATTATTTGTCTTTTGATAGCTCTCAATTATCTGCTCAGTTCTGTCAGTTGAACCATCACTTATAATCAACCACTTTACCGGTAAACAGCTCTGGTTTATTATTGAAAGAATTGTTCTGCCAATATAATTTTCTTCATTTCTTGCAGCAGTTATCAGGATATATTTTAGATGAGTCAAGGTAAGATCAAAAAATTAATTGTGAGCCGTAATTTCTTCTTCAGTGAGTGTGAAGTAAGAATCTAAGTTAAAGTCATAAAATGTTGCGAAGATATATTTTTCTGGATGATTAGCAACATAACGGAGGAATGGTTTCAAGCTTATTTCGTTTATTTTATTAAAAAGCTTTGAGTGACCGATTGTAACAAAAGGAACGTCGACTTTCAAATGAGCGTATTTTTTTTCTGCTCTTTTTAATTGCTTGATAAGCTGCCTGCCGGTGCATTGATTAAAATCTGCTTTTAAAGCATGCCGTTTCAAAATTCCTGAAAGAAAAGAATTTTTTCCGTTTGTTTTTTTTATATCCTGCTTGTCACTCTCTGAATAGTTCTGATGCGGGATGGAATCCTTGAAATTATGAATTCGTGACTGCAGCACCCGGTAAAGCCGGTTTACCGATATGAATGCTGTTAATCCGCGGTTTTCACAATAGATCGGGAACTCAAAAACCCGTCCGGAAAGATCCCTTTTCCTCACATCATGAAGATTATATGGGTATGGCAAAGTTTCATTAAACGCAGATGTGTAATCGAAATTTACCATCCCGTTTCTCGAGCCATATTTGAACACCGACGTATCTATTTTAATATCACTTGAAATCAAAGCTTTGGTAACATTCAATGATGGAAGCATCGACCAGTTGGCTGCTCTGAATACAATGCACGAGTAATTTTTATTAATAGGTTTTAGAATAGATTCAAGAAAGTTTTTACCTTCTGCAATTATATTGTTCAGCCGTTCGGGTTCCAAACCGGCAAGATTATATTCAGCCCAGTTGTTCTTCCACTTTCCATTTTCATAAACAGCTTTGTAATAAGATGAATGAATATGCAGCTGAACATCGTGCCCTGTGGAAACGGCAAGCTGTAATTGTTCAACAATTTCATTATAAAAAAATTTATCTTCTCCAGTTTTTTCGTAGTGTTCTTTAAACCGGAGTATCTCAGCTACATCCGCCATTATAGTAAGTTTAGCACCAAATTGATTGAACAGATCAAGCATTTTCTTAGTTGGTTCTATCATCAACTCTTTAGGCGAACCTTCTCCGTTTCCATGAATTTCGTAATCGGATGTGAAAAGAATCTTAATCATTGAAGTGTGTTCTGCTTCATATTAAATTAACTAAAGGAGTTATCATTATTAAATACCCTAGCTGCATACCTGGCAGCTTCACGTGGTAGCGCATTCCAGTATTTTCCCGAATATTGATTTTTAACATAAAGTAAAAAATCCCTGTAAATGCCAACAGGAAAATTTTCGAATGAACTATGGTTATCGAAATTAACATAATCAGGGTGAACATTTAAAAGAGCCATACCCTTGTTTGCTGCTATCCAATCCAGCTTTTTCTTCCATATCGAACAATCTTTCTCTTTCATTAAAACAAGCAAAGTAAAGTCCTGAACGAGAGTGTAAGGTAATTCTACATAAAAAGCGTTGTTATTTCTTTTACTCCTGTAGATAAAAGGAAAAATTGTCCCGACTCCATCGGATTGCGGTTCGAAGGGATCAGTATCAAAAGTTGAAAGATCATATTGCAGGTTCAGCTCAGCTATCCATTCAAGGTTATGATGCATTGCCGGTGCCCTGAAACCGACAGAATTCCATTCCTGAAGATACTTATTAATTTTCGGAGCTCTCTGGTTAAAAATATTTTTATTGCGGAACAGTTTGCCATCATGGGTTAATCCGTGTACTCCGACTTCAAATCCTTCAGCAGAAATTCTGTTTCGCAGGTCTTCATCTACCTTATACCTTTCGGGCACAAAATTGAAAGAAGAGACAAAACCAAGCTCCTTTTCCAGCATCAGCAGTTGTAATACTTTATCGTGTCCTTTTCTGTGTTCAACATCGTGCGTTAAAATAAAAGCAAAGTCCTTCCCATCCGGCCATCCTTTCCAACCGGCAGGTGGTTGTTTTGCCGCTTCAAGAATGGGCCAGACAGATTTATACTTTTCCCTTTGCTTCACTACCATCTTTCTTCTTAAATAGAGCTGAAGCCATCTGGGTATCGCCGGTTTGATTACATAAAAAACCTGCCTGATCAAACTCTTTATAATCATAGATGCGAATTTTATTTATATAAATTCTGATGAGGAGAAAATTCAGTTGAGTGTGGTTTTAACGATCGAGCCAACCTCTTTGGATTTTTTTTCCGAACCGGATTTCTTTTTTCCGGAAGTATATCCATAACCATACCCGTAGCGGTAGCGGTAATAGTATGATTCTTTAATTTCGGCTCCGTTGACAATAATACCCCTGATTTTAATCTTCGCCTGTATCATCTCAAGAATGCCTCCCCATACGGATTCATTATATGAAAGATTAGGACGGATTACAAGAACAGCGTCCTTAAGATATTTTCCCAAAATAAGTGTATCAACAATACGTGTGACTGGCGGCGTATCAAAAATTATATAATCGTAAACTGATGTATCGATAAATTTGAAAAGATCATTCATCTTCTCCGAGTTAAGCAGGTGAGAAGAATCCTCTCTAACACCTCCGGCCGGAAGGACATCCAGTTTCTTCAGCACTTTAGTATAAATAGCAGGATTGACGTCTTTTGTTAAAAAATCAATGAGTCCTGGTTCAGTTTTTGGAATTCCGAACATCGAGGAAAGCTGAGCTTTTCTTAAATCACAATCAACTATCAAAACCCGTTTATTTTCCTGGGCAAAAGAAACAGCAAGGTTGCCGACGATTGTTGTCTTTCCTGAATTTTCCTCGCAGCTTGTAACCATAAATACTTTCTCCCTGCCTTCCATCTGTATGCGTAATTTTGTTTTTAATAACCTGAAGCTTTCTCTGAAACCATCCTGATCTTCCATTAGCGTTACAAATCTGCCTTTTACATCAACAGATTTCTGAATTCTTTCCCTCACCTTTTTCGGATACGAGGGTATCAAAGCAAAAATAGGTATCTGAAATTCTTCCTCTATTGCATCAAGATTTACCAGTTTGCTGTTTTTAAGTTCGATAAGAAATATCCCTATTATACCTATGAAACCTCCAAGCACCAGTGCAATAAATATGTTTAACAACTTCCTGGGGGAAACCGGCATCAATGGTTCCTTTGCAGGATCTACTATTATGATATCCTGAAGTTTTGATAGCTCGGCAAGCCGCATCTCTTCTCTTTTATCCAGAAGCAGGGTAAACATCTTTTCATAAACATCTTTTTCCCTGATCAACCTGGCGAGCTTATTTTCCTGCCCGGGAAGCATTTCTAATTTAACTTCGTATTTAGATGTTAATCCATTAATATCCTGTCTCTTCTTCTCAAGAGCATTTATAATAATCTGGTAAGCTGTAAGTGTATTCTGATTATATGAGGCAAGTTTCTCCTTGGCAAGCCTTATTTGCTCATTGAGGTTAATTACATCCGGGTGACTCTCGGTTCGTTTTTGCTGAAGCTCAAGTTTTTTTAATTCGAGATCGGAAAGCTGACTCAATAATTTAGAAAATGGATTGTTACCGTCAACAACACCGTCAGGCGATAAAAAGCTCTGGTCGAAATACCCGCTCGACTGCAACTCTTTTTGCATATCAGCAAGCTTGTTTTTATACTCGGTTAAAGCAAGATCGGTGTTCATTTTTTCGGCTTCAAGAGAGCTGATAAATTTAATCACTTCCTGAGAACTTGCATCTATTGTTGTAATCTGTCCGCTTGCTTTAAAATCACTCAAGTTATCTTCAGCTTCCCTTAACTTACCCTGCATTTTTTCAAGCTGTTCATCAACAAAATTGAAAGAATACCTGATTGTTTGTTTCTGCTGCTCGATTCTCGACTCTCTGAACTTCTCTATTAACAGGTTTGCCAAAACCATTGCCGAATAGGGTGTGGTTGCTTTCACGGATACAGCAAATACATTTGTTTTGCCTTTCCTTTCGATTGCAACCTGTTTGCCGAACTGTATAACTGATTGGAAATAGCTGTTCAGAGTAAAATAGAATTTACTTCCTACCGGTGCATCAGCCCAGCTGAATCTTATATCGGCCAGGTCTGTAGTGAATTCAAACTCTTTACTTTCATCAGGATAATTTTCTGACCCAACCTGACCTTGATCAGGAGCTGTGGAATCGTGTTCTGATACTGAGGCTGACAAAGACTGGATTAATTTTTCCGTTTGAGCATCGTGAAGGCTAAACTGGTTCTCATTAATTTTATTTATGAAATAGCTGCCAGATTGCTTTTCTTCCTTCAGTTTAATGGAAGTAAACCTGGGCAAAGATAAATTTTGAAATTCACTCCGTGGAGCGGAACAATCGAGCATATTTTTTTCAATATTTATTACACCACCGCCCGGTTCAACCAGATTATTAAAATGCATAAACAAATACAGATCCTTAACAACCATACCAAGCACTTCACCGGTTTTCACGAGCTCCATCTCAGTTTCAACCTCATCCTGTGTCTGCATTCTAACGATTTCATAAAATTCATTTGGGTTTCGGTTTTCAGGAGCTACTTCCTTTTTCACTAAAACTTTGGCTTCATAAATGGGGTCGGTGATGTAATTGTAAATGAAGGCAAGAACCAAAACAACCGAAACACTTGCTATAAGAATATATTTTCTTCTGTAGAGAATGTGGATAATTTCAAATAAAGATTTTTCTTTTTTATTTGCTGTACTTACTTTATATCTGGAGTATGTATTCATTTTTTAATTCTAGCCTTTAACTATGCGGGTGTACCATAAAAGAATGTTTTAGTTACTTATAAAAATTGCAACAGCTGCCACTATTGCGGCAATTGCTGAAAAGATCCAGGTAAATCTTCCCGGATCTGCCCAAAATGATCTTGGTATATAAATCTGATCACCGGTCTGCAAACCGAAATCACTTACTGTATTACCTTCCTGCATAATGGTTTCCACATCAAGCTCAATTTCAGTATCGTTCCTGATTATATAAACGTTCTCAAGGTCTGCATCGCCTGTTACTCCTCCGGCAAGGGCAAGTATTCCTGTAAACTTTTGTTCTTCGGTAACGTAATAATAGCCCGGAGAGTTTACTTCACCAAGAATGTTTATTCTAAAGAGTACAAGTATGGTTAATTCAGGATTTTTATAAAGTTCATTATACTTATCAGAGATTATTTTTTTTATTTCGGGAAATTTTTTCCCTTCAGTTGAAATTATTCCAATCACAGGCAACTGTAATTTACCATCAGGCTGGATATAATAATCACCCGAAATAGCATCTGTGATATCCAAAAATATTAACCTTACTCCATCGCCGGGATTAAGTTCCTGTGCACTGATATGCATAATAGTGCCGGAAAGAAGAAAAATTAAAATTGTTAATCCGTTAAAAAGTAGTTTCATTCGTATAAAAAAATTAACAAATGCATATTGTAAATAACCATAATTAATCCCTGCACCCAAGCCAGGAATTGAATTATCTCATTAAGCTATTATTCTGTCTGAAATAGTTTCTGAATAATCATTTTTTCAACATTTATGCCATCACTATCAGGGTATTATCAGTGATCCTCTTATAAAGAAATTAATTAAAATACTAAAATGAGAATATATTATTTTCTTGCATCAGAATAGGACGAAGAATAACAAGGAAATTTATTCCAGGCTTCATCATAAACAAATATTTTATATTACAACAAGGTCAAAAAATTTCTTCAAATTTAGCAAAAAAAACTTATAAAAAACATTTTGCAACCCTGATGCTTCCGGCATTGGTTTTCACAGACTTGTATTTGTACATTTGTTGTATGCTATTCAGAGTTAATTTAAGTCAATAACCTACTTAATTGTGGAGATTTCAAATGGTAGTACCTTTCTTAGATCTAAAAGTTCAGTATAAATCGATAAAGACAGAAATTGATAAAGCTATTCAGGAAGTAATTGATAAAACTGCCTTCATACTGGGTAAATCAGTATCAGAGTTTGAAGAGAATTTTGCAGCCGCACACAATGTGAAACACTGCATTGGAACAAGTTCGGGAACGGATGGCAATCACCTTGCCTTATGGGTCTTGAATATAAAAGCTGGTGACGAAGTTATTTTACCTGCAAATACGTTCATTGCTACAGCATGGGGAGCAACTCTTTGCGGAGCCAAACCTGTCTTTGTTGATTGTGATAGCTCAACCTATAATATTGATCCGGAAAAAGTTTACAATGCTATAACTCCCGGAACTAAAGCAATTGTGGCGGTGCATCTTTACGGGCAGCCTGCCGATCTTGACCCGCTGCGTAAAATTGCGATGGAAAGAAATCTCTTTTTGGTTGAAGATGCCGCCCAGGCTCATCTAGCTGAATACAAAGGAAAAAAAATTGGTGGACTATCACATGTCGCTTCTTTTAGCTTTTATCCCGGGAAAAATCTTGGAGCTTATGGTGAAGGTGGGGCTGTAACAACAAATTCCGATGAGCTTGCTTCAAAACTTAAAAAACTAAGAGAACATGGCCAGTCTGAAAAATATCATCATGAAACTCTGGGACATAACTACAGGATGGAGGGAATACAAGGTGCTGTGCTTGGTGTTAAATTAAAATATCTTGAGAAATGGACTGCCGAAAGAAGACGGGCAGCGGATAAATATAGAGAGGTTCTGAAGGAACTGGAGAGAGTAATCATACCTGCTGAACCAGAGGGATTTAAACACGTTTATCATTTATACGTGATTAGAATTAAAAAGAGCAGCCGCGAGTTGATGGCTGATTTAAGAGACAAGCTTAAAAACTTCCTTGCTGAAAGAAATATTGCTACGGGATTACATTATCCCGTACCTTTGCATCTTCAAAAGTGCTTCAGTTATCTTGGTTACAAAAGTGGTGATTTCCCGGTGACGGAAAAACTTGCTGAAAGTGGCTTATCATTACCGATGTACCCGGAATTGAAAGATGAACAGATTGAATACATTGGTGAAAACATTAAAGAATTTTTCAGAAAGATTTGATGATAATTTTTCTTTTAGAATCCTGTACGTTAACTTAATACAGGTAAACCTGATAAAGTACTCAGCCGATAAGAAAAGATCTTTACATATAAAATCTTCTGTAAGTTGTCTCATATTCATTTAGAGCAAAAATACAGTTCTCATTTTGAAACTTAAATAAAAATTTTTCCTGCCGATAATTAAGAAAGATGCGTTAAAACTATCATCGGAAATGGCATAATTTTAGTTTTTGGTTAGAATTATTAGGAACAGCTAAACATCCAAACATATCTTTTTTAGAGGGCAATATTTTACTTATGAAAAGGATTCCATCGTACAAATTGTTTTTCGGAATCGCTGACGTACTTACTTTATTTACATGCTTTTTAGTTTCAGCTTATATCTTAAGGATTGATTCAGCTACATCCATTTCAAACCTGATAAATCAATCGCTTCTAGATATAATTCTTTTCCTGGCACTATCACTTATTTTCATCGTAATCTTTCAATACAACGGGCTGTACAGGGTAAATATTATTATTACCAGAGCAGCACACCTTGCTCATATCATTAAAGCAATGTACTATGGTGCATTGAATATCGTTTTAGTATCGTTATTGTTGGAAAAATCAAGCTTGTTCGACTCCAGAATTATGATCTTTGTTTTCACATTACTTGTGTTGCCGTCACTCTATATTATCAGAGTCGAGATATTTCGAATTCTATTTATAACCTTTAGCAATACAGGCTTCAAACGGAATGTGATAATTGTTGGTGATGGAAAAGCCGGTAAAATGCTGGCTACCAAGCTGATGTATGAAAATCCGATAGGACTAAATATTCTGGGCTTTGTGGATGATGATAAAAGTATAGGAGAAGAGGTTGTAATTGGGAAAAGAGTTATTGGAAATACTGAACAGATTGCCGGATTAATTTCTAAATTAAAAGCAGATGAATTATTAATCGCCGTGGACGATACCGATACTGAAAGAACCCTTGAGCTTATTGATTCCTGTAAAAAATTGAATGTAGGCGTTAGAGTTACCTCGGAATTATTCGATATAGTCGCACGTCGGATGAAAACAGAATCTTATTTTGATGTTCCTGTAATAGACGTATCCTCGCATTATAATAATTCATTTACTCTTGCTCTTAAGCGTGGCTTCGATATTTTTATCTCAATATTCGCTTTATTTGTTTTATCACCGTTATGGATTGCAATTGCATTTTTTATCAAACTATCTTCACCGGGTCCTGTTTTATTTAAACAAACACGCATAGGAAAATACGGTAAGGAATTTCAATTCTATAAATTCAGATCTATGAAAGTATTACAAGGTGAAGATGAGGAGAGAAAAAAACTAATGATAGATTTTATGAAAGATTCTAACGGTGATTTAAAAACCAAGGTAATAAACGACGAAAGGGTTACCTGGATTGGCAAAATAATACGAAGGACATCACTGGATGAGTTACCACAGTTGCTAAATGTAATCAAAGGCGAAATGAGCCTCGTAGGTCCGCGTCCGTGTTTACCTTACGAATATGAGAACTATGATGAATGGCAGAAGAGAAGGGTAAGTGTTATACCAGGCTGCACAGGTGTATGGCAGGTCTGGGGCAGAAGCTCAGTATCATTTAAGGAAAGTGTAGTTCTGGACTTGTATTATATTAACAATATGTCACCATGGTTCGATTTACAATTAATTTTCCAGACCATACCCGCTATTCTTTCTGCCAGAGGCGCAAAGTAACTAATACGTATATTTCAACTTTCAAGAGTTTTTGGAGAAGTTAAAATGAAGATAGGGGTTATCGGTTTAGGTTATTGGGGCCCGAATTTGGTGAGAAATTTTTTAGCTCAAAGAGGAGTTAAAAAAGTTATTGCCTGCGATTTAAGAGAAAGCAGACTTCAGAGCATTAAAGAAAAATTTCCGGCGGCTGATCTAACCACTGACTGCTCAGAGCTTATATACAGCGATACGGATGCAATAGTCATTGCAACCCCTGTTGATACTCACTACTTTTTTGCAAAAAAAGCCCTCGAAGCCGGAAAGCATATCTGGGTTGAAAAACCGTTTACTTCCAGCTCAGAGGAAGCTGAAGAATTAATTACAATTGCTGAAAATAAAAACCTGAAGATTTTCGTTGACCATACTTTCATTTATAATGGTGCAGTTCAAAAAATAAAAGAGCTTGTCGATACCAACGTTCTTGGAAACGTAATCTACTTTGATTCAGAGAGAATTAACCTGGGATTATTTCAGAAAGATGTAAATGTAATTTGGGATCTTGCACCCCACGACCTGTCAATAATGAACCATCTTCTTGAAAATCACAAGATTAAAGCCATAAGTGCAAATGGCATTGCAAATTTTAACGGTAAGGAGAATCTTGCACACATAAGTATTTATTTTGAAGATAATTGTTTTGCACACTTTCATGTGAATTGGGTATCTCCGGTTAAGATTAGGAGGATTATCGTTGGCGGCGATAAAAAAATGCTTGTTTACGATGATATGGAGAATTTTGAAAAGATAAAGGTTTACGACAGCGGTGTTGAATTTCCGACTACAGAAAGTATTCACCAAGCGCTGGTTCAATACAGAATTGGTGATATGTTTTCACCTAAAATTAATCAAACCGAAGCACTCGAACTCGGGGCAAAGGAATTTATTAATGCCATTAACGAGAACCGAACACCATTGACAAGCGGGAAAGATGGTCTGGCTGTAGTGAAAATTCTGGAAGCCTGCGATTTATCCATTTCCAACATGGGTAAAATAGTTGAACTGGATAAATCTACTGTGTATTAAAACATCTAACTCAAAAAAGCAAATTATACCCGGCAAAAAATATTTTTGTTCGTTTGCCTTTTCTGAAACCTCTTCTTATCATTCCGATAGAATCTATTAATTATATTGTAAATGAGATCATTATTTAACCGGACAAAAAGTCTGATAGATCGTATCAGGATTCAGAAGATAACCACTCTAAAACTGCAGAACCCGGTAATTACTTTTTCATTTGATGATGTACCTGAGACAGCTTTCAATGTAGCAAGAAAAATTTTAATGGATTACAATTATCGGGGAACTTACTACGTATCGCTCGGTCTGATGGATAGAGATTCGGCGCTTGGTAAAATGTTTTCACTTTCTTCAATTGAAGCCGCGTTTGCCGAAGGACATGAACTTGGCTGTCATACATACTCACATATCAACTCTTTCAAAGTAAGTTTAAAAAAGGTTTCGGAGAGTATAGAAAAAAATCAGCGCGAAATCGAAAAAATTTTTCCTGGCTTCCGGTTTGCAAATTTCTCTTATCCTTTCGGAGAGGTAACTGCCGGACTTAAGAAAATAGTTAATGAAAAATTTTTAAGCGGCAGGACAAGCTATATCGGCTTAAATCATGGCATTGTAGACCTGAACGCATTAAAAGCAACGGCAATGGATTCAAATTCAATGGATCTGAAAGCAGTTCAAAAATTAATTAACCGATCAAGGGAACTAAAAGCCTGGATAATATTTTACACACATGATGTCCGGGAAAACTGCAGTCCCTTCGGATGCAAACCAAAATTTTTTGAGGATGTAGTTAAATTATGTCAACAAAATAACCTGGAAGTTCTTACAGTAAATCAAACATTACAAAAATACGTACTGAAAGAACATCAGGCTTAAACATCATTATAACGCAAAGGATTTTCAGAGCTTTATTATTTAGATGATCTTAAATATTAAAACTATTTTTGTGAAGCTAAAAACAGATTAATAATAAATACTATGGAATAAAATGAGCAAGCAGAATATAAATAATGTAAAACTTGGTAAAGACGTTAAAATATTCGACTTTGTAAATCTCTATGGTTGTTCAATTGACGACGGAACTAAAGTCGGTACCTTCGTAGAGATACAAAAAAACGTCTCAATTGGTAAAAACTGTAAGATTTCTTCTCATACATTTATATGCGAAGGTGTTCATATAGAAGACAATGTTTTTATAGGACACAATGTTACATTCATCAATGATAAAGTTCCACGAGCTACTGCTGCCGATGGCTCGCTTCAAACAGAAGCAGACTGGAAAGTGGTTGAAACATTTGTTAGAAAAGGTGCATCAATTGGTTCATCTGCTACGATAATGTGTGGAATAACGGTTGGCGAAAATTCTGTTGTTGGAGCCGGCGCTGTTGTAACAAAGGATGTTCCCGCAAACACCATCGTGGCAGGGGTACCGGCAAAAGTTATAAAAAAAATTTAGAAAGCAACATAGAATTATTAAATAAAAAAGCCGGATGTTTTCAAATCCGGCTTAGATCGATCATTTTTTATATGCTATCTAAAACATCAACACTGCCATAGCAGAAATCAAAGTTAAAAAGTAAACGGATCCAATTACAAGCCTGATAATCCCTTTGTAATTTTTCCCTGTTTCATTTTCCTGCAGCAGAATCGATTCAGACAAATGGTGTTGTTTCAAGTGTTCTTCGCCGCCAAGATTGGCTGGTAAAAAGCTTAATGATTTCTTTAATACCATTGATTAAATCTCACATTGTTCTAAATAATCAATAATTTTAAAGTAATAATTATACCATGTACGAAGTGCTAAAAAATGCTTGTATCGTGTATGGGGGGGAATTACTAACGTAGAATTTACATGTAATTTAACAAGGACGGGTATTGTTAAGCAAGAAATTAATCTTCCAATTTGATTTCGATTCTTCTGTTTCTTCTGCTTCCTTCTTCTGTATTATTATCTGCAACGGGAAATTTATCACCCATTCCGTAAACCTGGAAGTTTTCTCTGTTCAATCCTCCAAAATTTATAAAATATTCCAAAACGGCTTTTGCCCGGTCAAGCGATAAAGCCCTTAAGAATTTTTCTGTTCCTTTGCTATCCATATGTCCTTCTATTCTCCAATCTTTGCCCGGATATGAAGACAACAGGAGAACAATTTCATCAAGATATTTTTTACCATCAATTTTTATTTTAGCTGAATTAGGATAGAAAATATCATCTGCGCTCAGGCTTAATTTGCTTTGCAGTCCGGCAGTTTTATCCGGGCAGCCGTCGTCATCATCTATTCCGTTCAATACCTCTGCTTCATTCGGGCATTTGTCTAAAGCATCCGGTATGCCGTCATTATCATTATCTGAATCAGGGCAGCCATCCTTATCTTCAAACCCATCAATATCTTCTGCTGCATTTGGGCAGCGGTCTTGTAAATCCGGAATCTTATCTCCATCGTTATCAAGGTCGGGGCAGCCGTCAAGATCTTCCCATCCATCAAAATCTTCAGCATCATTCGGACACAAATCAAGGTTATCATTTATCCTGTCTTTGTCGTTATCAAAATCAGGACATCCATCTTCGTCTTCGAAACCATCAATATCCTCTTTATCTTCCGGGCAAACATCATTTTTATTTGATATTTCATCTCCATCCGCATCGGAGTTAAAAAAGGGTGAAATTGAAAAACCGACAAGGAATGACAGATAGCTGTCATCGGAAGTGCCTGCTGTTACATCATCAAGATAATCATTAATCGGGAAATGACCCCCACCGGTTAAATTTATACTTACCTGATCGCTGACAAGAAACTTTAAGCCAAGCTGGACGTCATAGCCTTTCGTATTTTTTTCGTAAATGCCCGCCTCATTACCAAATGCAGGATTGCCCTGATCATCTTCCGGGTCAAACCAGGAATTTGAAACCCCAACTAAAGCAAACGGAAATGCTATTTCGCCTATTGATATGCTGTAACTTACACCAAAACCTAACAGCAGGATATTAGTTGTAAAAGTTGGTGGTATTGTTCTTGGTCCATCAACTGTGGAAATTTGCGAGCGGGGATCTGTACCTGAAATAGTTTCAGTGCCAAATGTTAGCCTTAGGCCAAAAATATGGCTTGAGCTTGCAGGAAAAAAATATTCTCCTGAACCTCTTAATGAAAAGCCGATTTTGTTATTTTTATAATCAGTAGTTGCATTTGTAAGTCCTGCATCCAATCCAAATACAAAATTTCCTGAAAAAGCATGATCAATAGGGCTTGGTTTAATTTGGGGATATATTTCTGCTGAATAGAAGCTTAGAAAAATTATTACTACCAGAGATATGTGCTTTTTAATTTGTATCAAATTGATGCTTCTTAACTTTAATATTACTTTAAACTTAATAAAAACATTCAGCTTATCTCCAGTGCAAATTTAGTTAGTTAACCAATAGAATGCGAATTTTAAACCGTAATTTAAAAATCATCTTTTTTAATATAAGTTTATATTTCACAATATTGCAAGTTTTATGGGATCAGCTTCAATTATAAATGAACAATGAAAATGATTAAATTTATCAGCCGATAAAAAAGATTTTGGTCAAATATTTAACTTCAACAGAGGAAATCAAATGTTCGAAGCACAAACTTATTCAAACAGAAGAAGGCAGCTGATAAACAAATTCGAGTCGGGGCTTATTTTATTATTAGGTAATGACGAATCACCGGCAAATTATCAGGCAAATACTTATGCTTTCAGGCAAGATAGTACATTTTTGTATTACTTCGGATTAGACCTGCCCGGTCTTGCAGCAACTATAGATATTGATAACCATGTTGAAACAATTTATGGATATGATTTTACAATAGATGATATTGTCTGGATGGGACCTCAGCCCAGACTTGAAGAACTTGCATTAAAAAGTGCTATCAGTACTTCTTATCCCACCCCGAAATTAGAAGAAAATATCAAAGAAGCAATTCTGAAAGGAAGAAAAATACATTACCTGCCCCAGTACAGACCTGAAAATCTTTTAAAAATAAGCGAGCTGACCGGAATCAACCCTCCACGGGTAAACGACTATGCATCAGTTAAATTGATTAAAGCAGTTATCGAACAAAGGTCTGTTAAATCGCCTGAAGAAATTGAGGAAATAGATGAAGCTGTTGATATTGCTTTTAAAATGCACACTGCTGCAATGAAAATGGTTAAGCCCGGCATTACCGAAATGAAAATTGCAGGTATGATTGAAGGAATTGCTCTTTCACTTGGCAGCAGGCTATCGTTCAGACCGATCGTTTCTGTAAATGGTCAAACTCTTCACAACCATTTTTACGGCAATAAGATGGAAGCAGGAGATTTGCTTGTGAATGACTCCGGGGCTGAAAGCAAATTTCATTACTCAAGTGACATTACACGAACCATTCCTGTTAGCGGTAAGTTTTCTCAAAAGCAAAAAGAAATCTACCAGATTGTTCTTAAAGCTGAAACTGAATCTATTGAATCTGTAAAACCAGGAGTTAACTTCAGAGATATTCATCTGGGCGCCGCTAAAATTATTTCTGAAGGACTCAAGGAGCTTGGACTGATGACTGGCAACTCTGACGAAGCGATAAGAGCAGGTGCTCATGCACTCTTTTTCCCGCATGGTTTGGGACATATGATGGGGCTCGATGTTCACGATATGGAAAACCTTGGAGAACATTTTGTTGGCTATGATGAGCATACAGAACGAAGCGAACAATTCGGTTTGAAATATTTAAGACTGGCTAAAACCCTACAGAGCGGTTATGTATTTACTGTTGAACCAGGCATCTATTTTATACCAGAACTTATCGATATGTGGAAAAAACAAAATCGTCATGAAGAATTTATAAATTACTCCAGGGTTGAAGAATACCGTGACTTTGGCGGAATAAGGATTGAAGATAATGTTTTGGTTACCGAAAACGGGTTCAGGGTACTCGGTACAAAGCCCATTCCAAAATCTGTGACTGAGGTAGAAGTTCTCGCTTCGAGCTGATTTTAATAAGCAAATTTTAAATCGAAGATCGTTAACCATTAATCTTAAATTAAATTAAGAATTTTTTGATCTCAGAACAACGATTAACGATTTAAGATTTTTGAAGTAATTCTCAATTCACTTCTTTCTCTGCAAACTCTCTGCCTGCTTTTAAGGCATCAATGTTTAATTGAACTACCTTTTCCCCTTTTCTCCCGAAAATTTTATTAATGCCGTTTTCCAGGCTTTGAAAAGGGAGATCGAGAAAAGGAGAAGCCGCACCGAGCATAACAATATTCGATGACCGCGGTGACTTTACCTGCCTTGCAATTTCATCTGCATTTATAGCAACATAGTGAGGAAGTTTTTCTATTTCTGCAAGAAGCTTGCTCAGATCCGGATAATCCGGAATGTTAACAAACGGGGTTGTATTTGTTACCAGCCAGCCATTTTCTGAAAGCCAGGGAAGATAACGCATCGATTCCATTGGTTCGACAGAAATGATAAGGTTTGCAGTTCCATGAGGTATTAAATCACTGGCAATTTCTTTATCGGAAATTCTCAGATGTGATTGAACCGCACCGCCCCTCTGGCTCATCCCGTGAACTTCTGCCTGTTTTAAGTGAAGATTATTTTCAAGCGCTGCCATTCCAATTGTTGCCGCAATCGAGAGGATTCCCTGTCCTCCCACCCCGGCTAAGATTATATCTGATTTCATAATTTTTTTCTTCCGTGATTAATGTTTCAGTATTACAATAAACAGTATTCAATCATCAATCTGATTTAATAAAAAATAGCACTGGTTTTTATGTTCAGGATTATTTACATCGGTCCAGATGTGCTCTTACACTTGCTGCATCATGCTCTCATATTTTGTTGAGAGGTTCTGAATAAATCTGTATTTTCGTTACAAAACTAACCAATTATTTAAAATGAATGAAAAGAAAAGAGCACAGTTAAACAGAACTTTAACTATTAGTGAATCCGAAATTAAAAAATTTTCAAAACGTATTATTAAAATAGACCATTGGGTAAAAATTGATGAAGTATTAGGAAAAACTATTCATCAGGATTTTTTTGAGGTTATCGATTTCTTACCGTTAGAATCAGTTGATTTGATCTTTGTTGATCCACCTTATAATCTTTCAAAAAATTTTAACGGACACAAGTTTAACAGAATGTCTATCTATGCATATTGTGAATACATTGATTCCTGGCTAAGTAAACTAGAACCACTTATGAAAAAGAATGGCTCCATTTACATATGTGGAGATTATCATTCTTCTACTTCAATACATTTAGTAGCCAGTAAATATTTTAATATTATCAATAGAATAACATGGCAGAGAGAAAAGGGACGAGGGGCATTAAATAACTGGAAAAATACTTCCGAAGATATCTGGTTTTGTTCCAAATCAAATAAGTATAAATTTTATGTTGATAGAGTGAAAGAAAAAAGAAGAGTAATTGCTCCATACAAAAAAAATGGAAAACCGAAAGATTGGCAGGAAACAAACAATGGTAATTTTCGTTTAACTCATCCATCGAATCTGTGGACTGATTTAACTATTCCATATTGGTCAATGCCTGAGAATACAGACCATCCCACACAAAAACCGGAAAAACTTCTGGCAAAAATAATTCTTGCAAGTTCGGATGAAGGAGATGTTGTGTTTGACCCGTTTCTTGGATCTGGTACCACGTCTGTTGTTGCAAAAAAACTTAGCAGGAATTTCTTTGGAGTGGAAAAAAATAAAGAATATTGCTGTTTCGCCGAAAAGCGATTAGAATTCGCTGAAAGGGATAAAACCATCCAGGGATATACTGACGCAGTATTCTGGGAAAGAAATACGCTTGCCTTACAGTTAATGAATAGTAATACTAAAATTAAAAAAGAGAAAGAGAAATAGTTAAAGATTTTCCCCGAAAAACTGCCATAATTTTTTAACAATTCTACCGCTAAATCTCTGCCTTTGCTTTTATCTCTCTCTTGCTTTTTGCTACAGATTGTACGATGCACTCTCTTCGCGGAATAATTACCGAAACACCATCATACAGCATTTCTTCACGTAAGACTTTTACCATTTCTTCATGATATTTCGGCAATGGAGTAAGAACTCTTATGTGTTCGGGTTTTACACCAAGACCGATGCATATTTCTTCCAGCCGCCCGGTAGCGTGAGATGCCTGTCCGCCTGTCATTGCTGTAGTTGAGTTATCAGCTATAATCACAGTGACAGGAGTATTTTCATAAACACAATCGAGAAGTGCAGTCATTCCGCTGTGTGTAAAAGTTGAATCGCCGATAACTGCAACGGATGGACGAACACCTGCATCAGCGGCACCCTTTGCCATTGTAATTGAAGCACCCATATCAACACAGGAATTAATTGCATTCCACGGAGGAAGAGCACCCAGAGTATAACACCCGATATCAGAAAAAACTTTTTGCTTGCCGAATTCTTTCATCGTTTGGTTGAGTGCAGTATAAACATCTCTGTGTGCACAGCCGGCACAAAGTTCCGGCGGACGATTCATTACAATCTCAGGAACTTTAAAATATGTTTTTACTTCCCTGCCAAGCGCTTTTGCAACAACATCAGGATTCAATTCACCATCACGCGGAATAGTGTCGTCCAGCCTGCCGCTTATTTTTGAATTGATATTTAAAAATCCTCTGAGCTGTTCTTCTACAAAAGGATATCCGTCTTCGAGCACAAGAATTTTATCACATTCATTAATAATCTTTTCAACTTTAACAAAGGGCAATGGATACTGGTTAATCTGAAGCACCGGGTACGGACAGGTTCGGTCAGGAAAATTTTCTTTCAGGTAGTTTAATGCAATTCCGCAGGTAATTATTCCGAGTGATTTATCCCTGCCGGGGAAATAAGAATTATATACCGAACGCTCGGATTCCTGCTCAATTAAAGATTGAATTGAAAGCAAACCCTTATAGCGTTTTCTCGCATTAAAAGGAAGCAGAACATATTGCAGCGGGTCTTCAGGATAAGTAAGCTTATTCTGCTCTTTAACTTCGTGCCTTTCTACTGCAGAACGGGAATGCGACAGCCGTGTAGTTATTCTTATTAACACCGGAATTTTAAACTTTTCGGAAAGCTCAAAACTATCGTAAGCAAGGTCATACGTTTCCTGCTGGTTCGACGGCTCCAGGATTGGTATCATTGCAAACTTGCCAAAGAAACGTGAGTCCTGTTCATTCTGTGATGAATGCATCGAAGGATCGTCGGCTACAGTAACAACCAAACCTCCGTTTACACCAGTAATGGCAGAGTTGATGAAAGCATCTGCTGCAACATTTAACCCAACGTGCTTCATACAAACCATTGCCCGCTTACCTGCATAGCTCATGCCAAGCGCAGCTTCCATTGCAGTCTTTTCATTTGCAGACCATTGACTGTGTATGTTTCTTTCTTTGGCGGTTTTATTATTCTGAACGTATTCGGTTATTTCTGTGGAAGGTGTGCCGGGGTAAGCATAAATGCCGGACATTCCCCCATCGATGGCACCCTGTGCGATTGCCTCAGCACCGAGAAGCAGTAATTTTTCCATATTCATCTCTCTGTGTACATTTTAAGAAAAGAGTAGATTTTGTCCTTCAAAGATAAAGATTAAGGCCTAAAAAGATAAACCTGGTAGTTTGTGAAATGTAAGTGCAATCAGAATCTTAATTGGAAATAAGTGAAGGTAAAAATATTATGCTGTTAGTTTTCAAAAGGATAAAACTGCTTTTTCAGTTCAAGGAGGGTTTGGTTCTCTGGATATTTTTCAAATAACTCGTTAAGTAGCTCTTCTCCTTTGTTTTCCTGTTTGTTATTGTTATACAGATATACTAACTTTATTTGCGGATCAATGTAATCAGGAAAAAGCCTCTGCAAACTTTCAAACCGGGATATTGCTTCTCTAGTATTACCCAAACTATGGTAAGAAGTAGCTAAATTGTTAAGAATCAGGGGACTGTAAGGAGCCAGCTTAAGTGCGTTCAGGTTACATTCTAATGCTGCCTGATAATTTCTTACGTAACTGTAGACTACACCCCGGTAATAGTCAACAGGCTGTTTCGATGCATCAAAGGGGTAAAAAATATCCGAAACTTTATCAAGCTGAAAAATCATTTGCGGGTACATCCCGGCTCTTAAGAACTGAATGCTCTTTATATATTCAATCTCGGATTTGAACCTGAGAATTGAAGTAATTATGCCTGTGATGAGTAAAACAAGGAAAGTTATTTTCAAATGAAATTGTCTTAATTCAATACTTTTTAAAGAGTTTCTGCCAAGCAATGTAATCGCTACCCCAATGCCGAAGGCAAGAAAGAAAGATGATGAAAACTTATAAAATGGAAAAGCCACAAATGAAAATAAAACAGTTGCTAATACACTGACCAGAATAAAAAAGTAATCTTTTCTCTTTTTACTTTTCGAATAAAGGAGTGCCGCGGTCACTATTATAATAATCAAATAAACCAAAGGTGTAAAGATTCCGTTCTCGGCAAAGAGTTCGAGAAAATCGTTATGCGCATGGATACTTTGCATAAATTTTAGTGTTTTATCATTGAACTCGCCGGGAGAATATTTCGGATAACAGCCGCTCCATTTATAAAGCCCTTTACCGGTAAGTGGATTCTCTGATATCATCTGCAAAGAAGAACTCCAATAATTCATTCTAAGCCTGTTGCTTCTGAAATCAGGATCCAGCAAGCTTGCAGCAGATTCACCTAAATCCGGTCTTGGCGTGTTCTCAGCCGGAATGAGAGAAAAAATAAAAGAGGCGGCAATTAAGCCAGCCGTCAGTGTTATTTTTTTTAACGCCTGCTTTTCTGTTTTAAATAAAAAGATAAAATATATTATTATAACCACACCCAGAATTATCATTGCACTTCTGCTGCGTGTAAAGAGTATAAACGAAATATTTATAAAAGCGCAAAACGCCAGAACTGGATGGAATCTTTTATTTACATATTCCTTAATTATGATGATGAATGGTAGTGCCGGCAGAATATATTCACCTGCAAAACTCCGATGCCCTAACGTTGAGCCGGGAGGTATTATCAGCGGTAAAGGTAATGGCTTTATTTGAAAAACTTCAAGCAAACCAACAAGCCCGAACAAACCGGAAATTAATACCACTGAGAAAGAAACTGTCTTAAAGAATTTTACCTCACCCAGAAGCGTAAGCATTAAAACAGTAAGAATTATTATGCAAAGCTGAACTAACAGGCTGTAGTATAATAACGGAAGAGCAAACGCCGAGTCGTTGAAAAATGAAGTCAGAAATGACATAGGGAAAATAATAAGTACAAATGCCAAATATTTATTTAGATTTACAGTATCGTCATTTTTACGGAGAGTGATAGAAAAAAGAAGAATGAACAGGCTGATTCCTGAAAAAATCAGCTTCTGCAATGTATCCAATTCCTGCAATATAACCGAATATGCTACAGGTGCTATAAAAGTTAACCCATATAAAAAAACCGGCGTTTGTTTTTTCTCTTTACTTTTCATAAAGGAATTATGCCGGTTGAGCCGGCTGTACATTTTTACTGAGTATAATTAAGCTCAACAACTAATTTTCTTTAGAATATATTTGTAAATCATTAAACAAATTTTATAACTTGCCATCCGGTTAGTGGAAGCATTTTGTTACCAGCAGTAATAATAAAAATAAATAAAAAAAAGTGAATCTTTCTAATCTTGAAAAATATCTGATTAAAACACTCGCTTATTACGACATATTCAGCTACCCCTTAACTGCCGGGGAGATATATTACAACCTGAGAGTTAATCATACATCTAAGGCGGAAGTGGAAGAACTCCTCCTAAATCTGGCTAAAAGAAATCTAATATTCCGAAAGGGAAATTATTTCCAGCTTAGCGATGAAGAAACTTATATAATAAGAAGGGAAAGAGGAAATAAATTGGCTGCAAAACGATTGAAGACAGCCCGTAGAATATCCCGGCTGATATCTTGTTTCCCTTATGTAAGGGCTATCCTTCTTTCCGGCTCCCTTTCAAAAGGATTTATGGAAAAAAATTCTGACATAGACTATTTTATAGTTACACAGCCAAATCGTTTATGGCTTACAAGAGCCCTCCTGATGAGTTTTAAAAAAATGTTTCTGCTGAACTCCAGGAAAAATTTCTGTATAAACTATTTTGTTGACCTGGAAAACCTGGAAATACAGGAGAAAAATATTTTTACGGCAACTGAAATTGCCACCCTGATACCTACATTTGGTGCTACGGTTTATAATGAATTATATAACCGGAATATCTGGATAAAAGAATATTACCCCAATTTTCCAAAAAGAGTTACAGATGATATATTAAAAGATAAGCCGGGCTTCTTAAAATCTTTTATCGAAAAAATTTTCAATTCCTCTCTTGGTGAAAGACTCGATGATTTCTTTATGCATTTATTTGAAAGACATAATAAAAAAAGATACAGGCATTACAGTCAGGAAGATTTCAGGCTTGCTTTCAAATCAAATAAAAAGGAATCAAAACACCATCCATTATTTTTCCAGAAGAAAGTACTTCTTGAATTCGAAAAAAAATTAAATAAGCTTGAAGAGAGACTACAGACTTCGTTAAGCTAAAATGAATAAGATACTTTTTACACACTCTTACTTTTACCGGTTTGACACAAAGCAGTGGGAAGCAAAGCAGCCATATCCTCCGCTCGGAACTCTTTACGCTGCTGCAGTTATGCGTGAAGCTGGCTACAATGTTTCTTTGTTCGATACTGCTTTGAAAGAAACCCCGGAAAAAATTATTTCCGTAATCGAAAAAGAAAAACCGGATTACCTTGTTATTTATGATGACGGGTTTAATTACCTTACAAAAATGTGTCTTACAAATATGCGTGAAGCAGCTTTCAGGATGGCAGAAATTGCAAAACAAAACGGGCTAACTGTAATTGCTTCAAGTTCAGATGCTGCGGATCACTTTGAAAAATATATTGCTCACGGGGTAGATTTTGTAGTGATCGGCGAAGGTGAGATTACTCTCAAAGAATTGATTGTAAAAATTGATAAAGGAGAAACTGATTTTAATAATGTTGATGGATTGGCATACAAAGAAAAAGGACAGATAACAAGAACCGGGGCAAGACATATTGTTAAAGAACTTGATTTCTTTCCCATGCCCGCCTGGGACCTGATTGACGTTCAATCGTATAAAAAAATATGGATGGAAAATCACGGTTACTTTTCTCTAAACATAGCAACGACACGCGGCTGCCCGTTCAAATGCAACTGGTGTGCAAAACCGATTTACGGTAACCGGTATAATTCACGCTCACCTCAAAAAGTTGCAGAAGAAATTGAGCTCCTATTAACAAAATATCAGCCACAACATTTCTGGATGTGCGATGATATCTTCGGATTAAAACCCGGCTGGGTTCAGCAATTCAGAGACGCAGTGCGGGCAAATGGTTTAAAGTTTAAATACAAAATCCAATCGAGAGTTGATTTGCTTTTGCAGGAAGACACAATTGCAGCACTTGCTGAATCCGGCGCTGAAACAGTTTGGGTCGGTGCTGAATCCGGTTCGCAAAAAATTCTCGATGCAATGGACAAAGGAACTACTATCGCACAGATTTATGAAGCGACAAAAATTTTGAGGAAAAACGGAATACGACCGGCATTCTTCCTTCAGTTCGGTTATCTCGGCGAAGAAAAAGAAGACATAGAAAAAACAATCAATATGGTGCTTGATCTTATGCCGGAAGAAATTGGAATTTCAGTTTCGTACCCGCTGCCCGGAACAAAGTTTTATGAAAAGGTTAAAGAACAGTTAAAAGACAAGGCAAACTGGAGCGATTCTGATGATCTGGCAATGATGTATAAAGGAACATTTTCACCTTCATATTATAAAAAGCTTCACAGATATGTTCACAAGGTTTACAGGAGGAAGCAGAGTCTGCAAAATCTTAAAAACATAATACTCAATCCGCTGAAAGCTAACAGAAAAAAAATACGTTCTGCACTGGCACTGGTTTACTACTCGCCAATGGCAGTCCTGGATTCATTACAACTAAGAAGACTAGAAAAAATTTAATAATGAACAGTGCATTTGATGCTGTTGCACAGGTGTATGATGCAGCTTTTAGTCAAACTAAAATTGGTACTGCACAAAGAAAAGTTATCCGGAATTACCTTGATAAAAAATTACCGGCAGGCAAAAGTCTTAAAATTCTTGAATTGAATTGCGGAACCGGTGAAGATGCTGTTTGGCTTGCAAATAAAGGACATTCATTACTGGCTACAGATCTTTCTGAAAGGATGCTTGAAGTAACCGAAGAAAAAGTAAGGCAAAACAATCTGACAAAAAAAATAAAAACGCAACTGCTCGACCTGAGAAAATTCGACCAATATTATATAAATGAAACCTTTGACCTGATTTTTTCAAACTTCGGCGGGTTGAATTGCTTAACCTTAAATGAATTAAAAAGTCTTTCCAGACCTTTTCGCGGGCTATTAAAACCTTCCGGAATATTAATTATGGTAATTATGCCCCGGTTTTGTCTGTGGGAAACAATTTATTTTTGTTCAAAGTTCAGATTTAAAGAAGCATTCAGAAGATTTAAGAAAAAAGGACTAATTGCAAAATTAAATGGAGAAGAAATTACAACTTACTATTATTCACCTGCTACAATAAAAAAAATATTCTCCCGGGATTTTAGTATTTCTGCTATAGTACCTGTTGGATTTTTTCTTCCGCCTTCATACCTTGAAAAATCTTTTCTAACAATACAGTCTATACTCAGCGTATTAAAAAGACTTGAAAACATTTGCTCAGGTTTAAAATTTTTATCATCTGTTTCTGACCATTATCTGATAGACCTGAGGTTAAAGAGATGAAAGTTCTTCTGACACATGGATATTTTATACGTCAAGACCCGGCAGAACAGCTGATAATGAAACCATATCCTCCTCTCGGTATTTTATACATCTCTGCTTATCTGAATGAACATGGAATCGAAAATAAAATTTTCGATACAACCTTCTCAACAATGGATGAATTAAAAAATTTTTTGCTGAAAGAAAACTTTGATTATGTCGGGATTTATGTTAACCTGATGACAAAAATAAATGTGCTGGAAATAATAAAGTTTATCAAATCAGAAGAAAAATTAAGAAAGATAAAAATCATTGTCGGCGGTCCCGAAGTTCGTTATAATGCTGAGAATCTTCTTCAGTACGGAGCTGATTATGCTGTTATCGGCGAGGGTGAAGACACCACTCTCGAACTCCTCCGGTTTTTTGATAAAAAACATAATTACGTGTCATTAAACAATATTTATGGAATTGCCTTTATAAAAGACGGCGAAACAATCTTCACACCTGAAAGAACTTTAATCAACACACTGGATAAATTACCCATTCCTAACCGTTCCGGAATAAACATAAAAGATTATCTGCGTGTTTGGAAAGAAAGACATAAACAGGATGCAGTATCAGTAAGCACAATGCGAGGATGCCCTTATACCTGCAGATGGTGCAGCCGTGCTGTTTACGGTTTAACTTACAGAAGAAGATCACCTGCAAAAGTAGTTGAAGAATTAAAATTAATTCAGCAGGAATATAATCCCGATTCAATCTGGTTTGTTGATGATGTTTTCACGATAAGCCATAAATGGCTTTCAGAATTCAACAATGAGTTGAAGAAGGAAAATATCAAAATAAATTATGAGTGTATCACACGGGCTGACAGAATGAATGAAGAAGTTATCAAGATGATGAAAGAGTCGGGTTGTTTCAGAGCATGGATAGGTGCCGAGAGCGGTTCACAAAGGATAATTGATGCAATGGACAGACGGGTAAAAGTAGAGCAGGTAAGAGAAATGATAAAGCTCAGTAAAAAATACGGAATTGAAAGCGGAACTTTTATTATGCTCGGTTACCCCGGTGAAACAGAAGATGACATTGAAGAAACAATAAAACATTTAAAACTTTCCAACCCTGACCATTTTACCATTACAGTTGCTTACCCGATAAAAGGAACCGAATTCTTTGAAGAAGTTGATGCAAAACAGTTTGGTAATTTTAAATGGGAAGAGCATACCGATCGCCATAGAGATTTCAGGCGAACGTATCCAAAGAAATATTACGACTATGCTGTTAGAAGGGTTGTAAACGAAGTTGATTACTTTAAAAAAAAGAAAGAGGGTCCTTTAAAAGGTGTTACCCTGAAAAAGAAAGCAAAGTCACTTGCAGCCAAAGTTTGTATGTGGTGGATAAGAAATACTTATGATAAATCAACGTTGGAAGCTAATCTATAATAACGGATCCGCTGCATCGTTTGATATTCTAAGAATTTTATGACAATAGAATCAGCCAATATTAATTCCGAACACCTTCTTCTTCTCACTCCCGGCTTTCCTGCAGATGAAAATGATTTTATTACTATTCCTCCTCTTCAGGAATTTTTATCAAGGTATAAATCAACTTACCCAAAAGCCAGGATTGATGTGATTGCGTTTCAATATCCTTATAAAAACAAATCGTACGAATGGAATGGTATTCAGGTGCATTCGCTTGCCGGAAAGAACAGTAAAATCAAAAAAACAATTATATGGCTGCGTGCGGTAAGCCTGGCAAAAAAAATTAACAGAACTAATAACATTGATGTTATCCACTCCTTATGGCTGGGTGAATGTGCTTTGGTCGGAAATATTTTATCGAAGCAATTTAACTGTAAACATATCTGCACACTTATGGGACAGGATGTTAAATCTTCAAACAGATATTTAAGATTGTCTAAAAACAAAAAAATTGTAATTGTTGCACTCTCTAAAAATCAGGCGGATGAGTTCTACCGTATTACCGGAAGAGCCGTTGATCAAATTATTCATTGGGGAATCGATTATCAGCCGGTGAATAACACAGAAAGAGATATTGATTTGTTTGCTGCAGGTTCGCTTATTCCATTAAAAAATTATTCCCTGTTGATACGAACAGTTGAGGAAATAATTAAAGTGAAACCTGATGTCAAATGTATATTAGCCGGCGCAGGACCGGAAGAATTAAAATTAAAATCGCTGGTGAAAGAGAAAGGATTGGAAAAGAATATAACTTTTACCGGGCTGCTTAACCGCAGAGAGATTTTTAAGCTTATGCAAAGAAGTAAAATATTTGTTCATCCCTCAACCTTTGAGGGTTCCGGTTATGTTTTTGCCGAAGCGCTTGCAAACGGGATGAATATAGTTTCTTTTAATGTCGGATATGCACATGAACATCCCAAATGGTTCATCGCAGAAGATGAACAGGACTTCATAAATCAATCCACAAACTTGCTGGCAAGTGAATTGGACTACAGACCAATAGATTACTTTAAGATTAAAAAAACAATACAAGACTATGCAGCATTGTACGGAATCAAACATTAAACTTACGTCTAAAAACTCATCTCTTCCCGGATATTGTATTGTGCATCATGTTTTATTATCATTGTTACCAGTATGAGAATGATTTACAAATTAGTAAAGCTAAATAAAGTAATAACAAACCACAGATTAAAGTTTGCGTCGGTTTGGTTTGCACATAAACTGGGACTGAGACATCTTTTTATCCGTTTTGATCCTGTAATGGCATGTAACCTCCGCTGCCGGATGTGTCATTTCAGTGACGATGAAACCCGTAGAAGTCTTAAAGGAATATTTACAGACGATGATGTTACCAGGTTAGCTGAAATTTTTTTCCCTAAAGCTCTTCAGCTTGTTATTGGCTGCGCTGCAGAACCCACGCTCTATAAAAATTTTACCAATCTTATAAAAATCGGCAAAGTATATAAAATTCCTTTCGTAGGATTTACATCAAATGGAATTATGCTTACCGAACAGCATATGGAGGATTTCATAAAATTCGGGCTTGACGAACTCACACTTTCAGTGCATGGAGTAACAAAGGAATCTTATGAATATTTTATGGATAAATCTTCTTACGAAATGCTCCATACCGTTTTATCTGAACTGGAATATGTAAAGAAGAAATTTAATTCAGAAAATCCTTTACTAAGAATAAATTATACAGTTAATTCAAATAACCTTGAGGAGTTAAGCAATTTCTTCAAAGTATTCGGCGCCTACAAAATAAGCACCCTTCAGATACGACCAATAATTGATCTGCACGGCGTTTACAGGAATCTTCTGAAAAAAGATGAGATAAAAAGATATAACGAAATTATAAACCTTATGAAAACAGAATGTAAAATGAGAGGCATCCGCCTGCTTGCCAATCTTGCTGATCCAACTTATTCAGAGGAAAATTATGAAAGTATGATTTTGCAGGTAGTGCTTAGAAATGTATCTCCACGATGTGTCTGGAAGGATAATTTCAACTGGAAGAGTGAGAGTTTGGATGAATTCTACCGGAGAACAAATTGGACAGGAAACCTTATCCGCTCCACACTACTTAGCAAGAAGCAGGTTGCAAAAAACAGCACAGGATTTTTTGGCAAACATGCTACCAAATATGAAGTTTTATAAAACAGAATTATGAACAAAGTAATTTTATTCAATCCAAGAAGTGCAAATTCAAAATACAGGATTCCTAACTCAATTCTGCAGGTTGGTGCTTCAATCGCAGGCAAATACGATTATGTTTTTGTAGATGGCAACCTCGAAAGAGACCCCGGGAAAAAAATAAATCAATATTTATCCACAGGAGAATTTAAATTCTTCGGCAGCACTGTTATGCCTGGAATGCAGCTTCAGCAGGCAATTCCGATTACAAGAAAAATACGTGAATTATATCCCAACGTGGTAAATATCTGGGGTGGTTACTTCCCTTCTAATCAATATAAATCAGTATTAAATTCAGGATATGTAGACTATATCATCAATGGACCGGGCGATGAAGCTTTTCCGCAGCTGATTAATTCAGTTTTAACAAACGGCGAGCCCTCATCAATAAAAAACATAATCTTTAAAAGTAAAGACGAAATTATCCGTACTCCTAAAGCTGATTTAATTGATCAGGATACTCTGCCGCCGCTGCCGTACGAAAAGCTGAATTCATTTTACCCAATTAAGTATTACCTTGGTAAAACTTTTCTCGGTACAAAAACTGCTGCTTACCATTCAAGTGTCGGATGCCCGTTTACCTGTTCTTTCTGCGCAGTTGTTCCAATATACGAAGCAAGATGGAAAGGTAAATCTGCCCCGCTGATTTATAAAGATATAAAATTTTTAAAAGATGAGTACGGCGCAAACGCAGTTGAATTCCACGATAATAATTTCTTTGTATCCGAAAAAAGAACGGTAGAATTTTCAAAACTCATTAAAGATGAAAAAATAATCTGGTGGGGTGAAGGAAGAATAGATACAATTAATAAATACAGTGATGAATCACTCGCAATAATGAGAGAAGCCGGCTGCAGAATGATATTCTTCGGGGCGGAAACAGGAAACGATACCATACTGAAACAGATGGATAAGGGCGGAACACAAAGCAGCGAACAGATAAAAGCATTTGCAGCAAGAATGAAAAAGTTCGATATAATTCCTGAATATTCATTTGTTCTTGGTTTGCCTGCGGAAACCCCCGAAAAAGTTATGCGGCAGATTGATGAAGACATTGAATTCATCAAAACAATAAAAGAAATTAATCCGCACACAGAAATAATAATTTATGTCTATAGCCCTGTACCAACTGAGGGTTCTGAACTTTATAGAAAAGTCACCGAAACAGGGTTCAGATTTCCTGAAACCCTTGACGACTGGCTTAGCAAGCAGTGGGAAAAATTTGACCTGAGGAAAAATCCTTTAACTCCCTGGCTTACACCTGAAATGGTAAACAAAATTCTGAATTTTGAAACCGTAATTAATGCACAATATCCTACGGTTTCCGATTTCAAACTTACAACCTTTCAGAAACAGGCAATGAAATTTCTTTCATCTCTGAGATATAAAACGGGTTTCTATAAATTTCCGTATGAGTTAAAAGCACTTCAGAAATTTTGGCTGAAGTACAGACGCCCTGAAGTTGAAGGATTTTATATTGAATAAATAAAATTTAACGGAGCCATCTGAGTGAATTTCTTTCTTCCCCTTTCACCCCTGATGAAAAAAATCGCAAAGATTTATACATCAAAGGAAAGAAACTTTTCATTCAAAAATATCAACGTGATAGTTAAGCCCGGAGTGTTTCATCCGGGATTATTTATAAGCACAAAAATGCTTCTTAATTTTATTGATGCGTTGATTCTTGATAACAAAACGTTTCTGGAATTAGGTGCAGGATCCGGAGTGATTTCAGTTCTTGCTGCTAAAAAGGGTGCACGCGTTTTTGCCTCTGATATAAGTAAAATTGCTGTAGAAAATATCAGACACAATGCCAATAATAACGATGTAAAGATAAACACACTTGAATCAAACCTTTTTCAAAATATTCCGAGAATGAACTTCGATTACATTGTTATCAATCCGCCTTACTATAAGAAGAATCCCGTATCGGATGCCGAGTATGCATGGTACTGCGGCAGCAACTTTGAATACTTCCGGAATTTGTTTGCCTCTCTCTCAGGTTTTATTAATCAGAACTCAAATGTATTTATGATACTATCAGAAGTTTGCGACATCGAAGAAATAAAGAAGATTGGCATTGCAAACGGCTTTAAATGGAAAGTTGAACTAAGTAAAACCGTCTGGGGTGAAAGGAATTTTATTTTCAGAGTTTTTCCAGGCTAAGATTATTTTTATTTAAATCCGGTTTGAAAGGGCTCAGCAGGTAAAGCCCGAGCAGCCCGGCAGCACCATAAAATTTTGGATATGCTAAAAGCGAGAGCCATCCGCCGGTAACCACTGCTGATGTGTACGGAACCGGCGCCGCCATCATTACTAAAAAAATAAAGTACATAAACCATTTTACTTTTGCTTTGTCTTGCTTCTGTAAGTAAAAATAAATAAGCAGGGGAATAATCATAACCAGATAGTGATAATCCAGACTAACCGGACTGATGATCACTCCGGCAATAACAAACACTCCAAATGAAAGCTCAGGAATCTTCACTTTATAAGCAAAAGCAGAAATAAAAATCAAAATAAACAAGCTGACCATCAGGGATAACATACTCCCCATTAAAGCTGCATCAAACAGCGGCTCCGGATTCCATTTTTGTTCAAATACCATCAGGTGATGAAAGAAACTGTGAACAGTCTGATAAGCCGTGACACTAAGCTCAGGCGCAGATGAGTAAATTATAAGCTTTTGCAGGTAAACTTCCCAGGCATTAAACCCAATGAGAGGTACAGATATTATTACCAATATGAATACTGATGCAAAAGACCAGCCAAAACTTTTCCATTTTCTCTGAACCAGCAGCAGCAGCGGTAATAAAATACCCGCTGATTTTAAAACTATCATAAGCCCGATAGTTATTCCGAGCAGCAAATGCTTCTCCGAAGTGTATGCATACCAGGCAGCGGTAAGCAATAAAAAAATTATAACATAAGCCTGACCATAAGCAAAGTTTGCATACAATGGTTGGAAGGTGAGCAATAAAATTATAATTGCCGGAATCCAATGCTGCCTGAGTTGTAATTGCTTTAATAAAAATGTTGATGTTATTATTAAAACAATTAAGTTGAAAATCGTCCAGATAATCCGGGCAGTTTTATAATTAAAAGAAGCAACCGGTAATAACATTATTGCGGTTGTTGGCAGGTTGACAAGATAAATTTCATAAACTTCCGGCACAAACCTATTAACATTTGCACTGAAATAATCATCATTATAAAACTGGCTTACCTCTGCACCTTCGATTAATAAACGCGAAGCAGTGTAGTATGTGGCAAAACCATGACTTTCCCTCTCAGCATTTTTAATAACATAAAAAATGAAATAAAAACCGAACAATATTGCAATCAACCAAAGCAGTACAGTTTTATGTTTTAAAACTGATAAAAAGATACTAACAGATGCGTTTGCCATTACAATTTAGCAAAAGGTGATAGGTTCAAATAACAAACACATTTTTCGCAAACAGGATTAGTAACAACATCCAGGTTTTTTCTGAAAGTTATTGAATCATCGGAATTGAGAATATCAGTTAGTTGTGCTTCTTTGATGTTTCCGCTTATGGCATGAAAGAAACAAGGGCGAACACTTCCATCAGCTTCAATAACAGCGGAAACCCAGGGTGCGTTACAAACTTTTTGTGGGAAGCTGCTTAACCCATAGTAAGCAGAATAATAATCATAAAACTTTCTTATTTTTTCGGGCGACTCGGCTATAAATTTATTTTCAAAATCTTTCCGGTAATTTTTGATCAGAAAATCAATCGTTTCTTTAAATTGTTCAAGATCGTTAACAGATAATTTTATTTCATCTGTCTTTTCAGCTGCCCAGGGTTCGGCACGGTTAAATGCATCGGTGGTAACATCGGCAGTTAAAAAACTAATCTGATCCAGTCCTATATCCCGTGCCGCATCAACAATGTTTGGAAAATCCAGGTAATTCATCCGCTGAATTACACTTCTTCCGGTAATCCTGTAATTCTTATTAATTTTTTTCAGTTCCTGAACGCCTTCTCGCAGCTTTTCAAAAGCATTGGGAATGTTCCGGATCTTATTGTGCACTTCTCTTGAGCCATCGAGCGAAACGATCACTTCATCTGTTTTCGCGATAATTTCATCAGCATATTTTTTAAGAAGCAAACCTGTGGAAAGAATTGTAATGCTCATTGTGTTTGAACGTAATATTTGGCAAAGCCTGAAAAAGTTCGGGTGCATCAGAGCTTCGCCGCCTGACATTACAACCATCTTCGTATTCAATCTTTTCAAGGAAATTAAAAGCTCCGAAATATCCGATTCCTCCAGCTGCTGAACATTATTGTTGCCTTTCCAGATATCGCACATAACACAGCGGCAGTTACAGCGGCTGTGAGGCATTAAAATTACTATGGGCAGTGAATATATTTTATGTGTCTTTAAAGTTGCTAAACGCTTTATCAACTCAGTAGTAAAAATTCTCTTCATCTTTTACCGGATTTAAATTTCTATTCTGAATAATTGAAATTATATTTTTGACAAGATAGCAAAAAAAATTAAGATAACTCCGGAGATTTTAAGTAAGACAGAATATGAATTTTATTGCTAAATGTTGAAAAACTATTTAAACCTGAACATAAAATACAATCTCTATTTTACAACTGCCTGTAATGAAGCATACCGCCGGTGTATTTGTCAATTACAATTACAATTCAATATATTATTTTTATACTGTTTAATTGTAACCAAATTGTATTCTGCCTAAATGAAAATTTATTTAAATATAATCCTGCTTTTGTGCCATGCTATTATGTTGTCTGCCCAGACTGATGAATACATTTTAAAACAGTTCACAGATACAGACGGTTTATCACAGAGTACAATTTTAACTGCACTGCAGGATAAAACAGGGTATCTCTGGTTTGGAACCATCGATGGTCTGAATCGTTACGACGGCTACGAGTTCAGAGTTTATGAAAATGACCCGGCTGATTCCACTTCTATCTCAGATAATTTTATCTCCGCAATATTTGAAGACAGCGATGGCTACATCTGGGTAGGAACGGTTAACGGTTACTTTAACAGGTTTGACAGCAGCACTGAAGAATTCAGGAGATTTTATATAAATAATTATTTTAAATTTACTGAGGAACCAAATACTTCATTTTATAATTACCCGCTTGCCTTTTCCAGGAATCACACCAATTCGATTACTTCGATACTTGAGGATATAGATGGATATTTATGGATTGCAACATGGGGAAACGGTATCATCAGACTGAACAGGAAGAGCCTGGAGGGAGATCATATTTTCAACCTGCCGGGTGTTAAGCAATCACTCGGTTCCAACAGGATTCAGGATTTACTGCTCGACAGCAACGGGGATATATGGATAGCAACTTTTGGTAATGGATTAAACAAATTAATTTCAGAAGGCAAAAACAGAGAAAATAAAAAAGATAATGTTTTCTTATTCAGCCATTATTATCATGATGCTTTAACTAAATCTTCATTAAGCGATGATAAACTTACCTGCCTGTTTGAAGACAGAGATAAAAACATCTGGATCGGAACTTTTCTTGGAGGCTTAAATAAACTGGACTACTACAACAGGAACCTTTCCCCGGCCGAAGCCCGTTTTAAACACTTCAAGCATACTCCGAGCAGCAAGAAAAGCATTTCTGATAATTCAATAATGGCAATTGCGCAGGATTCCGATGGATATTTATGGATTGGTACCTTCGGAAAAGGCCTCGACAGGTTCAATCCTGTATCAGAATCTTTCGTCAACTATTCTAAATTGGTTTCAAATCCCCTAACATTATCTGAGGACGAAATCTTATCTCTCTTTTATGATCAGTCAGGCAATTTATGGGTTGGCAGTCACCTTGGTGAAGGTGTGTCCAAAATTCAGAAAAAAGTAGTTAAGTTTAAAATAATTAGCAGCAAAGGCCCCGGTAATTTAAAACTTAACGATGATGTTGTCTGGTCTGTTTTCAGGGATAGTCGAAATAATTTGTGGGTTGGTACTTACAGAGGCGGAGTAAATTTGTTTAACAACAGAGACACTCAATCAATTATTTATTCCAATGACCCTGCAAGTAAAAGCCGGCTAAGTGATAATCATATTAGAGCAATCACGGAAGATAACTTTGGCAATATATGGATCGGAACTTACAGCGGAGGATTAAACAGGATTGATGCAGTCTCGGGCAATGTTGATATTTTCAAAAAAAAATTCGATAACCAAAATTCTATTTCAGCCAACCAGGTGCTGGATATTTATGTAGAATCTGACTCAGTCATCTGGGCAGCTACTTATGGGGGCGGGCTGAATAAAATTACTTTTGAAAAAAATTCATCCGGTATGCCTGCTTTTTATGCATACACCCACAGTAAAGAAAACCCGGGTTCTATTTCCGATGACCGCGTTTATTGTCTGCTTGCAGACAAAGAACAAAAACTTTGGATAGCAACTTATGGCGGAGGTTTAAACAAATTTGACCCTTCAACCGGTATCTTTAAAGCTTACCGGACGGAAGCATCTGATCCTAAATCTATCTCGAGCGATAAAGTATTATGTCTGCTGGAAGATTCGAAAGGACGTATTTGGGTTGGAACTTCGGGCGGCGGTTTGAACAGGTTTGACAGCCACAGTGAATCGTTCACCAGGTATTCTATAAAAGAGGGTTTACATAGTGCGGTGGTTTACGGTATTCTGGAAGACAACCGGAAAAATTTGTGGTTAAGTACCGATGACGGTATTTTCAAATTTGATCCTGGCACAGAAAAGTTTATACAATTTGGTCCTGAAGACGGATTGCAGAGCATGGAATTCAGCGGCGGGGCTTACATTAAAGATACCAGAGGCGCGATGTACTTTGGCGGCATTAATGGTCTGAATTATTTTTATCCGGATAGCATACAGATACGATCATATATTCCACCTGTAGTTATAAGTAATATCAAGATAGTGGATACACATTTAAAGGGTAAAAGAGATGAATTAATTCTTTCCTATGATCAGAATTTTATCTCGTTTGAGTTTGCTTCGCTCGATTTTTCTAACCCATCACGAAACAGATACCGGTATATACTTGAAGGTTTTCAAAAATACTGGACCCAGACTGTCGCATCCAGGAGGATGGCAACTTATACAAACCTGCCGCCGGGTGAATATGTTTTCAGATTACTTGGAACAAACTCCGATGGCATCTGGAACGAGACAGGTGATTCGGTTAAAATAATTATCAACCCTCCATTCTGGCAGACATGGTGGTTGGTAACACTTGTAATAATTCTAATTAGCTTTTTAATCTATTATCTAAGCACTTTAAGAATTAAGAACCAGCTGGCTATTGAAAAAATAAAATTGAAAATTGCTTCAGACCTGCACGATAATGTTGGAGCCGGGCTAACCGAAATTTCGATTCTGAGCGAAGTGGCTTCACGCCAGGCTGACGGCACCGGAGGCAGATCGGGAATGGAATTAATGAAAATAAGTGATACAGCCCGGCAGCTCATTGATAATATGAGCGATATCGTTTGGGTAGTAAACCCGCAGAGAGATTCTTTGCACGACCTGATAATAAGATTAAAAGATTCCTATAACGAGTTTTTCAATTCCGTCGGCATCTCCTTTAAAGTAAAGAATGTAGATAAAAAGGATGATGTAAAGCTTCCTATGGAGTATAAACAAAACCTGTTTTTAATATTAAAAGAAGCTATTAATAATTCAATAAAACACAGTAACTGCAGAAAAATGACATTGGAAGCCAGTGTACGGAACGACTTTATCGAAATTTTTATTACCGACGACGGTAATGGTTTTGACAATGAAAATTTAAAGTTCGGTAACGGGATGAAAAATATGTTCGACAGAACGCGAAAAATAGGCGGTGAAATACGCTGGAACTCTTTACCGGGCAAAGGCACTATTGTTAACTTTAAAGGAAAACTAAGCAGAATTAACAAATTGAAATCGTTTTTTAATATTTAATATTTTATGTTAATGTAAATGATTAATGTAGCTATTGTTGAAGACAACGATACAATACGGGATGGACTCGCAGCGCTGATTAACGGAACTGCCGGGTATACCTGCGTTGGTCGTTATCCTGATTGCGAAAGTTTTCTCGTAAAGTTAAAAGATATTAGCGTTGATGTGGTGCTTATGGATATTGCCTTGCCGGGAATAAGCGGGATTGAGGGTGTAAAAAAAGCCATCGAGATAAAACCGGATCTCGATGTTTTGATGCTTACGATTTACGAAGACAGCGAAAAAATTTTTGATGCTCTCTGTGCAGGTGCCTGCGGTTATCTCGTAAAAAAAACTCCTCCTTCAAAATTACTGGATGCAATAAAGGAAGTGCACGAAGGCGGCTCCCCAATGAGCAGCAATATAGCAAGGCAGGTTATAAAGGCATTTAAAGAAGTTAAGGAAACCGATACCAACAAAGATGATTATTACATTAGTAAACGCGAAAAAGAAGTTTTAAACCTGCTCGCCGAAGGAAATAATTACCAGCAGATTGCCGAACAGCTTTTTATAAGTGTTGATACTGTTCGCCATCATATAAAAAATATTTACAAAAAGCTTCACGTACATACACAATCAGAAGCTGTAGCAAAAGCCATCAGGAAAAAACTTATCTGATTCTACTTCCTGTAGTACCCCACATATATATGTAGCTTGCTGACACCTAAAGCCGGCAGCATAATTAAAACTACATACCTGTGTAATTGCGAAATTGATCTCTTTTTCTAGTTTGTAATAGAGAATTCAACGGTATTAAATGTTCTTGACCAAATCTGATGTTTACTAATAGGATAAAACATTTTCAAAACAATTGAAAGGTTTAAAAAATGGAAACGCCTGAAATAAAAAAAGAACTTACAAACCCGATTTCAGATTTGATAAGCGACGAAATTTATGATTTACTATTCAGCAAAGGTTTAATAAATGAACGGGCGGTAAGGGATTATAAAATCCGGAAAAAATTTAAATCCTTGCGTGCACAAAAATTAAGAACGGGTGACGCAATTGATGCATTACGCGAAGAATATCCGTACTTGCAATTTGATACTATCAGGAAAATTGTACATAATCCTCCAAGAAGTATCGCCAACTAATAAACGCTCGCATTAGTTGAAAACGCCCTGCCGGGTTTATCTCTCCCATTTTTCCCGGCGGGGCATATCTCCCCTAGCTTCAATATTTTCTGCCTCTTCATTTTTATCTTGTACACCATTCCCGCAAAATTAAACACTTTACATAGTGTAAGTTTATTGTTAATTTGTTTATACAAATCTGTTAATAAATGAAATCCGGGGTTCACTGTTTGAGTGAATACTAATCGAAGGTTTACAATTCTAACCGGAGGAGAAACTGTAATAAAAAATATTCAAATAATACAGAAAAAAATGAATTCTAAATTTAAGATTCAAATAGGAAACCGTACCGATACCGGTAAAGTAAGAAGAATTAATGAGGACAATTATGGATATATCAGCGGGCACTTTGGAGATTTACTTATTGTTTGTGATGGAATGGGAGGACACAAAGGAGGTGAAATAGCTTCCGGCTTGTCTGTGGAATCGATTAAAAATCACTTCGCATCAATCAGAAATAATTTTGATCCGGTAAAAGAGCTGCGGCAGTCAATTGAGGAGGCAAATTATGGACTCATCGAAATGGCAAAAAATGATCCCGCAATTAACGATATGGGCTCAACGGTGGTAATTGCTTTGCTAACCGGGAACAAAGCTTATACAGCAAACCTGGGAGACAGCAGAATTTATCTTTGCAGAAAGGGAGTAATCAGCCAGCTTACAAAAGATCATTCTCTTGTACAGCAAATGGTGGATACAAATATAATCTCCCCTGAAGAAGCGAAATTTCATCCGAAGAAGAATGTTATTACAAGGTCGCTGGGCATAGGATTGCTAACAGAACCCGATATATCAAATGAGATAGTTCTTGAAGATAACGACATTTTCATTCTGTGCTCAGACGGATTAACTACATATGTTGATGATAATGAAATATTAAGCATTGCCGTAAAAAACTCAGCACAAGATGCAGCAAACCGACTGGTTGATCTGGCAAATGAGCGCGGCGGTGAGGATAATATTACAGTTCAGGTTGCCCGGATTTTATCGGATAACTAATTAGTTTAGCACACAAACATTTTTAAGAATAATAGTATTTTAAATATAAATACCGGAGTAGAAATGAAATTTTTAAAATTACCGAAACTTAATTTTCCAGCTAAATTTTTCATGCTGCTGGCTTTAATATTTTTTTTCCTGGCTGCGAACTCTGCTGCACAGGACGACCTACTGAATGAGCTGCTGAAAACCGCCGATATTCTGAACGAAACCCTGCTGGATGTTACGGCGCTATCAGATGATGAGGAAAATTCTATTGGTATAGAGCTCGAAAAGCAAATTCTGACTGATCTTAAAGTTGTAAAAGAAAGAAAATTTAACCTGAAAAGAATATTCAGGGATTTAACAAAATATGTAGAACGAACTAACATCAATTACGGATACAAAGTAGTTGAAACAGATGAGATTAACGCCTATGCAATAGCCGGCGGCAGAATGTTTATTAATACTGGAATTCTTGAATTCCTTGAAACAGAAGATGAGATTGCATTTGTTATGGCACATGAAATTGCACACAACGAACTTCAGCACTGTATAAAAAGAGTGCAGTATGCTGCTATAGCCTCCTCGATAGATCCGAGCTTTGGTGAATTAGTACAGCTTGCTTACGGTATTTACTCCATGCCGTTTACAAAATATGATGAATACGAAGCTGACGAACTCGGTGTGTGGCTTATGAAAAAAGCCGGATACGATAAGCAAGGGGCTGTAACATTTTTCGAAAAACTGGAACAGCTCGAAAAAGAGTACGGAATTGATCAAAGAGACGCTGTTAACGATTTTATTTCCTCGCACCCTACGGCAAGGGATAGAAGGGAAAAAGTTAAGAACCTGTAAATCTGTTTATGCAGTTGGCCAACTAATTTTACTTTTCTACCCGAAAAATAACAGAATGTTTTCCGCAGAAATAAAAATGTCTTAATGAAAAAACCTGTGATGAAATTTTTTCTGCTTGTCATTTCCGCTCTCATTTTATTCTTGGCCGTAAACCAGTTCATTTGTACTCCCAAAGGTTCAGTTCCCGAAATTATTACTGTTTCCGGAATAAATATACTTGAAGTAAATTCTGATTTTATTAAATTGAATGTAAAGGTGCTGGCATTTAACAAAAACAAATCAGATATAAGCTTAGAAAACATAAATCTTGGTTTAATTGCATCCGGCGATACCCTCGGCAGTGTAATCCGGTCCAAAGGTATCACAATGGCAGCGATGGATACTTCGGAAATAGATTTTTCGGCTAATCTTGTTACAGCCAGATTTGCAAAGCTTGCCAGTGATAATGAGAGCTTCATCAATTTAAAAATTACAGGAGATGCAAAAGCAGATCTTGGTTTAATTACACTTCCGGTTGATATTGATCTGGAATATAAATTTGACTTCCGTAAGAAACTTATTGAAACTATACAGGGCGATACAGAACAAAAACAATTGATAACTTTGGAATCGGCTTCGGTAAAATCATTCAGCATTGAAAAGACCACTGTCATTATAAAATTTAATATTGTAAATCCTTATGGAATTGATTTAACGCTTACGGATTACCCGTCCATAATTTATATAAACGAAAACCAGGCGGGTGAAGGAAATCTCGGCACCGATAGTTTATTGTTAAATAAAAACACCTCTGCCGCATGCCGGGTAATTTATGAGCTTAATAATCTAAAATCTGTTACTTCCTTATTATCATCTGTATTTAAAAAAAAATTAGAATACCGCACATCCGGAAATTTGACTATGGAAGTATTGGGTTACGAGATTCAATTTCCGTACAGCTTTAAAGGAGAACTTATCAGGCTATGAACAATAAACATCAAAGGATTGTTACGGCAGGCAGGTCACCCGAAAACGATATTGTGATTAATAATCCCGGTGTATCATCAAAGCATGCTATTTTAAAAATTGAAGGAGAAACTGTAATTCTTGAAGATGCCGGTTCTACAAACGGCACTTACGTCAACGCAGTTCAGATTAAATCAGCCGAAATTAAAAAGACGGATGTTATTAACTTTGGCAGAAATTATACCCTCGACTGGAAACTGCTTGAACCATTTCTTAAAGTAACAACTGATAATCTTACTTTTCAACCAAAGGAGGAACGTCTTAAAACAAAAATAGCTATTGAAAAATCTGTAATAACTATCGGACGAAGTTCAGAGAATGATCTTGTATTGAATAACATTAAAGTATCCCGTAAACATGCAAGGCTGGAAAAAACAGGTAACGAATGGTTTATTGAGGATCTTCAAAGTTCTAACGGAACTTTTATAAACGGGAAAAAAATTGAGCGGGCAAAGTTAAGTGCGAAAGATGTAATTACTATCGGCGGAATTCCGCTGAACCTTGAGCGGTTGTTTACCGGCGAAAAGGAGATAGCTGCTGAGATAAAGATTTCTGCTAAAGACGTTACATTCCGTGTAAATAATAAAATTATTGTTGATAATATTGCTCTGACTATAATGCCGGGGGAATTTGTAGGATTGATCGGACCAAGCGGTGCAGGCAAAACAACTCTGATGATGATGATGAACGGGGTAACAAAACCTTCCGGGGGCGAGGTGTTAATTAATTCCCAGTCTCTTTATTCCAACATAGAATCATTTAAAGGTCAGATCGGATATGTACCGCAGGATGATATAATCCACAGGGAACTTAAAGTAAAAGAATCTTTTCTTTATACTGGTAAGTTACGTTTGGATACCACACCCGAGCCCGAAATTTCGGCACAGGTTGATAATGTGCTGGAAACCCTTGGGCTTACAGAAACCAAAGAAACAATTATCGGTTCTGCTGAAAAAAAAGGTATAAGCGGAGGACAAAGGAAGAGAGTAAACCTCGGGCAGGAACTTTTAACCGAACCATCTATTTTATTTCTGGATGAACCTACGAGCGGACTCGACCCTAAAACAGATCTCGATGTGATGAACCTGTTAAAAGGCATTGCTTCGAAAGGAAAAATTGTAATACTTACAACTCATAACATCACTAAAGAAAATTTTGAAATACTTTCTCATCTTATAGTTTTATCCAAGGGCGGAAAGCTGGCATATTTCGGCAAAGCAAATAAAGCTGCAGAATATTTCGGTGTGAACCAGCCGTACGAAATTTTTGAAAAGCTTGAAACTCAACCGCCTGAGTATTGGAAAGAAAAGTTCACACAATCCAATGACTACAAACTTTTCGTAGTTTCGCGGAAAGATTCATCTTTTGAAAAAAGGACTACAGAGTTAAAAGCAAAAAAAAGAACCGCCGGGCTTAAACAGTTCTTAACTTTAACCAGCCGATACTTCAAAGTAAAATTAAGGGACAAAGTAAGCACAGCCATACTGCTTTCTCAGGCACCTGTAATTGCAGCACTGATTGCGCTCGTCTTCGATACTGAAAGTGAAAGAATGGCTGCTTTATTCATACTTGTTATTGCCGCAATCTGGCTCGGATGCTCAAATGCTGCGCGGGAAATAGTAAGCGAACAATCAATTTACAAGCGCGAGCGGATGGTAAACCTTAAAATTCCTTCTTACCTTTTCTCAAAAATTATAGTTTTACTTTTACTATGCGTTATTCAATGCGGAATACTTACCGGTATTGCTGTTCCTGCACTGGAAATGGAAGTTGCTTTTTTTGAATTATTTTTCCTGCTGCTTCTTACTTCTTTGCTTTCTTTAATTTTAGGATTATTTGTTTCCTCTCTGGTAAGCACTACGGAAGCTGCAATGGGCTTAATTCCGCTTGTGCTTATTCCGCAGGTTATTCTGGGTGGATTAATAACGATATTTAAAGATATGAGTATGTTCGAAAAAATTCTTGCTGCAATAAATCCCAGCCGCTGGGCATTCGAAGCAGCTACCATTCTCGAGTTTGAAGAAACGAACCCCGCAATGATAACTGCCACCGGTTTCGAGCCCGGTAATTTATGGTTGAATATTACCGTGCTGGCAGGGTTCTCAATTTTATTTTATCTTTTAACAGCGTATTCTTTAAAAAGAAAAGATAATCGTTAAAAATTATTTCCGGAGAAAATAAATGATAGATCATATAAGAGACTATAAGATAATAAAAAAGCTTGGCGAGGGCGGAATGGGTACGGTTTACCTTGCCAACGATGTTATGCTGGAACGTAAAGTTGCCATTAAGGTTCTCAACCCCCTGCTTACTATGGATACGCACTTCACCGAGCGGTTCAGGCAGGAAGCAAAAGTTCAGGCAAGTCTCATTCACCCGAATATTATAAGCCTGTTTAATTATTTCCAGGACGACACAAATTACTGTATGGTTATGGAATATGCCGATGGTGAAACACTAAAGCACTTAATCGCAGGCAAGGGACCAATACCCGAACAAAGAGCAATCTGGATTATGACCCAAATTCTGGAAGCCTTAGGTTTTGCTCACAAAAGAGGAATTATACACAGGGATATTAAACCCGGAAACATTCTTATAACCAAAGACGACACAGTTAAAATACTGGATTTTGGAATTGCAAAAATTCTACAGGATAAAGGGCTTACAAAGACAGGAACAAAAATGGGGACAATATATTACATGTCGCCCGAACAAATTAAAGCTGTTAAGGATATCGACCACAGGACTGACCTTTACAGCCTTGGTGTTACATTTTATGAAATGCTTTCAGGAAGAGTCCCCTTCAATGTAGATACTGACAGTGACTTTGAAATTATGAACGAGATCGTGCAGGGAGAAATACAGGATCCGCGAAAAATCTACCCGAATATTTCCGAATGGCTGGTGAAAGTGCTTTTCAAAGCAGTTGAAAAGGACAGGAATAAAAGAATTCAATCTTCCGAAGAATTTATACAGGAACTGCTTTCAAAAGGAACTGGTAGTCAATCAACAGAAGTTTTTGAAAAAACTGTAATTGAAAGTCCGGTACAAACCGAAATTAAAAAGCCGCCTCCACCTGTACAAACTATCTACCAGCCTGTAAAGCAAAAAACGGAAACTCCTGTTGTCACTCCTCCGGTTATGCCGGTTATTTCTCTTAAGAAAAAATCTCCGTTTGGTAAAATCGCATTATTAGGAGGTATCGGTGCTGTGGCTGTTGCTGCACTAATTTATTTCTTTGTAATCAACAAATCATCTGATGATGTAATCTGGACAGGAGAGGAACCATGGTTAATAAACCCTGACTATAAATATGATTTTTATCCTGCAGAGAAAGAATTCAGTGAGGAAGACGCGACAACGCTGAAAAGCACAAACTGGCAGGCTAAAGCACAGAAACAAGCTGCAGCTAAAATTTAGTTGAATATCTTTTTAATAAACCGGCTGATGCTCTGGCTTTAGTAAATCATTAACTTCTTTAACCGGATTGAAAGTTACATCCGGCACTTCAACAAAAACACTAAGCCAGTAGTACATTCCTCCGTTCCACAAACCGGGAAGTTCGAGTGCTTTTAACTGTCTTCCGTTAAAATATTTTTTTGTTATTAAACCAGCAGAAGGATTTACAAAGTCAAAAAGATTAAAGTTATTTCCTTTGTAATCTCTCAGCCCGCAAACAAAATCCGTAGGACTGAAGTGGGTAGCACTTTTAAAAATCTTTTTCTGCTCAGGGCTGCTTAAATCAATTTGAGTTGTTTCAACAACTTGCTTTGAAACATTCCCAGGCTCAACTTTAACCCAGAATGGACCTCCGCCCGGTTCCCCGGCGTTCTTTACCATACCGCAAACTCTGACAGGGCGGTTTAAAAATTCAAAAAGATATTTTCTCTTCTCCTGATCGTTCATAGAGCTGAAGCGGGGTTTCACAACCATTTCAAGCTCGGAAATAATGAACCTGTGAATTTCATCAATGAGCGATTTGTCACTCTTGCAGTTATCCAGTGCATCAAGAAAAGAAAAAATTTTACTTTGAAGCTCAACCAGATATCCACCCAGGATTTTTTTGTACCTGTGTGTTTCTCCTTTCAGGTGATCGGAGACTACGTTATCAATATTTTTTATCATAACAATATCGCCACGCAGTTCATCCAGGTTATTCAGCAAGGCACCGTGCCCGCCCGGTCTGAATAAAATTTTTCCACCGTTATCTCTGAAAGGTTTGTTATCAGCAGTTACGGCTACCGTATTTGTGGATGGGCTCTGAAATGAAACGCTTACATTAATCTTCTGTCCGTCTGCTTCATACTTCCTAACCAATTTATCAAACAGATTGTTAACCACCTGTTCATGCTCGGGTGAAATTGTAAAATGTATTTTCGCAATGCCATTTGCATCCGTTGAATAATTTAACGCCTCAACAAAATGCTCTTCAAAAGCGGTTCTTGAGCCATCAGGATATTTATGAAATTTTATACATCCTTTCGGAAGATTTGCGTAATTCAGACCGTATGGAGTTAGTAAGTACTTTAAAATTTCAGCAGCATCATTCTGCACGAGTAAGTCCTCAATTTTTTTACCGGCAGAATTTATAGCAGCCTTTAAATCATCATAGAATGCAAATATGCTTAAGTTTTTAAGGAATTTGTTAACATCTGATACTGTGTCCCCGTTTTTCAGATGACTGCCATTTACTTCTTTCTTTTCATTTAAAGCGTATAAAAGACTTTTAAACATTCTTGAGGCAGCTCCTGAAGCAGGTACAAATTTAGTTACTCTTCCCTTACCAAGAGCTTGTTCAAAAAGTTTTATCAGCTTCACGTGCACGCCTTCAGTTAATATTTTAATGCCGTCCCCTGTCGTGCAGCACCTTTCAAGCTTAACAAAAGGAATTCCCCGTTCAAAGATTTCGACCTGTTGAATTATTGCCTCAATGCTTATTTCAAGCTTGTCTTCTTTGGCAAGTTCTTTTCTCAGCTTTATTTTTTCTTCGTTCGTCATTAATAGATTTTACACAATCCGGATTATTATTTTCATCAAAAATAATTAAATAAATTTAGCCGGTGAAAAATCAATTAAACGCACCGGATCAATTGGCAGAATTCAGCAAGGATATCTTAACAGATATCCCCACAATCAGAGTTGAAGATCCGCTTCTTAAGGAAGCCGGCGTAACTTTGATGATAAATCGGCAGGATTTGATCCATCCATATTTATCTGGCAATAAATGGTACAAGCTTAAATACAATCTTATTGAAGCTAAAAAATCCGGATATAAAACACTGTTAACATTCGGCGGGGCTTATTCCAATCACATTTATGCTGCTGCAGCTGCAGGGAGAATTTTTGGTTTCAAAACAATCGGAGTTATACGCGGCGAACAGTACACCCCGTTGAATTCAACACTTTCTTTTACAAGTTCCTGCGGAATGAAGTTATTCTATCTGAGCAGACAAGACTACAGAAGAAAACACGAGCCTGAAATAATTCAAATGCTGGAGGAAAAATTTGGTAACTTTTATCTCATACCTGAAGGAGGCTCAAACAGACTTGCTGTTAAGGGCTGCAGTGAAATCATTCAGTCAATACAAAATGAGTTTGATGTAATTTGCTGTGCGTGCGGAACCGGCGGAACGATTGCAGGATTGATCTGCGGGCTGAATGGAAGCAGAAATGTACTTGGTTTTTCTGTACTCAGAGGCGCCGATTTCTTGAGCAGGAAAGTTGAAAAACTTGTTGAAAGCTTTTCCGGGAAAATATTTCATAACTGGCAGATTAATTACGATCATCATTTCGGCGGCTATGCCAGGATTGACATTCGCCTGATAAATTTTATCGAGCAATTTGAGCAAAACACGCGTATCCCCCTCGATCCAATTTACACCGGAAAAATGATGTTCGGAATATATGAGCTTGTAAAACAAGGTTTTTTCCTTAAAGGAACCAAAATAATAGCAATTCACACCGGTGGATTACAGGGTATTAATGGGCTTAAAGAAAAAATAATCAAGCTAAAGCACAGTTAACCGGCAGTTATTAAATTTCGTTGTTAATTATTAGTGTTTAAATTCATTTTCCAAAATATTAAGTTGGAATTAAAAATAATGCTCTTAATAAGGTAACTGAATGAATTTGACGATTGAGGAAAATTCAGAAAAAAAATACAGGCAGCTGATTGAAAATTCACTGCAGGGTATTGCAATAATACAGGATTTCAGAATCGTGTACGCAAATCCTGCTTTCGCCCGCATTACGGGATATTCTGTTAACGAACTACTAAATTTCATGCCCCGGCAGATATCCGAACTGGTACATCCTGATGACCGGGAAATGATCTGGTCGAACCTCAAAAAGCGCTTAGCCGGATTTGACATCAATCCAAATTATCAGTTTAAAGGACTAACCAAAGAAGGAAAAACAAAAATTCTGGAGTTATACGCAAACAGAATTGATTATGAAGGAAAACCTGCAGTCCAGGGCCTCATCCTAGATATCACCGAACAAGTTGCCGCAAGGGAATTAATTGATCAAAGAACAAAGCTTATCGAGATAATCTTAAATAACATACCGCTCGGGATAGTTGTTACAGAAATTGAATCGGGCAAATCGAATTTTATAAATAAAGAAATCGGGGAAATTTTTGGCTGGAGAGAAGATGAAAAACCAAACCTGCAAAAGTTCATCAACAAAATTTTATTGAACAGCGATTCAGGGAAAAGCCTTTCTTCAGTAATTAAAACAGATATGAGAGAAAAGAAGCCCGAAAATATGTTTTGGGATAATATCGGGATTGTAACCAAAACGGGCGAAAAAAAATTTATTTCAGTAAAGAATATTCCCCTTTACGATCAAAAATTAACAATACTTACTGTGCAGGATATTACAGAGCGGATAAAATCTGAAATAGTTCTTCAGGATTCGCTAAAAGAAAAGGAAACACTGCTCAAGGAGATTCACCACAGGGTAAAAAACAATCTGCAGACAATAAATAGCCTGTTGGATCTGCAGGCAGATTCAACAAACGATCCTGAAGTAAGTAAATCTTTTAAAAGCATCCAGGGTAGAATAAAATCTATGGCTTTGATTCACGAAAAGCTTTACAAATCAGAAAACCTTGACAGAATAAAAGCAAGGGAGTATATCAAAAACCTTGTTGAATATCTTGATTCAACATATCTGGCAAGTAATACTAGAATAAAAATTGATTTGGATGTTGAAAATCTTTATCTGAACCTTGACTCGGCAATTCCCTGCGGACTTATAATAAATGAGCTTGTTTCAAATTCTCTTAAATATGCTTTTGCCTCTGCTGCTTACGGAAAAGTGCTTGTCTCATTAACCAAATCAGGTAGTGAAAATCTTATGCTAAATGTAGAAGACAATGGAGCAGGCATGCCGGAAGAATATTCACCGGAAAATTCCTCTACTCTTGGATTACAACTGGTGAGCCTGCTTACCAGGCAGATAAATGGAAGTTTACATATTAACAGAAACGCCGGTACAAAAGTTTCTATTACATTCCCGCGTCAGGCGGGAGTGGAGGAGATAGTAGAAAAATAATAATTAATCGGTAAGAAAGAATTGATTTGGATACAAAAATTTTAATTGTTGAAGACGAGGTTATCGTTGCAAAGAATATCGAGAACCAGCTTATAAACAACGGCTATAAAGTAACCGGTATTGCAGTTTCCGGCGAGGAATCTATAATTTCTGCCGGCATTGAAAAACCCGATATCGTGCTGATGGACATACGGCTTAAAGGGAAAATGGACGGCGTAGAGGCTGCCGATCAATTAAGAAAAACATTCGGGCTACCGGTAATTTTCCTTACTTCTTTCACCGATGAAGAAACATTCCACAGAGCTAAATTAACCGAACCATTCGGATACCTTGTAAAACCTTTTGACATCAAGGAACTAAGCCGGGCAATTGAAATCGCTCTTTATAAAAATGAAACGGAAAGGAAGCTCCAGGAAAATCAAAGAAGATATGAAATTGCTGTTGAAGCCGGAAAGACAGGAGTGTGGGAATTCTGGATTAACGAGAAAAAATATTTTTCGGATAATAACCTTAAGGCTCTTTACGGATTTACTGAAGATCAGCTTTCCGATAACCTTGAGGACTGGTCAGCTCTTGTTTATGAAGAAGACCGTCAGGAAATGTCAGAAAGTTTCAACAAGTTTCTTCGAAGCAATGAAAAAGAATTCCGGCTTGAGCACAGAATTTACCGGAAAGACGGATCTGTAGGCTGGGTAATTGATCGGGGAATTTTGCTTCAGCCCGATAATAACAAACCGCTCAGGTTAATTGGCACAACCACCGATATTACCGATAAAAAAACATCTGAAATAGCACTGATAGAAAGTGAAAAACGCTTTAGAAACATTTTTGAAAACTCGGGCATTGGCATGGCAATTCTGGAGCTTAATGGCAGATTTATTAAAGTAAACCGCTCATTTAGAGATATGATAGGATATGATGAAGAGGAACTAGTCGGGATGAATTTCACGGATATAACTTATCCTGATGATATTGAAAAATCTGTAAAGCTTAAGCAGAACCTGTTGGAAGAAGCAGAAAAGGAAAATGTCCTTATTGAAAAAAGATATGTACATAAAAACGGCAGTCTTATCTGGGCCCTCACAAATGCTTCCGTCATCCGGAATGAAAACGGCATGCCGATTTACTGTATTGCTCAAATTCAAAATATAACAGAAAGAAAAAATGCCGAGGAACAACTTTTAAGGTATGCTGGAGAATTGAAAACTCTGAATTCTGCCAAGGATAAATTCTTTTCGATTATCTCTCATGATTTACGCAGCCCTTTTAATGCCCTGCTGGGTATTACTGAATATGTTTCTCAATCCTTTGGTGAGCTGAGTCCTGAAGAAATAAGGGATTCATTCAGGAATGTTTATACATCTTCACAAAAATTATATAACCTTATCCTAAACCTGCTCGAATGGTCGCGCCTGCAAACCGGCAGGTTTGAAATAGATAAAACTGCAATAGAAGTTTTCAACCTTGTTGAAGAAGTTAAGGATCTTTATAAGGAAAATGCGCGGATGAAAAACATACACATTGAATCCGACATTCCCGCCGGAATAACCATTCACGCAGACAGATATATGATGGAAACAATTATGCGGAACCTGGTTTCAAATGCTATCAAATTCACTCCATTCGGTGGATGGGTAACAATTGAATCTTTTATTAAAGACGGCGTTGTTGAAATTTCTGTAAATGACAACGGTACTGGTATCAGCCGGGAAAACCTGAATAAATTATTCCGGATTGATGAGCAGTACAGAACAGACGGAACCGCAGACGAAAAAGGCAGCGGCTTAGGTCTGATACTTTGCAAAGAATTCGTTGAGAAAAACAACGGCACAATTTCAGCAGAAAGTGAAGAAGGTAAAGGCAGCCGGTTTACGATAACTCTTCCTCTGTACAGGAAGAATAAATGAAAGGAGAAAATTTTCAATCATCGCCTGAAGGATATTAAGAAACCTGACTCGAAAACCAAAAATCTGAGCTACCGATTCCTTAATTTTCATCCATAGAAAAAAAATTTCCCTGTGCCGGAGCATAAATTCCGGATTTTACAAATAACCTTATGGTAAAAACATGAATGACCTTCTTATAGTTTTCATCGGACTGTCAATAATTTTTTATATTTTCTTTGTATTAGGAACATCCAGGACGGCAATTAACAAGGGATATCCCGGTTTGCCCTGGTTTCTTTTTTCCATTATCCTGCCGGCTGTGGCTTATATAATTATTCTTCTCTTAAAACCAAAAACTGCAAAAGCTTCAGAAGATTACCATTTCACAGAAAAAATAATTATGGATCTTTCGCAGCCTTTTGTAGATCTTGCACATACTTCACGCGCACTTCTCGGTGTTAATCTCTCTTATGTGCTGGAAGGATTAACCTACTTCGGTGTTGTAGGTTTGCTGGCAATTTTTTTTAATGAATACATAAACCTTAATGACATTGATGCCGGTCAGATGGTAGGCATACAAACTGCAGGCATTACTATTGCAATGTTGTTTTTAGGTGCCACTGTTGATTGGATAGGATTAAGAAAATCCCTTCTCATTGCACTCAGTCTTATGTTGATTGGAAGAGTTCTTTTAACCGTTTCTCCCGATTTGGGCGTGCCGGGGCTTTGGGGGTCTGCCCATCTGTTTGCTATGCTCGGAATACTGGGAATTATTCTAGGCTACGGAATTTATCAACCGGCTTGCTATGCAGGTGTAAAAATATTAACTAACGAGAAAACTGCTGCAATGGGTTACGCAATGCTGTATGCATTAATGAATCTTGGCGGATTTTTACCCGGATTAATTTCGCCGCCTGTAAGGAGAGCTTACGGAATAACCGGGGTGTTCTGGGTTTACGTTGCATTAACAGTTGCCGGTATTGCAATCGTTTATTTCATCATTACAAAAAAAGCGATGGAAAAAGCTGTTAAGGAAGTAAATTCTGATAAGCCCGGTACTGAAGAAAAAGATGAAATGGCAGAGAAATCCACAAAGGAAAAGATTGCCTACTACATAAAAAATTTCCCTCTAAAGGATTTAAGGTTTCTTTATTTTGTTTTCATCTTGATTTTCGTACAGACATTATTTGCTCACAATTGGCTTACAATACCGCAATACACAAGCCGGGCATTTGGTGGTCAGACTTACTTCGGAATTCCAAACTTTATTGAAGATAATTTTGAGTTCTTTGTGAATTTAAATCCCATACTTATCTTCATTCTCACACCTATGGTTACGGCATTAACTTCTAAAAAAGATACCTATAATATGATGATTATAGGAACTTTTGTTATGGCATCGCCAACTTTTATTCTCGCACTTGGACCCAATCTGGTTACAATACTATCATACATTACCTTGATGACAATTGGCGAGGCAATGTGGCAGCCGAGATTTTTGCAATGGGTGGCAGAGATTGCACCTAAAAATATGACGGGGATTTATATGGGTATCGGCCAGTTTCCATGGTTTCTTACAAAGGTAATTACAAGCCTGTACTCAGGATGGTTTTTAATGAATTACTGTCCGGCAGATACTCCGCCATCAGAAATGAACACTGAAACAATGTGGCTTATTTACGGTTTTATTGCTATTATCTCTCCGGTTGGCTTATTGCTGGCAAAAGGCTGGATGAAAAAAGGTTTTAAGGTTAAACACGAATAGAGTAACTAAAAATGTTTCCTGATATCACAGCAGAATCAGTTCTAACTTTAGCAGAACTGCTATTCGGGCAGCTATGGGAAATTTCTGTAGACGGAATGAGGCTTATTGATGAACAGGGCAATATACTGCTTGTAAATGATGCTTACTGCCGTATAATTGGCTTAAATAAAAATGACCTGGTTGGAAGGCAGTTTTCAGTTGCATATCATAAATCGGAACAGGAAGAAGTGCTGGAAGCTTACCGGAAGGATGCAGACAGTAACGAAATTAAAACACACTTTGAAAGAGAAAATATACTCTGGAACGGAGAGAAGCGATGGTTTGAGTTTTCAAACTCATTTTTAAACCTGCCCGAATCCGGGAAAGTTACTCTCAGCATAATAAAAGATATTACAAGGCGTAAGCAATTTGAACAGGAGCTTACGGAACGCGAAAAAAAATTCAGGATGCTGTTTAACAATGCCAACGACGCTGTTTTTGTTACGCAGCTCACTGCCGATAAAACTTACGGGGATTTTATTGAAGTAAATGATGTTGCCTGCAGCCGGTTTGGCTACACCAAGGATGAATTTCTGAGATTAAGCCCATCTGCGATTGTTCAGCCAATGTATATAAATGAGTTTAACCGCAGCATCGAAATTCTTCTGGAAAATAACCATGCAATTTATCAGGTAGTGCATCGTGCAAAAGATAAAAAGCTTATCCCCGCCGAAGTGAGCTCTCATTTATTTATTTATGATGGCAGGCTTACAGTTCTGTCAATTGCAAGAGACATAACCGAACGCAAAGAAGCTGAAGACAAGCTTAAACGAAGCGGTGCAATGTTAAGAGATCTCGCTGCACATCTTCAATCAATAAGAGAAGAAGAAAGAAGCCTGATTGCGCGCGAAATACACGATGAGCTTGGGCAGGTGCTGACAGTCCTTAAAATACAGGTAACGCTTCTTTCCAATAAGCTGAGAGAAGATCAGCAGGAGCTTAAAGAAAAAATTAATAACATTTCATCGATGATCGATGACTCGGTTGAGATGATTCAGAGAATAACATCCAAGCTGCGTCCCGGTATATTAGATGAGCTGGGGCTTATAGCCGCTATTGAATGGCAGACACAGGAATTCAGGAAAGCAACTGATAGAATCTTTTCTCTCTCTTTGCCAGCCGATGATATAAAACTTGATATGGAAAAATCAACGGTAATTTTCAGAATTTTCCAGGAAGCTGTTACCAATGTAATAAGGCATGCTTCAGCCAGCCACATCTATATATCGCTGAGCAGGAGCGGCGCAGGTTTAATTTTGGAAGTAAAAGACAACGGTACAGGTATCAGCTCGGAACAAATTAAAAGCCCGAAATCGTTTGGGCTTATCGGAATGCGGGAGAGAGCGCTCACTGTTGGCGGTGAAGTTACAATTGAAGGAATACCAATGAAAGGAACTGCTGTAAAGGTTGAAATTCCTTTAGAAGAAATTAAGAAATAACTGAATTGAAGGGATCAGACATATATTAATATACTTTATCTCCGTTACCCGAATTCCTTTATTTTTTTTACTTAAAAAATAAAAAACTTTCAGAAATGATTTAAAAAATGATAAAAATCCTGATAGCCGATGACCACTCGATTGTTAGAGAAGGTTTAAAACAAATTGTTGCCGAAGAAAAAGATATGCTTGTTGCAGGTGAAGCAAAGGAAGCTTCCGAAATTTTCAGCCTTGTTGAAAACAATCATTTCGATATTGCCGTAATAGATATAAGCATGCCCGGCAGAAGCGGGCTGGACGCATTGAAAGATTTAAAGAAAATAAAACCCGGCTTACCCGTGCTCATTCTAAGTATGTTCAGCGAGGATCAGTACGGGCTTAGAGCATTAAAAGCCGGCGCTTCAGGCTACATGAAGAAGGCTTCTGCCCCCAATGAATTAGTTAGTGCAATCAGAACTATTGTTGCCGGCGGAAAATATATTAACCAGTCATTAGCCGAAAAACTTGCATCTGAATTTGGAAATGCTGACGAATCATTGCGCCACGATAAACTCTCCGACCGTGAGTTCCAGATTATGTGCCTTATTGCAGCAGGCAAAACCGCAGAAGAAATTTCCGCTGATCTTTCAATCAGCATACATACTTTTTATACTTACCGGAACCGCATCCTTGAAAAGATGCAGCTAAAATCGAATGTTGAGCTGGCTCAGTATGTAATTCAGAATAAGTTAATTGAACTTTAACTAAAAAGGGAGAACTGGGGAAATGAATCAATTTAATCTTAAAGCAGCTTTGGCTGTTTCAGTAATGATCTGGTTTATAAGCGTGAGCTGTTCAACTGTAACATATAAAGAAATATTTCCTACACTTCAGGATGGAAAGTACGACAGCGAGTTTCCATACAAGGGTGCTTCAGATGAATTAAGAACTATCAGTAATACAGTCCACAGAATTAATAGCACTGCATTTTATAAATCTTATCTTTTCGATCCGTCCACAGCTTTAACAAGAAACAAAATAAAAACAACAAACTTATCCGGGATTACCATCTCCGAGGGATACGCAGACCAAACCAGATCGGGAACTGGAACATCAATCTATTTTAATGAGGGTAAGATTGCAATTTTAACCTGTGCACATGTTGTAAACGACCCCGATACAATAATTTCTTTTTTTGCTGATGAAGAAGGCAAACTAACGGAATTCATCGAAGCAATATTCATTAAAGAAAGACAGAATATTTATGCGGCGGGATTTCCGGAAGGCAGCGAATTTGAAATACTGGCAATCGACACTAAAACTGATATTGCAGTGATCGGAAAGGATTATAAGTCCCTTTCAAACTTGAAGTTCCCTGTTTTCAATTATCCCCTTGGAACAGCAAAGGAATTGGACTGGGGTTCATTCGTTTATGTTTTCGGCTACCCAATTAATTACCAGATGGTAACCAAAGCCATTGTGAGCAACCCTAACAGGGACGAGCACGGTTCATTTTTAGTAGATGCCGTAATCAACAACGGGATGAGCGGTGGAATGGTGCTTGCAATAAGAGATGGTGTACCAAATTTTGAAATGGTCGGAATAATACAGTGGGTGCCCGAAGAAGAAGACAATGTGCTTGTACCTAAAAAACTTCAAAACAACGAAACGTATAACCCGATTGTTCCTTACGAAGGTGAAGAATATGTTAAGCGCGTTTCGGCAATCCGGTATGGAATTGCAAGAGTAATATCTGTTGAGGCCATTAAAAAATTTTTTAATGAAAATAAAGAAATACTTTACGATAAAAAGTACTTCTTTGAGAAGTTTATTGAATAAAGTTTAACCGGTTATTAATATAAAATACGATTTAATAATATTTCTCTTCTGTTACCCGGTCAGATGAATTCAAAACAATTACAAAAGGAGCCAACTAATTTTAACTGTCCGCATTGCTTTACGGAAATCCAGAATGCCTGGATTTGTAAAATGAATTTAATAATCGGAATAAGGTAAGCTTACATTTGCAGCAATTTTAAGAAGCTGCCGGGTGTTTCAGAGAATCATAGATTCAGTTATGCTGAATGATAAAAACAAAACCTAACTTTACTACAAGCTTCAGAATGCTTTAACCCGTGTCCTGAAGTATCACTCCCCCGCCAAGACAAACATCACCATCATAAAAAACAGCAAACTGCCCTGCTGCTATTCCCCTATCCGGTTCATCAAGTTTCACTCTCAATGTATCATCATGCATCCATGCAACCATGCATCCGTACGTTTTCGCTCCGTGTCTGATTTTTACTTTTAATTTTGTATGTTCTGGCGGTTTACCCAAAATCCAGTTCAATTTTCCGACGGGAAATTCACTTCGTTCGCGCACAGCAAGATTTTCTTTTGAGATGTAAACAATATTATTCTTCACATCTTTGTTTACAACAAACCAGGGTCCGCCACCAAGCTTTAAACCTGAGCGCTGCCCGATAGTGTAGTAATAATAGCCGGGGTGCTTACCCATCACTTTACCTGAATCAATGTCAACAATCTCTCCGGTAACCTCACCAAGATGATGTTTTATAAATTCTTTAAACTTTATCTGACCGAGGAAGCAGATTCCCTGGCTGTCTCTTCTTGCCATTGTAGGGAGATTGTGCCCCTCAGCAAGTTTTCGTATTTCAGTTTTTTTATATTTACCTATGGGGAAAAAAGCACGTGAAAGCTGCTGCTGTGTAAGGTAAGCAAGGAAGTAAGTCTGATCTTTTACCGGATCCGGGGAAGTTTTAAGCAGGTGCTTTCCATTTAATTCTTCTACCCTTGCGTAATGTCCGCTTGCAACTTTTTCAAATGATGGATCAATCTTCTCATAAAACTGCCCGAACTTAATAAGGCTGTTACAGAAAATATCCGGGTTGGGAGTTCTGCCTTCCTTAATTTCTTCGATTGTATATGATACGACGTTATCCCAGTATTCTGTCTGAAGTGGAATGACTTCAAGCGGTACATTAGTCTGTTTGCAAACCGCGCGGCAATACTTTAAGTCTTCTTCCCAGGGGCATTCTCCAAGGAATGAAAATTCATCCTGAAGCCATATTTTAAGGTAAAATGCTGTTAAGTGGTGTCCTTCATCTTTCAGCAGCCTGAGAGCAACCGAACTATCGACACCACCGGACAACAGAACTGCAATTTTCAATTTTTATCTCTCTTCTGTTTTGCTAATATCTTTTCAAGCACTTCATCGTACAGGTGCCGCTTTACTTTGCTGAGAATTATAGTTGCAAGCCTGTTCGAGTTATTCAATTTCCTGTAAAACCCTATACAAACTGAATTTTTTCCGTCACATATTTTCATCAGCCCGGTAATCTTATTATCAAAAATTCCTCCTGATAATGATTCGATATCTTCATAGTAGATATTTATTTCTTTAGAGGAAAGAAAAAATTTTGAACAGGTAATTTTTTCATCATCAGCTTCTATTAAATAAGGAAGAATTTTGTAAAGGCTAAGATAGTAGCGGTTAATGTAGTAGATAAGAAACAGTGAAACAACTATCGGGATAATAAGAATATTGTTCTTATCGAGATATACAATTAACGGAAGATTATAGAGCACCAGTAATACTGATACAACAACGTTTCCAAAGCTGTACAGCAGTTTGAAGATTAATGGATAAGTAAATATCTGCCTGCCGATTGCATTTTTGTTCATAACTTAAAAGCAAAATTAACAATATGAATTGTAAACCGGAATCAGAGCTCAATTTTCGTTAGAAGTAAAATTTTATAAAATAATAACCATTGAAGGATATTCAAATGTGAAAAAATTGATTTTGTTAAAATAGTTTTCAATTACACAAATAGACTAAATCCCGGTTGTAATTCAATCGGGATTTTTTATTTGCTTCTTGCTTCTCTGATTTTATTTTCTTACATTCCAAGTGCAAGCTCGAACCGGTTTCGGAATCTTTTGTAGTTTGTTTTTTTCTTGTATTGATCCTAAACTGGTTTAATTAAATAATGAACCCGAAGGAAGCAATATGAGTAAGATAATTAAGAAATATTTAAAAACTTCTCTCATCATCCTCTCATTTTTAATTTTTAATTGTCAATTTTTAACTGCCACCATCCGTTACGTAAGCAAAACCGGCTTAAGTATTCCTCCATATACCAGCTGGTTAACTGCCGCCGATTCAATACAGGAGTGTATAAACATTTGTGTTTTTGGTGATACTATTTACGTGGCTAACGGAGTTTATGAAGAACAGGTTGTGATGATACCGGGGTTATCATTGTTAGGTGCAGGCCTTGATTCTTGTACGATAGATTCAAGAAATTTAATCACGTCTGCTTCATCCCGGGCGGTAGAAGTTGCTGATAGTTGCCTTTTATCAGGATTTCACGTTATGGTTTATTATAACGCAGATTTAGGACGTGGTATATGGGCTGACATAGGCGACGGAAATAATAAAGTTACTTATAACAGAGTTACAAATGGAATTAGTGGTATATCTGCAGGATATAATACAGAGGTATATAAAAATATTATATCAGGAAATAGAAGAGGTATATATGTAATTAATTCAAACGCCCGGGTTAGAAAAAATAATATTTTTATAGATTATATAGAGGGACAAGGAATTCATATAGAAGCTTTCGATTTCAGTTACACACCGGTTATTGACTCAAATTATATTGTAGTGGTGGGAGTCGCTTACACAGCTCCTGAGGGAATAAAACAACCTTATGGGGCAAGACCAATAATCTCAAATAATGTGATTTTCCTTAAGGGACCTCAAAATGATGGTATTTTTCTTGGTGATGCTGATTCTGGAAAGGTATATAATAATTTGGTTTTAGCAGCTCCTGGCAAATTTGGTATTATGAATTTTGCTATTCCGTATTTGCAGATATACAATAATTATATAACAGGCAACTCCACTGATCATTATGCTCTTGTAATTGGTTTAGAAAACATTGTAAAAAACAATGTAGTTACGAATACAAAAAGAGGTTTAGAGGTTTGGCCGAATGAAAATCCTGTATTCCAGTATAACAATGTATGGAATAACAATATTAATTATTACGGCATTACTCCCGACAGCACAAATCTATCAGTTGACCCGATGATAGTAAATGATGACTCCACTCAAGGAAAATTAGATTTTCACTTGCAGATGTATTCTCCTTTGATTGATGCGGGTGATCCGACGATACTTGATAAGGATAGCACAAGGAGCGACATAGGGCTTTACGGAGGACCTTATGGAGAAAGTTACATTTATCTTGATTTACCCCCACGACCTCCGGTCAATTTCACGGCTCAGGTTGACTCAATCATAATAACTCTGAGCTGGAACCGAAATACAGAAGCAGATTTCAGGCATTACAATATTTACAGAGATACAACAAAGAATTTTCAGATAGATTCAACCAAGCTTGTTGCATCAACTGAGGATACATTTTATCTTCATTTAATCCCGACAAACGTTGAATCACTTTACTTCAAGCTTACAGCGGTAGATAACCAGGGCAATGAGTCGAATCCCTCGGAAGAAGTAGAAATAATTATAACTGCAATGAATGACTACCCAATGACTATAAATGACTATCG
>CAZXGJ010000010.1:0-62485 GCA_964639955.1 uncultured Ignavibacteriaceae bacterium
AATACACTCTTGAAAGAGACGGCAATGTAGATATAGAAATTCTTGATATACTTGGCAAGAGAGTTACAACATTGGTAAATGAGTATTAGCAAAGAGGCATCCACTCAGTAAATTTCAATGCATCGAATCTATCCAGCAGAATATACTTTTACACGATTAAGTCAGGAAAATTTGTAGAGACGAAGAAGATGTTGCTGCTCAAGTAACCGATTTTCACTGGTCTTCTTATAAAAAATGCCGCCCTGTTATTTGCAAGACGGCATTTTTCTTTTCTCTTAAAAATGTTTAACTCTCTTTTTTATGAATTTCTGCTCCTAAACCCTTAATCTGGTAAAGCGTAACCGGTCCCGTAACAGTTGAAGGATCAAATTCCTTTCCCGACTCTTCAGCAACATGCTCAAAGTACTCAATCGCTTCTTCCTGAGTAAGCTCTATCTTATAAACTTTCCCCTCTACAAGCGCCATCTGTCCTTTTGCTTCCATAGGGAATACAATCTCACCATCTTTAACTTTAACTTTTATTTTCTCTCCCTCTGTCTCAGATTTCAGTTCCATCCAGCAGCCCATTTTCGGGCAGACTTCCAGAACTTCTCCCTCTACAAGTACAACCTGGTCGAGGTAGCTTTCAGGATCTGCAAGGATATCCGATATTTTTGTTTTCTCTGTTAAGGATATTTCATTCCCTAGTTTCGTTTCTCCTGTTTGGGCATATAAAACTCCCCACAATAAGCAGCAAGTAATAAGTGCAGCAATTTTAGCTTTCATTTTTTCTCCGTTTTTTATTCGTGATTATTTAATTGAATTTAATTATTACGGGATTGCCGGTTTCTAATTTCATCCCGGGAAATTTTTCCAGAAACTCTTTCATTTCATCAATACTTTTCGGTTTTTTACGTGAGAACTCTTTGAAGCTTTCCTTATCCTTCATCATTTCATCAAAATCCATCTGGAGCAAAGTGATATCTGAACCCGAAACATAGCTTGCATTTGTATTAAGAATTTCTCCATCAACTTTAACGGATACTTTTATGCTCATTCCTTCCATCATCTTTAAAAATTGCTCTCCGTCCTGATCATTATTTTCTTCGGTGAATTCCTCTTCATCAGTACCGGTTGAACCTGTATCGGGTTTTATTTCCGGACGATTTATCTTCAGGTCAGCCGTTTCTCCGCGGGTAAAATCAAAGGAAAAATAGTCCTTTTCAACTTGCGATTCATCAACGTCAACTCCAACATCTACTTTGCTATCGGGGTCAGGTCTGAGTATTATTTTGCTCACATCTGTAAAAGAGTAAACAGCCGTGTAACCTTCCCAGTTTTCATCGCTGATAAAATCGTGAGATAAGTAGCTTACATTTTCGCCGTAACCGGCTGCATCCTTAACAATATCTTCTTTTTTAAATAAAGAAAACTCCTCTGTTGAAGATGAATCCTGGAATGCCTGTGCGAACTCTTCCAACATATCAACAAACACTTTACTCATCACCACTTTCTCGCTGATAGTTCCGCTGCCGTCTTTATTGACATTCAGGGTTGTTTCAATCTTCAGGCATCCTGTTGAAAAGATAAGCACTGAGAAGATAATAATTATCCCTCTTAGTAATTTCATTTGATCTCCATAAAATAAATTGAAAATTGCCTGGTAAAATTACTAAAATTTTTTTAGCCGGAATTAATAAAATAGCTGCCGGCAGAAGCTTAAATTCAAAATCTGCCTTAAATCATCAGCCTATTTTTTATATTTAACCGGAGAATATTTAAAAATAAAGCTTGTAAGTTTTTTGACGACAGGACAAAAAATAATAATAAGAATCATTGCTATACTGCTTGCATGTCTTATTCTATTGCTGTTTCCCGGCATTCGTAAAAGCGTCGACTCAGTAGCAGGAAATTTTTTATCAGAAGTAAGAGGTGAATTAGAACCCGATTCGGGAATAGTTCTGATTTATTTTTCAGAAGAAGATATTTCCCGCATTGGTCCCTGGCCTGTAAAAAGGAACTACTACGCACTGCTGATTAATCATCTGACCAAATTAAAAGTTAAAAGGATAGGGCTGGAAGTTTTCTTAAGCTCGAGGCTTGTTACACAAACCGTTTATGATCAGCTACTGAAAAATGAAATAGAAAAATCCGGCAAAGTTGTACTTAGTTCACTTGCAGGAAGAATAATTGAAAGCGGTGGTAAATTTTTTACCGACTCTCTTAGTTATCCCAGCCCCAAATTACTGAATGAAGATTTTCCATCCGGTCATATAAATTTTATAAAGGAAGAAGATTATATGATCCCGGTTGAGCTGATGAACAGCGGAAATTCAGAAAAAGCCTTTGCTCTTCAACTTGCTGATATTGATGCTACTTTTAGTTCCTTCGCAGTAAATTATTTTTGTTCGTGGAAAAAATTTAAAAGATATTCTGTAATCGAATTTAACAATCTCGTTTATAACCAAAGCAATGAACTGAAGAAGTTCAAAGATAAAGTTGTAATCATCGGGGTTGGGGATCTTAGCATAGCTCCGAATATTAAAAGTACCTTCGACGACTCTATGCCCGGAATGGCTCTTCATGCTTTTGCGCTTGATAACCTGCTTAACCAGCGCTTTCTTAAACCGGCAGCTTATATACCTTCGGCCATAATATTAATACTTACACTCCTGGCATTTATTTACTTTATTAATAAAGCCGGAAAAAAGATGTATACTAAATACCTCCTTTTGGTTTTGGCAGTAGTTCTTATTTGTTTTATGCTTTCATCGTTTCTCTTCCTGAAAATTGCTTACTCATTTTTCTTTTTGCCATTTACAGTTCTTGCAGCTGCAGACTTTGCATTATACTTTTTTGAAGGCAGAGAAAAACTTTTAAACGAAACCGAAATTTTAAAAGTATTGCTCGATAAAAAGGAAAAAGAGCTCGCCCGGCTTCAAACAGAGCTTGATGCGAGCGGGGCAGGATCGTCCGAACTTATTTCGAAGATAAAATCGTTAAAATCCGAAATTGAAAAGCTCAGGGAATCCGATGAAGACAGGTTGGAAGCCGGGTTTAATGCAGGAGCTGATACTAAAAATTTATTAGGTATTGTTTATCGTTCAAAAAAAATGAACGAAACTGCTGAGCTAATTAAAAAAGCCGCTCCAACTGATGCGACCATTCTTATAATCGGTGAAAGCGGTACCGGCAAAGAGCTTGCAGCACGTGCAATCCACTTACTAAGTAAAAGAAAGGATAACAACTTTATAGCCGTGAACTGCGGGGCTCTTTCGGAAAATTTGCTGGAGAGTGAATTATTCGGGCACGTGCGCGGTGCGTTTACAGGCGCGAACGCAGATAAAAAAGGAAGATTTGAAGCTGCAGATAACGGAACGATTTTCCTCGATGAAATCGGGGAGACCACCGAGAACTTCCAGCTTAAAATGCTCAGGGTTTTGCAGTTCGGTGAAATTGAAAAGGTTGGCTCGTCATCCGCAAGGAAAGTTGACGTACGAATTATTGCCGCAACAAATAAAGATCTGGAAACCCTGGTTAAAGAGAAAAAGTTCAGGCAGGATTTATACTACCGGTTAAATGTTTTCAAAATAAATCTTCCTTCACTAAGGGAAAGAAAAGAAGATATAGAAATCCTTGCCGCACATTTTTTAAGCAGTGAATCCCCCGAAATGAATTTTTCGAAATCGGCATTGCAGGCCGTAAAAGAATATGAATGGAAAGGAAACGTACGTGAACTTGAATCGGTTATCAAACGTGCTGTAATCTTTGCAAAGGCTGAAAGCAGAAATCTTGTGCAGCTATCAGACCTGCCGGGTGAAGTTGTTAAGCAGGTTAAATTTAATTTTGAAGACCATGTGCTGGAAGCACTCAGAAATAAAAAGTTCAGTCATTCATCCGTGACAGAGACTGCTAAAGAGCTTGGTGATGTAAACAGAACTCTCATCTCTGAAAATTTTCGCGGCACTGTATTTAAAGTATTAAGCGAATCGGAATTCAACATTGCTAAATCTGTTTCAATAATAAGCGGCACTGATGATGAAGAGGTAAATGAAAGAGTCCGGGGAAAGATTCAAACTTTTTTGAGCAATATTGAAAAAGATATCCGCAGTACGGGAAGCAGCAGCTACGATACTGTAAAAGCAAGTTTAAGTTCAAAATACAAAAACCTGCCTGTGAAGTTCCATCGCTACCTTGATGAAGTGATACGCCGGAAAATAAAGCCTGGAGATATGTAACATCCGAAATTTAGCATTTGTCATAAGTATAAACCATTTATTTAAAACCTGACCAAAGAAGTTTTTACATAGCTTATTTTTGTCCCAGACAAATTTTATTTTCTGAAGGGAGAAATTATGAAAACTACCGGTTTGTTAATTATATCGTTTATTTTACTATTGGTTTCCAACAGCTCTGCACAAGACACTACAAAAGCTGAGAAAGGCTGGAAGTGGGAATTGGAGTGGGATGAATTTGAAGAGTGGACCGAAGGACAGAAAAAACAGCCAACTATATTTTTCAATTATGGCTTCTCGAACATTTCACGGAAAGATGTTGAAGCATCATTTGCTGATAACAACCTGCTGGAATTGAAACTGGGCTACACTTATCATAAAACAACAAGGTATGCTGAGTACATTGAAAAGTACAAATTCAATTATTTATTTCTGAATAAAAATTCTACAAATCTTGCCGGGGGAAAAGAAAGTTCTTCTGATATCGGAACAACTAACTGGCAGTTCGGTACAGGCTGGTCTGGCGGTTATGGTTATAAAATCGGAGATAATGCTGCTATCGTTCCTTATTTCACTTCTTCAATGAACTGGACTAATATCGATTTCACCGATGATTCTTTAAATCCTAATGATGAAAGAATAAAAGATCTTTATGATGAAACTTTTCGGTTCGGAACAAGCAGCGAAGCAGGTATCAGGGTTCAGCCTGCAAGTTTAATTGTTCTGGAAGCCGGTTATGAAAGGTCAATAGTTTTTGAAAGACATCTCTTCTGGAAATGGGCAGGAAGTGGAATTATCGAGATTGCTGCGCACGGTTTGCTGGACTTATTTATAAAAGAAATCTTTAAATCATCCCCGGCTGCAGGACCAATTGTATTTTTTGTTCTGAAGAGTGCTTTGGGATATGGTTTATATGACTTGAGACAAGAAAAAATGAACTGGCCGTTCAGCAGTGCGCCGCCGATTGCATTTGATAATATAAAATTCGGATTAACGTTCGTATTTTAACATGCAGCCATGCACCCGTTCAACCAAGCATTCGTTAATTCTTCGTTTGCATGGATACACGGTTGTATGGATGCATGGTTGCATGAATGCATGGATCTAATTAACAAATTTTATTTTGATATTTACAATTTCAGATTTGCTTCCTGTGCGCACCGGAGGACCCCACGTACCTGCACCTGATGTAACGTAGTAGTGAGTTTTACCTTTCTTTAAATATCCCCAGCTTAGTTCATAAATCATATTGGTGATAATATTCCCGGGCCAAATTTGTCCGTGGTGAGTATGACCAGATAGTTGCAGATCAATTCCGTTCTTCTCAGCTTGCTCCAATTTAACCGGAGTGTGATCTAAAAGAATTTTCGCATAATAAGAGTTAATTGAACTTATTATTGCCTCAAGTGATTTTCTTTCTTTACCCGTGAATTGTTTCATCACAACATCTTCCCTGCCGATAACATAAAAGCCGCTATCAATCAGAACATATTCATCACGAAGCACCTTCATACCAAGGTGTTCAGCATACTTCACCGATGATTCAACTTCATTTATAAACTCGTGATTGCCGTTTATAGTATAAATACCATATTTAGGATTGAGACTCTTAAAGGATTCACCAATTTTCCTTTGTTCAAGAATTTCTGCTTTGTCATCCACAATATCACCCGCCAAAAGAATTATATCTGGATTGAGTGAATTCATTTTATCAATTATCCTTGATAGAAGTCTTTCACCATCTATTGGCGAGAGATGCAGATCGGCAGCCATGACAACGTTAAGCTCATTAAGCTTGCCGCTTCCTTTTGAAAGAGTGAGGTTTAAAGTTTTAATCGTAATATCTCTTTTATTCAGGTTTCCCAGAAAAACAATTATGCCAACAAGAGCAATGATAACAATTGCCGTTATCTTTTTTGTCTGCTCATAATTATCGTGAAAAGATTTTGGAAGAAAATTGATAAAATGCTCTGCGAGTCTAATTAAATCCAGACCAAGTAAAAGTAAAATGAAATAAACAAGGAATGCAAACCAGATCGCACCAACTCCCAGCCAGATATCGTAAACAAGTGAAGGAAGAAACTTATAGAGCATCTTGGAAAATACATATCCGTAAGCAACCAGGATAAAAACTATAATGTAATAAGGACGCAGAAAAGCATACGAAGCAAGCGCCTGCCATCCCCTTATAAAAATATAATAATTAAGGGCGGTGTAAACAGTAAAGAATATTGTGAAGAATAAAGCCACTTTGCCTAATAATTTTTTTGAATAAACGTTAAGATAGGCTTATTGGTTCAAATGGTGAATATTGGAAATATTACTTGTGATGTGAAACAAAAAAAACCATCGCGGACAAAAATTAAACGGGACAGTAATAAGAGTACAGCTATTTTGCCCGCAATGGCATAAGGAGGCTATGAAAAAATTATTTATATGAATGCAAAACTTTCATATAGTTAGCGCGTTCAAATTTTGCCGGGTCATCAACATTCATATAGCTCATACTGCCGCGCATCTGGTCAAGAGATTCATATTCTTTTTCTTCCATCCACATTTTCATCTTTGTGGTAACATCGGCGATGTGACCAATACCAAACTTAAACAAACAGGAAAGCATTTGAGTTACTTTTGCACCTGCCATAATCATTTTGATTACATCTTCTGCTGAGTAAATACCACTCGTTGCAGCAAGATCGGCATTTACCCTTCCATAAAGGATAGCTATCCATCTTAATGGAAGCCGCATTGCAAACGGTGTACTAAGAATTACATTCGGTTCTACTTCGAGAGTTTCAAGATTTATATCCGGTTGATAAAACCTGTTGAAGAGAACTAATCCATCGGCACCTGCTTTGTTCAGCTCTTTTGCCATATGTGCAACTGAGCTGAAGAAAGGATGCATCTTCACTGCAATGGGAATTTTAACTTCCGACCTAACTCTCTTTACAATGTGGACATATTTTTTTTCAAGCTCTTCGCTTTTCTGATCAAGATCAGTTGCCATAAAATAAATATTGAGCTCAAGTCCATCAGCTCCGGCTTGCTCGATTTGCTTTGCATAATCAATCCATCCACCAAGTGATTTGCCATTCAAACTTGCAATGATAGGAATACTAACAGCTTCTTTGGCTTTTCTGATATGGTTCAGATATTCTTCCGGTCCCATCTTATAATCAAATGGTTCGGGGAAATAGCTGGTTGCTTCAGCAAAGCTTTCGGCTGATCCGTTTGTATGATGATGAAGTTCCAGTGATTCATGTTCCAGTTGTTCTTCAAATAAAGAATATAGAACTACCGCACCCGCACCAGCATCTTCCATCAGTTTGATGTTAGAAATTTCCTGCGAAAGAGGACCTGCAGAAGGAACAATCGGAGACTTAAGTTTTAATCCTAAGTATGTTGTTGATAGATTCATTTTTAAACCTTTGAATTATATTTTCAAATTATTTTTCAACCGAAACCTTCGAGGTTAGAGCACTAATTATCACCTGCAACCTCGAAAGCTGCTCTTCAAATCTCTACTGTTCAGTTTTTCCGTTACCCGGCTCCCAGGAAGCCAACCTCACATATTCTTTCCATCTGTTAGTCACATCTTCCTGTGCTGCCTTCATTAACTCTTCAGCAATTTTCGGATGAGATTTTGTAAGCATCTTGAACCTGGTTTCCATATAAGCAAAATCTTTTACCGGCATTTTAGGTTCTTTTGAATCCAGTTTGAACGGGTTCTTTCCTTCTTTTGCAAGATCTGGATGATACCTGTAAAGCTGCCAGTAACCTGAATCTACTGCAGCCTTCTGATTTTGCATTCCTTTACCCATATTTATTCCGTGTGCGATGCAATGGCTGTAAGCAATAATAAGTGATGGTCCATCATAAGCTTCTGCTTCAAGGAACGCTCTGAGTGTGTGCTGATCGTTTGCACCCAATGCAACTTTCGCTACGTAAACATTTCCATAAGTCATCGCCATCAAGCCAAGATCTTTTTTAGCTGCAGGTTTACCGGCGGCAGCAAACTTTGCTACAGCTCCTCTTGATGTTGCTTTTGAACATTGACCGCCAGTGTTGGAGTAAACTTCAGTATCAAGCACCAAAACATTTACGTTTTTCCCTGATGCAAGAACGTGATCAAGTCCGCCGTAACCTATATCGTAAGCCCATCCATCACCGCCCATTATCCAAACTGACTTTTTAACAAGGTAATCTGCTAAGCTTAACAAGTGTTTTAAATCATTCGCTGTTCCATTGCTGCCGGCTTTAAGCATATCACTTAATTTTTTCTTCAGAGAATTTACTCTTTCCCTCTGTTCATAAATTTCTGCTTCATCTTTCTGTGATGAATTCAGAATTGCGTTGACGAGATCACCGCCTAATTCATCAGCATATTTTGAAAGAATCGCTTTTGCCTGTGCATTGTGTTTATCTATTGCTAATCTGAATCCGAATCCAAACTCGGCATTGTCTTCAAACAGTGAATTAGACCAGGCTGGCCCTCTTCCTTCTCTATTTGCAGCCCAGGGAGTCGTTGGTAAATTTCCACCGTAAATAGAAGAGCAGCCGGTTGCGTTTGCCACAATTGTTCTATCGCCAAAGAGCTGGCTTACAAGCTTAACATAGGGTGTCTCGCCGCATCCAGAGCAAGCTCCTGAAAATTCAAAAAGCGGTTCGAGGAATTGAGAGTCTTTGATTTTAGTGACATTAACTTTTCTTCTGTCCAATTCCGGTAATGAGAGGAAGTAATCCCAGTTAACTCTTTCCTGTTCACGTAATGGAATCTGTTCAGCCATATTGATTGCTTTGAGACGGGTTTCCTTCTTATTCTTTGCTGGGCAAACATCAACACAAAGCTCACAGCCTGTACAATCCTCTACAGCTACCTGAAGTGAATAGTACATATTCTCGCCGTAATCTTTTGCTTTGAATTTTGTGTACTTAAATGTCGGCGGAGCGTTTTTAATATATTGTTCATCATAAACTTTTGCACGGATTGTGGCATGCGGACATACGATAACGCATTTGTTGCACTGGATACAGACTTCAGGATCCCAAACCGGAACTTCGAGTGCAATATTTCTTTTTTCCCACTTAGTTGTCGAAAGAGGGAATGTTCCATCAACAGGAAATTTACTTACCGGTATATCATCACCATCAAACCCGATAATCTTTGCAGTTACCTCTTTTACAAATTCAGGAGCGTTAGCAGATACTGGTGGTTGTATCTGAAGTTTGCTTGTTACCTTATCCGGAACCTGAACTTCAAATAAATTTGCAAGAGTTTTATCAACCGCATCAAAGTTCATCTGAACTATCTTATCGCCTTTTGCACCGTAAGTTTTCTTTATCGAATCTTTAATCATCTTTATTGCATCTTCCTTCGGGAAGATGTTTGAGATCGCAAAGAAACATGTTTGCATGATTGTATTTATTCTCACACCCATCCCGGTTTCTTCACCGACCTTATATGCGTCTATAATGAAGAACTTCATTTTCTTCTGGATAAGATCTTTCTGAACTTTTTCAGGAAGTGAATCCCAGACCTGATCTTTAGACACTTTTGTATTTAACAAGAATGTGGAGCCATCCGTTGCTTCTCTAAGCATATCAATCTTTTCAAGAAACACCTGCTGATGACAGGCTATGAAGTTCGCACGGTTAATCAGATAAGTTGATTTTATTTCTTTGGGACCGAAACGCAAATGAGAGATTGTCATCGAACCGGATTTTTTCGAATCATACACGAAATACCCCTGCGCAAAATAATCTGTCCCTTCGCCAATAATTTTTATAGAATTTTTATTTGCTCCTACGGTTCCATCAGCACCTAATCCATAAAACTTTCCTCTGAAAGTTTCTTTTGCTTCAACAGAAAATTGGGGATCAAAATCAAGACTTGAGTTTGTTACATCTTCCTTAATTCCAACTGTGAAATGATTTTTTGGTTTGTCCGAATTAAGATTATCAAACACTGCTTTTACCATCGCAGGTGTAAATTCTTTTGAGGATAGACCGTATCTTCCACCGACAATTTTCGGATAGTTAAATTTCAGTTCGCCCGCCAGGTATTTTTCTGATATAGAATTAACCACATCGAGATACAAAGGTTCACCCGGGGAACCAGGCTCTTTAGTCCTATCCAAAATTGAAATTGCTTTTACGGTTTGCGGCAGTGCATTAATAAAATGATCAATTGAAAAAGGTCTGTATAATCTTACTTTTACCAGCCCAACTTTTTCACCCATGGCAATCAGATAATTAACTGTTTCCTGAGCAGCATCTGCACCTGAGCCCATCATTATGATAACTTTCTCAGCATCTTTTGCACCAACATAATCGAAAAGGTTGTACTGTCTTCCAACAATTTTTGCAAATTTATCCATTTGCTGTTGAACTATTCCGGGACAAGCTATGTAATAGGGATTTACAGTTTCCCTTGCCTGGAAAAATACATCGGGGTTCTGTGCTGTTCCTCTGAGTACCGGATTATCCGGAGTAAGTGCTCTCTTCCTGTGAGCAATTACCAGATCATCATCAATCATTGCATGCATATCTTCAAAACTTAATTCTTCTATTTTCAGTACTTCGTGAGAAGTTCTGAATCCATCAAAGAAATGCAGAAATGGAACTCTCGCATTAAGTGTTGCAGCCTGAGCAATTAAAGCCAGGTCCATCACTTCCTGAGGATTATTTGAAGACAAAAGTGCAAATCCTGTTTGCCTAGTAGCCATTACATCACTGTGATCTCCAAAAATGGAGAGAGCATGCGCAGCAACAGTTCTTGCAGAAACATGAAATACTGTAGAAGTCAATTCACCTGCAATTTTGAACATATTAGGTATCATCAACAATAAACCCTGCGAAGCTGTAAAGGTTGTTGCCAGTGCGCCGCTCTGCAACGCACCATGAATGCTTCCCGCGGCACCGCCTTCACTCTGAAGTTCACTAACCGAAGGTACTATTCCCCAAATATTTTTCTTCCCGATTGCGGCCCAATCATCACAATGTTCGCCCATATTTGATGAGGGTGTAATTGGATAAATCGCTATTACTTCATTAGTGTGAAAAGCTGTGTACGCAGCTGCTTCATTTCCATCAATGGTTACTTTGTTCCTGCTCATTTCTTTTCCGTTTTGTTTTATTAATTATCAAGAAATTTAAGACTACCGGTTTACCCAACTATTATACCAGCTAAATACTTGGTTTTATTGTTTTATTAAATGATTTTTTTTCAATATTGGAAATGAAAACTTATATCTAAAACTGAATTCCCACTTTTAAGAATAAACTCCGGAGCGTTAATTAATTCAAGCTCGCAACTGTTCTTCTCAGCGAAGGAGCGGTCAAAATTTTTGTTAATCCTAAGTGCAGCCGATTTAAAAAAATTTAATATATTTAGGAAGCAAATACGTTTATCTGCTGTTGTTAAGCAATAATCAAAAATCATCCACTTAAACGGAGGCTACATGGATCAGCAAAACCTGCCGGGAAATTCCCACAAGCCTATGACCATTGGCGAGTGGTTAATAACTTTCATCATCACTGCAATTCCATTAGTAGGAATAATAATGCTGTTCGTTTGGGCATTCGGGGGAGATACTAACCCGAACAAAAAAACCTGGGCCCAGGCTTATTTAATTCTAATGTTGATTGCTATCGTCCTTGCAATCATTTTCTTTGGAGTTATTTTAACAATTTTAAGCAGCATGTTTGGTGAGCTGAGCACCTATTCCTGATTTAAAATCTTAAATATAAAAATTTCCTTTTTCAGAGGGCTGAACAGCCCTCTTTTTTTTAAAAAAGTTTTTGTGGTTACAATTTCCTAAGTTGACGGGTAGTTTTTATTTGTTTTTTTACAAGTTTAAAACTTTCTGAAATAATTCATAATCGGAACAATAAAAATTAATTCCACCGATAAATCCGGTTCCGCAAAACGCTTTGACTTTATCGACCAGTTCCGCGGATTAATCATAATCCTTATGCTCGTCGACCACTGCTCTTATTACCTGAATTCTGTATGGAATTTTTTTGATCCTTTCGATCCCCTGATTACAAACTGGGGGCAGGCTGCGCTAAGGTATGTAAGCTTTCTCTGTGCACCCGGCTTTTTAATAATTAACGGTGCTATGCTTTGGTGGACCTTTTACAAACGCACAAACAGCGGAGTGAGTCTTTTAACTATCCGAAAAAATTTTATTCTGCGCGGGCTTTTTCTTATACTATTGCAAATGACCTGGGTAAATTCATCCTGGAGTGGTTTCAGCGGTCTCAATCCGTGGCATCTCGGTATTATTTCCTGTATCGGTCTTTCAATGATTTTTCAGTCTTTAGTCGTAAATCTGAGATGGGAAATTCAGCTCGGTATTGCTCTGATAATTCTTGCCATTCATCCATTACTGCTTCAGATTCAATACGATCCTGATAATTTGTTGACAACTGCACTTATGCAAACATTTATCGATACCGGAAAATTTAATAAATATCCTGTTCTGCCGTGGTTTGCACTTGCACTTTCAGGTTCGGTGATGGCTCATGGCTGGCTTAAATTCTGGGATACCGATAAAAAACGAATTTTGTGGAGCCTGGTAATTGGTGCAGCAGTATTAATTGCTGCCGTAATAATCAGGGTAGTCCGCAGCTATGGAAATATATTTCCGTTTTCGGATATTGGTTCGTATTCTTTCTTCTTCGATCAGAAGTACCCGCCAAGTTTATTTTTCAGCCTATGGTTTTTCGGCTGTTCCGTTTTAGTTATAGGATTAATGATTTTAATTAATCAATACTTTAAGAAATTCCTGAAGATATTTGACATTACCGGCAAGACTGCACTCTTTTTCTATTGCATGCACATAGCAATACTGGGTGTATTTTCTAAAAGAATCGGAATCTATTACCGCGAAGGCGATGTTGCCGAAACTTTGATTGGTGTATTGCTTATGATGATAATTATGGTGCCTCTATCAGCCTGGTTTTACAAAGTTAAATGCAGAAGTAAAAATTTTATTATTAAAATGATTTGATAGTTAGTTTGGTATGACAAGACGGGTAAAAATATTATTCCCGATTTTTCTGGTTCAATTTTTATTTCACAACTGTTCAGATCGCTCGGAAACGCCCGGAATTTATAACGACTCAACGATCGTCTATCCATCGAAATCTGAATACGGTATTGATGCCACAATCACATTTTGTGAAAAAATAAGTAAAAAAACCGGTAAGCTGCTAAAAGCAGGAACAATTTTTTCAATTAAAGAAAATGAAAAGGTTACTGCCGTCATCAAATTAATAAACAGAGATTTTCACAGAGATCAGGAATTGATGTTTCATGTAGATTGGCTGGATTCAAATAATAACTCTCTCTTCAAGAAAAGAATCAATCTTTATAAAAATGATTCCACCGCATTGCTAACAAGTACTTTGGGGATTTCACCCGATAAAAGACTACCCGGCAAATACTCATTACGCTTTTATTTATTCCGTGAGCTTATCGCTGAAAAGCAGTTTAAATTGGTGAAACAGGCTATCGACTCTTCAGGACTAAAACGGGAAGAAGCAATTGATAACTTGAGTGCTGAAATTACTTTATGCCGCGGGATTAGTAAAGAAACCGGTGAACCTATTGGTGCCGGAAATAGTTTTACTATGAAGAAGAAATCCAAAATAGTTGCAATTATCAAATTAAAAGAGATTAACTCTGCCGAACGTTCGCCGGTTTTACTTGCTGAATGGATAGACCCTGACGGTAAAATATTTTTCAAAAAGAAAATTGAAATCTCACCCGGCGGTTCGTTTTACACAAACTCTGTTTCAACATCACCGGATAAGAGAAAACCCGGCAGACATTCATTAAAAATTTACTATTCAGGAAAATTGATTGCCGGGAAAAAATTTGAACTTCTGAAAGATATAAAGAAAAATACCACCAGGGAAAAAAAGTCAGCTGATGTTTCAGCAGAAATTATTCTCTGCAAAAAAACAGACAGGATAACCGGCGAGCCTGTTGGTATCGATTCTGTTTTTAAAATTAAAGATAAAAGTAATTTAACTGCACTGGTAAAGCTTGTTAAAAATAATTCAGGCGGAAGTGATTTAATGAAGTTCTTTATTGACTGGATAGGACCCGATGACAGCACTTTCTACAGGAAAAAGATCGTTGTTGCCGGAGAAGATACATCATCGGTAATTACCAGCTCTATCTCTGTTTCAGGAATTAAAAGAAAACCCGGCAATTATCTTGTAAGGTTATATCTTTCCAAAAAATTACTTGCAGAAAAGAAATTCATACTGATAAACGAAGAGCCATGAAGCTATTAAGCTTACTCTCACGGAATGGAAATAATTACTAATCCTTCATCTTCATCAGCAAGGTAAACGTAATTTTCATCAACTGCCACAGCCATCGCAAATGTGGTTTCAACTGTACCAATTCTTAACGGTGAATTAATGTTAGTTACATCAATAATTTGCAAACCTCTGGTTTCTGTTGCAACATAAGCCCTGCCATCCCGGTACAAAACCTCTTTAGCATATCCTCCGGTATCGAAGAAGCCGGCTATTTTTACATTTGCTGTATCCTGAAAGTCGGCAATTACCAGCCCGCCCGTTCCGCAGGCAAGAAACACAACCGGTTGATCAGGATGGATCGCTACATCTTCAGCATACCCCGGAGTATCGAGCCATCCTACTACGGGATAAATATTATAACCATCCTGAAAATCGGAAATATCATAAATGGTAAGTCCAACCTCGCCGCAGGCAATGAACAGCAGGCTGCTGTCGGTTGAAGTACAGACCGATTGTGCAAATCCTGGGACGAAGAAAGTCTGACGAATATCCGGATGAGCGGGGTCGGTTATTTTTGAAATGTTTACACCTTCTTCGCTTACTGCAGTAAAGAGGTAATTACCCATAAGATGGAAATTTTTTGCCGGGGAAATAGCACGGTTTTCTTGCGTAATTACCGGTTTTAACAGGTCTTTAACATTAACGGTATTTACACCGAAAGTACCGGCTGCCAGATAAATTATGCTGTCTTTAATAGCCAGCTTATATGAATAACCTCTTAATCCGTAAGTTAATTCTGAAAGTAATTTTGGCTTTCCGGGGTCAGTGGCACTTATTATTATCAATCCCGCCTGCCCTTGCGAAATAAATACAAGCGAGTCATTAAGAACAACATCCTGCGCAAATCCTGATACTGCCAGCTTACTTACAATTTTATATCCTCCATCGCCTCCAATAATCGACTCCGGGTCATTCGGTGACCCGCATCCCAGCAGTAAAAGAAGGATAAAAACAAAAACCAAAGGAATAATCTTTTGCATGTTTTTACTCATAAATTTTTTATTGATTTATTAAAAACTGACTGAATAATTAAAACTGATACCCGTACGGTACTGTGTATAGTCTTTTTCATCCGAGATATAGTCTTTGTTTATATCAGAAGGGGAGCTGGATTCCCTGCCCATCCAATGATAAAATGCTATGACAGAAAAGTTTTTAAATATATCCCAATTGTAATTAACAAAAACACGGTAGTTATAATCGTATCTTCCGGCATGAAGCGGATCCAATTCGATATAATTATCTGTAGTGTAGAATGCTCTTTGATATTGAACATCGACGCTTAAAACATTTTCTAAAGAAAAAACTCTGGGCAGCGTCAGGTCGAACCCTGCAATGTAAACGTGCTCATAGTTTGTCGCATCGGAGTCATCCGAAATTTCCTTTGTTTCGCCGGGTTCATCAAAACCTTTTGCATCCGAAGTAATATAGGAATAGCCGAGGTTTACATTGAGATAATCTGTTACTGCCTGATAGATTCTGAAACCGTACAGAAAATCGTTGCTGTCATATTCTGTATTCGATTCATCCAGAAAATACCGCATATAAGAAAAGTTAGCACGAACTCTTGTGGTTTTCCAGCTAAATATATGCTGTGCCCATATGCTGAAATCATCTTTTGAAAACACGTAAGGCCTGAATGTTTCCGGTGTATAACCGTAATATCTCACCCAGTCTTCGTCGCGGAAATGGCGAACATAGAATTCCGGTAAATAGGAGTACGATAAAGAAAGTAAAGTTGATTTATTAACATTCTGTTTGAAAAATATATTATACTTATTCCAGGTTTTAATTGAGTTATAAGTATAAGCGTCCGAATCGTAACCTGCACCAACCGAAGTTTTTAAATTGCCGATTATTTCACTGGTGTAAGTAATGCCAAAAGAGTACCCGAATACCAGGTCGTCCGTAGTTTCGATATGAAACCTGCCTTCATCTTCACGGTTTTTAAATCTTTCAATATACTTTTCGGAATACTTTAATATATTGTTGTCATAGTACGGACTTAAAGATAAGCTAACCGTCCAGGGTTTGTTATCTTTTAACGGATTTTCCCCGGCGAAAATTTCTCTTAACGGCATTAAAAAAATAATTGCAGCATACAAAAAAAACTTAAGAGCAGTAAAGCTGAATATATTTCTCGCTGTTTCCATAACTGATTTTTATTCTTTTAGTTTCACATCTTTTTTAGGAAACTGAACCCTGCCTAAAATTTCATCCTTATCCTTATCAAGGGGAATGATTTCATAAGTATGCGTTCCATCCGGCACTCTTATAATAATTTCTTTTGCTTTGCCGGGAGTTTTACCGCAAGGTTTTTTATAAACCGTTACATCAGACCTCACGCTGCTTAACTGGTATGTGTTTTTAACATTCCCGTCTTCCTTAACCTGAAGCCTGTAGTTTATTCTTCCCTTCATCTGATAATGATTTTCAATTCTGTTAAGCAACCGCAGAACTGTTGGCCCTGTAATTTTTATTTTAAGAGGATTTTTTTTCGAGAAGCGATAGTAAGTAATCATCTCTTCGTTGGTTATAAGCGTAACCGGTTGATTGGGGTACTGGGGACATAGTGGAACCCATTCGGTTTTCTTTTCCTTTACGGGAGTAAATATAAATCTTAAATAGATTTTAGGTTTTTCATAGCTGCACATAAATTCAATCGTGTTATCGCCGCGGCTCAGCTCAATTACAAAATGCTCAGCTGTGCCAGGCCTTCCAACTGATTCATCCCTGAATTTCGCCTTCGGATCCCTGCTGATATTATAAAAATCTACCCGTATTTTCTGTGTTCCATTCACCCTGTAATAAACAGGATAGTTTATTGAATTTGCGGTACCGTAATCAAACTGCACCCTAGAAATAACCTTTAATAAACCCGGTCCTTTTACTGTTACCAGCATATGCTCTTTTAATTCAAGAGGGTAATAAGTTCTGTTTTTACCGGAAACAATAACAGTAGTTTTGGTTTTGGCATTATTCGGCTTAAGTACTTTTGTTCCCGGCTCAGCAAAAGCTATGCTTAATGAAAGCAGCATCAGCAAAATGGTGAAATATATTTTTACGCCGGTTAACTTGTAAATCATATCAGACCTCATCAGAATCAGTTGTGTTCTGTAAAGGTAAAAGTTCTGTTCCGAGTTTATGTCTTTTTCTTTCCATAAAAAAAACCAGAGCTACAGATAAACTCAGAAAGAGTGTTGCTATTATGCTAAGGGTAACACTGTACCTTTTCTGAATAAATATATCACCGTCGCCCGGTAAAGGCAGCGGCGATGGGCTGATTGGTAACCCATATTTTACTGCAAGCTGGTTAATATTTAAAAGGTGTATAACAGGAATACTTTCTTCAGCCATCCGAATCAATACACCTCTGAGCGGATAATTCATCATTGGTAATGACATTGACAAACCGGTTGGAATAAACTTAACATTTTCGGTAGAACCTAAACTTGAAATTCCTCCTCCGACATTGATAAAAGCTTTTAATTTTCCTTTTTCACTAAAACGCTGATAAAGTTCCATTCTTTTCAGGATGCTGTTTTCGAGATACTCTTCGTTAATAAATTCAACATTGTTTCGTTTTACAGCATCTGTTATTAACTGTCTTCCCTCAGGGCTCAGACCTCTTCCAATATCCAGCCCGCCGCCTATAGATGCAGCCACAGATTTGTTAGTAAATATTTTTTTATCGTAAAGCAGACGTTCCATATCTAGCCAGGTATAATAAGGGTCGTTAGCTCCCCAGTTTGAAGCACCAACGGACGTAATAATGATCGGCCTTAATTGCAATGTTTGAACAGCCGCAAGCACGGCTATGTTTAATCCGGGCAAAGAACCGGTAAAGGCAATTGCCACATAATCATTCTTTTCAAGCCCCGCTTCTTTCAGCATTTCAACTATAATTGCAGCAAAATTTGGATTTGTTGCGGTAAGCTTGGCTTCGATATAACCTCTGTCGGTTGTAATCGGTGTAATATCCTGGCCAATCAATGCGGTTTCGTTAGGGTCATTAATAGCATCAACAAATATTCCCTTGCTCAGCCGGAATTCCTTTAAATAATTGATCGCATCCTGAGCAAGCTTTGAAGCTTCAAGCTTTTCATCATACCATTTCAGCTTCACATCTATCTTTCCAAACTCTACTGCCAGAAATGCCATTAAAGCAAGAAGAGACAGAACACTTAAAACTGTTTTTGAACCTGCACTGAAGTTATTCAATTAAAAACCAATAGATTATTAAATTTATGTTGGCAACAGCTGACCATTGAAAATAATTATTACAATTAATCTTACAAGCACGGAAGTAATAAAGAGAACGCAAATAGTTTTAAAGATTCCCTGTTTACCGAACCAATGAGCAATCAACCCCGGCACAACCCATCCTACTGCCTGCAGCTGAACAGTATTTGCAGTTAGATCAAGCAATAAGAACTGCCGGGAGAAGTTAGCCAGAAGACATCCGACAAGCAGGCATAAAACCATCTGTCTTCGCCCGTAAAGGAAAGTGTAATTTCCAAGGATTCTGATGATAAGGTAAGTTGCAAGGCTGACCAGAATAATGCCTGCGAGCCTGTCCGGTTCGGAAAGGTGTAAGGCAATATAACCGGGAACAACAATACCACCGGCGGCGAGCCCAAAAATTTCGTACGATAGTAAACTGAAAATTAATCCTAATGTAATTGCAAGCTCAACCATTAACAAGACTCCGGTTCTCAAAATAAACGGCAACACCAGCACCCATACCACCCATATTCCCGATTGCCAGCACCGTTGATTTTGCTTCGGTACAAGCAAGTACAGATTCGAATACTGCTTCCGGCTCAGTAAGGCCAAGGTTTATAATTTTACTTTTCTTTATCCCGTTCTTCACTGAAAGATCCTCTGCAACATCGGTAGATTGACCGGTTAAAAACAGGTAATCAACATCATCTTTCATTTCAGCCCCTATCATGGCTGTTAGCTGTCGTGTCCGGTCGGGTCTATCCTGCCTGTTGTTAAGCAAAATTATTTTTGATTCGTTAACGTTGATTTTGTCTTTAAGCTGATTCCATATCATCAATGTGGACTGCGGATCGTTTGCAGCAAAGGCATTATAAAAATTTATTGTTTTCTGGTAGGCGATAACTTTTGATAGTTTGAGAACTCCGGCATCGGGAACTGCATTGTGCATGCCTTTGAGAGCTATATCCCTTTCAATACCCAGATGCTCACAAACGGAAAGTGCAAGAGCTACATTTTCTTTATGCTCGATGTATCTGAAGCCCAGCATGTCTTCATCACTCACCAGGCCGGCATCAACAATGTGCAATACGGTATTATTTTTTTTACAAACAGCTTCGAACCGGCTTAGCGTTTTATTTTCTGAAGTAAAAAAATGCTTACCACGCGGGATAGTTCCGGCAAGAGCATCGGCAATTTCCGGAAGTGTATATCCCATTGCATCAATATGATCGGGTCTCACATTGGTTATTACACCTATAGTAGAATGAATCATTTTATTTTCAGTAATCCACTGGTACTGCGGCTGAATTGCCATACACTCGATAACAATTGCCTGTGCTCTTCTTCCCGAGGCAAATTTAACAATTGATAATTGTTCGATGATATTCGCCCCGGCTTTTCTGTAGATTTTCGCTTCGCTCCCATCCTCAAGAATCAACCGGGGATATGTGCCGGTAACCTTTGTTATTGTTCTTATACCGCCCTGCCGCAGGCCGGCACCAATCAATCTCGTAACGCTTGATTTTCCTCTTATACCGTTTACATGAATTCTAACCGGTATAGAAAAAATTCTTTTCTGATGAAATAAATATTCGGCAATACCGTAAACGGCTGCCATTAATGAGAGCACAAGAAGTACAGTAAAAACGTACAATTTAAAAACCCAACCCCTGGTTAAACTTTATAACAAACCAATCTGAGATATTTGAGACGCTAATCACTATTTTAAAAGAATCATTTTCTTTACCTGAATAAAGTCATTTGCCTGAATTTTATAGAAGTATACCCCAGAACTGACTTTGTTTCCGTATGAGTTATTTCCGTCCCATAAAAGCCGGTATCTTCCGGCGGGCTGGTTACCATCCTGCAATGTTCTTACTAATGATCCGTTAATATTATAAATGCTAAGCTTAACATAAGCCGCTTCCGGTATTTCATAAATGATATGAGTAAGAGGATTAAACGGATTTGGATAGTTCTGCTTCAGAGTGTATGCTTCAGGTATTGTTAACGGGTTTTCTTCATCCCCATCGATGGAAACAACTGTTGGGGTTTCTGTAGTAAATTTGATTGCCATACCATTTACCAATTCATTCGCTGTGGGATCATAAATTTCATTGAATAAATATTGCAACCCAATATCCTCAGTGCTGTTTTCAATCCCCACAGTACAACCTCCTGCTTCTTCAACATCTTTGTACTGGAATATTATTTCGCCATCTCCTGTGGGTGTCGGATAGTAAGCGGGATCGCGAAGTATTATTTCGAAAGTCTCTTTGATTGTTATATCATAACGATGAGGTACGGTGTCCCATTCAATTACGAATGTGTGGTTAGCCGGATCGGAATAATAAAATAATTTTCCTCCGCCCTGCGGTCCGTTTGAAAAGAAATCATCCCAGAATACTGCGGTCATGTTGTTTAATGTATCCAGGCAAGGCAACGGAAAGTTCAGAGATTTAGTTTGCGTTCCGCTGCCAAATGCAACCCAGCCGTCGCCGCTGATTCGAACTTGAGAAAAATCGTTCCCGTAATATTTAAAGTTGAATGGCAGATTAACAGTCTGGGTAAAATCACTTAGGCCGCCCGGTTTCGGTATCTCAGTTCCGATTGCATCTATCTCAATCCAATTATATTCCGGATGCTGGCTCCAGAGTACATCGTAGCTTGAGTAAGCATAATAACCGTATGCGTCGGGACCGGTGGGATCTGAAGCTGCCGGCATCGCAACAGGCAGAATTAACGATTCTTCGTAAGAATAAGGATAAAATCCATTATGTGAAGAAAGCTTAAGCAAAACGCCGGCTTCGTATTGAACCGGGCAATTTTCACTTACGAAAATTGTGTAAGTATCAGACTGATTAATTGTGTTGCTGTCAGGTAAAATTGTTCCGAAAACCGCCGTAGAATCAATTATAGTGATGAAGGGATCATTTGTTTGTAAAATACCTGAAACATCCGGTGCCTGATCATCTCCGGTATTTAATATTTTAAAAGCCACTTTAACCGTTTCACCTGGATCAAGCCGGTAGTTATGAAGAACATTTCCTTCATCATCTATAAAAAATTCGGCAACGCTTAGCTTGCAGCCATGAACTTCTTCATTATGTGTATAATCCCAGGCAGAGCTTGTACTGGCAACATGTAGTTTAAAAACGATTATATACCCAACAGGGCATTCCGGCTCAATAAAGAATTGAAAAGGCAAACCAGCTGCGGTATCTCCCGGCGCAATATTGCCAAAAGCTACTGAATCGGAAATTATATTTGCATAGTTTACAGAATCAGGAACCGAGAGTTTTGCATATACACCATTGGAAGTAATGGTTCCCCAGTTTTTGAGGGTGAAACCAATTGAACAATGTTCATTCGGGTTAATTAGCCCATCATCATTTCCATCCAGATCAGTAACCTGCGGGTCTCCATAAGGAGTTACATTTTCAGTACCTATCGATACTATAATTGAGTCCGTAACAGGAACCACTTTACCACCGGTAATAGTAAGTTTAAGAGTGCCCACTGAGTTCGGTACTACATCAAGTATTACTGTGCCGCCAATATCGGTTGTGCCGGTAGAATAAACACCATTACCCGAGATACAGACACTTGCATTGTAGACAGGTAACCCACTGGAAGTATTATTCACCTTCACCTGCACCTGATTGAACCCGACATAAATTTCCTGGGGATGAGTTACCGTAACCGGTTCTGGTATATCTTTCCAAATATGTATGCTCGGATCGCCAAGCAAGCAGTAAATCTTGTAATGATACTCAACATAATAGACATTGCCAAACTGCTCATACATATACAGTTTACCTCTCAGCAGTGCTTCGCCGGGGCTGTCTAATCCCTCCTGGAACATACCAACATAGATTCCTCTATCGATATAGTTATTATAAGTTGTGTGGGTATTGGAAGTTGGTCCAATAAAAGCACATGCGCCCTTGGGTGGGTCAGTTAACGAGCCCTTCTCAAGCCAGGTTTCGCCAAAGCAGTTTCCTTCATCAAACATAGCCACACCGCAGCCTATGCTTGTTACGAATGTTAATTTGTTTGCGTTGTTAATACTGTTAACATATGAGGTGGTAAAATAATAACAGCTGGCATGCCATCCGTCACTCCATCCTTCGCCTCTGTAATTAAGAAAGCTTCTCCCGTCATTAATTGCTGCAACAATATCACTTTCTTCATATGTACACGACGGCCAATTGCTCATCATCGTATCTACGGAGGTAAAATGCCCGTTCTCTAACATTTGCTGTGCAGTAAAACGCTTGGTAAACACCTGTGATTGATAGGCATCGTTAGAACAGACAGTAGCTTTTTTGAACCATTCGGGCTGAGTTGTATATGGGTATTTTTCATATTTCAGAAACTTATCAACCATTACTTGTAAAATATATTCGCCGCCGCCGCCGCTGCCGTTATAATTGGTGAATCTTCCTATCATCATTTCAGGAAAGTAATCGTTTCCTTCAAGCTCCACGAAATAATCCTCGTTTACAAAAGTCCATCCTCCATAATTTACGTATTTAACCGGGGCATTACCTGAAGGCGAGCCGTAATCTCCTACGATTAAGATATGCGTTGGAGGATTTTGCCACGTGTTATAAACATCCATAATATAATTTTTAATTATATCGGGATTGCTTTGATTGGCACCTATTTCACTGAATTTTGTAATAAATATTTCCGTTCCGGATTGGTGTTTCCACTCAGCATAGGATTGAAACTCCTCCACATAGATATCGGGCATAATGCAAAGCATAATGTCATGACCTTCGATGTCTCCGCCATATCTTTGCTGTAGAACTTCCTGATAGTTAAAGATAAAGTTAGAGTATAGTTTTGCGAAAGATGGAGCCAAGGGTTTGGGTGGAGTAATTTTTGGATTTAAACCAAATCCCGGACTATAATTAATTTTTACTGTTATTGAGGATATAACCTGAATTTCCCTTTTAGCCGGAGAATACCGTATTGGAAATATTGAAACCCGTGCAATTCTGAAATCCCTGAAAACAGCCGGATCTTCAACTCTTGCTGCTTCCTGCGGGTATATTTTTTCTGAACTGTATACTTCGTTATTCTCTAAATAAGGAGTTTCGGGCTTGCCTTCAATCCAGCTTTCCCTTACCGGGGGGATATAAATTCCCTGAAAAACCTGAACGGGAGTCGTTTCCAGTATTTCTACATTTACCAAACCATTGTCCGGAATGGCAAGGACCCTGGCAATATGCGGTATTTCTGGATAACCGGTTTCACCTGTTACAGCATCAGAACCAATACTAATAGAATGATAGACTTTTCCATCCGAGGTAAATTCACTTAGCTGAAATCCGGGCAGGTCAACCCTTATCACAGTACTAAGTCCATCATCGCTAATCAATTGTACTCGGGCCGGAGAATTTGGTAATGCGTACTCATCAATTGATATCCACTGAGCAACGGCAAATGCCGGGAATAAAATAAAGAAAAAAAATGCAGATGTAGTAATCTTTGCCATCGAGGAGTCTCCCGTTTTTTGAAATGAAAGTGAGGAATGATTTCTCATAAAATCCTAATAATGGATTAATTATTTAGAAATAACAGATTAAATTATCCAGAATTTACTTTGGTCACAATAATTACTCCAAAATAAATTTCAATAAAGCGGAGTAAAAACAAGATAAAGGTTAAATTTTGCAGTTTACCCCGGTAAAAATGAAAGAAAAAGACGTTTTGATTTTATTCTTCCTATAAAAAATCCTGCAGTTGGTTTTTTCCTGAGAATTCAGCTGTGCCTTATAACCATAATGTCACCATCTTTAACAATATATTCCTTCCCTTCGAGTCTCCAGGTTCCCTGCTCTTTTGCTTTTGCAAATGAACCGGCAGAAATAAAATCATCGTATCCAACAACTTCAGCACGGATGAACTTGTTATAAAAATCTGTATGGATTTCTCCTGCAGCTTCCTGTGCAGTTGAGCCTTTTCTGATTGTCCATGCTCTGCACTCAGTATCTCCGCAGGTGAAAAAAGACTGGAGACCAAGTAAATCATATGCTTCTCTGATAATGCTGTTCAATGCTGATTCCTTAATTCCGTATTCTTTCATAAATATTTCTGCTTCTTTATCAGAAAGTTCGGACATTTCCTGCTCTATTTTTCCGAAGAAGAAAAGTGCTTTTGTATTCTTACTAAGTTTTTTCTTGGCTAGTTCGTCAAGAAACATTCCTGCTTTATCAATTTGTGATTCATCAAGATTGAGAGCAATCAACATCGGTTTTACTGAAAGCATCTGGAATGAACTTAATATTTTTAATTCATCATTTGTAAGATGAGCATCTCTCAGCGGTTTTTCTTCCTGAAGAAGCTGATAGCATTTTTCAAGAAGAGGTAATTCTCTTTTTAGCTTATCATCCTGAGTTTTCTGAACTTGTTTTTTAACAGTGTCAATTCTTTTTTCAATGATTGCGAGATCAGAAAAAATGAATTCTGTTTCAAAACTATCAATGTCTCTCATCATATTTACAGAACCATCAGGATGCGGGACCAATTCATTATTAAATAATCTCACAACCTGAATCAATGCATCGTTCGTTTTGACTTTGCCAAGAAAGTTGCTGGTAAACTGCGTTGATCCTGAATCACCTTTCTGCAAACCTACCACATCAAGTACCTCTATTGTTGCACTGGTTTTTTTCTTCGGGTTAAAAATCTCAGTCAATTTATCAAGCCGGGCATCCGGTACTTTAATAACTGCCTGATGGGTTTCAACCTTAGCCATTGAGGTGGGATCGAGATGAGTTTTTGTTATTGTCTGAAATAAAGTTGACTTTCCGGATTGTGGTAATCCTACTATTCCTATCTGCATTGCATTTTCATTTTTTGTTGTAAATATAAGAAAGTTTTTAATTGCTAGTTTTTCTTTATATTTCGGAAAAAATCTACAATCAATCATGGATAAAAAAGATGAAAACCGTTAAACATTTGATTGTTGCATTAGTAACAACTTCATATATTTTTATTTCCTGCAGCACCGTTCCTTTAACAGGAAGATCACAACTAAATATGATACCCAGTAGTGAAATGCTCACAATGAGTTATCAGCAGTACGATCTATTCCTTAAAGAAGCTAAACTGAGCACAAACCAGCCAGCAGTGGAGATGGTGAAAAGAGTTGGTGGAAATATTCAGAAAGCCGTCGAACAATATATGGCTGATCATAATTTATCATCCAGATTGAATGGATATAAATGGGAATTTAATCTTGTCGAAGATGAGCAAGTTAATGCGTGGTGTATGCCCGGAGGCAAAGTAGTTGTTTACACCGGAATACTCCCCGTAACGCAGGATGAAGAAGGACTCGCTGTTGTAATGGGTCACGAAATTGCTCACGCAATTGCAGAACATGGAAACGAAAGAATGAGCCAGCAACTTTTGCAGCAGGTTGGTGCAGTTGGTTTAATGGTAGCTATGAAAGAAGAACCAGCAGAAACTCAGGCTTTGTGGCTTTCAGTTTATGGAGTAGGAACAACAGTCGGCATTATGCTTCCATACAGCAGAACACACGAAAGTGAAGCTGATCATCTTGGATTAATATTTATGGCAATGGCTGGTTACGATCCTCACGCGGCACCTGAATTCTGGAAACGAATGGCTGCCGGAAAACAAGGCGGATCACCACCGGAATTTTTAAGCACACATCCTTCTGACCAAACAAGAATTGACGATATCACTTCCTGGATTCCTGAAGCGATGAAGTATTATAAAAAATAGAAAAGCTACTGATACTCATCCCAGCTTTTAATTGGCAATGTATCAGTTGTGAATTGCTGAAGTGCCTTGATAAATCTTTTCGTTGCCTGGATAGTTAATTGAAGACGGTATTGCCCTCGAAATTTGACGAAAGCGAATTTTTATTTTAAAAGCTCAACTCGTAATTATCCCTGGCAAAGATCAAATCTTTAAATCTATCCTGCGATTTCTTTTCCATCTCTCTTAAAAATTCGTCGTTGTGATCGGGGTCGTGGTGAGTAATAATTAACTGCTTAACATTGCTTCTTTCCGCAACTTCTATTGCCTGACTATAACTGCTATGCCCCCATCCTTTATGTGTCTTTAGTTCTTCGTCCGTGTACTGAGCATCGTGAATAAGTATATCCGCATTCATCGATAGTTTAACCACATTTTCATCTATCCCATTCAGATGTTCGATATCTGTACAAAAAACTATGGATTTAGATTTATACTGAATTCGTACTGCAATACAACCACCGGGGTGACTGACATCAATAGTGCTCACAAAGGCTCCTTTTTTCCCTACAACTTCAGTGTCATATTTTTCAAATAAAATTTGAGCGCCCATCTTTTCAAGTTGAACAGGAAAGTAAATACTTTGCATTTGTGTTGAAAATATATCTTTCAGATTATGGATTTTTCTTTTTCCTGCAGTTGAAATTTGAATTTTTGAATCGGGATTATACGCAGGTGCAAAAAATGGGAAACCCTGAATATGGTCCCAATGAAAATGAGTAAATCCTAAATTTATTTCTTCACCCATTTCAATTTTCCCTGACATAATATCTTTCCCCAAATTTCGAATTCCTGTTCCGGCATCTATAATTAATGTATCTGCACCTTCGTCAATAGCAGAAATAAATAAGCATGTAGTATTCCCCCCAAATTCCGTAAACCCCGGATCGCTAACCGGAACTGAACCACGTGTACCGTAGAATTTTACTTTCATATAGTTTTGAAAGTCAACATTTATTTTCCATCAGTAGTAATCACAAACTCTCTTTTTAATTTAAGTTTTCTCATTTTAGAGCCGAGAGTCTTTCCGTTAATCCCAAGAAGCTGGGCAGCACTATTTTCGCCGGTTACCTTTCCTTTAGAGATTTTTAAAGCATTCATAATATGCTCTTTTTCATTTTCCACCAATGTTTTAAATGAATGAAAATCCGGCTCAGCTTGTTGCAGATTTCCACCCAATAATTTTTCGAAATTTAAATTTGATCCTTCCGAAACAATAATTGCACGTTCAATAATATGCTCCAGCTCACGGATATTACCGGGCCAATCATATTTTAATAACATATCTAAGTCGCTTTTCTTTATTGACTTGTGTTCTTTTCCAATTTTCTTTGAATACTTATCAATAAAATATTTTACTAACAATGGTATGTCATCTTTTCTTTCCCGAAGCGGTGGAACAAGAATAGGAAATACATTTAATCTGAAGAATAGATCTGAACGAAATTTTCCTCGTTCAACTTCTTTTTCTAATTCGCGGTTTGTAGCGGCAACAATACGAACATCAGAACGAACCGTGCTTTTGCCGCCAAGACGTTCAAACTCTTTTTCCTGTAAAACACGTAAAAGCTTTGCCTGAATTTCCAGCGGCAATTCTCCAATCTCATCTAAAAATATTGTACCTCCATTAGCGACCTCAAATTTTCCTATTTTTTTTTCTAAAGCTCCGGTAAAGCTACCTTTCTCATGTCCGAATAATTCTGACTCAATCAATTGAGCAGGAAGTGCTGCGCAATTTACAGTTATGAAAGCATTCTCTTTCCGGCTTGATAAATTATGTATTGCCTTTGCAATTAATTCTTTGCCCGTACCGGTCTCTCCCAAAATCAAAACGGTCGCATCAAGCGGAGCTACCTGTTTTACTTTATTAAGTGCATAGTTTAGTTGCTGGCTGTTTCCAATTATTTCCTGAATATTATTCGTTAAATTGATTTCATCCAGCAGGTAATTCTTTTCCTGCTCAAGATTTTTTGTTAATATTTTAATCTCTTCAAAAGCATAATAATTAGACAGAATTAAACTTAAGTAAGGTAACAGATTTATTACGAGATCAATTTCATTAGCCTCAAAAAATGTGTTTCTGTTTTGTGAAAATATTAATTCCATTGCAGTTTCCTTTTTCATCCGCGGATTTGGAAATCTTCTGCCCAGTACCAATGTTAATCCGCCTAAATTTCCAAATGCATATTGCAGAACTAGTAAGGAATTAATAGCGTCCTTTTCTTTTAACTGCTTTAAATGTGAAAATTGTTCACATAGTTTATTGAACTCCTCTCCATATACTTCAAAGTGGTTTTGTCCATTCATTCCATTAACTTTTGTTTTCATTGCCAGCAAGAATAGAGTTATACTCCGGGTTGGTGGAATTATTTTGAATTGATCTTTATCATCTTTGATAAGTGAAATTGTGCTGGCTAAATCCATGTTTTTATATTCTGAATGAAAAGCAATATAATTACAGGGGATTAACTTCTCCGCCTCAACGGCTATTTTTTTAAATAGCTCTTCTTTATCTCTGATTGTCACAAGATCAGCAAGTAAGCCAAGTTGTATTTCCCTTTCTTTTTCTTTGCGTTTTATTTCTTCGTACGCATTTACATTATAAACAACAGAGCCAATTAGGTTGGCAAGTTTAAGTAAATAGTCCTCATCTTTTTCGTTAAGCTTAGTCTTCTCCAAAGCAAAAATCAGAAATCCGACAAGCTCGCCTCCGATTTTCATCGGGATTACGGTTAGCGTGCTGATGTTCATCTTCTCAAGAAATTCTTTGAAAGAAGATTGATTTTCATTCTTTGGCTGTAATGAGTGAAAGTGATTTGCATCCAGAAGTGTTATCCCTGAATTTGATATAGAATTTTTAAAAGGACTCGAGTTGACAGAAAATGTTTGCAGCCATACCAATGAATCACTTACCCTTTTACCTTCTTCAATTTTTATAATTATTGATCCGAGATTTTCTTTTGTCTTATCAAAGAGTGCGCCTCCGCCGATTTCAATTCCATAAAATTCATGCAGTTTTTGAAAAATTGTATAGAGTAAATTTTCGGTATCTCTTATTGTTGCAATGTCATCGTTAATCGATATGAGTAAGGATAAATCATCAATTGTTGTTTTCATTTCAATTCCTGAATAAAATTAGTTGCTTTTATTTAGGGAATTAAAATAAGTCATCGCTTGTATTTAAGCAATACTAAATCCTTTAAGTCTAAAAATCGAGTAAAAACAAATCTTTTAAAATTTTTCTTCATGGCATTTAATATGGAATACCGTTATAGAAAAATAAGCTTTTAAGAAGTATCACTTAAAAAAATCAATTTGATAAGAAAGCAAAGAAAGGTCAAAGTATGAAACAAAACTACAATGACAAAGCTGAAAAAGTAAAAGAAGAAGTAAAACGAAAAGGTGAGGAAGTTTTAAAGTGGGTAATTGCAGTAATCTACTTAATACTATTAATTTATTTTGTATTCAGACCTTTAACTGAGTTTATGGTTATGGTTGAATACAATATCAAAGTCGGTATTCTAAATTATTTCATTAAATGAGGAAATGATAACCAGAACAAAACATAATTAATTAAACACAATCTTATAACAAACAAAGGAGTTAAAAATGAAAGACATAATTGAAAAAACCATTAACCTGGGAATAGGTATTGCTGCAACTACAAAGGAAAAAGTTGAAAGACGGGTAGATGAGTTGATTAAAAAGGGACAATTGGCAAAGGAGAACAGGTCAAAAGCGGTCAATGAATTATTTGATAAAATTGAAAAACAAGAAAAGGAGTTTGAAGAAAAAACCAGTGCAGCTATCAATGAAACAATAAACAATTTTGGATTTGCCACAAGGAAAGAAATTGATAGTCTGAGCGAGAAGGTGTCCGATTTGCAGAAAAAACTCGGTGCAGATCAAGCTTAAGTATAAACCGATTTGAAAAAATATTTCCGATTCAGATATAGATAGAACATGAAAAAAAACATTAAAGATAGTTTTAGTAATCTAAAGCGTAATCAGGAAATTTTTAGAGTTTTTATCAAATACGGTTTTAGCGACATTGTAAATAAGATCAGCATCGTCAAGCAATTGCGGATTGACAAAAATCTGCATTCGGCTCAGGGAGAAAATCTTGATGCTCATAGTTCTTCAGAACGCCTGCGAATGGCATTCGAAGAATTAGGAGCTACGTTTATAAAGTTAGGACAGATGCTCAGTCTGCGATCGGATATTATTCCTGAAGAACTAGCTGCTGAGCTTTCCAAATTACAGGATAGTGTACAAAATGATGAGATTGAAAAAATCAAATCTGTTTTGACAACACAATATGGTAAACCTGTAAACGATGTTTTTCTAGAATTTGATGAGAGTCCAATTGCTTCAGCTTCAATTGCACAAGTTCATAAAGCAAAGTTAAAGACTGGCGAAGTTGTAGCAGTAAAAATTTTACATCCGGGTATAGCAGAAAAAATTGAAGCCGACCTTGAAATATTAAAGAATCTATCCAGATTGATAGAAACACACATACCGGAAAGCAGACCTTATCAGCCGGTTGAAATCATAAAAGAATTTGATAAATCTATAAGGAAGGAACTAAACTTAGTTTTTGAAGGATATAATATTGATACATTCCGGAATTATTTTCAGGATGATCCTACCATTAAAATACCAATCGTTTATTGGGAGTATTCTACCGAAAGCATTTTAGCAACCGAATTTATTAATGGAATTAAAATATCGGAACTCTTAATTAATGAAGCATCTGATATTGATCCGAAACAAGTTACAATGAATTCAGCAAACGCTTTGATGAAGCAGGTTTTTGAAATTGGAATTTTTCACGCCGATCCGCATCCGGGAAATATTTTTGTTTTGCCGGGTAATGTTATTGCCCCAATTGATTTTGGTAATGTTGGCAGAATTGATGATGAGATTAGAAATGCTTTCATAGAGATGATTATGGGAATAGTAGATCAGGATCCAAATCGAATCGTCAAAGCTTTAATTAATATCGGTTTTGTTGATGATCATAAAAACTTGCGCGGATTGAAAATTGATTTGATGGAATTTATAAACCATTACTACAAAGTTTCATTAAACAGAATCAATCTATCTAAACTGATAAATGAATTCATTGAATTACTCCGAACACATCAGATTAAATTACCATCGGATATCAGTATTTTGATAAGAACACTGTTAATATCGGAAGCAATTGCAAGAGAACTATATCCGCAATTTAATTTAGCTGAAATATTAATTCCTTTCGCAAAAAAAGCATATAAAAATAAATTTAATCCTTTTGCACAGTATCGATCTATAATCAGAACAGCAGAAGAAGGTTTTGATTTATTGAACAAAATACCGGAGAATTTGCAGAGCATTCTTTACAAATTCCGCAACGATAAATTCATAATCAATTTTAAACATCAGGGGCTTGAGGAATTTGGGAGAAGAATAGATTCTTCGAGCAATCGTCTTTCCTTTTCAATAATTATTGCAGCTCTCATAATTGGCTCATCTTTAATAATGTATCTGGGCAAAGGAGATCTTCCCTTGAGTTATTCGTTTATTGGTATTACCGGTTTTATAGTTGCTTCTGTTTTAGGTGTTTGGCTCCTCATTGGTATAATGCGATCAGGAAAGCTGTAAGCATAACAAGAAAATGAAATTGAAAAATGAATAAGAATTTCAATCAAAATAATCAATCTATGAAAGTGGGACTTGCCCTCGGCAGCGGTGCTGCTCGCGGTTTAACACATATTGGTGCACTCAAAGCAATTGAGGAAAAAGGAATCAAAATCAGTTATATATCAGGCACAAGTATGGGCGCTTTAATCGGAGGAGCATATGCCCTCGGATTTTCTGTAGAAGAATTAGAAAAGATAGCACTACAAACCGACTGGAAACTTATGGCAAAATTATTTTCACCAACATTTCCAGTTTCATCTTTAATGAATACAAGTTATTTAACCGAGTTCTTGAATACATTATACGGAAATAAAACATTTGAGGATCTTAGAATACCCTTCTCTGCGATAGCAACTGATATCCAAACCGGGAAAATGGTTGTGATTGACAATGGAGATTTACTGACGGCGATAAGGGCAAGCATTTCAATGCCGATAGTTTTCTCGCCTGTAACTTATGGTAATTATAAACTTGTTGATGGAGGATTAGTAAATCCAACACCTGTGGATATTGTAAAAAACATGAAAATGGATAAAGTCATTGCTGTTAACCTTAGAAAATTTAGCACGTATATAATTGACAACGAAAATGAAAAAAAGGTTCTTGAAATAAACAGCAACATCAACGAATTATCACTAAATGAAAAAATACAATACTTTATTAAGCATCCCCGGCATTTTTTAAGCAGTGGCAAGAATACAGAAACCACCAATCCGAAATTATGGAGCACTATATACCATATGTATATAATAGTTCAAGTTCAGATTGGCGATTTGAATATGCAGCTTGCAAAACCAGATGTTCTTATTGAACCTGATGCGAGTGATTTTAAGACTTTTGATTTCATTAAAGCTAAGGAATTAATTGAGATTGGATATTTAACAGCGAAAGAGAAATTAGACTGTATTGATTTTGTATAGATAATCTAAGCCAAAATGATTGGAACATATTTAAAATTTCAAAACACCAAATAAGAAAATAAAATGAACCTAGTAATAATTGAAACAGAAAATAACCCACGCATAAAAACAGAAAAATTAAAAAGCTCCGGTTTGATAAAAGTAAAGGGGGAATATCTTATAGAAAGAATAATCAGAATTGGTCGTATTAACGGGATAACCAGAGTATTCTGCATATTTAATTCACATGAACCAGAACTTGAGCATTACCTATCAACAAACAATTTCGGAATTCCGACAAAACTTATTGTGTCTCATCCAGTAAGTTATATGAACACATTATTCGCATTAGCATCTGTTCATAATAAAGAACCATTGTTCCTTGCAAATGCAAATTCTGTTTTTCTTGAGAGAGAATTCTCGGAGTTTGTCACTTATTCCTTACTGCAGAAAGATGTCGACGGGGCTATTGCTGTAACTAGACATCTTAATAATAAAAAACCGCTCGGTGTGGCAATGAATGATGAAGATACAATTTTAAAATTCAATGATTCAAAGGATGGTTATAGTTGGTTTAATGGTGGTATCTATAATTTTTCACCTAATATTTTGAGCGGGAGCAATTATGCATTCCAGTCAGATATATCCGGGATAGAAAAATTTTTACAGTTATTAATTGCGGGCGGATATATTCTTAAAGCATTTTCATTTTCAAAAATTATTAATGTTGAAAGTACAGCTGATATTATTAAAGCAGAAGAATTGATTAGAGGGATTGAATAATGTCAGTACCTTACATAATTTTTTGTTGACACAAGCCAACGAAATTTTTTATTAAATATTTCAGATCTACATCCACAGCTAAAAATATCTTTTTAGTTAAAAAATAAAATCAATTATAAAGGAGATCAATTATGACAACTCAAAATCCATCTAAAGCGCTAAACATTGCACTTTGGGCAGCACAAATATTTTTAGCGCTTGTGTTTTTTATCACTGGTGCAGGAAAATTATTCTTACCCATGGAAAATTTGTATGAACTTATCCCTTGGACAAAAGATTTCAACTCATTACCAGTAAGGTTAATCGGCTTTTCAGAAATTATAGGAAGCCTTGGTTTAATACTTCCCTCTCTTCTGCGCATTAAACCATGGCTTACTCCCCTGGCAGCAATTGGCATTGCAGTCGTTATGCTGCTTGCAATAATTTTTAATATCTTAATTGGTGAAACATCGGTTTTAGGAATAAACATTTTACTGTTCCTTGTTTCTATATTTATTGCCTGGGGAAGATTTAAGAGATCTCCGATCCCATCAAAATATCCTGTACGAAGACTTTCTTTAAATCAAAAATAGATTGCGAAAAAACTTTTCAATATGCTTCTTGAGACTTCTGAATTATTATTAGTGTGTCACTCTGAATGGAATGAAGAGTCTTTTTTTATTTGCAAACAAGATATTTCACTTTGTTCAATATGACAAATTGGAATTTTTCAGAAGTCTCCTTCTTCTAAACTTTCACACTGGCAAAATGGAATCAACAGCAGAAGATTATCTTGTCTCTCAAATCAAAGTCACTGCTTTTATTCAAGGAATAAGATTAAGCCATTGCTTTAATAAAAGCAGAGTCAATAAAAAATCATATCAATTTAGCTTAAATAAAGCATTTTATTCGAAATAAAAAGGTGGCTCACCAATTGGAATCATCAATAGCAAACAACAACTTTCATCAATAAAAAAAGGAGTAAAAAAAATGTTTAACGAAGCAATCGAATCAGTAAAAGATACTATTAAGCACTGGTATCTTCCATTAATTCTTGGGATTCTTTTTATAATTGTTGGTATCCTGGCAATTATAACACCTCAAGCAACCTACCTCTCATTAGCCCTCATATTTAGTATGACTTTTTTGTTTGTAGGTATTCTTGAAATAGTTTTTTCAATTAGCCATAGAAAGCAGTTAGATGGCTGGGGATGGTCATTGGCATCCGGAATTCTTAGTTTCATAATAGGTGTGTTGCTTATTATCTATCCGCAGGTTTCAATAATTACTTTACCGCTTTTTGTGGGTTTCGTAGTTCTGTTTCATTCCATAATGTCTATTGCGTGGTCTATTGAACTTAAAAAATACAAAGTATCGAACTGGGGCTGGCTGCTTTTCGCTGGTATCCTTGGTGCGATATTTTCATTTTTACTCATGCTGAATCCCGTTTTTGCTGGACTGACTATCGCAATATGGACTGGAATTGCCTTAATCACTATTGGGATCTTTCATATTCAATTTTCAATTGAACTGAAGAAGTTAAAAAAGACTTTCAAGAGCTTGAATGATTCCAAAGAAAAATAATAATATAGAATAAAGGAGAAATTAAAATGAACACACAACAACAGTCCGGTAGTAATCAAGGCAGGGAGGGAAGTTCGCCCGAAGGCAATGAACAAAAAGGAAAGATAAACTATAAAATGTATCTCTGGTTTATAGGTCTCTTAATCCTTAATTATTTCATTGGAAAATATTTTGCAGATAGAATGTCCGAACTCGAAAAAATTCCATATACAGTGTTTAAAGAGGAGGTCCTAAAACATAATGTGAAAGAGATATACAGTAAAGGATCATCACTTTCCGGAAATTTTATCAATGAGATATCTGTACCGACTGTAGAGGTTCGTGGTTTAAATGTCGATACAACAAATGTCAATGTAGTCCACTTCACAACTGAACTGCCTTCATTTATAGATCCCGGGCTTGAATCACTTTTAATTGAAAATGGAGTGGTTATCCGTGCCGAACCAATTAAAGAAGAACAAAATCCTTTTTTGTCTTTTCTGATGATGTTTGGTCCTACGATACTGATCATTGCTTTTTACAGTTCTATGTATAAAAGAATGCAGCAAGGTGGAGGTGCAGGTGGAGGCTTTATGGGAATGTTTGGCGGCAACAGTCACGTGAAAAAATTTGATAAGGAAAAGAGCCCTGAAGTTACCTTTAAAGATGTTGCCGGTATTGATGAAGCTAAGAACGAATTGGAAGAGATAGTTGATTTTTTAAAGAATCCTCAAAAATATACCCGGCTTGGTGGTTCTGCACCTAAAGGAGTTTTGCTCATTGGTGCACCTGGTACCGGAAAAACATTGTTAGCAAAAGCAACTGCAGGTGAAGCTGGTGTACCATTCTTCTCAATGAGCGCTTCGGAATTTGTAGAAATGATTGTAGGCGTGGGTGCTGCAAGAGTCCGTGACCTCTTTAAACAAGCAAGAGAACATGCCCCGTCAATTATTTTTATTGATGAGCTTGATGCTATCGGTCGTTCACGCGCTAATATATCTATGGGCGGCGGCACAAGTGAACATGAACAAACTTTAAATCAGATCCTTACTGAAATGGATGGATTTTCGGGCAGGGAAGGTGTTATAGTTTTAGCTGCAACCAATCAGCCTAATGTTTTAGATCAAGCGCTTCTCAGACCGGGACGTTTTGATAGACGTGTTGTCGTAAATCTTCCGGATAAAAACGGACGGGAAGCAATCTTAAAAGTTCATACACGAAATGTACCCCTGGCTCAGGATGTTAATCTCCAGGAAATTGCATCTACAACTCCGGGATTGTCAGGTGCTGATATTAGAAATCTTGTTAATGAAGCTGCTCTGTTAGCTGCAAAAAAAGGAAAGGATAATATATCTCAAAAAGATTTTATGGATTCACTGGAAAAAATTATTCTCGGTCCGGAACGTTCATTAATAATGACCAAAGAAGACCGTGAACGAATTGCATATCACGAAAGCGGTCATGCAATTCTCGGATTGGTTGTTCCAGGTGCTGACCCTGTAAACAGAGTTACTATTGTACCTCGCGGACAGGCATTAGGTGTAACTTACCAGCGTCCTGTTACTGACAGATATAATTACACGGAATCTTATTTGCGTGGTAGAATAATCGGAATGCTTGGCGGCCGTACTGCGGAAGAAATGATTTACGGAAATAAAACAACTGGTGCGGAGAACGATATTGAACAAGCCACCAATCATGCCCGGATGATGGTAACACGATGGGGAATGAGCGATGCGCTTGGTATGGTTCAACTTGTAGAGTCTAATAATCCTTATTTAAATGGTATGGGCGGCAGAAGAGAGTTCAGTGAAGAGACCGCCAGATTAATTGATCATGAAATACATAAAATTATTAATGAATGTCATGAAGAAGCCAAAAGATTATTAAACGAATATCGAATGGAGTTGAATTCACTCACAGCAGCTCTGATGGACAGGGAAACTCTTGATGAGAAGGAGATTCTTTTAGTAACAGGACTTAGACCTGCACATGAACTAGAGAACCAGAAAGTATTAGCATGAATAACAACATAAAAAGCCCAGGGAACGACAACAGATTCAATTTGAATTCTAAATTATTGGATGTAAAAATGAACAACGAAAATATCAGCGAAGAAAATAAAATTATTAAGCATTGGTACCTTAGTCTGATAATAGGAATTACTTTAATTCTGGTCGCTCTTTGGGTTTTTTCTAATCCCGAGATAACTTACAATTCGCTGGCAACAGCTTTAAGTATAACTTTATTGTTTACCGGAGTGCTTGAAATTATTTCTTCCATTCAATATAAAGATCTGCTTAAGGAATGGAGATTGTCAATAGTCATCGGTGTTCTCGATCTTCTTGTAAGTATCATAGTTTTTTCGAAGCCTCATATTCCAATTGAGGCTTTGATTTTTATTATGGCATTTGTCTTTTTATATCGTTCGGTTAAGCTAATTGCCTGGTCAACAGAATTGAAAAATTATGTAGCCATAAGCTTTGGATGGGTAATATTTGGCAGCATTGTGAGTGTTATACTTTCATTTTTACTTATATGGAATCGAACATTTCCCCAATTGACACATATGTTCTTTACCAGCTTTGGATTACTACTGATTGGTATTTCGGAAATCTATTTTTCATTTGTGTTAAGGAAATTAAAGCAATCGGGACTGGCAGCCGGTGTATGAAATGAAAGATTCTGGACTAACTATACTCATCCCAGCTTTTTACCGGCAAACTCTCCGAGGTGAATTGCTGAAGTGCCTTGATAAATCTCTTTGTTGCCTGCACATTTGTAAATAGCGGTATATTCAAATCAACTGCTTTCCTTCTGATTATATAATCACTGTCCAATTCAACTTTTTCTGCTGATTTAGGAATGTTTATTACCATATCAATTTCACCGTTGCCAAGATAAGTAAGGATCGATGGTTCTTTCTCATCAAAAGGTCGGTAGAGAATATCAACATCAATTCCACTCAGCTTGTAGTAATCTGAAGTGCCTTTCGTTCCGTAAAATTTCAGCCCCATTTCTTTGAGCGTTAAAATATCCTCAAGAAGTTCAGCTTTGTTTTTGGGTGTTCCAGTTGAAAGAAGAACTGCTTTCTGCGGGATTTTCTGTCCCGTAGATAAAACACTTTTCAGAAATGCTTCATTGAAATCATCACCAAGACAAGCAACTTCTCCTGTTGACGACATCTCAACTCCGGTAACAGGATCTGATCCTTTTAATCTTGTGAAGGAAAATTGCGATGCTTTCACTCCAACATAATCCAGATCAAAAGAAGATTTATCAATCTTTGCTACTTTTTCTCCAAGCATTAACTTAGTTGCAATGTCAATGAAGTTAATCTTTAAAGTTTTAGAAACGAAAGGGAAACTACGGGATGCACGGAGGTTGCATTCAATCACTTTTACATCATTATCCTTTGCTATAAACTGAATGTTGAACGGTCCGGTTATTTCAAACTCGTTTGCAATTTTTCTTGTGATGTTTTTTACTCTCCGCATTGTTTCAAGATAAGTTCTCTGAGGAGGAAGCACTATTGTTGCATCGCCGGAATGGACTCCGGCATTTTCAACGTGCTCGGCAATTGCATAACAGAAAAGTTCTCCGTGATCTGCAACTGCATCAATTTCTATTTCACGAGCGTCAGTAATAAACTTGCTGATAACAACCGGATGTTCGTGATTAAGATCAGTAGCTTTCTTTAAATATACATCAAGTTCGTCTTCACTTAAAACAATACTCATCGCTGCACCACTTAAAACATAGCTGGGCCGAATTAAAACAGGATAACCAACTTTTGCTGAAAACTTTTTTGCTTCATCAAGAGTTGTAACCTCATTCCATTCCGGCTGATCAATTTCAAGCTTATCGAGTATTTGTGAAAACTTGTGTCTGCTTTCCGCATTATCAATCTGAATTGGAGAAGTTCCTATTATTTTTACTCCAGCATCGTGGAGTTTCATTGCAAGATTATTCGGCACTTGCCCACCCATCGAAACAATAACGCCTTCCGGATTTTCTAAATCACAGATATCAAGAACTCTTTCCAACGTTAACTGTTCAAAATAAAGTTTATCGCAAATATCATAATCAGTACTTACTGTTTCCGGATTACAATTAATCATAATTGATTTATAACCGCTGTTGTTAATTGCATTCACTGCAGTTACGCAGCACCAGTCAAACTCAACTGATGAGCCAATCCGATATGCACCGCTTCCTATTACTGCGATTTGACCTCGTTCGCTAACCGATATATCGTGCTCATTCCCGTGATATGTCAAGTAGAGATAATTTGTTTGTGCAGGATACTCTGCTGCCATTGTATCAATTTGTTTTACAACCGGAAGAACTCCAAGCGATTTCCGCTTGAAACGAACTTCATTCTCTGTTGAGTGAACTATGTCCGCAATCTGCAAATCTGAAAATCCGTTTTGCTTTGCATCTTTCATTAAAGAGAAATCTACTTCAGTAAGATGTTTTTGTTTCAATTTCTTTTCAGTTACAACTATGTTCTTCATCTTGTAAAGAAACCAGGGAGTGATTTTTGTCAGCTGATGAATCTTTTCAACTGAATAACCATTTTGAAGGGCAACTGCAATTGCAAAAATTCTTTTGTCAGTTGGCTGGGATAATTCCTTATCAAGATCAGTAAACTTCAGCTCATTGCAGACAAATCCCTTTAAACCAACATCCAGCATTCGGATTGCTTTTTGAAGGACTTCCTCGAAGCTTCTTCCCAAAGACATTACTTCACCAACAGATTTCATCTCTGAACCAAGCTGAGTACTAACTTGCTGGAATTTCTGCAGGTCCCATCTTGGAAATTTTAGAGCCACATAATCGAGTGCCGGTTCAAAGCAGGCAGATGTTTCCTGAGTGATGCTGTTTTCAACTTCGTTTAGTGCGTAACCAAGCGCCAGCTTTGTTGCAATGAAAGCAAGTGGATAACCTGTTGCTTTAGATGCAAGTGCTGAGCTTCGGCTCAGTCGTGCATTAACTTCAATAATTCTGTAATCATCAGAGTTTGGATCAAGTGCATATTGAATGTTGCATTCACCGATTACTCCAATGTGCCTAATTAATTTTATTCCGATTGAACGAAGCTTAAAATTTTCCTGTGCAGAAAGTGTTTGAACAGGTGCAATTACAACGCTGTCGCCGGTGTGAATTCCCATCGGATCAATATTTTCCATTGAGCAGGTGGTAATGCAGTTATCATATTTATCACGAACGATTTCGTACTCAACTTCTTTCCAGCCGTAAAGAGATTCTTCAATTAAAATCTGATTTGTGTATCTGAATGCCTTATCAGCTTTTTCTATAAGTTCGTTTTCATTATTAACAATCCCGGAACCGAGACCACCAAGTGCGTAAGCAATTCTAACCATAACCGGGAATCCGATTTCAGTAGCTGCATTAATCGCTTCATCAATATTGTTTGCAGTTTTACTTCTGGCAACTTTCAACCCGATTTCAGTACACTTGTTTGAAAACAATAATCTGTCTTCGGTATCTTTAATTGCTTCTACGGATGTTCCAAGAACTTGAACGTTGTGCTTTTCAAGAATTCCTTTATCGTATAACTGAACTCCAACGTTCAGTGCAGTTTGTCCGCCAAATTGTAAAAGTATACTATCAGGTTCTTCTTTTTCAATTACCCGCTCAACAAACTCAGCGGTAATTGGTATGAAGTAAACTTTATCTGCAAAGTTTTCTGAAGTTTGTATCGTTGCGATATTAGGATTGACCAGGATAGAAGTTATTCCATCTTCCTTCAAAGCTTTAATTGCCTGCGAGCCGGAGTAATCAAACTCTCCTGCCTGCCCGATCTGCAAAGCACCGGAACCGAGAATTAAAACTTTTTTTGGTTTTCGTTTTTTGATCATCATTATTTATGCTGAATTTATTTCAGCATCTTTAGTTCCACTTTAAGATTCCGAAACAAGCCTGCCCGCTGTCAGGCAGGTTCGGGATTTCACTCTGGTTTTCCTTTTTTGATCATAATTTTAATTTCCTTGCGACTTAGCGTCTTCGCGGTTAAAATCTTCACCGCAAAGTCGCAGAGACACAAAGATGTTTATTTGAGTGCCCGCACAAACATATCAAATATGAACTCGCAGTCATCCGGACCGGGAGAAGCTTCAGGATGAAACTGTGCTGCAAAAAATGGTTTTGATATATGAATAATTCCTTCATTCGTTCCGTCGTTATCATTGACAAACCACTCGCGCCAATCTTGTGGCAGAGTATCAGATTTTACTGCATAACCATGGTTCTGCGAAGTTATGTAACATCTTTTTGTTCCCATTTCGTTGCAAGGCTGGTTGTGCCCTCGATGACCATATTTTAATTTGTAAGTGTCAGCACCTGCAGCGAGTGCAAGTATCTGCGAGCCAAGACAAATTCCCAGAATAGGAAGATTCGACTCCATTGCTTTTTTTACATTCTCAATAGTCAACTTATTCATCTTCGGATCGCCGGGACCATTTGATAGCATTATGCCATTTGCTTTGATTGATGTAAAATCATAATCATAAGGAACTCTGATAACTGAAATATTTCTTCCGAGAAAAGCACGGATGATATTGTTCTTCGTTCCGCAGTCAACCAGAATAATTTTTATACTTCCTGCAGAATACTCAACAGGTTCTCTTACGGATACTTCTTTAACCAGGTCAGTTGTATTCGGATCTGAAAAATCAACTTTATCCTCATCAGTAATTATTATCTTACCCAACATTGTTCCTTTTTCACGAAGTTTTCTGGTGAGCATTCGTGTATCAATACCCGTAATGGCAGGAATCTTTTCTTCTTTCAGGCAATCTCCAAGAGATTTCTTCGCACTCCAGTGAGAATATTCATTTGAATAATTTGATACTATCAGACCACGAACATGTATGGAATCAGATTCAAAATTTTTTGAAATGCCATTTGAGATTTCTACGGCAGGCACTCCGTAATTTCCGATGAGGGGATAAGTGCTTACAAGAATTTGACCCCTATAGGAAGGGTCAGTTAATGTTTCAGGATAGCCAACCATTCCTGTATTGAAAACTACTTCTCCATTCGTATTACCTTCATACCCAAAACTGGTTCCTTCAAATTCGGAACCGTCTTCTAAAATCAGTTTTGCTGTTTTACTTCTTGATGACATCTTTTGAAAAGATGTTATTTCTCGAATTTCATTTTTATTCAACATAATACATTAGGCAAAAAAATAGCCACCTGATTAGTGGCTAAAAGAATTAGGAATATAAAAAACACTTTTGACTATTTCTTTGATTTTAACTTTCACCATATTGATTTTATTCCCCGGCAAATATAAGTTGCCTTAAAATTTAATCCAATTAGTTTTTAACCAACACAGAATTTACCAAAGCTTAATACCACAAAACTTGAATTTTCATTAAGATTTGGTATAATTGCACTTGAAATTTCAACGTTCATATTCAAAGGATGGTTTGAAGAATTACTTGCTTACTTCATTCATTGAATCTTTTCTTACGAGAACTAAACTCAATCCATATTATCTTAACTTTTTATCACCTTTTACATGAGCAAAAAACCTAAAATTTTTATTCTTGATACAAACGTTATTCTTCACGACTCAACCTGTATTCTTCAGTTTCAGGAGAATGATGTTGTAATTCCTCTGACTGTCTTAGAAGAGCTTGATCAGTTTAAAAGAGGCAGCCAGGTTATAAATCTTAATGCAAGAGAATTTTCACGCACACTCGATTCACTTACAGGTCAGGATATATTTAACGGCGGTGTTTCGATGGGTGAAGGCCGCGGGCAACTACGTATTGCTATTTCACGCGGACTTTCACAAGAGATTCGTGAAGTATTCAAAGAAGATACTCCCGATCATCGCATTCTGGGAACCGCACTCGAATGGCAGAAAAAATACAAAGAAACAAATACCGTCATTCTTGTAACCAAGGATGTAAACCTCCGGATGAAGGCCAAAGCACTTGGAATTCCTGCTGAAGATTATACAACAGATAGAATTGGAAGCATCGAAGAACTTTACAGCGGCAAACAAGTAATTGAAGATTTTGACGATGATAAAATAATTGAGCTGTTCCAACCTCCTTATGAAGTTCCTGCAGAACCTTTACTTGAAAGATTAAACGGAGAAGCTCTTCCGAATAAATATTTCATTCTTCGAAATGGAAATCGTTCTGTGCTAGCTAATCTGGATCAGAACAGAGAACATCTTCGAAAAGTTGATAAGAACGTTATTTACGGAATCACTCCAAGAAATGCTGAGCAAACTTTTGCAGTGGATGCGCTTACTAATCACGACATTCAATTAGTATCATTAACAGGCAAAGCAGGAACAGGAAAAACACTTCTTGCTCTTGCGAGTGCACTCCAAGTAAGAAAATATTATAGACAAATTTTTATTGCCCGTCCGATTGTTCCTCTGAGTAATAAAGATATCGGTTTTCTCCCGGGAGATGTTGAAAGTAAACTTGCACCTTATATGACTCCACTGTGGGACAATCTTAAAGTAATCCAGGATCAGTTTCCTGAGACAGATAAAAATCATCAATTGATTGATTCATTAATAAAAGAAGAAAAACTTGTAATCGAGCCGCTATCATACATTCGCGGAAGAAGTCTGCAGAGAATTTTCTTTATAGTTGATGAAGCACAGAACTTAACTCCTCACGAAATAAAAACAATTATCACACGTGCAGGCGAAGGATCAAAGCTCGTGTTTACAGGAGACATTTACCAGATAGATCATCCTTATCTTGATGGACAATCGAACGGCTTATCGTATCTTATTGATCGCTTTAAAGGTCAGAGATTATATGCTCACGTGAATCTTGAAAAAGGTGAACGCAGCGAGCTGGCAGAGCTGGCGAGTAATCTTCTTTAAATCTTGAAGGGGTTCAAAATTTTGAACCCCTGCATACTCGATTATATTTTCTTCTACAAAATAAACTTACTCAGGTCTCTGTCTTTTACAATCTTATCAAGCTTTTCCTGTACAAACTTTGCAGTGATATTAATTGTTTCAGCCGGAATTTTATCCGGCACATCGAATAAAATTTCATCGAGTAAAGTTGTTAGTATCGTGTGAAGTCTTCTTGCACCGATATTCTCCACGGCTTCGTTGACTTCAGTAGCGATACGTGCTATTTCTCTTATTCCATCATCAGTGAAGTGTAACTTAACTCCTTCAGTTTCCAGCAAAGCAGAGTATTGTTTTAATAAAGCATTCTGAGGAGTTGTTAAAATCTGTACGAAGTCTTCTTCGGTTAAACTCCTGAGTTCAACCCGAATTGGAAATCTTCCCTGCAATTCCGGAATAAGATCGGATGGTTTTGAAACATGGAAAGCTCCTGAAGCAATGAACAAAACGTGATCCGTTCTAACTACTCCGTACTTTGTATTTACATTTGTCCCTTCAACAATCGGGAGAAGATCTCTTTGCACACCTTCGCGGGAAACATCTGGACCATGCCCCTTGCCGCCGCTGCTGGCTACTTTATCAATTTCATCAATGAAAATTATTCCTGATTCTTCCACTCGTTTGATTGCTTCACGCTGAACTGCTTCCATATCAATTAATTTTTGTGCTTCTTCCTGAGCAAGTATTTGCCTCGCTTCGGCAATTGTGGTTTTTCTTTTCTTCCGTTTTTTTGGCATAAGGTTGCCCATTATTTCCTGGATGTTTATTCCCATATCATCCATACCGAAAGGCCCCATAATCTGCATACCGATTGCCGGCGGTGCCTGCGAATCGAACTCAACCATTTTGTCATCCATTTCACCGTTTTTCATTTTTTCTTTCATCCACTCGCGCGTTTTTTTATTCTGATATTCTTCTGAGTTTATTTCATTTGTGTGTTGTTCAATATCTGTCTGAGCCTGAACCTGAACCGGCTGTACCGGTTGATGGGGTTTACGAACGGGAGGAATAAGAATATCAAGTATTCTTTCGTCAGCCAGGTTTTCTGCTTTAGACTGCACTTCTTTTGTCTTTTCTGCTTTTACCATATTGACGGCAAAGTCGGTAAGATCGCGAACCATTGATTCAACGTCTCTTCCAACGTATCCTACCTCGGTGAATTTTGATGCTTCAACTTTTACAAATGGTGCAGCAGCAAGCTTTGCCAGCCGGCGGGAAATTTCTGTTTTACCAACACCGGTTGGTCCAATCAAAATTATATTGTTAGGCAGAATTTCTTCCCGCAGGACATCTTCAATCTGCTGCCTTCTCCATCTATTACGGAGTGCTATTGCAACTGCCCGTTTCGCTTCGGTCTGACCAATAATATATTTATCGAGCTCTTCTACTATTTTACCCGGTGTTAATTCCTGCATTGATCTTTCATTCATTTCAAATATACTCCTTAGTCGATTACTTCAACATTTATTTTATCGTTCGTGTAGATACAAATCTCAGCGGCAGACTTAAGTGATTCTTCGGCAATTTCTTTAGCAGAAAGCCTGCTGTATTTTTTCAGCATTCTTGCTGCTGATAAAGCATACATACCGCCGGAACCAATTGCAACAATTTTATCATCCGGCTCGATTACATCACCATTGCCCGAGATAATGAGGGCTGTATCTTTTGATACAACTGCCAGCATTGCTTCAAGCCGCCGTAAGATTTTATCTGTACGCCAATCTTTTGCTAGTTCAACTGCGGCGCGGTAAACATTTCCACGGTACTGCTGAAGTTTATCTTCAAACCTTTCCATCAAAGAAAAAGCATCTGCGGCCCCGCCGGCAAATCCGCAAATAACTTTTCCTTCAGAAAGCTTACGGATTTTCAGTGCATTGTGTTTCATTATTGTATTGCCAATTGAAACCTGCCCGTCTCCGCCGAGAGCAGCAGTTCCATTGTGAACAATTCCAAGTATTGTTGTTGATCTTATTTTATTATTCATAAATTTTTTCCGTTCAATTTTCAGTTATAAAATTTCGATTGTAAGGTTTAAAAAGTTTAAAAGGAACGATTCCCGGCACTACCTTTTTGTAATTTTCATAAACCTCGCCAAACTGCCTCACTAATTTCTTCTCTTCAAAGTAAGAGCCAATGTAAAAATAAGCCACTATGCAGATGAAGAATGTGAGATAAAACAAATCCATTACCGGTCTGAATAGAAGAAATACTATTGAAAAGAAATATACCGGATGCCTTGAGTATTTGTATGGTCCTTTAATTTTCAAAGTAAGTTCTTCATCAAGCAAGGTTGTGTAATTATTTTCTAAAAATCGTTTTACCTGGCTCAGACCTAAAAATTCTGTTAAACAAATATACCTAAACACCCAGAATAACCCTGCCAAAGCAGCGAACTGCGGAATTAAAACGATTAAATCGAAAGGCTCAGGCAGATCATAAATAATAACATAAGGTTTGGGCGCCATTTCATAAACCAGATAAAGCAAAATTAATGAAAACAGATTATAGAAGAGCCTGTAAAAAGCAATCAACCCGCCAAATGTTTTTTTAAATAGTAGTTTTACTTCTTGGGAGGCAAGCAGAGAATGGATAAAACCATAGAGAGTAAACAATATTACAATTAACAGAACATCAGATATGTATTCCATTACAATTCTTTACGCAGGCGCGCAACCGGCAGCCGGAGCTGCTCACGGTATTTGGCAACGGTTCTTCTTGCGATGTGTATGCCTTCGGCATTTAGCAATTCCGCCAGCTTATCATCGCTGTAAGGTTTTCTTTTATCTTCTGTATCCATTATTTCTTTCAATCTCTCTTTGATATGCTTATTTGAAACTTCCTCGCCAGTGTCTGTGGAGAGCCCTTCGCTAAAGAAATATTTAAGCTCATGAATTCCCTGCAGACTCTGAACATACTTCCCGTTAACCACCCGGCTTATAGTAGAAATATCCATATTAATTTCCTCGGCAATGTCTTTGTATATCATCGGCTTCAAAGCCTTGGCTCCTCTCTCAAAAAATTCATATTGCCTGTGGAAGATAGCCTGCATAATTTTCATAAGCGTTTCCCTTCTCTGTTGAATGCAGGCGATAAACCATTTTGCAGATTCAAATTTTTCGCGAAGGAATTTATAAGTTTCCTTCTCCCTTGTGCTTTTTTTTCCGCGTTTGTTGTTTTCAAACATTTCCAGATACTGCCTGTTGATCGTTACCGAAGGCATGCTCCTGTCATTAAGTGTAATGACGTAATCGTTCTCTACTTTGTCTATAATGAAATCGGGCGAAATCTGGTTCATCTCGGCAGATTCAATATTGCCTTCGCCGGGTTTTGGGTTTAAACTTTGAATGAGATAAACTGTTTCCTTAAGCGTTTCCTCGGTAAGATTCATTTTTTGCTTCAGAGTATCAAATCTTCTTTTGGTAAAATCGTCGTAATAATCTTCAATCATCTTTTCTGCAATATATTTGTAATAGGGGTCAGCATCTTTACTTTTTCGCAGTTGTACAAGCAGGCATTCCCGGAGATCGCGGCTTGCTATTCCTATTGGATCGAAGTTTTGAATTTTTTTAAGCACTGCTTCAGCAGCTTCGGGATTAATCTTGAGATGCTCAAACAGCTCCAGTTCATTTATTAAATCCTCAAGCGATCTCTTCAAATAACCGCTTTCATCAAGGTTGCCTATTATTTCTTCACCAAGGCGGGTTTCTTCTTCACTCAGGTTTAGCATATGCAGCTGATCGAGTAAATGTTCTGAAAGAGTTTCCCTTACCGGCGCCAGGGGATGATATTGTTCTTCATCGCTGCTGCGGTAAACACGCTCATGGTCATAATCTGCATCATTCATAAAATCTTCCAGCTCGAACTCTTCCTTATCAGGATCTTTTATTTCTTCCGCTTCAATTTCTTCATCGCGTTCTTTATCATCCTGTTCCTGAGTAAGCTCAATTTCCTCTTCCAGGATCGGGTTCAATTCAAGTTCTGTTTTTATTCTTTGTTCAAGGGCAAGGGTGTTCAGCTGCAGTAATTTTTGATATTGAATCTGCTGCGGCGATAATTTTTGCTGCTGAGTAAGCCGCTGGTTTAAAGTAAGCATTTTACCTTCCGATGGTTTCCATTAAATGTAAATACCACTCATCGCCATAAAGACGGCTGAGCGGTTCTTTGCAAAATTCTGCTATTGTTGTATTGTTCAGTATACCGTTTTCTAAAGCCGGTGAGCATTCATCAAGCTTTTCATATTTCAAAATATCTCCGCCGAAATCTGAACGACGAATAGGAAACAAATGACAGGATAACGGTTTTCTGAAATCAGTCTCTCCGGCAATGAATGCCTTTTCAATTGCGCATTTAGCTATTCCATTATCATAAAAAACAAAAACACAGGCGCGGTTGCTAAAGCTTCTTGTCATTACTTCATTTCTCTTTACTTCGAAAAATCCATTTTCCTCAATTTCCTTCCGGTGGTTAGCCGGCAAATATCGTTTTACCTTGTGAAGGATATGCTCTATAGATATTACCTCTTCATGTGTAAGCGGGGCACCATAATGGCTTTCGAAAGTACAACAAGCTCCCTTGCATTTTAGTAAATCACACTTGAAGTGTATTTCAGCAATTTCCTGTCCAACTAAGATCCCTGAAACCGGTAAAAATTTCTCATCCATAAGTGTGGAATAATTTTTGAGAAAAAATAAACAATAGATTCTTTTTTACAAAGTTTAAATACTCTTCCCAATTCTTTAAATTCAAGCCTGAATTATCATAAAAATGCCCCATCAAAATGAACCTAAGAGAAAAAGTAGTAGTTATAACCGGAGCCACCTCTGGAATTGGCTATTCCCTTGCAAAATTACTGCCAAAAGAAAATTGTTCGCTTGCTCTTATCGCCAGAAGCGAAAATAAACTTGATGATTTAATAACCTGGCTGCAATTCAACAAAGCAAAAGCTTATAAATGCGACGTTCGTAAACCGGATGAAGTTAAGAATACATTCGGAAAGATTAAAAAAGATTTCAATAAAATTGATATTGCAATACTGAATGCCGGTGTTTCCCAGAGGGCTGATGTTAATAGCTTTTCATCGGCTTCAGCAAAAGAAATTTTTGATACCAATGTACTTGGAGTGGCAAATTGTATCGAGCAATTGCTTCCGGATTTTATAGCCGATAAGAAAGGAATGATAGTCGGTGTATCGAGCTTGTCGGATGCCAGGGGTTTTCCGCGCAGCGGATTTTACAGTGCAAGTAAATCTGCTGTAAGTTTTCTGCTGGAAAGCTTAAGAGTTGAAGTTAAACCTTTTGGTATAAAAGTACTAACCGTTAAGCCGGGTTTTATTAAAACGCCTATGACGGATAAAAATGAATTCCATATGCCGTTCCTGATGGAGGTTGATAAAGCATCAAGAATTATAATAGATGGGATAAAGAAGGAAAAGAAAATTATTCAGTTCCCGCTTCCGATAGTATTGGGATCAAAGCTGCTTAAGATTATGCCTGATTTTTTATTCGATTATCTGATGAGCAAGAAATTACCGCCAAGGAAAAAATAATTTATAAATCAAGATGACTAAAAAATTCACTTTAATAATCATTGCTTCCTGTGCGCAGATTTTTTCGCAATCAGATTCTACTCTTATCTTCAGTGAAGTTATGTTTTATCCGCAGACCGGCCCGAACGAATTTATTGAGTTGTATAATTATAGTGAAACCGAGAGCATTGACCTTAATTCCTATAAAATAAAGTACTACACATCTTCGGCAGATATAATTACCGATACCGGCGAGGGAACAATTCTTCTGCCAAAGTCTTTTGCAATTGTACTTGAAGCTGATTACCCCTTTGGTGCAGGAATTTACGATGGATTAATTCCTCCGGAAGCATTATTACTTAAAATAACTGATAATTCTTTTGGCTCATCGGGAATGTCCAACACTGAAAACAGACCGCTTTGGTTAATTAACTCTGCCAACGATACTCTCGAAGCGTACTTTTATTCGGCAAATAATTCTCAGGCGCGCTCCGATGAAAAAATTAATTTAATAAACGACAGCTCCCAGAGCAATTGGGCAAACTCACTGGTTACAAATGGAACCCCGGGATTTCAGAATTCAGTTACTCCGTTTCAGTTTGACCTGCAGATGGCTTCTGTTACTTTTCAGCCGGTTGTTCCGGTTCAGGGAGATGATGTTACAATTTTTGCCAAAGTAAAAAATATAGGAATAAACGCTGCAAACAATTATTCAATTGAGATTTATAATGATGCTGATTTTGATTCTACTGCTGATCCGGGTGAAATAATTTTTTCTCAGCAATACACTAACCTGTTTCCGGGAGATTCAACCACAGCGAATACCATTATGAGTTCTCTGCCTGCCGGTAATTACCAGGTAATTGCGCAGGTAATATTTTCACCGGATGAAAACCTCTCCAACAACGAACTTATAAAATCGTTTATAGTCGTTCCCCCCGGAACGAACTACAACGATGTTGTCATTAATGAAATAATGTATTCACCGTCTACAGGCCAGCCGGAGTGGGTTGAGCTTTACAACAGGACCGGTTCGCCCAAAAACCTCAGGAACTGGAAATTTTCCGATGCTTCTTCATCTGTTACAATTACCAATCTTGATAAACTTATTCCAGCAGAATCTTACATTGTGTTAACTGCTGACTCATCAATTTTAAATTTCTATAATATTTCTTCGGAAATAATTGAACTCAACCTGCCGGCTTTGAACAACAGCGGTGACGCAGTTGTGATTGCTGATTCACTTGGGAATATAATCGACTCTCTTTTTTACTACCCGAATTGGGGAGGAAGTGAGGGCGGACGTTCACTTGAAAGAATTTCTGCAGATGGCCTTTCAACCGACCCGGCTAACTGGGGAACTTCTATAAATGTTTTCAAAGCAACTCCTGGTATTATTAACTCACTCACCCGGAAAAATTTTGATGTTGTTTTATCTGATATTCTTTTTGATCCGCAGTTTCCCCTGGAAGGTGACACGATAATTGTTTCAGCCAAAGTGAGGAACATCGGTACTAACGATGCAAACTTTTTCCTGCAATTATTTGAAGATACAAACCTCGATTCTATTCCGGACGTGCTCGCTGCAAGTTTGCTGAATCTTTTCCTGCCAGCCGGTGATTCTTCAACTTACAACTTCAATTACTTTATTGAAAATATTCAATCACGCAGAGGATTTTTTGCAATTGCAATATTCAACCCTGATGAAGACACAACAAACAATAAGCTCTATAAAACAATTGAGCCGGGGCTGCCCTCTCAGTCGATCGTCATAAATGAAATAATGTACTCACCGCTTGGCGGAGAACCGGAATGGATTGAATTATATAACAGAACTGATGAATTAATTAATCTTATTGGCTGGGGTGTAAGCGATATTATCACCACTCCTTCTGAGGTAATAATTGAGGAGAATTTATTCATTGAACCAAATTCATATCTGGTTCTAAGCAGAAGCAGCACAATTTACAACTATCATCGCTACATACCCGCAGAGGTGCTTGTTATTTCCATTCCTTCACTGAATAACGACGTTGATGGTGTTATACTTACAGACGATCGTGGATTAACTATCGATTCTGTTCTTTATCTTAATGAATGGGGCGGCACAAACGGCAGTTCACTGGAAAGAGTTTCCGTAAATGCCGGATCCAACCTTGCATCGAACTGGGGAAGCTCGTTTGATATTGAACAAAGCACTCCGGGTAGAATCAACAGCTTAACGCCGAAGCAATTCGATCTTTCTGTAGCCGGATTAAATTTCAGTCCGCGCTTTCCTGTTGAGGGGGATGATGTTTTTGTATCGGCAATAACCAGGAATAACGGAAGCAACGATGCTTTAAACTTCAGCATAGAGTTTTATATCGATACCGATTCTAATAACGTAATCGACTACTTGCTAAGCAGGGAAACCGGTTTAATTCTTTTAGCTGGTGACTCCTCTGCTTTTGTATCAACTTTCCCGATTCAAAATCTCACCGGCAGAATTTTGACTGCTGTTAGAGTTGTTTATTCACAAGATGAAGATACATTGAATAACTATTTTGAAAGAGCTATTGAACCCGGCTTTCCAGGTAAAATCATACTGGTTAATGAGGTGATGTACAATCCTGCCGATAGTGAACCGGAGTGGATTGAAGCAGTAAATGTTTCCGGAGAAGAAATTAACATAAAAGATTGGCTGGTCAGCGATGTACTATCAACACCAACAAAAAATTTTATAACAAATACTAACGAATTGATTCAGCCGGATGAATATTTTGTGATTGCAAAAGATACTTCATTCAACACATTTCATCCCGAAGTTACTGCTAAAGTTTTTATCGCCAATTTCGGGACTCTCGGTAACCCAGCCGACGGAGTTGTAATTTATGATTTCAGAGATGGCATAATCGACAGCTTGTTTTACCGCTCTTCCTGGGGAGGCGGCAAAGGTCTTTCGCTTGAGAGAATTTCACTGGATGAAGAGACAAACGACAGCACAAACTGGACTACTTCACTTTCTGCGGAGGGAAGCACTCCCGGCAGTCCAAACTCAATTGGTAACGTTCCTGACTACAGTAGAAACGATCTCGTAATAAACGAAATAATGTTCGACCCCGGGGAAGATAATTCTGAGTTCTTGGAGTTTCTTAATCTGAGCGGAGATTCGGTGAATATCGGCGGATGGAAAATTGAGGATGAATACGGAAATGAATTCAGATTATCCCAAATTCCGCTGATGCTGCCTGATAAATCTTATTTTATTCTGGCAGCAGATTCTCTCGCTGAACTAAAATACAATTTCGATGAAACCGTGCTGCGAACAGTCATCGGTGTTTCAAGTCTGGGACTGGTGAATACCGGAGAACAAATCCTTCTGAAAGATGTAAAAGGAAACGTGATTGATTCTGTTTGGTATTCCGATAAATGGCACAATGATAATTTTCTCTCGGTAAAAAATATTTCACTTGAAAAAATAAATCCTAATCTTAGTTCAAACGACCCGAACAACTGGAGCAGCAGCGTTGAAGAAATCGGTGCAACACCCGGGAAACAAAACAGCATTTATACGGTTAATCCCAACACAGCGTCCAGTATTTCAGTTTTACCAAATCCTTTCTCACCGGACAATGATGGCTTTGAGGATTTTACAATTATTAATTATAAATTAACCCAGGCAACTTCGCAGGTTCGCATAAAAATATTCGACAGCAAAGGAAGACTTGTAAGAACACTTGCAAGCAACCAGGCAAGTGGTTCCAGCGGTTCTGTTATTTTTGACGGGCTCGGTGATGATGGTGAAGCTCTGCGAATTGGAATTTACATCATCTTCCTTGAAGCAATAAACGAAGGCACCGGAGTCGTTGAAACAATGAAAACCGTGGTTGTTGTTGCGAGGAAGTTGTAATATTTAAAAAGGAAAATTTGTGAAAGAAGAACTTCAAAAAGTTATTAACCGGCTGGAACAAAATATAAAGTTTGTTCCCCCGGAGTTTCTAAGATTTCCCGAAGGTGAACTTACTAGAAAGCCCGCACCGGGCAAGTGGTCAAAAAAAGAAATACTCGGGCATCTAATCGACTCTGCCGCTAACAACCACCACCGGTTTATACGAGCGCAGTTTGAGAAGGAACCCTTTGTGGTAATTCCTTACGAGCAGGAAGAATGGAACAGAATTCAGAAATACAACGAAGTTGATACAAAATATCTTGTTGAATTCTGGAAAATGTATAATAAGCACATCCTGTGGATAATCTCAAACTTCTCCGAAGAAAAGCTTTCTGTGAAATGTAAATCAATAGACGAAAGAGAAATTGCCGAAAACATTTTCCTGCTCATAAAAGATTATGTTGATCATATGGATCATCATCTCAATCAGATCTTTAACAATTAATTTGAAGAGGAATAATGAACAAAATTTTCATTGCATTCACGCTTTCTTTGTTTGTTTTCATTGCAGCCTGCGGACCGGATTACAACACGGATTTTGAACCGCCGCCCCCGAATGCAAAACTGGAGGAAGTATTTCCTGCAGATATTGAGGGAATGAAAAGCAACATTGAACGAATTAACCTGGCTCATCCGCTGGAAGGATTTAGTGCGTCTTATGGAAATGATAAAATAACAATTGATGCAATTCTGGCTCCTGATAAACAAACTGCAGATGATTTCTTTAAAGAAACCATCGTTCCCCGCTTTGATAAAATGAAAAACCACTTCAGAGGAAACATCAACGGAAAGTGGAGAGCAAGCGGAACTGATAAAGAGGGAAAGAAATGGTTCGGCTGGGTAAATAACAGGTGGATTTTTCTGCTAAGCGGCAGCAACAAAGAAAACCTGGCAAAAGCCATCGATGCATTTAAATTTATTTCGGAATGAAGTGCCGGTCATTTACAGGAAAAAGTTGTTATTAAAAAAGATATCGTATTTTTGTGTACGGAAATAACAAATGATTGAAATAAGAAACCTGCATAAATCTTTCGGTTCTAATAAAGTTCTTCAGGGTGTTGAACTTGATATTGATACGGGAGAAACCTTAGTTATTATCGGCCGGAGCGGATGCGGAAAAAGTGTTTTGATAAAACATATTGTAGGTTTACTCTACCCGGATGATGGTTATGTTAAAGTTGAAGGACAAAGAGTTGATGAGCTGAATATGAAAGAGCTTTATAAGCTGAGAACCAGGTTTGGTTTTTTATTTCAGGGCTCTGCCTTATTTGATTCCATGACTGTTGAAGAGAATGTGGCTTTGCCGCTTGTGGAATCCGGGAATAGTTTCACTACAGAAGAATTAAACAGGAAGATTGAAGAGAAGCTGGAAATGGTTGGAATGTCCGGCACACAAAAGCTCAAACCTGCAGAACTTTCCGGCGGAATGAAAAAGCGTGTGGGGCTTGCCCGCGCTTTGATTTCAGAACCTGATTATATTTTTTACGATGAACCAACTACGGGACTTGATCCTATTATGTCGGATTCAATTGACGACCTGATAAAAGAACTTACAGAACGGTTAAATGCAACATCAATTGTAGTTACGCACGATATGTACAGCGTTAAGAACGTTGCCCACCAGGTAGCAATGATGCACGAGGGAAAAATTTATTTTACCGGAACACCGAAAGGACTTCTTTCTTCAAACGATCAAATTATTAAAGAATTCATCCAAAGAACTGAGTAAAAATTAAAAAGGCGAAGACAGCATCTTCGCCTTTTTCTTTTAGGGAAAAAATTTCTAATTACCGCAATGCGTACATAAAACCGAGTAATACTCCCAAAGCAGTTGTAGTTGATCCTTCAGTAAATATTAAATTATATTCCGCACTTAGTGCAATAAGCAGTGCAGCTGAAGCCATATAGTATGCACCAATACGTGGTACTACTCCGAATTCAGTGCTGTTGGAATCTCCGCTGATTGACTGTCCAAAATACTCATAACTATATGAATAGCTGATGAAATATAGTGCCACAGCTAATCCTATAAACGGCATAAACTTTTGTCCGGGATTAAAAACATAATTTAACCCCAACAACAATGGGATCCAGGAATAGCTAACATCTTCGCCTTCAATAGATTCTTTTTCACTAAATGTAATATATCCGGCTGAAAGATTCAGCAGAATGCTTCTTGCAACCATATAACCAATCATAGCATGTCCAGAGAATCCTGTACTCCATGCATCACCAAAATCTCCCATCGGAAAGGTGGCATCTGCCATAATGCCCACAAACCACATTTTCAGGAATTCATCACCAGTTGGCGCTAAAACATCAGATGGTACCTGTAGCTGTAAATTCGATTCAAGATTTTGATTTAGCAAAGATTGAGATGTTTCGCCGGTTATCTCTGCCGGTAACCGCAGCTTCATCTGAGCAACACTTAAAGATGAAACAATTAAAACAGCAAAAAGTGAGTAAATTAGATTCTTCATAAAAGGACTCCTATAATGTGATAATGTTGAGTTAAAGAGTGATCCGTTTAAATTTACATATTTTAAGCTTGTTTCCTATAAAATTTTGTAAGCAGCTCCGAGGTTAATTGAGAGAAAACTTATGTTGGCAGCATCAACATCTGCTTCTTCAAACAAATAATTGTACTCAACCGAACCAACCAATCTTATATTTTCAGATAAGCTGTAAAATGTTCCTATGGTTGGTACAACGCCAAATATTGTTGAGCTTTCGCTTGACTCAATTACTTCCGCTGTTTCTGATACCTTGCCTAAATACTGATAATTGTATTCTGACTTGTAAGTGTAAGTCTTAAAGAATGGTCCAAACTGTAATCCTATGAATGGAGATATCAAACCACCGGATAAGCAGCTCCCGGCTGCACCCAGACAAGTCGGATCTAACCCTGGCGTATAGAAAAGCCCCAGTAATAACGGAACCTGGCTGTTTGTTTGTGTAGCAGAAAATTCCTCCTGAGAAATTTTTTCTAATCCGAAATCAACTTCCTCTTCTCCGAATTTAATATATCCTGCTTTCAGGGTAATCATCAAAGCATTAAGGATTGAATATCCTGCAAACAAGTGTCCTGAGAATCCTGTTCCGGCGTATTTTTTAAAGTCCTCACCGAATGGGAAGGAAACATCTGCCAGAACACCAAGCATTAAAGAACCGGGAATCAAAGATGAAAGATCGGCAGGTGCCTGGCCAGCGGGAATTTGATTCTGAAAATTGATCTCAGATTTTTCATCAGTCGTGGAATAACCTGTTACAGGCTTTTGCTGTGCAAAAAGACACGCCCCGGCAGCAAAAACTATGACAAAGTAAGATATTAATCTTAACATGAGCAGCCTCCTGTCTTTGTTATGAAGATATAATATTACTAAAAAAACAAGTGTTAGAAAATAATCATTCATTTTCAAATGTCAAATAATTTTTTAGATTATATTTAGAAATTATAGTTTATATTAGAAAGAAATAAAGAGGACTAATAATGGAAAATATTAAAAGCTTGCTTGAGAAAAGAGAACTAAGCACTGTAACTGTTCACACAACGGTAAAAGATGCTGTTTTTTATATGGCTGAAAAAGGAGTCGGGCTTGTTCCGGTAATGGATGATGGAAAGCTTGTTGGTGTTTTTTCTGAAAGAGACCTGGTTAAAAGAGTAATTGCCAGAGGTAAAAGTATAGAAACAACCAAAGTTGAAGAAGTGATGAGCACCAACCTGATAATTGCATCAATAGATGAGCCGAATGAATCTGTTCTGGCAAAAATGAAGGAAGCAAATACAAGACATATTCTTGTAATAGAAAACGAAAAGCTTATTGGTGTGCTTTCTATGAGGGATTTACTTGAGCTGGATCTTTCAGTATGCAAAACAACGGTTGAAGTTTTGAACAATTATATTTACTCAAAATAAACTAAGCAGTTCCTCATCTGCAACGATCCGGGTACCCGCCCCGGGAATTAATAATTCAGTTGATTCGGTTATAATGGTTTCCTTGCCTCCTGCTTTAACAAACTGAATGGCCGCTAAAATTTTCGGTCCCATACTTCCATCTGCAAATTCTCCGGCTTCCAAATATTTCTCGGCTTCTGATGCGCTTATTTTTTCCAGCTTAACCTGCCCGGGTTTATGAAAATTTAAATAAACATTCGGTACATCGGTTAAAATGAAGAATGCTTCGGCGCCAATCTCTTGTGCTAACAGGGAAGAAGCAAGATCTTTATCAATTACTGCTTCAATGCCAACCAGGTTTTTGTCTTCATCGCGGTAAACGGGAACACCGCCGCCACCTGCAGCAATAACAATATTGCCTTTCTTAACCAGCTCCCTTATTACTTTGTGATTAATTATATCTATCGGTCTGGGAGAAGGGACTACACGTCTCCATCCTCTTTTCCTCGGGTCTTCTCTGAAAATTAATCCACCGGCTTTTGCAAGCAGTTCAGCTTCTTCCTTAAGATAAAATCCACCAACGGGTTTTGTTGGTTCTAAGAAAGCCGGATCATTTCTGTCGACAACAACCTGAGTGATTATTGTTACTACATTCTTTCTGATTTTATTCTCGCGGAGAATATTTTTTAATTGTCTTTCAATCATATACCCTATTCCGCCCTGCGAATCGGCAACACATATATCCAGGGGCATTTTAGGAATTTTATATTCTTTATAACCCGCTTCGTTCCTTAGCATAATGTTGCCCACCTGCGGGCCGTTACCATGAGTAATTACAATCTCATAATTGTTTTTGAGCAGCTTCAATAAATGAATACAGGTATCATATGTATTTTTTTCCTGCTGCTGGATTGTACCAATTTCATTGCCTCTTAACAGGGCATTACCACCGAGTGCAACAACTGAAATTTTTTTATCCATTTTTTACTTTTTCAAAATCCGGAAATAAGAGTTACAAACTTAATCAGCTTTGCTGAGCAAATAAAATTTATTCAGCGCACTTCACCGAATGTGCCATATTTAGCTTTACACTGATATTCATTTTTTTTATGTTTGTCTGAAAACTAGGATACAAAAACAGAAATGAATGGTAAAGATCGGTTTGATCAGAAGGATTTTTTACAGCCCGATAACATGCTTAGGCTTTATGCAAGCGGCGCGTTCCCAATGGCAGATGGAAAAACAGGAACCATCAGTTGGTACCTGCCTGAAATCAGAACGATTATTCCTCTGGATAATTACAGGGTACCCCGAACTACAAGAAAAGCAATCGAGAAAAAGAATTTCGAAATAAAGTTCGATAACAACTTTGATCTTGTTATAAAGGGATGCGCAGACAGGGAATCAACCTGGATTTCCAATGAATTAATTATAGCTTATAAAAAATTAAAAAAAAGAGGTCACGTTCATACCGTTGAAACATTTATTAACAATGAACTGGTAGGCGGCTTATACGGAGTTACATTCCGCGGTGCATTTTTTGGTGAAAGTATGTTCTCAAAAGTCAGCGAAGCTTCTAAAGTTGCTCTCGTTGCTTTATTAAATCATTTGAAACAAAAAGATTTTATTCTTCTCGATGTACAGTATATGACCGAACATTTAAGAATGTTTGGTGCTGTTGAAATTTCTTTTGAAGAATACACCAGGCTTTTGCATCAGTCTTACACAAGAGCATGTGAATTTTAAGGAATTCACAAACCCGGTTTCTTAAAGAAACCGGGTCTGTTTCTTGTAATGTAAGTCTCAGCTTCGGGGTGAATTTCATTTAATTAAGGCTTAATTAAAATCAATTCCCTCTGTGGTGATGTTAAAAACTCGCAGCCGTTTTTTGTTATTACTACTTCCTCTTCAATTGTAGATACTCCAAATCCCTTTACAGGCAGTCTTGGCTCAATAGTAAAAACCTGTCCTTCTTCCAGCGGAAGGAAAGGAGCATTACCGTATCGTTCCCATCGCGGGAATAAACCTGCAACACCATCGTGAACAGTTTTGCCCAATTGATGACCAAGCCCATGAGGATACTCATCGTAGCCATTTTTAGTTATATAATTTCTTGCAATATCATCCATTTCGCAACCAACCACGCCGGGCTTTAGTTTATCGGCTACCATTTGTATTGCATCACGTATTACTTCAAACCCTCTCTGAACCGGTTCAGGAGCTTTTGTTTCGCCGTCATTCAGAATATACCAGGTTCTTTGTATGTCGGAACAGTACCCGTTAAGCTTTATCCCGAAATCCATATTAATAATAGTGCCTTTAGTTAAAACTTTTTCGCTTGGTCCTTCGTGCGGACCATTTGGGGTAGGGCCTGCAAAAACAGCCGGACAATGACTCTCCTCCCAGGCAGGTTCAAATCCCCTCTCGTTGCAAAGCTTCTTAACAAAGTTCGCAACATCAATTTCTGTTAATCCCGGTTTTATAAAACTGGTTACTTCATCAAAAATTTTCAATGTTTCCTTAGCTGCGGCTTTCATTAATTCAAGCTCTTTTGCAGACTTTCGTCCACGCAATGCGGCAATAATTTCTTCAGAACTTATCAGGCGTTTTACGAAATCCGTTTCGCTAAAGTAATCAGTCAGCACCTGGTACATTCCATAAGTTAAACCGTCTGCAAGAACAGCATTCCTTGAAAAGTTAATCGCAATCTTTGATGGATTTTTTTTCCTGACATACTCAACCAGCGGTTCACGAATAGACTTTAAATACGAAATAACATTTGTAAACAAGCCCGTTTTTTTGAAAATCCCCTCTTCCATATTGCCTATAATTGCTGCAGATTCTCCATCTTTGTTAATTATGAACGCACCCGGCCAGGTTGTGTTTGCATCAACAATCATTTCTAAAGCAGGGTCTATCGATACCGAGCTTTCGCGTACGAACGTAAGCCACATATCTATATTTTTTTCATTAAGTATTCCTGCTGCCTGCTTGATTTTTTCCTTTAACAGTTCTTTTTTCATTTTTAGAGCTCCAAAAAATTGTTTTATAAATAATTGGCAATTTATTAAATAAAGGAAGAAGTTTCTCATCCGCCGTCAGATTTTTTCTGATACATAATAAGTAAATTTTTTTATAAAGTAGTTTGCAGTTACCAGTTATTAGGGAAATGAGCAGCCGATTTTGTAATTTTCTGAAGACAATTTTTATTAGTTTAATAATAAGCCGGTTATCAGAAAAACCAGGTTCAGATATTAGTTAAAATTATCCCACAAAATAAAATTTTCCACTGAGAGGTTATTTATGTCAGAGTACATTGAACAAATATTAAAAGATGTAAAAACAAAAAATCCTAACGAACCGGAGTTTCATCAGGCAGTCTTCGAAGTGCTCGAATCGCTCGAAGTAGTTCTTGAGCGTCATCCCGAATACAGGTCATTAAAAATTTTGGAAAGAATGGTTGAGCCCGAACGTGTAATTATGTTTCGTGTTCCATGGATGGATGACCAGGGAGTAATACACATAAACCGCGGTTACAGGATTGAGATGAACAGTGCAATTGGTCCGTATAAAGGTGGACTTCGTTTTCACCCTTCGGTTACTCTCGGCATATTAAAGTTTTTAGCTTTCGAGCAGGTATTTAAAAACTCATTAACAACCCTTCCGATGGGAGGAGGAAAAGGCGGCTCAGATTTTAATCCGAAAGGAAAAAGCGATAATGAAATTATGCGCTTCTGCCAGAGTTTTATGATTGAACTTTTCCGCCACATTGGTCCGAATACAGATGTGCCTGCCGGAGATATCGGAGTCGGAACAAGAGAGATTGGTTTTCTTTACGGACAATACAAAAGATTAAAAAATGAATTCACCGGGGTGCTAACAGGAAAAGGATTGAACTGGGGCGGCTCATTAATTCGCCCTGAAGCTACCGGGTTTGGATGTGTTTATTTTGCAGAAGAAATGTTAAAAACCAAAAAGACTTCGTTCGATGGAAAAACAGTTGCTGTTTCAGGTTTTGGAAATGTTGCCTGGGGCGCCGTTATAAAAGTTAATGAGCTTGGAGGAAAGGTTGTTACTCTTTCAGGCCCCGACGGTTACATTTACGATCCGGATGGAGTAAAGGGAGAAAAAATTGATTATATGCTCAAGCTCCGTTCCAGCAACAAAGATGCAGTTGAAGATTACGCTAAAGAGTTCTCCGGCGGAAAAGTAAAATTCTTCCCAAATAAAAAACCCTGGGAAGTTAAAGTTGATGTCGCCCTTCCCTGCGCTACTCAGAATGAAATTTTTGAAGAAGATGCCAAAGAGTTATTAAAGAACGGTTGTATCTGCGTTTGCGAAGGTGCAAATATGCCAACTACCATCGAAGCATACAATATTTTCAGAGATGCAAAAATTCTTTTTGCACCGGGTAAAGCTTCTAATGCAGGGGGCGTTGCAACTTCAGGACTAGAAATGTCGCAGAACAGTATGCGTCTCCCCTGGTCAAAGGAAGAAGTTGATAAACGATTGCACGAAATTATGGTAAGAATTCACGATACGTGTGTAACAACTGCAGAAAGATTTGGAACACCGGGCAACTACGTTAACGGTGCAAACATTGCCGGCTTCTTAAAAGTTGCCGATGCGATGATTGACCAGGGATTGGTTTAAAGCCTCTCCCCAACCCCTCTCCAAAGAGGCTGTGTGAAAATCAACTTTTCACCACTTATGGTTTGAAGTCCATCTCATCC
>CAZXGJ010000011.1:0-27445 GCA_964639955.1 uncultured Ignavibacteriaceae bacterium
ATGAAACAACTGTCAGCGCCAGCGCCTTTAAGGGTTAGACCGGGTATCATAAATATCTGCTCTTCATAAACTCCGTTGGCAACGTAAATAGTATCGCCAAAGACGCAAATGTTTATGCACTCCTGTATGCTGTCTGCGGCAGTAAGCCAGCTTGTGTAAGGCGGTATGCTTAAGCCGGTTTTGCTTACGTAGCGGATGGTGGCGTGAGTAAATGAAAAGGCAAAAAGGAAAAAAGTAAAAATGGTAAACATTGCCTTAGAGTTCGGTAATAGAAGTAAGAGTCAAACAAGAGTAAATTTATTTTTATTGGTTTTCATAATCCCGCTCAGAAATTTTTTATAAAGGTAAAGAATAACAACTCGAAAAACAAGATAGGGCGGAAATAGCTTTGGAAATTGTTATTCCTTTATAAAGTCAATTTTATAATGAAAAATTAATTTTCACTTTAATAAAATCATTTTCCGGGTATTTATATAACTATTGGAAGCGGATTCTGCAATCATCCGATATAGATATACTCCGCCCGAGAGATCTGAAGCATCGAATTTAACTTCAAAACTCCCCGGAAGCTTAACTTCATCTACTAACGTTTTTATTTTTCTGCCGAGTATGTCATAGACAATTAACGTAACCGAAGTACCAAAGCCAGTTGGAGATTGAAGAGTTTCCGGCAGATCGTACCTTATTGTAGTTGTTGAGTTGAAAGGATTCGGGTAATTCTGATAAAGATTAAACTCTTCAGGATGTTCAATTATTACGGAAGTACTGTTATCAGCCCTGAGGCGAAGCACAAAAATGTCTGTGTTCTGCCCGTTTGAGGCATAACCGCTGACCAGAATTTTTCCGTCGCTCTGAATTGAAAGTGTTCTGCCTTCTTCATCAATGCCATAGACAGGTGTAACAGCAATTCCATTTAAAGCAAAATCTTCATCCGGGCTGCCATCGGGATTTAGCCTGATCGTTAAAACACTTTTTGATGTATCTGATTTTGTATACCCGGTTACCACAATCTTCCCATCTTCCTGCGTTGCAACAAACCAGGCAAGCTCATCAGACTGATTAATATCGGTAAAAGAAAATCCGGATTCGCCAAAGGTTGAATCAATCGAACCGTCGTTATTGTATTTTGCGATTATAATATCTGTATTGGTTTTGTCTTCTTTGTATCCGTAACCTGCAACAATATATTTACCTCCATTGCTTAAAGCAACAGAATGTGAAGTGTTATATTTATTATAAAGATCTGTTATAACTATTCCCCGGATACCAAAAGTATTATCAAGCATACCCCTCTCATTAAAACGCATCAGCACAAAATCACCGCCATTTCCGTAAGTCCATCCGCAGGCAATTATTTTAGCATCCTCCTGAACCTTAATGCTGTAGGCAACGTCATCACTAGATGCTACATCCTTTATAGTTATACCGCCATCTCCAAAAGAGGAATCCGGCGATCCATCAGGGAGAAAGCGAAGAATTGCAAAGTCCCACCCAACAGCCGTAGTTAATCCGCAAATTAATATTTTGCCGTCATCCTGAAGTGCCACAGAAAAAGCTCTGTCGTCTCCACCTTCGTCTCTTATCACAAAACCATTATTACCAAACGAATTATCAAGAACTCCAGATGAATCGAACTTTGCCAGAATAAAATCCCAGGTTAAGCCATTATAATAGCGCCCGGTAACGAAAAGAGCTCCGCTCAAAGAATCTCTTATCATACTATATGCACCTTCCCAGCTCCATTGATTTACTGAAACAAGATTGCCGGAATGGAAAGTTGAATCAAAAATTCCGTTTGAATTGAAACGCAATAAAGTTATGTCGGTTGAAGAGTTTGAATAGCGGTTTGCCCAGCCGGTAAGAACAATTTTACCATCGGGCTGAATGGCAGAAGACCAGATGCCTTCATAGCCTATTAATTCGACAATACTTACTCCGCCTATCCCGAAGGTGGAGTCAAGGACTTGCTGCGCGGGATTTTCAAAAGTCAATAAACTCAGGTAACAAGCAAAGAATTTAATCCAGGAGTTATTAAAAACTATTTTCAGAAATGAATTCACTTACCATTACCAAATTTTCTTATAAAATTCAGTAAAGAATACTTAAAGAAATTAGCACCGGCTTGTTTTTAATAATGTCCTTTTATCTTAAAACCATCATCTTCATGGTTTGGGTGAACTGTCCTGCTTCCATCCGGTAGAAATAAATACCACTATTTAAGCCTGAAGCATTAAATTCAAACTCATATTCACCGGCATCCTGCAATTGATTAACCAGCGTAAACAATTCTTTACCTAGAATATTAAATACTTTGATAGTTACAAAATCTTTTTTCGGAATTTCGTATTTAATCTTGGTTGATGGGTTAAACGGGTTAGGATAGTTTTGCTCCAAACTATAGCTGCCCGGCACCGGTGTAATTTCACTATCGGTTATGCCAAGTAAGTCATCTAATATCCAGTTGCCATAATCGAAATTAATGGTTTGCGGTTCTCCGGTTACAGTAAACTGGAAATTTTGATTCTGTGCATTATTGAACAAAGTAACTACTGTGTCACCTGAAGAAGTATTTACTTTTATTCTAATTGGCATAGTGAAAAATGACGGATTAGAGTTCACGTTCTGAAAAATATTAACCTCAACCTGATAGGTATTTCCACTCACAAAATTTCTGTTCCAGTTAACTGTGTACTTCGGATAATTCTCACCATAAATCCACTCCTGGAAAAAGTAATTAAGATCCTGCCCGTAAACAGATTCAGCAACTGCCTGAAAATCTTCTGTAGTTGCAACACCGTATTTAAGGTTTGGATCATCAGAATATGCTCTCATTATATCAAAGAAGGTTGAATCACCAACAATACCCCTTAACATATGCAAGACACAGCTGCCTTTTGAATAAGATCTGGGCCCATTGAATATTTCCCATTCATCCTCTATGTTCTGAACCCAGATGGTGCCCACTGCATTTTTGGCATTGCTCATCTCGCTTACAATATACGAATTGTAAGCTGCCTTACCACTTTTATCTTCCACATAAACTGCTTCAGAGTATGTGGCAAATCCTTCGTTAAGCCAGATGTGATGCCAGTCTTTGCAGGTAATCATATCTCCGTACCACTGATGTGCTAATTCGTGCGAAATAGTATAGCTGTTAAAAGCCCAGAGTGAAGCTGAGGTACAGGTTTGATGTTCCATTGCACCACCCCACCCAAATTGAGCATGACCATATTTTTCTTCAATAAACGGGTAAAGTCCATAGCGATCGCTGAAAACTTCAATCATTTCATCGGTTTCATCAACATCATTTTTAACTGAATTGGAATCTTCAGGGTAAATAAAATTCATAATAACCATAGAATCGTTTTGCCCGTAATGGTAATAAGTATCGTATTGAACGTAATTTGTAATTGCCAGAGAAATAAGATAATTAGCAATAGTATAATGATTTTTCCAGTGATAGGTATGAGTAGCGTCTCCATTATCAGTTATGCTCTCAAGAGTACCATTTGAAACCGGTATTAAATTATCGGCAACGGTTATCCAGACATCAGATGAATCAGCTTTATCAGCAGGAGTATCTTTCTGGGGCCACCAGTAAGGTCCGCTGTAAGATTCGCTCAAGGTCCAGATTGCAGGAGTTCCGGCATGTGATCCAAATTCAAATCCTCCAAAGCCGCTTGATCCAGGAACCCCATGATAGTAAACATTCAGTGTGAACGTTTCATCCTGAACGTAAGTATGATCTAAATTAATGTTAATCAGATTATTAGAATGTGTAAATGTAGTTGAAGCGCCGTTTATTAATATTGAATCGACAGTAAGAAAATTCCTTAAATCAAGAAAGCAGCTGTTGATTGAAGCTGTATCGGTTTTTACTCCAATGATAACATTGCCAGAAAGATAGTTTGGATTGGTAGTAATCGTTAAATCCAAACCGTAATATGTAATATCAATCTTTGAATCGCCCGGGTACATCACCTTCGATAGTTCCTTTGATCTTGCAAAGCGTTCGCGTTCAGCTTTAATCCAGGGTTTCTCGTTATCCTGTGCTGAGATTATTCCGGTAGTAATCAGTAAGATTAGAAGAAGATTTTTCATTGTGTTTTCCCTTGTAATTAAATATTGACTGGATAAAAATAATGTTTTATCGATTAAAATCTGTATCTAAATTAATCCCGTTTTCTTAAATCATTAAAAACTTTTTTGCTTTTTGATAAATCGGTTCAGTATATCTATTTTCAACGTAAATAAGATTTAAATTATTTAATCATTTCAGGAGTTACTATGAAGATTTATTCTTCCTTAAGGAAGATTGCAATTGTTATTGCAATCATATTGCTTTCCCAAACTCTGATTGCCCAACCAAATTATGCTGAGTTATGGGAAAACTTATCTGAAAGCAACATCATCTTTTCGGGTACACGTTATATAATTCCCCAATCTTACCGCACACTCGAACTAAATTTCACGGAAATGATTTCTGCATTAAACAGGGCACCTGATGAAAAACTGGTGCGGGTGAATGAATCCGATTTTTATTTAAGCCTGCCGATGCCGGATTTGGGTTTTACAACTTTCCGTGTTGTTGAATCGCCCGTTATGGCTGATGAACTGGCAGCAAAATATCCGGAGATAAAAACCTTTCTTGGTCAGGGTATTGATGACATAACTGCCAGAGTAAGGTTTGATGTAACCCCGGCAGGTTTCCATGCAATAATTTTCTCCGATAAGGGGACAATCTATATCGATCCTTACTCACTTGGCGAAACAAAATATTACATTTCATATTATAAGAAAGATTACATTCCCACCGAAAGCCAGCTTAATGCTTTCTGCGAATTAATTGGTGAGGATTCTGAGTTCGGAGATCACATCAGAAATTTAGTAAAAGAGAATCCTTTTGTTTTAACCGGACCTCAACTAAGAACTTACCGCCTTGCCTGTGCAACAACCGGCGAGTACACAATTTTTCATGGAGGAACTGTTCCGCTGGGATTAGCCGCAGTTGTTACGGCTGTGAACAGGGTTACCGGTGTTTATGAAAATGATTTTGCTGTACGGTTAGAGCTAATTGCAAATAATGATTTATTAATTTATACCGATCCGAATACCGATCCTTATTCAAACAATAACGGCGGAGCCATGCTAAACCAGAACCAGACGACCATCGATGCAGTTATCGGCAATGCAAACTACGATATCGGGCATGTATTCAGCACAGGCGGTGGAGGTGTTGCTTATCTCGGCGTGGTTTGCCAGGCAGGTTATAAAGCAAGAGGCGTAACCGGTCTGCCGCAGCCAATAGGAGATCCTTTTTACATAGATTATGTAGCACATGAAATGGGACACCAGTACGGCGGCAACCATTCTTTCAACGGCGATGCCGGTTCCTGCAGCGGCGGCAACAGGAATGCTTCTACAGCTTACGAACCGGGCAGCGGAAGTACGATTATGGCTTATGCAGGTATATGCGGTAATCAGAATTTACAGAATAACAGCGATGATTATTTTCATAATGTTAATTTTGTTGAAATTGTTAATTACACAACGAATGGTGCAGGCAGTTCGTGTCCGGTAATAACAAATACAGGAAATAGTGAACCAACTGCCATGGTACCTGCGGGTGGATTTACAATTCCTATTAGCACACCATTTATTCTCACCGGATCAGGCACTGACCCGGATAACGATCCGCTGACTTTTTGCTGGGAAGAATGGGATCTCGGGCCTGCAGGGCATCCGAACAACCCGACAGGCAATGCACCTATTTTCAGGTCTTTCGATCCCGTTGATGTGCCTTACAGATATTTTCCGAAGCTCTCAGATATTTTAAATAATACACAGACAATCGGAGAAATTTTGCCGACTTATACAAGAACCTTAACATTCAGATTAACAGTTCGCGATAACCGTGCAGGCGGAGGAGGGGTTAATTATGCTCAGATGCAGCAGATAAATGTTACAAGCAACGCGGGCCCTTTCCTCGTTACTCAGCCGAATACTTCGGTTACCTGGATGGGAAACACCACACAAACCATTACCTGGAATGTTGCCAATACAAGTGTTGCCCCGGTTAATGCAACAAATGTAAATATTTTATTGTCTATTGATGGCGGCTATAATTTTACCGAAGTACTTGCATCTAACACTCCGAATGACGGCTCTGAAGATGTAGTAATACCAAACCTGCCCACTACAGAGGCAAGAATTAAAGTTGAAGCAGCAGGAAATGTTTTCTTTGATCTTTCAAATACAAATTTTACAATTGAAGAATTCATTCCTGTAGAACTGACTGCACTTTTTGCATTACAAACTGAAGAAGGTATTCTCCTTAAGTGGACAACAGCTACCGAAACCAATAACTCAGGTTTTATGATTGAGAGAAGCACAGATAAAATTAACTTTTCTGAAATTGCATTTGTTGAAGGAAAAGGAACAACAACCGGAGTTACAGATTATGAATACACAGATAATATTAATATACCGGGGATTTATTTCTACAGGTTAAAGCAAATTGATTTCGACGGATCGTTCAATTATTCAAGAGTGGTTGAATCAGAAGTGGAAGGACCGGAAGTTTTTAATCTTTCGCAGAATTACCCTAATCCATTCAATCCCTCAACTGTAATTAAATTTTCTCTGCCGGTTGATTCAAATGTGAAAATAGAGCTATTCAATTCTCTCGGAGAAAAAATTGATGAACTTATCAGCCGGGAGTACAGCGTTGGAATTCACGAAATCAGCTTTGATGCATCAGATTTTGCAAATGGAGTTTACTATTATACAATTACTGCAGCCGGGAATAATGGAACCAATTTTTCATCAACCAGGAAGATGGTGTTAATCAAATAGCGACAAATACCTTGTAATTAAGCAATTGTAATTCATTGCAGGGGCTCAAAATTTTGAGTTCCTGCTAATTCACAAAATCATTCCACTTCCTGTATTCTGCAGATTTTTTTAAAATCACAGTAACGGCAAACTTTAATCTCTCTGTCTTTAAGTTGAGATAAATTAAACCTGCCTTCTGAAATATCATTTACATACCTGTCGATCACCTCAACAGAATTTAAAATTATTTCTTCTGCCTGGCTAATTCTTTCCCGGATGCTTTCCTCCCCGGATTTTCTTTTTATTCGAATCGGCTTCCTGCCAAAATGTTTTTCGGCATATTTTAAAGAAAAGATTTCTGCTCCGGCCGGCAGCAAATCTTTCCCAAGTTCAGCTGAAATTAACTGCTTTGCTGCATACAAATAAATCGGAAGCTGTAAAGATAAGCCTGATCTCAGCTCCTCGCCTGTTGGTATTTCACTTCCGGATTTATAGTCTATAACTTTAAATACATCTCTGTTTTTATCAATATCAATTCTGTCTATCTTACCTCTTAACTTTACATTGCCGGCTTTTACCTCTCTTCTGCCGGAATGTTTACCGCTGTTCGGGTCACTAATGCCTCCAAACCCGAGCTCAAATAAGGAGGGCACAAATCCATCTTTCTCATTTCTTTCTTCCTCCAGAAACTTATACAGGAGTGAATCTTTTCTTCTGCCGCCAATCCCCAGCACCTTTTCCCGCTCAAGAAATGAAGCATCTGAAGAGAGGTTTAATTCGTTAAACTTTTCTTCGGCAAGCTTGAAGAGTAAATCCTCTGCCTTTTTGAAATCAGCATCAGAGCAGTTTTTAATATTTATATTTTCCTTTGCAAGTTCGGTATAAAATTCATACAGCACATTATGAATTAAACTTCCATACTCAAATGCTTCGAGCTCTTCAAGCGGCTCTTCTGAAGTTTCTATCCTCAGAATATTTTCAAGAAAAAATTTATATGGGCATTTTGCGTACGTTTCAAGCTGAGTGGCTGAAAATTCTTTATCTGCCAGGTCCCGCAGTATTTCTTTCGGAGAACCGTCAGCATCCTCACCTACATAACCTGTATAGACTGATGCACTGAACATATCTCTCTGCCTGATATTATCAACTTTAATCGACTCCAGAATTTTTTTAAGATCAACATTAAGTTCTTCGGGTATCTGGATTGTTTCCCGAACCTCAGCCGGAAGCCTGCCGATATACTCGAGCAGTTCTTTCTTTGAAAAAATAACATCGGCAAAAGATTCAGGTTCCTTAACCGGGACTTCAAACAAACTTAAAAAATCTTTTAAAAAAACTGAACGAGCCAGTTCTTTGCTTTCTTCAAATTCCGGAGAGCTTAAAATTAATCCCTTTTTAAAAGTGCACAGTGCCTGGTAAAAAAGATACCGTTCTTCTACCTGGTGCCTGTATTCTTCCTTTGCAAAGGAACCTGAGAAAAAAACTTCAGGAGAAAAGCGAGTTGGGAAATCCCCGTCGTTTAATCCGCAGATAAAAACATAGTCGAATTTAAGCCCGCGAACTTCATTCAGAGTAGTAACCAGCACACCGTAACCCGGTTTTTCTGAAACATTATACCTGCTGAACGCAGCAAGCGTTCTTAACTGATCAAGAAAATATTTCAGATCAAACTTAGCTTTGCTCCCATATTGAAGCAGCAACATATCTGTTAATTCGTTTAATGAGGTAATTAATGTGGTAAGGGCTTTCAGGTCTTTCTCAATCGCGTCAACCGGCATACTGAGTATTTTACCTGTAATGTTCAGCTTTTGAATTAACAAGAATATACTTTCTTTAAATTCTAACGGAGTGAGTTGTTTGCAGAAAGGTTCAAGCAGTATTTTAATTTTTAGTATATCACCTTCAGCTCGGTTTAAATTTTCGAGCTGCCCCTGACTGCGTGAATTTAGGTTGTAAACTGATTGATTATTTAACTTCGATTCATTAATTCTGCTTATCCAGGCTGATAAACCGGAAACAATCTTTAATTTAACGGCTATCCTCAGCAGATTAGCAAGATCGACATCACCGATTTTTGAAAAGTAGTTGCTTTGAGAACGGATTATTGACTTATAGTAAAAATCGTTCTCCGCAACTTCAAGAAGATGAATAATTCCCTTAATGGGTTCGGAATTGTTAAGGTGAAACCTGTCTGTAAGATTAAAAGGTATTCCAAATACAGGGAATATGTCCCTGATAACAGGAGAATATTTACTGATCAGGTTAAATAATACGCATATTTTATGTGGCTTTGTTTTACCGGAATTTAGCAGGCTCTTTATCTGTTTTGCAACAAGTTCAATTTCCTCTTCCCTTCCCGATGCATTTATTAATAAAAGCTTTTCACTAAACTTTTTAATTGGTTCAGGAAGAACCCTTAGCGAAAGATTATCTTTTACTGTGTTAATAAACTCTGATTGGCTGCCCTCGGATAAATCTTTAACCTCGAAGAATCCCTTGCTCAGAAATCGGTTGTAACATAAATCGAGATGAGAAAAAATAAGCGGGTTAAAACGGTAATAATCCAGGATAACAAAAAGCTCCAGCCCGCTTATATCAGCCGTAGTGCTTATTATTTCTGTTTCGGGTAATGTAAATTCATCAAAACCATTAACAAGAACCAGGTTAACATCGGGGTAAAATTTTCTGAAAGCTTTTTCATAATCAACAGAACTCAGCTTAATTAAGCCGGAATAAACATCACCTATTTCCATCAATTTTAATTCATCCAGCTTCGATTGATATTTTTCAAAGACTGCAGCAATATCAAGCGCTTTAATTTTTTCTGCACCTTGCAGCTTTACCGATTCCTGCCTGATAGTTTCAGGAGAAATTCCTTGTCGTTTATATTCGGATATTACATTTTTAATTCTCTGCAGAGTTCCGGAAGGAATATGATCTTTATACTGGGAGAAATATCCGGGCTTAATTTCACTGAAGCACTGATCGAGAAGCAATATGGAGACTTCATCAGATATCAGTTTATCACTTCCGGATGCATCAGAAAGCAATCTTTGCGAGTATGATCCGAGAGTTTCAATATTTAAACCAAACACTGCTTTACCGGTTGAATAAGTAATAAGCTCGCGGGTAAAGTATCTTATTTTTCTTCTTGTAGGTACTATAAAAAGAGTCTGGTGAACCTTACCGGTTACTATACGGTCATTAATAACCGAATCGATATCAATTTTTTCAATTTTTTGCCGGGAAAGAATCATACTAAACAATAATCTGGTATTACAGGTTAAACAAGTTTTGCATTAATTATAAATTGTTAACACTGTTTATGCTCGGTTTAACAGCCTGAAATAAAAGCAACTAATTATTAGGTTGACAATAAGCCCAACTTTTTTAATTTAGAAACACAAAAAGTAAAGAACATGCGTAAGATAATATTTTTAATATTGCTGATAATTACAGTTTTCCCTGCCGGATTGCAAAAAGGAAATATGTTTGCACAGGGTATCGGGGAGTTGGCACCAGACAAACCACCGGAAATTTTTCCTTCCAATGCATGGGGTTTCGATTTGCTCATTGGTGAAAGCGGTTTTGGATTTGGGGGTTTTTATCGCAAACAGCTAAATATAAAATTCACTCTCTTCGCCGATATGTCTGTATCCGAAGCAAAGGATGAAAGAGAGATAGAATATATAGATGTGTTCGGACAAACCTTTACCATTGGCAAAAAGAACCGGGTTTTCCAGATTCCTTTTACATTTGGGGCACAGTACAGGCTTTTTGAAGAAGAACTCGCAGATAACCTTCGACCATATATTAACGCAGGTGTTGGACCTGCTATAGTCTTAACCACTCCGTACTCTGAAGAATTTTTCAAAGCTTTCGGAAAAGCACAAACTCATTTTGCAGCGGGAGGATATGCAGGACTCGGAGCTAATTTCGGATTAGATAAATCAAACCTGATCGGGTTAAATATACGGTACTATTACACCCAATTTTTTGGTGATGGTGTGGAAATTTTAGACGGAAGATTTAAAGATCACCTAAGTGGTTTCTTTATAACTCTGAATTTTGGATTTATGTATTGATTATTTATAAACACTTTAATAAATCCTGAAAGAAAAATCACTTCTTCCATTTAATCGTACAGCCAATCGTAAAAGTTTCCGGTACCGAGATTTCTTTCTCCGCAAGCAATTCATCAAGAGCATCACTCAGGTAATGGTTCTGCACTTTACCCGGCTCCTGCCAGTTGTCGTCAATCTTGCCATGGAAAGCTAATTTTCTTTCCTCATCGAAAAGAAATATTTCCGGTGTGTGTGTTGCATCGAAGGAACGGGCAATGCTCTGTGATTCATCTCTTAAGTATGGAAAATTAAATTTTTTCTCATCAGCACGTTTTTTCATATTTTCAAAGCTGTCATCCGGATAATTCACATCCTCATTAGAATTGATTGCCACCACCGCAACTCCTTTTTTACTATAATCCTCCTGTATTTTTTTTATTCTGTCTTCGTAAGCCTGTACATAAGGGCAGTGATTGCAACTGAAAATAATGATGAGTGCTTTTTTATCTTTGAAAGAATCCAGAGAATATTCTTTACCGTCAATACCGGGTAGATTAAAGTAAGGAGCCGCTGAGCCTATTTTTAATTTATTTGTTGCCATTATTTTTATTCCTTCTATTCTATTCTATTCTTAGTAAATAACAGATTGAATAATTAAATTAAATTCAGATGAAAAAATATCTTTTCTTTTCTATAATAATTTTAACAGGATTTCTGATGGCACAGGATAAACAACTAGCCTGGAACCTCTACTACTCTTACGAAAACTTCAAAGAACAAACATTAACCAACCGCAGATTTAAGCATTCTGACATAATCCCTTTAATTGAACGCTTAAAAAATAATAAGATTTTCAGGGTGGATAAAGCCGGTAAATCTGCCGAAGGAAGAGATATCTATTTGATCTCTGCAGGCACAGGGAAGAAAAAAGTTTTTCTTTGGTCGCAGATGCACGGGGACGAACCAACTGCAACAGCGGCGCTTTTTGATATCTTTAACTTCTTTTTAAACACCACAGAATATATTGAGTTCAAGGAGTTTCTTTTATCAAATTTAACAATTTATTTCCTGCCGATGCTTAACCCGGATGGCGCCGAGCAGTTTCAAAGAAGAAATATTTTTGAAATCGACCTTAACCGTGATGTCTTGCGGCAGCAAACTCCCGAAGCAAAAATTTTAAAGGGAGTATTCGACACTCTCAAAGCTGATTTTGGTTTCAATCTTCATGACCAGGGTAGAAATTATGCAGCAGGTAATTCGTTTAATCCTGCATCTATCTCTTTCCTGGCACCTTCACCGGACCTTGAAAAATCTCTTACACCGGCAAGAGAGAATGCAATGAGACTTATCGGTGGACTTTCACAGATTTTAACTGAATTTATTCCCGGCCACATTGCAAAATATTCAGACGATTATGAACCAAGAGCTTTCGGAGATAATTTTACTAAATTGGGTACCAGTGTTGTTTTGCTCGAAAGCGGAGGCTGGCGTGCTGACCGTGAAAAACAATTCCTGAGAAAGATGAACTATATCACACTGATAACCGCTTTCAATTTTATTGCTGCAGGTACCTTTGCCGGCTTCGATTTAAATATGTACGAATCAATTCCAATGAATGAAGAACTGATGATGGATCTGATTCTTCGGAACCTGAAAATGCAGAAAAACGGAATTGAATATGTTGTCGATATCGGAGTTAATTTTGAAGAAATAAATTTTAAAGGCGCAAAAGATTTTTATCTCAAAGCTTCAATTGAAGATATCGGCGATTTATCGGTTTTTTCAGGCTATGAAGAATTTGATTTTTCCGGATGCACAATTGAACCCGGAAAACTCTATCCCGGTGAACCTGTTTCTGTGTACGATCTGGACAAATTTGATGTTAATGGATTATTCAGCCGCGGGTACACATCTGTAAAAGTTAAACCGGGTGTTTATAATAAAGAATTTTCTGATTTTAAGTTTAATCTTGTATCGGATTTTAATTCGTTCTCAAATGATGAAATAAAAGTGGAAGGCGCTGCCGATTTTGTGATAAAGAAAAATAACCTGGTTACTCATGCAATTGTTAACGGATTCATTCACGATATGAAAAATCTTTCCTCTTCAGCAGGAAACGCATTATTTTATAAATAGACTGACAGTATTTTCAGGATGAAAAGTTTCAACACACCGGCTGACGAAATAAATAAACTTGGCAAAGAATTTTATTCACAGGCTTATTCTATTATTGATGACTTATACAATCTTACATTTTGGATTCTACTTAGTGATCGTGCAGCCTGGAAAATAATTCTCACTACGTACCAGAAAGCAATTTATTATTGTGATAAAACCAAAGGTTACGCTGATTGGTACACATGGATGCACAGAATCCTTATTAATCTTTTAACGAATCGTGAAGAATATTTAACTAACAGAGATAAAATTAAACCCGAACTGATTGAAAATTGGAAAATCCAGCCCGACAGTGTAAATGATATTTTAAACAACTTTAACGCAAAGGTCGATAAAAAAAAAGTATTATACCTGCTGAATCAAATTCCAAAAGCTTTATTAATTCCCTTTATCTTTTATTCAATTAGTAAAATATCCTCTGAGATGGGGTCTGAACTTCTTGATATTCCCAAATCTGTTGTAGCTCTGAGAATATACAAGGCAAAGAAATTATTATTTATTTTAATTTCATTAATCGAAGCAGGTAAAAAAACAGAAATTCAACACATCGGAGAAAATCCGGAAAAACTAACTGAAACAGAGGTTAAAGAGCTAGCTACATTAAGTGATGAGCTTAGCGATGATAAAAAGTCAGAAATAATAAATAAAATAAACAAAAACCAGCAGCTCATTGCCGAATTAAAGATACAGGAAGAGATGGAAGCTCTTTTTAATGAAAATATAAAAAGGAAATGCGCCCCTGAGCGTTTAAAAAGAAAGATTAAAAACATAGCGGAAAAGAGGTTTTTTCACCCCACTTGGTAGTAGTACTGCCTCTGCGATGCCACTGAGTCCCTCATTTAATTTGCTTATAGAATCAGATAATAATAAATTTGATTTTGCAATTTTAATAGGTATCTGAATTTAATTGGCGCGCTTAAAAAATATTGAGGCTTTCTGTAATTCTTGCAATACGATTCGTAAGATGGAAATAACCGGTGTAATTTCCGGCGAAGATTCAGTTTCTAAAAAGTGGGCAAAGTGCAAATCCTGCAAGCAGGTGATGCTCGTTGATGTATCATCTTATTTAAAAATGGGTACTTTGTCTTTAGAGGGAATTGAAAATGAAGATTGCACTGTTTACTCGCCATCAAGAACGTATCACGTTGGTGAGTCTATCTATCATGAAAACTGGGATGATTTTGGAAAAGTGATTTCTAAAGAAACCCTTTCGAATGGACAGAAATCTATTTCGGTAGAGTTTCAAAAATCAGGATTTAAAAAACTAATTGAATCATTAAACAAGTAAAGCGAGGTGAATAAATTTTGGTCGGGATAACAATCGGTGACAATGAATCCATCGATAAAGCCCTGAGAAGATTTAAGAAGAAGTATGAGCGTTCGGGTATTCTTAAAGAATATAAGAAGCGAACCTTTTTCGTTAAGCCTTCTGTAAAGAAACGAATGGAAAAAATAAAAGCTGTCCGGCGTTTCCAGCGAACAGATGAATTTTGATATTACAACCCCTCTTTGAGGGGTTTTATTTTATATGTAGAACCGGTTCAATTACTTCCGGTTCTTTTTCTTTGGTATAATATTTTATTAAATGTTTAACAATAACATTAAAAGCTTCATCGACTGTGGAACATACCGAGAATAAATTTAAATCCGACTTACTTATCATTCCCTGATCCACTAATGCATCAAAGTTTATAACTTTGCTCCAGTAATTCTTATCGTAGATTACAAGAGCAAGCCGTTTCTTCATTTTTCCTGTTTGAATCAAAGTAACCACTTCAAAAAGTTCATCCATCGTACCAAAGCCGCCGGGGAAAATTATAAAAGCCTTTGACAGGTAAGCAAACCAGAATTTCCGCATAAAGAAATAGTGGAATTCAAAACTAAGATCGGGCGTTACATATTTATTGATGAACTGCTCATAAGGTATACTGATGTTAAGTCCGATTGAGTAGCCACCGGCTTTCTTTGCTCCTTTGTTTGCAGCCTCCATTATCCCCGGTCCGCCGCCCGTACAAATGATAAACCTGTTTGCCATTGTCTCGAGGTTCATTGACCATTCAGTTAATCTGCGGGATAACTCCACAGCATCTTCATAATACTTTGACATGTTAAGAAGCCGCTGGGCTTCTCTTAATTTTGATGTAAAATTTTCTGTTGTCCGCGGGTTCAACAGCTTAATTCTGTTAAATTCCTTTAATGCGTCCCTTTTGGAAATTAATCTTGCCGAACCAAAAAAAACAATAGTATCCATTATCTTATATTTTCTGAACTTGCTTCTCGGCTGAAGAAATTCCGATAAAATTCTTATTACCCTCCCATCAGCAGAATAAAGGAACTCAAGGTCCTCATAAGCCTTGTAAGTTTTATTATTAACTGTCATAAATCACTAACCGGAAAAAATTATTAATGAAAGAAAAAGAAATGATTAATTTATATTTGAAGGAAAATTTCTTAATGATATCTGTTCACTTAATTTCAAAACGTTCAAAAATAACTGTAATTGATTTTAATTCAAACAATCAGCCTAAACTTAAAACACAGAATTGCTGTTTAAAAAAATAATACTCCTGATTCTGCTGATTTATTGTTCAGCTTTTGCCGGTGGTCTTGAAGAGCTTCTTAATTCCATTCAGGCGGTACTGGCACAATGCCCCGAAGGCACCAAAACGGGATTATTGATTTATAACCCGCTTACCCAGGATACAATTATCAAAATCAATCATACTGAATCCATGATTCCGGCGTCCAACACAAAACTTTTTACCACAGCCGCAGCGTTGGATATTATGGGCAGCAATTTCCAATTATCCGTCCGGCTTCATACTGATGATACAGAAATTTCCGATGGGATAATTGACGGTAACCTGTATCTTAAAGGATTAGGCAATCCTTTGTTTACCAGCGAGGAGCTGACAGCTATGGTGGATAGTCTTGTAAAAATTGGCATTAGAAAAATAAATGGTGATATTGTTGGTGACGATACTTACTTCGATAATGTTTATACAAGAGATGACTGGATAAAAGATGAAAAAGCAAATGTAAAACTACCGCCAATCTCAGCTTTGGTACTAGACCGTAACAGAACCACGGAGATCAGGAAGAAAAGAGGTCGTTTCAGAACTTATTTTGTTAATATTGAAAACCCTCCTCTATATGCCGCTGAAAAGCTCAAAGATATACTTGAAGAATTTCATATAGAAGTTAATGGCGAGGCTGTGATTTCTGAAACACCACTGACTGCAAGTTTATTAATGGAATATTCGGTAATGCTTTCTGACGTAATTAAAATAATTAACAAGAGGAGTGATAATTTTTTAGCAGAGTGTCTTTTCAAATCAATCGGAGCTGAAGCAAGCGGCAAACAGGGCAACTCTTTTTATTCAACCCAGGCTGTACTTTCATTCATTAAAGACAATGGTATATTTTCGGATGGAACTTCGATTGTAGACGGCTCAGGTATTTCCAGGTTTGATCAGGTAACTCCGGCAGCCATTGTTGGCTTGCTCGAGAAAATGTACTTTGATCTTAATAACTTCGACGATTTTTACAATTCCCTGAGCATTGCCGGAGTCGACGGAACACTTGATGACAGATTGAAGGGAACTTATGCTGAAAATAATTTCAGAGGTAAAACCGGCACGTTGAACGGAGTTTGTTCAGTTGCAGGTTATTTAACAACTGCCGGCGGTGAGGATTTAATCATCTGTATAATTTTTGAGTTCGAAAAAGGAAGCTGGAAAACTTTCAGAAAGCTGCAGGATGAAATAATTGAAGCAACAGCTAACTGGAATGAAAAAAGCCCCGGGGAATTGCTTAACCGGGGCTCTGACAAATAAAATATTTTATTTAATTATTCTCCTGACCTTCTGTAGTCTGAGGCAACTGATTCTGCTGCGGAAGTGTGGGAGTCTGAGGAATAGTCTGTCTTCCGGATTCCTGAATAATGCTTCTTTGCTCAGGGCTAACTTTGCCGGGCAGAAAAAATAAATTAACTACAATTGCAATTACAGCCACGATACCGCCAAGCCACCAGGTTGCTCTGCTTAAAAAATCAGCTGTTCTTCGTGCACCGAACATAGCACCCATATTTGCTGCGCCGCCAAATGTTCCTGCTAATCCTCCACCCTTGCTCGCCTGCATAAGAATAACCATTATCAATAATAACGCAGCTATACCTGCTATTATAACTAAAAGATTATACATTGAATAACTCCTTTTTCACTTTTCTTCAATTCCCTAAATCCTGATTAAAAACTTTTGTAGCGGGGGAGGGATTCGAACCCCCGACACGTGGATTATGATTCCACTGCTCTAACCGACTGAGCTACCCCGCCTTTTCAATACAAAATCGGGAGGCAAATATAGCCACAATCGGCTCTATTTTCAAAAATATTTACTCTGGCTTTTACAGTTTATTCCTAATATTTGTTAAATATTCATTTCTAAACATATCTGCGTCGTTGCTCTGAAAATTTTTAACTTCCTTTCCATCTTCCATCAGCAATTGATTTATATTTTGAATTCTTTCAACAGGATCCGGATGGGTTGAAAGAAATGTTTGGATTGAACTTGCGCTGGAATCAATTAAACCATCATACTGAAGCTTTTCAAAAAAGAATTTTACTCCCCCGGGATAGTATCTTGTATCTTTCAAATACTGATAAGAATCTCTATCCGATTCTTCCTCATCACTTCGGGAGTTTGCAAGAAATGTAAGCCCCACAAAAAGATTAGCAGCAATCTCTGCCAAAGTAGATGGATTTTCACCAAGCACAATACCCAGCAGAATTGATACGCCGTAATATCTTGTTAAGCGTTGTGTGGTATGTCTTTCTTCTGCGTGAGCAATTTCATGTCCTATCACACCGGCAAGTGCAGCTTCAGAATCGAGGTATAGAAGTAAACCGGTGTAGAGATAAATGTAACCGCCCGGTATGCAAAATGCATTTAAAACGTCCGGGTTGTCAATTATTTCAAGCTGATAGTTAAAAACATCTTTATTCACAACTTGTGATGAAGCGAGTATATGCTCGAAGATTCTTGAAGTTATATAAGCTTTAACAGAAGGATCCCCGTTATAAATAGGATATTCGGCCGGATTGTTCCTTATTTCCTGGTCGAGCTGGCTGCCAAGTTCAACATCATCTTCTTTAGTAAATAAATTGATGCTCTCCAGTGTATCGCAGCTTTCAACGAATATTGAGGAGAAAATGAATACAATAAATAAAAATCTATTAATGTGCTTCATGATAATTTTCCTGCAAAGTATTCCATAAAGTATCCAATAATTCATTAATTCCAAATCCGGTTACTGAAGAAAATATAATTGGCGAAATGCTGGAATCAGCAATTCTGAATTTTGAAACATTTTTTAATTCCTTTTTATCAAGCAAATCTGCTTTGGAAAAAGAAACAATAATTTTTTTCTTTACGAGTTTGGAGCTGTATGCCTTAAGTTCATTATAGAGAATGGAAAAATCTTTTTGATAATCTTCAGAAGTAATATCGATCATAAAAAGAATTATTCTGGTCCGTTCGATATGCCTGAGGAATTTGTGGCCCAACCCTTTCCCTTTGTGCGCGCCTTCGATTATACCGGGGATATCAGCTACAGTAAAGCTTGTAAAATCTTTATAACGAACGATACCAAGATTCGGTTCGAGAGTGGTGAACGGATAATCGGCTATTTTTGGTCTTGCAGAAGATATTTTTGAAATCAAGGTTGATTTACCTGCGTTTGGAAATCCGACCAATCCCACATCGGCAATTAATTTAAGCTCGAGAATAATCTTTTTTGATTCACCACTTCCACCCGGCTCGGCAGAGCGGGGCGCCTGATTAGTAGGTGTTGCAAAACTACTATTTCCCCTGCCTCCCTTTCCTCCTTTTGCAACAATTACCTCCTGGTAATCTTTGTTCAAATCGAATAGAATTTTGCCTGAATCAAAATCTTTTATTACTGTGCCCAAAGGTACTTTGATTGTTACATCATTTCCGCTTTTGCCATCTTTTAACGAACTGCTGCCGTTTTCACCACTGCCTGCTTCATATTTCTTTTTATATCTAAAGTCGAGAAGTGTATTAAGATTTTTATCTGCTAAAAAAATTACATTACCGCCTCGTCCCCCGTTACCACCAGAAGGGCCACCTTTCGGCACATATTTTTCCCTTCGAAAAGTAACTGCACCGTCTCCACCTTTACCGGCTTCGACTTCTATGACTGCATAATCAATAAACATCAACTATCCGGATTGGTAAGCTAAGCCTGCCGGAAATAGTTTGATACTGCATTTGTAAAGTTTACAGCATCTTTAGAGTATGGGCTGATTTTGTATGAAGAGAAAACCGCTTTGAGAATATCTGAAGCTTCTCTGTATGAATTGCATTCCATTATTTTTTCGGAAGTGTTAATGAAATCTTCCTCATCCCTTAAAAAAATATGCGATACGATTTTTTTCATTTCTTTTCGGCTAATGTAGCTAAACAAATCTTTTTTTCTGATCGCCCTTGAATTAAAGCTTTGCTCTTTCTCAGGCTCTCTGCCGGTTTCTCTTTGATATAAATCTTGATCTGAAAGGGGGAATTTATCCTCATGGGATTTTCCGGCCTCCGATATTGTTTTTGGTATAATTGAATCTTCTTCAGTTTGTACGGCTCCTTCATCAACTTCTATTTCTTCTTCATCTGAATCAGTTACAAACTGGTCGGCTAGAGGAACTTCTGAAATATATTCTGTCGGTTCATGTTTAGTTTTACTTTCTTCAATTATTTCAGATCCGGCAGTACCGGGATCATCCAGTTCTTCAAATACTTCCATCAGCTCCTCTTCAAAAGAAACAGTTTTCCTAACTACTATATCCTCTGCAGGTTTATCTTCCAGGGGCACCTCTTCCGGTTTCTTGCCGGAAATTTTCATTTCATCTTTTTCCGGTGGCATATCACCGAAATAATCCCTGATCATTTCGTTAACAATTTCTTTTTCACTCAGAATATTATCGAACTCTTCAGCAAATTCATCCTGGATAGCTGCTCTTTCAGATGTATGTGTAAATTGTATGTCTGGTTTGCCGTTCAGATCCGGTTCAGATTTCTCTGTCTGCAAAAGTTCAGTTTCAATGGTACCATTAATTTCTTCAGGTGGAAGATCTTTCAACTCTTCTTCATACAAGGCAAGTAACGCTTCTTCTTCCTCAAGATTTATAAAATCCTCAGGCCCGGCTTTATCAAGATCCTGCGCATGTTTCTCTGCCAATTCACCAAGGTTTACCTCATCGCTTTTAGCGGTGCTTTTTATTTCTTCCTGCTTCTCAGGTTCTTCAGTTGCATAAATTATTTTCTTTAAAGCGTTGATGGTATATATTTTCCTGGCTGCATCCGGAATTCCCTTACGCAGCTTGAGTAGGTAATTAAAGAGATTTTTTTCTTTAAAGAAAATTTCTACCGCAACGGGTGAAATTAAATTTCTGTCTAGTCCGCCAATATTAAAATAATCGCTTATTGAGCTTAATGCATTATCAATCAGTCTTTCGGTGGAAGATTTTAAGAGTTCCTGGTCAATCTTTCTTAGAGTAAGATCAAATTCGGTTTTAGTTATCTGATCAATTTTTCGTTTAGCAAGGAAAGCCAACAGAATATTTTTTAAATGCTCGTAATAATAAATATAATTGAGCATCATTTCCATTTCATCATAGCTAACTGATTCCTGATCGTTGAATATTAAATGTGAAAGCGACCAGTTGGGTCTTACTACAAAGTTGGCATTGAAAGATACCGCCTGCACAATCAGTTTCTTTGCATCATCAAAAGCAATTCTTTTATTCCTTTTAATTTCTTCATTAATCTTAATGAAGTGCTCGGCAATTTTCTTACCTGAATAATCGAAGTATGAATGCTGCAGCAGCTTTCGCCTGTCGGAGAAGATCATAAAATCCAGCTCGGCGGAAATATAGCGGGTAATTGCCGGATGCAGATCAGTTGCGGTAATTTTTTCGAATGTAAAATGCGGACCAAGGTGCTTAACCTGGTTGAGACAAAAGTCGCCTATGAATTTTATCTCTTTTTCAAACATCACAGTTCTCTCTTTTTTTCTATATGTAAGATAAAAAAATCCCGATTAAATATTAACCGGGATAATTTTTATTTACAATCTAAATTAAACGCAATTAAGCAAATCTATACTTCAAGCTCTTCTTTTGATTTAACCTTTGCCAAAACAAAATCCCTGTTCATCCTTGCGATGTTAGTGACGGAAATACCCTTGGGGCACTCTGCTTCGCAGGCGTAGGTATTTGTGCAGCTTCCAAATCCAAGCTCATCCATAATGGCAATCATTCTTTGAACTCGACGGTAACGCTCAGGCTGTCCTTGCGGAAGTAAAGCATACTGCGATACTTTAGCTGAAACGAATAACATTGCTGAAGCATTTTTACAAGTAGCAACACAGGCTCCACAGCCAATACAGGAGGCAGCATCCATTGCCAAACTGGCAATATCTTTAGGAATCGGGATTACGTTTGCATCTGGTGCACCGCCTGTGTTAACAGAGACATAACCGCCGGCTTGCAATATTTTATCAAAGCCAGAACGATCAACCATCAAATCCTTTATAACCGGAAATGCTTTTGCTCTGAAGGGTTCGACCCAGATCGTATCACCATCTTTAAAGTTTCGCATATGAAGCTGGCAGGTAGCAATTTTCGCTAAAGGTCCATGTGGTCTTCCATTAATAACTAAACCACAAGTTCCACAAATTCCTTCGCGGCAATCGCTTTCAAAGTGGATAGCTTCTTCTCCTTTTGCTTCGAGTGAGTTATTTATTTCATCGAGCATTTCAAGAAAAGAAGCATCAGGCGATACCTGAACGTCATAATCAACGAAACTGCCGACCGTATTAAAATTTTTCTGACGCCAAATTTTAAGCTTTAGATTTAATTTTTTCTGTTCCATTATTTGTAACTCCTTACAGCAAGTTTCAGATATTCAAACTTAAGTTCTTCTTTATGTAAGTTCCATTTACTTTCTCCTGCAAATTCCCACGCTGCCACATATGAATAGTTTTCATCATCACGTTTAGCTTCACCATCTTCAAACTGATATTCAACTCTGAAATGACCTCCGCATGATTCGTTTCTATCCAGAGCATCAAGAGCCATCAGTTCGCCGAGCTCAAAGTAGTCAACCAATCTGCCCGCTCTTTCGAGAGTTTGATTTACATCGTCACCACTTCCCGGAATCGTAACATTTTTCCAAAATTCCTCTTTGAGATCACGGATTTCTTTCACTGCTTCTTTCAATCCTTTTTCATCACGAGCCATTCCAACTTTATTCCACATAATTCTTCCAAGTTGTTTATGGATATCATCAACCGTTCGTTTTCCTTTTATTGAAATTAGCTTATTAGTGAGATCTTTAACTTCTTTTGCAACTCTTTCAAATTCTGGATGGTCTGTTTTAACTAACGCCGGTTTATCTCCTGCAAGATAATTTCCCATTGTGTAAGGAATAACAAAATAGCCATCAGCCAGACCTTGCATAAGTGCAGAAGCTCCTAATCGATTAGCTCCGTGATCTGAGAAATTAGCTTCACCAAGAACGAACAATCCGGGAATGGTGCTCATTAAATTATAGTCAACCCAGAGACCACCCATAGTATAATGTGGTGCAGGGTAAATCATCATCGGAGTTTTATATGGATTTTCTCCGGTGATTGTTTCATAAATCTCAAACAAATTTCCATATCGTTCTTCAATTACTTTTTGACCAAGTCGTTTTATTGCATCGCTGAAATCGAGGTAAACTGCATCTCCGCCTTTAGCACCTCTTCCTTCATCACAAACCTCTTTCGCTGCACGTGATGAGATGTCTCTTGGTGCAAGATTTCCGAATGATGGATATTTTCTTTCGAGGTAATAATCTCTTTCAACTTCAGGAATATCATTTGGATTCCGCATATCATTCTTCTTTTTGGAAACCCAAACTCTTCCGTCGTTACGTAATGATTCACTCATCAATGTAAGTTTTGATTGAGATTCGCCGTGTAATGGCAAACAGGTTGGATGAATTTGCGTAAAACAGGGATTCGCGAAATAAGCTCCGCGTTTGTGCGCGCGCCATATAGCAGTTGCGTTACAATTCATTGCATTTGTTGATAAGAAGAAAACATTTGAATATCCTCCGGTTGCAAGAACAACAGCGTGTGCAGAATATTTTTCAATTTCGCCGGTTAATAAATTTCTGCAAACAATTCCCTTTGCCTGACCATCAATAACCACCAGGTCAAGCATCTCTCTTCTGGTATATAATTTAACACTTCCAGAACCAATTTGTCTGTTCAGAGCACTGACTGCACCAAGCAAAAGCTGCTGACCCGTTTGACCACGTGCATAAAAAGTTCGTGAAACTTGTGCCCCACCAAAAGAACGATTATCTAAAAGTCCGCCATATTCTCTGGCAAAGGGAACTCCCTGTGCAACACATTGATCAATAATATTTCCACTTACTTCGGCAAGACGGTAAACATTGGCTTCGCGCGCACGGAAGTCACCGCCTTTAATAGTATCGTAAAATAGTCTGTATGTAGAATCACCATCGTTCTGATAATTTTTTGAAGCGTTAATTCCACCCTGAGCAGCAATACTATGAGCTCTTCTTGCACTATCGTGAAAAGTAAATGCTTTAACATTGTAACCAAGTTCACCAAGAGTTGCAGCCGCAGATGCGCCAGCTAAACCTGTACCTACAACTATAATCTCAAATTTCCTTTTATTGGAGGGATTGACAAGCTTCATGTTGAATTTGTGGTTAGTCCACTTTTCGGAAATATTTCCATCAGGAATTTTAGGATCTAATTTTGTCATTGATTACCTCCATAAAAAAAGAAAAAGTAAATCGGCATCGAAGCAAATCCTGATGCCATAATAATTGCATAAAGAGTTCCAAGTTTTTTTATGAATGGAGTGTACTTGTTGTGGTTCCATCCAAAAGTCTGGAAAGCACTTTGAAAACCATGATTCAAATGAAATCCAAGCAAAACCATTGCAATGACATAAAGCAGGACATACCACCAGATGCTAAAAAAGTAAACGACTATATCAAAGTACTGATGAATCTCTGCAAGACCCATTGGATCGTGAACATTGAACCTCCAGAAAAAAGTACCCAAATGAGAGACAAGAAAAATAAATACAATAGAACCAGACAGGAACATTGTTCTGGAGAATACATTACTGTTTTCTGAGGAACCCTTCACCTTATATGTAATACCACGTGCATTTCTATTTTCAATCCACAGCCTTACTCCATTAAATATGTGAAGAATAAAAGCAGTGAGCAAAACAATTTCGATAACACGTATAAGTGGTTTGATAACATCCAAAGCACTGACATAACCATTAAATGCTTCAGCACCAAAGAACAAAGTAATATTGCCAATAAGATGAATAATCAGAAAAATTAGCAGGAAGCTTCCGGTTACAGCCATAACCAGCTTCTTGCCAATTGAAGAATTTAAGAACTTAGTAAATGAACTCATAAGCAGACTCCTTCTTCATCCGTTAATTAATGAACTCAATTATTGAACACACAAAGAATTTATTTGGTTCACACGCTGACGGAGAGATTATTTTAATGAATGTCAACAATTTTCGAGATGCAGTATTATTAAGTAGAAATTTGCTGATCAAAATTATCATTAAGAAAATCTAAAATCAATTTTATGCTACAATAGTTGCGTGAACGCAAAAATTGTGTTGTTTTAAATCCTTATTAAGATTAAGTTTAGATAAGAATAAATTAATAATCATGTAACAAGGAGTCTCTTATGCTAAAAATTTCTCAGCTCACTTTTCTTTGTATGACGATACTTCAGATTATTTTATTCAATGGATTCAGTCAAACTCAACCGATCTCAGAAGAAGTTTCACCAATCGAGACTGAAGTTGATTCCACTTTCATCACAATGAACGACTTCCCTCAAGTTGATGTGATCGGCAGGAAACCTTCTCTTCTAAATCGTATTCCAGGCTCAGCTAACATTATTACAGAAGCATCTTTAAAGAGCGATAAACCACTCACCGGAAATGAAATTTTTAAAAAAGTAACCGGAGTAAATGTTGTTGATGAGGAAGGTGCAGGTTTGAGAGCAAATATTGGAATGAGAGGACTCGATCCTGACAGAAGCAGAAATGTTTTAATGATGGAAGATGGAGTACCAATCGCTCTCGCACCTTACGGTGAACCGGAAATGTATTACACTCCCGCAATTGACAGAATGAAGAGCATAGAAATTTTAAAAGGCAGTGGTTCAATTCTTTATGGTCCGCAAACCATCGGCGGAGTTATTAATTACATAACAAATGACCCTCCACTTGATCCTGCTTTTGCTCTTTCAATGAGAGGTGGTGATGGCGGCTATTTTACCGGGCAGGCTGGTTATGGTTCTACTGTTGATAATGTTGGGTTTCAAATGGGGATTTTGCACAAACAAGCGGACAAACTTGGTATCACAAGATTTGATATAAATGATCTTACTGCTAAAATCAGATTTCAGCTTAGTGAAAAATCGAGAATAGGTATCAAGCTTGCATACTATGATGAAAACTCAAACTCAACTTATGTTGGATTAACACAAGGTATGTATGACAATCAAGAATACTATACAATCATTGCTCCAAATGACGAACTGGATATAAGAAGATATTCTGCTAATCTTACTCATGATTATTTTTTTTCCAATAATGCTTTTCTCAGAACAACCGTTTACGGTTACACAACAACAAGAAACTGGCTTCGTCAGGATTTCAGCAGAACACCAATTTCAAACGGAACGGGTGTTATTTGGGGAGATACCTCGGTTACCCGCGGCGCAATTTATATGAGAAAAAGTACTGCAAACAGAAACAGACAATTTGAAGTAGCCGGTGTCGAACCAAGAGTCCATTACAATTACAGTATTGGAAATATTCAAAATGAACTTGACGGCGGAATAAGATTTCATTATGAAAGAGCATTCGAGCAAAGAATAGATGGTCAGACTGCAGATGCTAAATCCGGCAATTTAAGAGAAGATGAAATAAGAACAGGCTACGCAGAAAGTGTATTTGCTCAGAACAGAATTTTTATTAGCTCAAATTTCACGGTAATACCTGGAATAAGATTAGAAAATTTTCACTTTGAACGAGACATTTACAGAATTGCATACAAGGATACAAGTATTACAAATAATGATGATTTGTTTACTCCGATACCCGGGATTGGATTTAACTATAACTTCAATGATGATTACTCGATATTTGCTGGGGTGCACAGAGGATATGCACCTCCCAGAATAAAAGATGCAATAACAAACAGCGGCGAAGCATTAAATCTTGATGCAGAATTAAGCTGGAATTATGAAGCAGGAATCAGAGCAAATTTTATTTCACCAATTTATTTTGAGCTTACCGGATTCCTGATGAACTTTTCAAACCAGGTAATTCCTGTATCAGTATCTTCGGGCGGATCGGGTACAGAATTAGTAAACGGCGGCGAAACAATGCACGTTGGGGCTGAAGCTGGAATCCGTTTTGACATTCATCAGCTTTTAAGAACTAAATACATTATTTCCCTATCGGTATATTCAACTTATGCACATTCAACTTACAGCAGTGACCGTTTCATAACTGTTGGGAATCAAACCATCAATGTTAAGAATAACAAACTACCTTATGCACCTGAATTCTTACTTACTTCCAGTCTGGATTTTAATACACCATTTGGACTCGGTATTAATCTTTCAGCAACCTATGTGGGAGAACAATTCACTGATGAACTTAACACAATCGAAGCTTCTCCAAGCGGCGAAACAGGACTGATGCCTTCATTCATCACTGCTGATTTAACAGCAAGCTATCTTATTCCCGCATTGAACAGCAATGTATTTTTTTCTGTAAAAAATTTAATGGATGAAAGGTATATCGCAAGTAGAAGACCTCAGGGAATCAAGGTTGGTATTCCTCGGTTTATCTCGGCTGGAATAGAACTCTCTTTGTAATTCTTTTATTCCTCAACTAATTTTTTTTTTCAATCAAAGTAGTGGCGTTAAAGTCACTACTTTTATACTTTCAATATTATGACTTGACGGGAAGAATCTTATTTTTGCATCCTAAATCATATTTATTAAAATTTTACTGATTCACGGATGAATAAAACATTTCATAAAATATATGTTGGTTTGTTTCTGGTTGTCGGAGTCAGCGTTACCGTTCTTCTTGCAATAAATGGATTTACATATTACTCAACTCCACTGGAAGAACGATTTTTCAACCCTGAACATGAATTGCTTAAACCGAGCGGTGCATTGGGACACGGTTTTGGAATTATCGGAACATTGA
>CAZXGJ010000011.1:27545-61570 GCA_964639955.1 uncultured Ignavibacteriaceae bacterium
TTGCTTAAACCGAGCGGTGCATTGGGACACGGTTTTGGAATTATCGGAACATTGATGATGATAGTTGGTGTTGGTGTTTATATGATTAGAAAAAGATTTAGAAAATTTTTTAATATCGGATATCTGAAGCACTGGCTCGAGTTTCACATTTTTCTTTGCTCGGTTGGTCCGGTGCTGGTTCTTTATCATACAGCTTTTAAATTCGGTGGAATTGTGTCAGTTAGCTTCTGGAGTATGGTGCTGGTAGTATTGAGTGGAGTAGTTGGAAGATTTATTTATCTTCAAATCCCGAAGACTATTCAGGGACAGGAAATCAGTATCAATGAGTTGAACTCAATCAAAGAAAAACTTGCGATTAAAGTCAGAAGTGTGCTTAGCGAAGATTCTGCAACTTTATCAGAATTCGAAAAAATTTCATCAGCTGATCGGTATAAATCATTCAGACTAATAACAGCCGCTGGATTTTTCGTAAGAGATTATTTTGATATCATAAGAGTAATGAGACTTTTAAAAATGAGGATCAAACTATTAGGAATAGGTAAATCAGAAAGTAATGAGTTGATTAAAGCAGCAAAATCTGAAATTGTAATCGCCAGAAGAATAGCATTACTGAGAACTTTTCATAAACTTTTTCACTGGTGGCACATTTTTCATTTACCTTTTGCTATAACTATGTTTGTCATTATGATTATCCATGTTGCTGTAACAATTATTTTCGGTTACAAGTGGATATTTTAAACATCACAAATTTATCAAGAGAAGAGAATGAAATTCAAACCAATATATCTATATGGAATAATTTTAGTAGCTGCTTTAGCATTGTTAATTGTCGTTGGTATACAGGAAACATCCAAGCCAACCGAAGTCTCCATCAGTAACGACCAAACGGTGCCTGATGATGATGTTCACAAGCAATTTAAAGATCAAACAGGAAATACTCCGGGTAAAGAAAATGTTTCTGAGGAGTATCGCAAAAGATTAACTGAGCTTCAGGAAGCTGTTGAGAAGAATCCTTCTGACACACTTGCATTGAAGAATTATGCTGACTTTCTTTCTGCTTCACATAAAATGAATGAAGCTATTCCCTTTTACGAAAAAATTCTGAAAATAAATCCTAAACGGACAGATATTTATTTTTCACTCGCAATAATTTATTACACCAAACAAGATTTTACTAAATGTGAAGAAGCAAACAATAAAGTTCTTTCATTCGATCCAAAAAATCAGATGGCACTATATAATTTAGGAGCTGTAGCAGCGACTCAGGGAAAAACCGAAAAAGCAAAAGAATACTGGAATAAAGTAATATCCATCAACCCGGTAAGTGAAACGGGAAAACTGGCAAAAGAATCTTTAGGAAAATTATAATTTTTTTAGTCTAATTCGTCTGATAATGTAATACAATCCGGTTATCAATATTAGCAAGAGCAGAAGATTTAATATTCCGAAAGACGAAGATTGTTCTAATTTTATTGAAGATGGATTACCTGAGAGAACGAATGCTGACCAATAGTATGGATTTGCAGAATATTTTTTTATAAAGTCTATCTTCGTCTGTTTTAATGCTTCCGTCTTTGACTTTCCATCTGATAAATGCTTGTAAAAATCTTTCATAAAGTAAGAGGTGTATTTGTCATTCACATCCCATAAAGAAACAACCACACTTTTACTTCCCGCATCAAAAAAAGCTTTTTGCATACCTATTATTCCTTCTGCTGCATCAACTCTGCCAAGTCCGGAACGGCATGAGCTTAAAACAACTAAATCGCTATTTAGGTTGAGTTGAATAATTTCTCCCAGTTCCAGAAATCCATCCTCAGAATCATCGGGCTGAGGAGAAAATATTATCAATGGCTGGTCTTTTACTAAAAATGAATGCGAAGAAATATGAATTACGTTACTTGAAGCAGCGTACTGATTAAAATTATTTTCAGTAGCTTCCCTGGAAATAAAAACTTTAGTATTGGAAATTAGTTCATCAATACTTTCTATTTCATCCATTGAGTATTTCAGCGGATACAATAAAATGTTTCGTGATTGGGAAGGATTTATCTCAATTAAACCACTGCGTACACTAACCGGGAATTCCTTATTATCTACATAAGGATCTCCAATAAGCAGATTTTGATTATTGTTATTCTCAGATTTATCTTTTTGTATAAAATAAATTGCTGCTGATGGTGTGTATGAAATCTGAAAATCATCCAGAAGAAATTTCTTATCGCTGTAATAGTATGGGCTATCTCCATCATTCCATTCTGTAATAAGCATCTCAACAGGCAGCATCATTAACTCAGAAGGAAAACTTATTATCAGATTTGATTTTGACGGGATACCGGAGAGAAAATTTTTAAATACTCTTTCATATAACTGAAATGCAGCTAATGCATTAAAAGAAAACAAATCTTCGTTTACATATATTTCCTCACTCCAGATATGAGAATGATAAATTGGTGAGATAGATTTGAGCATTGATAAAAGGCTGTCACGACCAATGCTTAATTTTTCGTAACTCAATCCGTTAGAATTTAAATTGAACAGAGCAGAAGAAGTATTCCTGACATAGACAGAAAGTATATTATCATTATCCCCGAGTTTCTCTTTCATATCTTCAATTGTTTCGGGTTTTTTCTGCGTAAAAATTTCTTCAAAGTGCTTATTCTCAGAGATGAGTTGAGATTTAATTTTTGAAACGACTGCTTTCAATGAATCAGTAATTGCTTGATCATATAAACCTGAAGATATCATCCATTCAAGATCAATCATTTCTGTAAAAACACTTTCATCCTTAAGGTATGAAAGTAATTTCAATCTATCGAGATTTGACTTTGTATTTCTGGAACGGGCTTTATCAATTACAAGAAAGGCTTCTTCTTCCCTTCTCTGCTCAAGAAACAACTCAGCTAAAGAATTATAAATGGAATTCCATCCGGAAAAATGTGCAATCTGAATTTCCTGGTTTGGGCTCAGTGGTGATGAAATTTTTTCAATTAATTCTATTGCAATCAAATACCACTTTTCTGCGTTAATGTGATCATTATTTTCTTCAAAACTTTTCCCAACAAGATATGCAGCTTCAATCTGATTATTGTAGTCGTGTGTATTTCCACTAAGTTGAAATGCACTTTGATAATTTTCAATCGCTTTGTCAAAATTATTTTGAACATTAAAAATTTTTCCAAGATAAAGTTTCTGCAATCCAAGAAGCTGGGTTAGGTTGTATTTCTTCGCTGATGTTTGCGCCTCAGATAACAGGCTGAAAGCTTCGCTGTAATTTTTCTGTTGAAAATAATTGTAAGCAAGTTCAGTCTTCAAAACAATCGAACTATAAATATCACCAATTTTATTCGCTACGCTTAGTCCTTTTTGAAAATATATTTGTGCCTGATTCAGGCTATCGATCGAAGTTAACACCGTTCCAATTTTAGAATATAATTTTACCATCTCGAATGGTGATTCATCATTCTTAATATTGGAGTCTGTATTCTTTAAAATTTCCAGAGCTTCAAAAGGACGGTTAATATTGTAGTATAATGCACCAATTCCCTGCTCGATTTTCAGAGAAGATGAAATATCTTTAATCGAATCGGCAATTTCTTTTGCACGATTGTAATATTGAAGTGCTTTAGAGTAATTTGATTCATTCGAATAAACATCTGCTAATCCAGTCAGGTTTAAAATTTGTCCCAATTTATTTTCGCCTGCAAACTGTAATCCTCTGCTGTAGTAATCTAGTGCTGATTTGTAATTTGCAATTTGCAGATAAAGTGAACCAATATTACTTGATAGATAAGAAAGCCTCTCATTGTCTTTCAGTTTCTCATACAACGAAAAACTTTTTTCATAATTCTTTCTGGCTTCGATAAGACTATTTGTGTAAGTGAATGAAACACCAAGTTCCGAATAAAGGAAAGCCAGCAATTCAATATTCTCAATTTCCTCGGCCATTGTAATTGCACTCTCAAAATCGTCTCTAGCTTTATAAATATCTCCGTACACATCTTTAATTATCGCCAGGTTTGCAAACGATTTTATTTCTTCAGACTTGTTTCCTGAATTAACAGAAGACTCCAGAGCTGACGTATAACTTTTTTTTGCCTGCTCGTAATCGCCGGACAAGAAAAATATTGTTCCTTTAAGATTAATAATTTTAGGAAGAAATAAATCATTTTTCTTACTCAAGTTTTCTGCGCTAATAAGATTCTTTAAAGCCTCATCATAATTTCCGGTTATTCTGTACGCATTGGCTAACTGAAAATAAATTTCCTTTGATATAAAGTTATCAGAAATGAGGGATTGAAATATTTCTATTGCCTGTGAAGTGTTACCATTGTGAAATGCAATCAGGCCTTTTAAGTAGTAATAAAATTTATTCGATGAGTATGAATTATTTTTTTCAAGCCATTCAGATAATTTTTTTGAATTGCCTGATACCTTACCAAGTAAGGAGAGCTCTTCATAATAATTAGAGTATTCCGGAAAATTTTCAAGTAAAGCGAAAAGATGGTTGAATGCGTTCCCGAAATCGCCGGATCTTTTCTTTAACAAAGCGTGGAGAAATTCTCGCTCAAATCCGGAGTCAAGTGAAACTAATTTGTTTTCAATCTTATTCTTATCAATTGGTTTATTCTGAATTAGATCAAGATAGTAATAGAAATCTTCTGATAGCTTAGTAACAGAATTGCTTTCTGATTTTTTTGATGAGTCAAAATTCTGATTGTGATTATAAGATCGAGAAGAATTTGTGATTGCCCACAAACAAATTAATAACGTAACAATACTTAAAGCAAAAACAAAAAATTCTTTTAGCCAGAACATCTATCAATTCTTCTCCAGAGTTGTTAATATGTCTGCGGCTTCTTTAAAGTATTTGCCTTTACCATCAATAACTTTTCTGAAATTGTCTTTGGCAGCATCAGTGCTGTCAACAAGGAGGTAAGCTCTTCCCAGAAAATAATATGAATCCAGCTTCAGGCTTTCGTAATCGCCAGAATTATTTTTATCAATTGATTCTTTGAGATTTGCAATAGCAAGATTAATATTGTCGCGATCATAGGATTTAAATAACCCAATAAAATCTGATTCAGAAGCTTTTAAGTAAGTAATTCCAATAATATAATGAGAGTAGAAAATTGATTTTTCATTCTGATGTTCGATGATATCCTGCGATAAAAATTCAATCGCTCTTGAATATTCTTTTTTATCAATTGCATCCAGTCCTTTTTGAAATAAAGGTGATGTTCTTCCTCTGGTTTTATAAAAGTCTTCCTGTTCATTAGCGAAAATATTTTTCTTGTAATCAGGTGTTAATCCCCACGAAATAAAAAGTAAACCAACGTAAGCAACAATTATTACAGAGAGAGTTGCAAAAGCATATCTGAATGTGTATGATTTATTAAAAATAGCTAAAGGTAAAATTGATTTATTTTCAGATTCGTTCAGAGACTTTGACCGAATGGACTTATCAACGTGCTCAGATATATCAGAATATTCTCTCAACAGGAAAGCGTATTCTTCCCTGCAGGCCGAACATTCTGCAAGATGAGATTTTATTTTTTGACTCAGTATAGCTGAAACTTTATTCTCGGAATAATCACCTTTCTCAACCAAAATAATAGATGCCAACAAATCTGTTGGCACGTGTCCTGAAGTTGACAAAGAATTGCTCAGAGTTTTATACGAAGTGACAAAAGATTTAATTTCTTCATCCGAATCAGAGAATTGTCTTAACAGTTTTTGCTCATCTTCAGAAAGTGATTTTTTTTCGAGCAGTTCTAATATTTTGTCAAATTTTTCCATTTGTTACCAATTGTTGAGCTATTTTCTATTTTATCATTTAGTAATCTGAATATGATTTTAGTGACATTTATTCCAGTTTATCTTTTAACTCGACTAAAGTTCTGTAAAACATTTTTTTAACAGCAGCTTCATTTTTATTTAGTTTCTCGGCTATCTCGTGAAATTTTAAATCACCCCAGAATCTGAGTTTAACGATTTCCTGTTTTTCTTCACTTAAGGTATTTAATACTGAAATAATGCTTTCAGCATCAATCATAATTGAACTTTCATCGGATTTATCCGGAGCGGGAATACTTTCTTTAAGTTGAGTAGTTGTTCTTGCTTTTCCCTTTTTATACCAACTAACAAAATTCAGGAAAAGAACTCTTCTAAGCCACTTCTCCGGTTCTTCAATATTTTGGTACTGCTCTGCAAAGGAAAGATACACGCTTTGAGTAAGGTCATCTGCATCCTCAATATTTGGTATTCTCTTTTGATGCACTTTTGAAATAAAATAAGAATATGATATTTCGCGGATGTAGCCGGAAAGCTTGTTGAAAGAAATTGAATCTCCTGCTTTTGACTTTTTTAGAAGAGAATCAAGCTCTAAACCAGAAATATTTAGATAGTCTATCTTTTTCTCGCTTTATTTTTGTCACGAAATTACTAAACTTGATACTAAAGTTAAAAAATTGAAATGTGAAATGAGATTTTTAAAAATTTTTTCTGTTTTTCTGATTATTTTTTCATCTTTAATCAGTGCTCAGCCTGAATTGGATATCAAACCAAACAGGATTGAGTTTGAAGATCTGTTTAACCGATACGATTATGCATTTCTCATTAATAAAGGTGATGAGATTTTAACCATCGATAGTATAAAGTATAATGATTCACTTTACATTTTAGAATTTGAGAATAATCTTCAATTACCTTTTTCTATTGTTCCCGATGATTCAATTAGAATGAATGTAACACTGAGCGGATTTTATTATGTGACATTAACTGACACTTCTGATTCTATAATGGTTTTCAATAATGGGATCAGCAGTCCCGAACCTCTTGAAATAAGAATAAGATTTTTCGAAGATGAATATGGAGAGTTCAACGGAACAATAAGAGATAGCATCACATTGGTTGATAGTGCTACCGTCTACTTTTTTTACAATGGAATTTATCTGCTTGATACTGCAAAAACTGATGCTTCAGGATTTTATCGAATTACACTACCGGAAGGAGAATATACAATTGGTGCAGAAAAGGAAGGTTATTATTCAGTTTTTCATGACAGTACTTATGATCCATTCTTCGCTAAATTAGTTGAACTTGATTCCGGTGTTGTTCGTACCATAGATTTTAACTTGAAAAGAATTGATAATCCAAATCTTTCAGTCAGTGGACAAATTATCGATTCAGTAAGTGGAGTGAACGTTAATAAAGGTATAATCATTGTAAGAAACGGGACACATGTACCAATCGGACTGGAGAAAGGGAATGAAATGTTAGCGGATATGAATGTATATGCAGGCTTTATTAAACCTGATGGAACATATTCTGTAAATATTCAGGCACCAGCCTACCACTATCTGCAGGCATACACAAATTATTTTTTACCTGGCTATTATAATGATGAAGGGATGGCTTCAATCTTCTGGCAAAATGCAGACTCAATATTAATAAATGGAAATATTCTTAATAAAAATATTCTACTTATGAGAGATTCATCCTACGGTGGCGGCAGTATTGCCGGTTCAATTAACTTTACATCTTTTTCAGATCAGACAGATTATGAAGGTATAACAATCCTTGCAAAAAATATTAATAATGGAGCATTATATTCTTATAACTTTGGAAAAGACATAGGGGATTACAAAGTATCCAACATTCCTTACGGAACTTATGAACTTGTAGCACAGAAGATCGGGCTTGATAATGCGGTTAGTCAAACCGTAATTATTGACCCGGTAAACAATCAGATTTCCGGTATAAATATTAACTTCAACATTTCCGATGTTGAAAATGATATCAATTTACCAAGCGATATAATATTTTATCAAAACTATCCTAATCCATTTAATCCAGCTACCAACATAGATTTTTATTTACCACAAACTTCTTTAGTAAAATTACATGTATTCAATGTTTTGGGTGAGTTGGTTGAAACTATTGTAAATGGAGAACTGAGCAGCGGACTTCATTCTGTTAAATTCAACGGAAGTGCACTGGCTTCTGGTGTTTATTTAGTAACTCTCGAAGTAAACGGACTAGGGTTAAGTAAGAAGATACTTCTTCTTAAATAAATGTTCTTCTGTTCTGAGTTAAATCTAACTCTGTACTTTTTTAGTAAATGTAAAATTCACCTGTCATTGTTAAACTTCCATTTGCTAACTTTGTAAGAACAGATTTCTATTTTTACCAGACTTGAAAACAAATTCCAGCGATAATAAAAAATTAATCGAACGTGGATTAAAAACTACGCTTATCGGAATTATTGCGAGTGCTCTACTTGCCGCAATAAAGATCTTCACAGGTATAATCGGCAACTCTTATGCATTAATCGCTGATGGAATAGAATCACTTACAGATATTTTCACTTCTTCTATAGTTCTGACCGGATTATATTTTGCTACCAAACCCGCCGATGAAGATCATCCTTATGGACATGGAAAAGCTGAACCGTTTGCCGGAGTAGCTGTTGCTTTCGGAATTTTTATTGCCGCGATGGTAATTGTTGTTCAGAGCATTTATGAAATAATTACTCCTCACCACGCTCCTGCTCCATTTACTTTAATTGTACTTATTCTTGTCATTATTACTAAAGAAACATTATTCAGGTATGTCATTAAAGTTGGAACGACCGTGAATAGTGTTGCAGTTAAAAGCGATGCCTGGCACCATCGCAGCGATGCAATAACTTCAGCAGCAGCATTTATTGGAATTTCAATTGCTCTAATTGGTGGAGAGGGATATGAATCGGCGGATGACTTTGCTGCATTATTTGCATCCGTTATCATTATTGTAAATGCTTATAGAATTTTCAAGCCTGCGTTGTATGAATTACTTGATACAGCACCTCCTGCTCAAACAATACAAAAGGTTAGAACTGTAGCTGGGAAAGTTGAAAATGTAATGGGTATTGATAAATGTTTCGTAAGAAAAATGGGATTTGATTATTTTGTTGATATCCATGTTTTAGTTAACGCCAATCTTCCGGTACATAAAGGACACGAAATAGCTCACAAAGTGAAAGATGAATTGATGAAGGAGTATTCAAACATCAGCGATGTTCTGGTTCACATCGAGCCATATTATAATAATTGAGATCTCCCACCTCAAACTTATTTCCGAAAAATTTAAACTCGCTCTTTGATCATCGTTCAAGACGCTTCCATAATTAATTATCCGTCATTGTCACTTTTGAAGTGAATCAGTAACTATATATGTGTGTCGATACATTCAATTAGATAATTAATCACTTATTTCAATTACTTAATCAGGAGAACAAAATGAAAAACTTTAACTTCACCAAAATCTCAGTTGCGATTATTATTTCTGTAATGATCACATCACTGAACTTCGCCCAAAATTGGCAGCTTCAGAATTCAAATACAAGCAACCAGTTAAAAGGCATACAGATGATCAATCCAACCGAAGGCTGGGCTTGCGGAGATGCAGGAACAATGCTTCATACAACTAATGCAGGTACTACCTGGTCTCTTTTAACATTGACTGGTTCTGATCTTCATCAGATTGTATTTAAAGATGCTAGCACCGGGATTGTTGTTGGAGATAACGGAACAGTTTTTACTACCACCAATGGCGGAACAAACTGGGTTGCGAAAAGCAGCGGCACATCATTACAATTAAGAGGTGCTGGTTTTGCAGGTGGTTCAACTTTTTATGCTGTGGGAGATGACGGAGTTGCCGTTAAATCAACAGATGACGGTAATACCTGGGCTATGTTGAATACCGGCACTACTGAAAGGCTTCTTTGTGTTACTGCTGTTGACCAGAATGTTTGGGTTGGTGCAAGAAATGGGTTGATGTTGTATTCAGGTAACGGTGGAACAACTTTCAGCAATATGAGCAGTCCGGCACCTGATGATATCAAAGATATACAATTCATTAATGCATCAGTTGGGTTTGCCTGTGGAAGTAATTCATTCTTTATGTATACAAGTAATGGCGGAGTTAACTGGACATCACGTTCTACCGGAATTTTAGTCGGCTTAAATGGTCTTCACTTCATAAACCAGAATGATGGATGGACAGTCGGTGGTGCAGGTACGTTATACTCAACAACAAATGCTGGTTTAAGCTGGACTATTATTACATCACCAACAACTCAGGATTTGAATTCAATTCATTCATTTGATGGTGTTAATGTCTGGGCTGTTGGAAATATTGGTGTAATTATTTCCAACTATTCACCACCTACTAATGTAGAGGATGAAAATAATATAGTGCCAAATTCTCTGGTCCTTGAACAGAATTATCCAAATCCTTTTAATCCTTCAACTACAATTAAATTTTCTATACCTGAACGAAGTAATACGATAATAAAAGTTTACAACATACTTGGCTCAGAAGTAGCTACCTTATTAAATGAAGTAAAGCAACCGGGAACGTACGAAGTTGATTTTAATGCTGCTGATCTATCAAGTGGAACATACTTTTACAAATTACAAGCCGGAAGTTTTATAGAAACGAAGAAAATGATCCTCCTTCGTTAGCATTAAGGTGGAAAGATTTTAATAAAGTAAAAATTTCCAAAGTAATTTCATAAAGTAACGCCCTCCCTGCCCTTCTGGACTTGTGCCGGAAGGGCATTTTTTTACCTTTTCTAATTTGTCTATCCGAAGTGAATGTCACCAAAATTTAATTACTGATACTATATGATATGAACAGTAACTAACAACAATCTAATAGGAGTACAAAATGTTATATAAATCTTTTTTTCTTATGGGATTAATCCTTTCCTTAAGTCTAACCATTGCTTGTTCCGATGATGTGAACAGCTCAAATAATAACTCACCAATTACTGAAACTCAGGCAGTTCAAAAAGCTCAGCAGACAAACCCTGGCACGGTTACAAAGACAGAATTGACAACCCATAATGGCGTAAAAGTCTACGAAGTTTATATGATTACCACTTCAGGCGGCGAATTAAAAATAAAATACCGTGTTGATGATGGCACAATGGTTGAAATGAAAGGGACTTCACCTTCATTTGATTATGAAGTTGATCCCGGAATGAATCTGATAAAATACTCTTCTGCAAAATCTATTGCACTTAATGCAAAGAGTGGTGACATACAACTATGGAAATTGGAAAAAGATGAAAGTGATAACAGATGGGAATACAGATTTTTCATTCGAAGTGCCGGACAGGATTCAGAAATAAGAATTAATGCAACTACTGGAGTTGTTTTAAGCATTAGGTAAATTTGCGAGGTATTAAATTTCATAGGAGCGATGGAAGTAATTATTGAAAACATAGCCACTTATTTAGTAGTAATTGCTTTCATCGCTTTACTCTTCTATTACTACATCAAAAAACATAAAAAGCATTCCCGGGACACAAAAAGAAAAATTGTAAAAGCCAGGGAACTTGGCTTTAACGAACCCGTTTCACTTCATCCTGTAATCAACTATGATATTTGTATTGGCAGTGCTGCCTGTGTAACCGCTTGTCCTGAAAAAGATATTCTTGGTTTAGTTGATGGAAAAGCAGTTACTATAAATGCATCGAGATGTGTTGGTCACGGAGCCTGTTTTCACGCTTGTCCTGTACAGGCAATTACGCTTTGTATCGGTACCGAAAAAAGAGGAGTTGAACTCCCTCATATAAGCGAAGAATTTGAGACAACTATTCCCGGAATTTACATTGCAGGTGAACTCGGTGGAATGGGTTTAATTAAAAACGCTGTTGAACAGGGAAAGCAGGCAATAAGTTATCTTGTTTCAAAATTGAATTCTAAGGGAAACACAAAATATGATGTTGTAATAGTTGGTGCAGGACCTGCAGGAATCTCAGCTTCATTAGAAGCAAAAAAGAGAAAGTTAAAATTTGTTACGCTCGAACAGGACACTCTTGGAGGTACTGTTGCTAATTTCCCGAGACAAAAAATTGTAATGACTTCCCCGATGGATCTTCCTTTGTATGGCAAGATTAAACTTACAGAAACATCTAAATCGGAATTACTTTCATTATGGAATGAAGTTTTATCGAAAAACCATATCAAGATAAATGAACTAGAAAAGGTTGAGAAAATTGAAAAGCAAGGTGATATCCTAATTGTTCAAACTAACAATGACCACTATACCACAAAAGCTGTTTTGCTTGCAATCGGAAGAAGAGGTTCTCCAAGAAAATTAGGCGTACCGGGTGAAGAAAAAGAGAAAGTTTCGTACAGACTTCTCGAACCGGAATTAATTCATAATCAAAAAATCTTAGTCGTTGGCGGAGGTGATTCAGCAATTGAAAGTGCTCTGTTACTTGCTGACGAAAACAATTTTGTTAGTATTTCTTACAGGGGTGATTCATTTGCAAGATTAAAACCAAAAAATCTTGAAAGAATAAATAACTATTCAAAAAGTGGTAAAGTAAAAGTTTTACTTAATTCTGAAGTATCCGAAATTCTCGATAACAGTGTAATTTTAAGAATGAAAGATTCGCCCGAACCATTTGTTATCGAAAATGATCTCGTTTTTATTTTTGCAGGCGGGATTCTTCCAACAAAATTCCTTGAAGAAATCGGAATCAGGATAACCAAAAAATTCGGCGAAGCAATTCTAAAACATTAACAACCAGAGTAAGAAAATCTTCAAAGTTTTTACATATCTTGTTTGCATTAGTTTGTATTCTCCATTATTGGCTCAGATTTCACCGGGAGATTTAACCAGCTTTCACGCCAATCTCGAAGGAATCAGCAACTGCACGAAGTGCCACGAACTTGGTGAACAGGTAAACAATTCAAAGTGCCTTGACTGTCATACCGAAATTAAATCAAGAATAAATTCCAATTCAGGTTATCATTCAAGTTCTGAAGTAAAAGGAAAAAACTGCTCAGTCTGCCACAGCGAACATCATGGAAGAAATTTCAGAATTGTGAATTTCAATGCAAATAGTTTTGATCACAATAAAACCGGATTCAGTTTAACTGGAAAACACAATCAGGCTGATTGTAAAAAGTGTCATAAATCCGAAAATATTTCGGATAGTAATCTTAAGAAAAGAAAAAATACTTATCTTGGTTTAAGCAGTAACTGTAGTTCCTGTCATGAAGATTATCATCAGAAAGCTTTGGGCGATAATTGTATTAACTGCCACAACACTGATTCTTTCAAACCTGCAATAAAATTTGATCACTCAACTGCTGCGTTCAAATTAACCGGCGCACATCAGAAAGTCGAGTGCATCGGCTGCCATAAAATCGAAATGAAGAATGGAAAAGAATTCCAAACTTTCAAGGGTATTCCTTTTCAGAATTGTAACTCCTGTCATCAGGATTTTCATAAAGGAAGCTTCGGACAGAATTGTTCAAGCTGTCACGTTACTGCAAGTTTTAAACAAATTAATAACTCCGCATTCGATCACAGCAGAACAAAATTTCCATTGATTGGTAAGCACAATTCTGTTGGCTGCAATAAATGTCATAAAGCTCCATCAGGTTATAAGATGAAGTTTGCACTTTGCACGGATTGTCACGCCGACTTTCATAAAGCACAATTTGTCGTTGAGAGCCAGACGCAGAACTGTTCAGATTGTCATTCTGAGAATGGATTCAGACCATCCTCATTTACAGTTGAGATGCACAATAAAGCTAAATTTCAAATAACCGGAGCGCATTTAGCTACACCTTGCGAAAGTTGTCACTATCAACAAAACAATTGGCAATTTAAAGGCATTGGAATTGAATGTATTAGCTGTCATAAAAATATTCACGAAAATGAGCTAAAAATTGAATATCTGCCCGACAATTATTGCGGCGTATGTCACCAAACTGAAAATTGGAATACTATTAACTTTGATCATAGTAAAACTTCTTTCCCGCTGCTCGGGAAACATAGTTCAGTTACTTGCGGCTCCTGTCATCGTAAAAAAGAAACATCATCTATTATATTTAGTTCTCTAAAAAAGGAATGTGAAACTTGCCACAAAGATATTCACTATGAACAATTTAAAGTTGAAGGAGTTTCCGATTGCAGCCGCTGTCATTCATTTGAAAATTGGAAGCCTGAAAAGTTTGATCATAATAAAACAAAGTTTAGTTTAGAAGGTGCTCATCAAAAAGTTGAGTGTTCACGATGTCATCCAAAAGTAGAATTAAGCGGGAATACTTTCATCAAATTCAAATTAGAAGACTTTAAATGCGCTGCCTGTCACAAAAAATAATTTTATTTCTTATTCTGGCATTACCGGCTATTGCACAATCGCCGCACGGAGACGATTTTAATTTCGATTGTGAGCTCTGCCATCAGCCCGAAAGCTGGAAAGTTGATTTAGAAAAAATCAGGTTTGATCACAGTATAACAAAATTTGAATTAGCTGGTCAGCATAAAGCGGCTGACTGCAGAAGCTGCCACACAAATTTAGAATTTTCAAAAATTAATTCTGATTGCATCTCCTGTCATACAGATCTTCACCAGGGAACGGTTGGCAAAGATTGCTCAAAGTGTCACTCACCGAAAAGCTGGATAGTGGAAGATATAAACGGACTTCACCAAAAAGGAAGATTCCCTCTTCTAGGAAATCATTTAACTGCAGATTGCCAACAGTGTCATTCAAGATATGTTGATCTCTATTTTGAACCTTTGAATATCGATTGCTACTCATGTCACGTTTCTGATTATAATTCAACACAAAGTCCGAATCATGCTTCAGCCGGTTTTTCAACCGCTTGCCAGGATTGTCACAGCATTACCTCTGCTTTGTGGGAAACAGTAAATGTAGTTCACGATTTCTTCCCGCTGATCGGCGGACATGCAATTTCTGATTGTTTTGCCTGCCATGAACCGGGAGGAAATTTTACCGGGCTATCATCCGATTGTATTGCTTGCCATGAAGATGATTATAATAATCCTAACAACGATCCCAACCACATTGCAGCAAATTTCCCGACTGATTGCCAGCAATGCCACACAATCTATGGATGGTCACCATCAACATTCGATCATAATTTGACGGCATTTCAATTAACGGGAGCTCACATAGCTACTGATTGTTCTTCCTGTCATTCTTCAGGTTATACCGGTACGCCGACAGATTGCTTTGCCTGTCATGAAAATGATTATAATTCAACTACTGATCCGAATCACGCTGCAAGCGGCTTCCCAACTGAGTGTGCTGTTTGTCATAATACAACAGCATGGATTCCTGCCGAATTTGATCACAATCTTACTTCATTTCCATTAACCGGGAAGCATGTTACCGTTGATTGCCAGCAATGCCATTCTTCCGGGTACACAGGAACCCCAACCGACTGCTATTCCTGTCATCAGCAGGATTATGAAAATGTGCAAGATCCAAACCATGTTCTGGGAGGTTACTCAACTGATTGTACGGAATGTCATACAACAAACGGATGGGACGATTTAGCCAATTTTGATCACAACATTACACAGTTCCCTTTAACGGGAGCTCATATAACAACCGATTGCGGCAGCTGTCATCAGCAGGGATACAACAATACCCCGACCGAATGTTTCAGCTGCCACGAAACTGATTACAACAATACAACAGATCCAAATCATACTGCAGCAGGATTTCCGACAACCTGCGAAGATTGCCATGAGACAAATGCCTGGACTCCTGCAACATTTGATCACGATGGACAATACTTCCCAATTTACAGCGGAAAGCATGCAGGAGAATGGAATCAATGCTCTGACTGCCACGAAGTTCCGAACAATTATTCCATATTTACGTGTATCAGCTGTCATGAGCACAACCAGCAGGAAATGGATGACAAACACCAGGGTGTGCAGGGGTATATTTATGCGAGTGAGGAATGCTACGCTTGCCATCCCACAGGTGAAAAAGGAAATGCGTTTAACCACAGCAGCTCCAATTTCCCACTCACCGGTGCCCATACTTCTCTCGATTGCCAGCAATGTCATCAGAGTGGATATTCAGGAACACCAACTGAATGTATAGCCTGTCATCAGGATCATTTTAATAATTCGACTAATCCAAGCCACACTCAGTTAGGTTTGTCTACAGAATGTGAAACCTGTCATTCAACTGAACCAGACTGGAAACCAGCACAGTTCCCGATTCATAATCAATTTTTTGAACTTCTCGGAAGACATCTCGAGATTGCCAATGACTGCGCTTCATGTCACAATGGTAATTACGTCAACACTCCAAATCTTTGTTTTGACTGCCACAGTAACGCTTATAATAATGCATTGAATCCAAACCACATGGCTGCGGGCATTCCGACTGAATGTGAACAATGTCATGATGCTGCCGCCTGGATACCATCAAGCTTTAATCATGCAACTGCTACCGGCTTTGAGCTTTTGGGCGCTCACTCAGCAATTCAGTGCTCAGACTGTCACCAGGGAACAATCGGAGGACTAACACCCGATTGCATAAGCTGTCATCAGGATGATTATAATACAGCTCCGGACCATGTTGCACAGGGATATCCGACTAATTGTGAGATGTGTCATAACTCCGTTGCATGGAACCAGATTACTTTTAATCATGATAATACTAATTTCGCATTGACAGGTGCACACATCGGTGTAAATTGTTCTGATTGCCACGAAAGCGGATTTACAGGAACCACAACTATTTGTTATGATTGTCATCAGGATGCATACCAGCAAAGCACTAATCCAAACCATACTGCATTGTCTCTTCCAACGGAATGCAACCAATGCCATACAACGAACCCGGATTGGCAGCCGGCAACTTTTCCGATTCACAACCAGTTTTACCAGCTGGTCGGTGCTCACGCTAACATTTCAAATTGTGCCGACTGCCATAACGGCAATTATAATAATACGCCGAACACCTGTATCGGATGTCATCAAAATGAATATAACGGAACAACAAATCCACCGCATCAGTTACTGAATTTTTCATTTGACTGCCTTGAATGCCATAATATGAATGGTTGGACTCCCGCAAATTTCAATCACTCTTTCTATCCTATTTCAAATGCACACAACAATGTAGACTGCAAAGAATGTCATTCAGAAGCCAATTATCAGCCGCAGTGTTTAAGCTGCCATATGGATGATTTTCTGGAAGAGCACGACCCCGGTGATCCGACCAACTGTTGGGCTTGCCATACTACTTTTAACTGGGATACCGAGTCTCCTGGCTTAATTAAACCGGAGGATGCACATTGATGAGATTCGGAATTTTAATTTTAACGATCAACCTGTTAACAGCTACATTTCTTTCTGCTCAAACCGATGCAGAGATTTCTCTGCAGGGAACTATCAGTTATATTTCATCACAAAATTTCTACGTTAAATTCCAGAGCACTGAAGGCATTGAAATCGGTGATACACTTTACACCAAAGATAAAAATGATTTTATCCCTTCAATCAAAGTAGAGCACAAGTCGTCAACTTCCTGTGCGGGTACTTCAATAACTGATAAAAAATTAGAACTGAATACTCTACTCTATGCTTTTATTTCCATAGATGATGTTGAAGCCGAAGAAGATACTACTCAATCGACTACTATTGCGCCAATTGTGATTCCAACTGTCGTGGTTGATGAAGTAGTTACAAAAACTTCACTTGAATCAGTCCCAACACTTTCAGGAAAGATTTCAGTTCAATCTTACTCTAACTTCACGAACAATCAGACAAGCTACGATTATCAGCGCTGGCGTTATACCTTCCAATTGAATGCCGGACGAATTGGCGGCTCAGGCTTTTCTTATTCACAATACATCAGCTTTGCTTATCGTGCAGATGACTGGAACAAGATTTCTTCCAACTTTTCGGAAGCAATTAGAGTTTATGATTTAGCTGTAAAATATAATTTCACTGATAATACTCTTCTTTGGTTTGGAAGACATTTAAATAACAAGATATCCAACATAAGTTCAATTGACGGATTGCAATTTGAAACAGGAGTAAATGAATGGTCATTCGGAGCGGCAGTTGGTTCCAGACCTGATTTTAATAATATGGGATTGAATGTTAAACTTTTTGAGTATGGTGTCTATGTGAACCGGGCAGATATTATTATTTTTGGCGATATGCAAAACACCCTCGGTTATTTTGAACAGACAAACGATTTCAATACCGATAGAAGATTTCTTTACTTCCAGCACTCCAACTCAGCAATCCAAAACACAACATTCTTTCTTTCAACAGAAGTTGATCTGTTTAAGAAAGAAATGGGCGAAAACAAAACTGATTTTTCTTTGACAAGTCTTTATACATCTATCAATATCCGCCCGAGTGATTTGTTTTCCATAATGCTTTCTTACGATGCCAGAAAAAATGTAATCTATTATGAAACATTTAAAACAACTCTGGATAGTATAATTGAAAATGAAACCAGGCAGGGATTCAGAACAAGATTAACTTTAAAGCCAGTTAGAAATTTATATTTCGGTGGTGATTACGGTTATCGATTCCGAAGAGGAGATTTAAAACCATCAAATAATTACGGCGGCTACATCACTTATTCACAAATACCAGTAATTGAAACAAGTGCAACAGTTTCTTTCAACAGATTAAGCAGCAGTTATACTGAAGGAGATATATGGAGTGCAAGTTTAAACAGACCGATAGTTTATGGATTTGATATTATGCTTGGATACAGGTTTACAAGTTATAAATTCAGATCAGGGATTGAAGAGCTCAAACAGAATTCTGTTTCAATAAATCTGAATACTTACATTCTAAAACCAGTTCTTCTGAATTTAACTTACGAAGGAATTTTTGAGAATACCAGAACATCAGGAAGATTTCTAGCTAATGTTACTTATCGGTTTTAATCGTTTTAATGAGAGAGGATGACCGAAAAGCTAGAATGAGAGGTAAACGTAAACTTAGTTATGCTGTTTTGAAATTTATTTACATCTGCGTCTTTCAGCGTCCCCGCTGGTCGAAGACTTCGGACTCTGTCGAGAAGTAGATTGAGGAAGTTAAAAAAAATCAGACCTGCGGAGACGCAGGTCTGAGCTATTGAATTTATCTGTTCCAGATAAAATCAAAAGTTACAATGGTAGAATTACTTTTTGCTCATTCTCTCAGTTAAGAATTATTATTTGAGTAAAATCATCTTCTTACTCTGAACAAAATTTTCGGTAACAATACTGTAGTAATACACTCCGGCAGATAAATGATTTGCCCTGAATTCTGCTACATAAGTGCCCGCCGGTTTTTCCTCATTTACAAGTGCTGTAATTTCATTTCCAAGCACATCATAAACTTTAATCGAAACAAATTGCTTGTTCGCTATTGCATATTTTATAATGGTTGATGGATTGAACGGATTCGGATAATTCTGCTCAAGAACAAAGCCGTCCGGCGAAATGTTATTTACGGTAACAACATAGCTATAGGAATATCTTCCGTTAAAATCAATCTGCTTTAATCTGTATTCGAGAGCATCTGCATTTATGCCTGAAATTTCATCTATAAAACTGTAATCCTGAGGTTCACTCGCTGTCCCCTTGCCTTCTCTGAATCCGATTAACATCCAATCTGAACTATTATCATCAATAATGCTTCTTCTGTAAATTTCAAACCGATGATTGTTTGTTTCGGTTGCAGTTGACCATTCAAGCAATATCTTATTTCCATAGCTAAAAGCATTAAATGATGTCAGCTCAACAGGCACGTTGGTTTCATCGAGAGTTAAAGCCTTGATGCAAAGATTTGCACTGCCTGCAGGCCATGGAGGATCTTCATAATAATACATATCCTGCCACTGAGAACCGTCCCAGTAAAAACTTTCGTTTGGATGTGAGGTTGAGTTGACTATTGTTAAATAAGCGTCTTCAACAAGTAGAACGGGTACTTCGGAAGTTCGGTCGAAGGGTTGCCCTCCGTTTGAAATATTCAGGTAAACATAAAAGTCGTTACCTTCAGCCAGCAAAACAGGGGCTGATAGATCAACAGTATGAAAACCTTTGTACTGCTGATATCCTGTTTGAGAGTGTAATTCATCCTGAAGTAATCCACCCTGGAAAGTGTCGTAGATTTTAATTGTATAGTCAACGCTATCAGCGGCAGTAAAGAAACTCACCGCCATCAGGTATTCATCCGAGTTTGCAGTGAAAGCATTAAAGCCTTCATCGCTGTCTTCCTTAGTCGCTCTCCATCCGTGGTAATCGTGATAATAGATGTGATCATAATGCATCGGCTCAACATCCTTAAATGTAATTGCACCCATTTCAATATTTTTGCCACAGTGTTTATCGTAATACGAAATCCAGAAATAACCGTTTAATCCCCATCCGGCACCCCAGCTATTCTTTACTATCCATGCACCAGGCAGCGGGGCTTGTGTTACTTTGTTATCATCCCAGCCTACGATTGCAACCGCATGATTCGGATCTAATGTAGAAGAAGGCGGCTGATAATGAATAAAGTTTTGAATAAACGAGCCTGAATAACACATACAGGTTCCCATAACCCCATATTCCATGATCATTTGCTTAAGAGTATTTATGTTGCTCAGGTCATCGTAAGTGTTGAGCCAATAGATATCTCTTGGATAATAATAATGCCAGCTTGTATCGGAACGTGGTGGAGCGGTATAGTAAGATTGTCCGTCAATATCTCTAACAGAACCTTCACCCCTTGATAAATAAGCCGAGGCAACTAAATAATCACCTCCTTCATGAACCACCAATCCATTTCCGGTCGGGGGATCCAGATCACCGTTATAAAATTGATTAAAACCGTTCCACCAATCGAGATGATACTCTGCGAGATTTGGTTCACCGGTTTCCCCATTATTTGCCCAGGCACCTGTCATCAGAAGATTTCCTTCCATTGCAGCCATTGTGCCGTGAGTCCAGCAAGTTCCTCCCTGCTGTGATTTTACCGATGTCACATAGTTAATTCCGCCGACGTTCCTTAAATCAAAAGTGGTCGGAGGAGTTTGGGCTTTAATTGCCAAATATAGGACAAACCAGAAAAGCAAGGTGAAAATAGAAATATTTATTTTCATTTTTTACCTCTTTGTTTTAATGAAAAAAGCTGATTGAAGATTTGGGAATGGATATAAATTTTCGTAATCGCAGAATCTTTGGAATTTTATTTTAAGAGATTCTGTTAGTGCTGCATTTTTAGTGCAATATAAGCTAACCGAATTTATGTTTGCAACCCCTGCAAATTTTTATTATTAAATCGCCTGTTCAAACATATTGATTTTCGGAATAAAATGCTTTCGCACAAACTGAATAGTTAAAGTTCTACTCAAAGATTTTGATTTCAAAATGTTTCAGTTTACTTTTAACCAGTTCTTTCAAAAGTTTACGGTGTTCCCATCCCCATTTAACGGGACAAGGGAAATTATAGGGAAGTCCGGTGAGATTTTCTTAGATGTCATTGCGAGTCCTGCAAAGGGACGAAGCAATCTGTTAAATTGATAGATTGCTTCACTTCGTTCGCAATGACAATCTTATAATCAAATCCGGCGCTGTCGCGCAACTGTAAAAATCAGTATGCAACAGGCAGTAAGCAGTAGGCAATAATTTGCATACTGCATATTGTCGCACCCTTGGTGCATTGCCTACTGAAAAAGCCAGGAGACCTGCCGTAGATAAAATTTAATCAACCTTCGCGCTAAAGGTAAGATTAACGATGGTCTTTCAAAATCTCCATTCGTTTTATCTCAACTTTTTTATACGCGAAGTTACTTTTTAGCCAGAGGCTGATGTGCCGATGGTTTACAAACCTTTTATAAAGGAGTAACTTCTATGATAAAAGCAAATTTCATCATTCTTTTTGCTGTCTTTCTATTAACAGCATTTGCATTTGGACAAACAGGCGTTGTGCAGAAAACAGATTCTTCAGGTTTTTATAAGCTGACTGATGTTGTAATTACCGCAACACGAACATCTTCAAATACTCTTGAGCTTGCAAACTCTATTTCAACTATTGATTCATCTGAAATTTCTAACAAAAATTCATTCAATACATTTGACGTTCTGAAGAATGAATACGGAATGAGCTTTTCGCAGCAAGGGACAAAAGGTTCAGTATCCAATGTATATATCAGAGGTGCAAATTCTTCGCATACACTCGTGTTAGTTGATGGTGTTGAAGTAAATCTGCCAAGTGATCCTTCAAACTTTTACAATTTTTTCAGTTTGCCGACTGAAAACATAAGCAGAATTGAAGTATTACGCGGACCTCAAAGTACGCTTTATGGTTCAAATGCACTTGCCGGAGTAATTAATATCATCAGCGTACAGAGCACTTCAAAACCAGTTTCCAGCATAAGCATTGAAGGCGGAAGCTACAATACTTTCAAAGGAACAATTTCTTCACTGGGTAAGCTGGATAAGTTTAACTATTCAATTGCATTGAGCAGAATAAAAAGTGATGGCTACTCAGCGGCAGCAGAGAAATACAATACTGACTTATTCAGCTCTTTTGAGAGAGATGGATATCAGCTTGATAACATTAACTCAATTATAGGTTATGAATTCTCTGACAATTTCAAAACAGATTTTGTAATTCGTTACAATAAATCAAATTCAGATCTTGATCAATCGTTTGGTTCACCAGAATTTTGGGATGATCCTACATACATTTTTGATCAGGAAGAATTTTTCATCCGAGGTCAGGGAAAACTTAATCTGGCTGATGATAAATGGAATCAGAAATTCGGTATAACCTATTTCAGTAATGTAAGAGAGTATTCTTTCGATACTTCAGCGGCAAGTGCTTTTAGTTCGTGGAGTAAGTACGATGGTAAAAAGTACAAAGCAGACTGGCAAAATGATTTTCAATTCTTCAAAAATAATTTGATAACAGCAGGTGTTGAATTTGAAATGGAAGAGATGGCTTCAGAGTATTATTTAAAATCAAGCTTGTACCCACCGGATTATTCAAGCATTATTCCGAAAACAGATATAAACACGATTGGTTTTTTCCTGCAGGATCAAATTAAAGCTGGCGAAAGTTTATTCGGAACAGTTGGAATCAGACTGGATCAAAACAGTCAATTCGGATCTGCGTTTACATATCGTATTGCGCCAGCATATATGTTCTGGCAAACCGGAACCAAGCTGAAAGCAACATTTGGAACGGGCTTCAAAGCTCCTTCACTGTTTTATCTTTACGATCCTTTGTATGGTAACACGGAATTAAATCCTGAAAAAAGTTTTGGCTGGGATGCGGGCGTTGAACAGTTTTTCTGGAGTGAAGGCTTTTCAATTGGTGCGACTTATTTTTTCAACAAGTTTGATGATATGTTTGGTTTTGATCCTATTACCTTTCAAACGGTCAACATAAATAAAGCCGAAACAAACGGAGTTGAGGTTTTCACAAAAGCAGTTTTAATTGATGGTCTTGAAGCTAAAGCGAACTACACTTATACAAACGCAAAAGATAAAAGTGAAAACACAGCAGACTATGATAAGCAGCTCGTAAGAAGACCTGAACATAAAGCCGGACTTTTTCTTAGTTATTCTTTCACTGAATCAACAAATGCAAATATTGAATTCATTTATGTCGGTGAACGTGAAGAACCTGATTTTATAAATTATCCGTCGAGAATAATTATGCCGGATTATTTTCTTATTAATCTTGCCGCTCATTATGATGTATTTTCATTTTTAAGATTGCAGGGTAGAATCGAAAATCTTCTGGATAAACAATATGAGGAAATTTATGGCTACGGCACTGCCGGATTATCTGTTTACGGCGGAATAAGCCTGAGAGTAGAGTAAGATTAGGAGTATGAGTAAGAGAAAGAGCAAGTTATTAACTAATGTTTCGAGTTAAATTGTTTTTGACATTTTATTTTTGTCCTTTGACTTATGACATTAATAAACCTTATCTTTGAACAATTATAAACTGAAAATATTTTAGAAAAATTTTTAGAAAGGATTATAATATGAGTAAAATAACCCCAAAATTCTGGATACTTACGTTGATGATCTTCGCCGCTGCGTTCGTCAGATTACTTCCGCATCCGCCGAACTTTGCACCAATTGCGGCAATGGCTTTATTCGGCGGCGCATACTTCAATAAAAAATGGGCTGCCTTCCTCGTTCCGATTACAGCAATGTTTATAACTGATTTGATTATTGGATTTCACGAGACTATGTGGGCTGTCTATTTAAGCTTCGCCCTGATAGTTGTGCTTGGAATGACGATGTTAAAAGAGAAAAAAGTTGGCAATATCTTCTTTGCATCAGTGATCTCATCAGTAAGCTTTTTTATAATTACAAACTTTGGTGTGTGGATATCATCAGGCTATTATGCAAAAACAGGTGCAGGACTTGCTGCCTGCTATACTGCAGCAATTCCATTTTTCCATCAGACTTTATTGAGTGATCTATTCTTTGTCGGAGTTTTATTTGGATTATATCATTTAGTAAAAGTCAAATTCCCTGTACTTGCAGAGTCAAAAATTTAAACTCACAAGGCGGCTTGTAGCCGCCTTTCCTTTTCTCAATGAATTGCAAACCATTACTCATTGACCTCGACGGTGTTCTGAAAATTGGGGACTACCCCGCCCCTGATTTAAAGGAGTTTCTTTCATTCATTAATGAAAATCAAATCTCTGCCTGCATACTCAGCAATTCTACTCTAAGAACCGGTGAGCAAGTAAAAGAATTTTTTTCATCTCAAAATATTGAATTAACAATTCCTGCAATCACTGCTTTTGATGCCACACTTTCATTCGTTAAAAAGAATTATAAAAAAGTTCAGGTTTACTGCCGCGATTATTTAATTCATCATTTCACTGGATTGATTGATGAAGAAAATCCTGAAGCTATTGTTATTGGCGATATTGAGGACAGATGGAATTATCAAGTTGTAAACGATATTTTCAAAAAAGTTTTTGAGGGTGCAGACCTTATTGCAATGCACAAGAATAAATACTGGAATCCTTACGGTGAGTTACTGATTGATGCCGGTGCTTTCATTCATGGGATTGAATTTGCTTCAGGCAAAGAAGCTATTTTAATCGGCAAACCTTCTCCGTTGTACTTCAAAGCTGCTCTTGAAAGTATCAACGCTGATATTGAAGAAGGATTCTTTATGCTAGGTGATGATATTGAAAACGATATTAAAGCTGCTAAGGATATTGGAGGAAAAGGAATTCTTATTTACACTGGTAAAACAAAATTTCCTTTAGATAAAAGCATAAACATAAATCCGGATGTTGAGGCTCATTCTTTAAAAGAAGTGATAGAAATTCTTAAGCGGGAGTTTTAACAGAATTCATAACCGTTTTTCTTTTAAGAGCATAATTAACAATTCTTTTCAAAGCCTGTGCATAGCTCATCCCGGCATGCTGTGCTGATCTCATAAATCCGGCGCCTTCGGTAATATCAGGATTCGGATTTACTTCCAGCACATAAAGTTTGTAGTCTTTTGACAATCTCATATCTACCCGCGCATAATCCCGGCATCCCATTACTTTGAAAGCTTTGAATGCAAGTTCTTTGGCTTTCTTTTCAATGTTATTTGAAAGAGGTGCCGGACAAATGGGAATAGTTTTATGATAAGATTCGTGATGAGGATCCCATTTAGCCTGAAAGCTTACTATGTTGTGAAGATAATCTGGCATTGTTGAGAAATCTATTTCGCTGATCGGCAGAACACGGAGTTTTTTATCACCCATAACGGCAACATTTAATTCTCTGCCCTCAATGAACTCCTCCACAAGTGCCGGTTGATTGAATTGTTTCAACACGTGCTCAATTCTTATACGAAGCTGCTTACCATTGCTGACAATGGAATCGTTCTCAATCCCAACACTCGCATCTTCAAAAACTGGTTTAACTAAAAGAGGATATTTTAATCTGTGCAGATATTTAGTTGATTTTACGTTAACGATAAAAAAGTTCGGTATCCTAATGCCCGCCGAGCTGAGAAGTCTTTTTGCTAATACTTTATTCTGACAATTAGCCAAACCCATTGCGGGAGCGCCCGTATAGGGTATTCCCAGTAACTCATAAATGCCAACTATATTCATCTCAAGGCGTGGATTATCTTTATAAATCTCAACAAAATTAAATATCACATCAGGTTTTTCTTCTTTAAAATTATTAAATAATAGCTCAAGATTGTCCTTAATATTAAGTGTATAAGCAGTAAAACCAACAGATTCCAGTTTTTTAGCTATATACTCAAATTCTTCCATTGGTGTAGTTTTATCAACTTCAAAGAACTTCTTAAACTCACGATTCTTAACTTCAGACTCAGATGTTTTTCTGTAAATTTCGGGCTGAGCTTCGTTATAGACAATGGCAATTTTTATTTTAGGTCTTTTCACAGTTCAAATTTAAAGATTTTTATTTAGAATTGAAGATTTAATGATGACTAATTCAATCCGATTAATTACATTTACGCCCTGAATATTTATAACCTATGAGCTTTTATCCTCAACCCAATAAATACCAATGCGGACCTTTTGCACTTAAATATGCACTTGTGATGCTTGGAATTTTTGCCAGTGAAAAATCAATCGGAAAACGGGCGGGCAGCACGTGGTGGTCGGGTACAGATGAGATTGGTCTTGCAAGAGCGGCAAAATATTATGACTGCCGGTTAAAATATTTCCGCAGAGAAATTGGAAGCGATGCAATCAAAGTTCTGCTTCAGCATTTGAAAAAAGGTTACCCCTGTATTTTAAGTGTTGACAACTGGGAACACTGGTTTACTGTTATCAACTGGCAGCAGGGCAAATTCATTCTCATCGATAGCTCCAAGGATAAAGTTATTAACATTTATTCAGCAAGGCAGCTAATAAGCAGATGGAAGTTTATTGATCCTGATAACGAGTTTATCAGCTTCGATGGCTATGCTCTGATTCCGAACTTTAAAATAAGAGCAAGAGCTAAGTTTACGCTTGCTAAAGCAAAATATGTAATGCACAAAAAAAACAGCGACCTTGCAAAACACTGGGATACATATTTTAACGACCTGATAGCTGTCTGCAAACCCAGAACTGCAACATCAATTCATACAATTTCATTTGGTGAATTTTTAAGAAGATATGAAAGAATGATTATACAGGAAGTTGTTTACTGGCACGGCGTTCCTACATACAACGAATTAAGAAAAATAATTGTCAAGATGAAATTCATTGCAGATGTATATAACCTGATCATCTACATTGAAGAACATAAAAAAGCTTTGGTAGATATAACCAGTCTGCTGATGATGTACGCCTGCGGAAAATACGGAATGGAAAAAATTTATCAATAACTTTTGCCCATGACAGAGATAAAAAGATTTAGAAAACTTCTTTTACCCAAGTCTGCAGCTCTATTAATAATAGATATCCAGGAAAAAATTCTTCCGGTGATCAGTAATCACGAAAGAGTGGTCGAATATACATTAAAGCTCATTAAAGGTTTTAAAGTGATGGGATTACCGGTTTATTATACTGAACAATATCCCAAAGGACTCGGACCAACTGCAAAAGTAATTCTTGATGAACTCGGGGATTTAAAGCCGTTCGACAAAATGTCATTTAGTTGTTCCGGAGCGGGAAATCTGTTCGACGAGTTTAAGAAGAAAAACTTATCTCAGATTGTTGTCTGCGGAGTTGAAGCTCACGTTTGCGTTCAGCAGACAGTTCTGGATTTAATTGAAAATGGATTTCAGGTTAACCTTGCTGCAGATGCTGTTTCATCCCGCAAAGAAATTGACTACCAGAATGCACTTCAGCGAATGAGGCACCACGGAACAGAAGTTACCACAACTGAATCAATCCTCTTTGAATTACTTAATGTGTGCGGAACACAACAATTTAAAGAAGTATCGAAGATTGTGAAATAAAATTTTATTTGATTAAGACCATCTTCTTTACTGAAACATAGTCACCTGTGGTAAGCCGGTATACATATATCCCACTTGCAATATTAACTGCATTGAATTTTACTTCTTTATATTCTGCTTCCTGTTCTTCGTTTACAAGAGTCGCTATTTCGCTTCACAATATATCGTAAACAACCAGCCTAACCCCCAACCCCTTCCCCAAGGGAAGGGGAGTTTCCGGAATATTGTATTGTATTGCTGTTGTTGGATTGAATGGGTTAGGAAAGTTCTGCTCAAGCTTGAATGCTTTTGGTCCTGTGTAGCCGAAGATAAAAGATTTTGTCATCATCAGTTCGTTTGCATCTGTTATCATAAATTCTATCGTGCCTTTTTTATTGATTGGTGCATTTCTGTTAATATCAAATATGAATTTCACCTCAGCCTCTGCCTTAGCCTCAATAAAATCAATCGTTTGCTCTGACTGATGAAAGGTAATCACCTCGTCCTCTAAGCCCCTCCTTTGGAGGGATTGGGGAGGCCTTATGGTTACATTCGCTGCAGGATTTTCTTCCGATACATTTGCAACCTTTAGACTTATCTCGTTGCCCTTTGTGCCGGGGGTTATTTCGTAAACTGTTTGCGCAAAGCTTTCGCTGAGTAAGAGTAAGCCTACACACCGAAACTTTAGTGTAGGCGGGAGTAAAATGTTTATTGTTTTCATTTTTAATCTCTTTTTGTTTTAATGCTTAATTGTTAAACCTGTCTGCCGAAGGCAGATTGTTTTTCAATCTTACATTTTCCATTTTCCGTCTTCCATCTCCCATTATACATCTTCCATATTATTTGCCTACTGCCTATTGAAAAGCAATGACCAATGACTAATGACCAATTACTTACAAGGCGCTGAATTTGCCGATGCTGTTTCATCAAGAAAAGAGACTGACTATAAACTTGCCCTGGAGAGAATGAGAATCCACTGTGCTGAAATTACTACATCAGAGGCAGTATTGTTCGAGCTACTGAATGTTTGCGGAACTGAAGTATTTAAGCAAATATCAAAAATTGTGAAGTAGCGAACAAAGCAGCTGTATATTCTCACTTCCAATATTAAACACTTTAATACATTTCCTCTAATTCGACTGTCATAAAATGATTTCATTCCTATTTTGGAACAGCAAAAAAAATTTGCGATTCTATATGTTTTCCAATCTAAAAGCGTAAAAATTACAGCACAACAAATTATCCGAAAGTCTTTGCTGAGGTATTAAAATATTCTCCTCTGGCACAGGGCTTGCGTAAGTGAATGTCTGATAAATCATTGTAATGTTTAGAAAATAATTGAATAATCAATTGCCAAATACAAATCCTTTAATTTCCGAGACTTTAAAGAATTTTTTCAACGATGCTGATATAGCTGAATTTAACAAGCGGTATCATTCACTTTTAACCGAAGCGAAACTTGAAAAAAAAGAAACGGAAGAAGAATTCGATTTTAAATTCGGGAACTCCCATCGATTAAGAACTCAGGCAGACCTGCTTATAACATTCGCTGAATCTAAGTTTACATCCGAAAGATTCTTGGAATTCTTAATTTATATTGGTCAGCTAGCTATAACCTCCGGTGAAAACCAGACCGCGATCGATATTTTCGAAAAAATAATCAATACAGCAAAAACTAATCCGGCTTCAAAAAATATAGCTGCCAATGCGCATCTGTTATTAGGTGAGATTTACAGCCGCCAGGCACACTGGGGTATGAGTTTCAGCAACATTCAGCTTGCAAAAGAGCATTTTACAACTTTAAATGATTTCAAAGGTAATGTGAATTGTGAGAACCTGCTGGGAACAATTTACGGCGACCAGGGAAATCTGGATAAAGCAAAAGAGCATTTTGAAAATGCTCTTACTTTAACCGAAAATGTAGATGATCTTTCACTTCTCGGAAAAATTGAAATCAACCTTGGGATAATTAATACAATACAAGGAAATTATGACGAAGCTCTATCTTATCACAAACGGGCATTAGTCAACTTTGAAAAAATCGGTGATGTTAGAAGGATTGCAGAAATAAGGCAAAACCTTGGAATGGTATATTCTAAGAAGAAGGATTTCGAAACTGCTCTTAAAGAATTCGATCAAAGCATTGAATTGTCAATCAGGGCGAATTATCTGCAAACTCTCGGAATAGCATATGTAAGCAAAGCATACATCTTTACCCAGCTTAACGATTACAAGCTTGCAGAGGCATTCGGATTAAAAGCGATGGAAATTGCTTATAAAATTAACGATAAGCTCTCAATAGCTGAAGTATATAAAATAACAGGTATAATTAAGAGAAATTCCGGAGATCTGGAAGCTGCAAACGATTACCTGCTCACTAGCCTCAGGTTGAACAAAGATTTAAATAACCAGCTTAACCTTGCGGAGACAAAAGTAGAGCTTGGACAGTTAATGAGGCTTATGGGAGAAACAGATAAAGGTAAACAATATTTGATTGAGGCGTTAGATTATTACAGGAAGATAAACTCACCCGCGGATATTAAAGAGATTGAAAAGCTTATTAAGGAATAAACAATTTTTAAAAGAAACCTGTCCCGCATAAGCAGGACAGGTATTTTTTTAAAGCGGATTTAATAAGTTGAAAATGCCGTGAACAAAGTAAGCCCAAAAACAGCCAGGAAAATGGAAGTAAGAATAAGGGCAATAACAAAATAAACCACAATTAAAATTATAATCGAAACAATCAGGTATCCAACTTTTTTATCCTCAGGAGTTTTCATCAACGGGGTTAACCCTAAGTATAATAGGTATAACCCGTACAATCCGATTAATCCGGCAAGCCATCCGATTGTGGGAAAGATATTTAAAATGCCTGCAACCCAAACAGGTGTCATCGAATAAGCAACCAGCTGAACAGCTCTACCCATATTCTTCTGCGAACCAAAGCTGCCGGCGAGAGCATCTATAACAAATCCTGTTATCAGGACCGATAGAAAAGCATTTATCAGTTGTACAAGACCCATAGCAATACCATAGGTGAAAGAAGTAAATCCGAAGGTGCCGATTACACCCCACCCAACAATTATCGCTATAGTAGGAATCAATGCAAGCGGTAAAACATAACCAAGCAAAATTTGCTGGATGTTTGGTTCCTCTCCGGCAACCGCTTCCCATTCAGTTTTTGGAGTGGTAATTATATTTTTCGCTCTTTCAACAAGGTTCATAAAGTACTCCTTTTAATGTTTGTGAAATGGAGTTAAATAGTGTTTTATTTCGTCTTTAGTCCGGCATCTTTCATGCCTTCAAGCTTGCCGACGTCAATTTCATCAAGAGCTTCTTTAATTAAATCCATCGGAACGTTATCACCATCTACCGAGACCATATATCTCTTGGCAATTAATACTTCAATGCTTCCGTTCTGATATTCATTATCGTATTTCTCGTAGCCTTTGTGGCCTTTATAAGTAATCGTTTTTTCGTAGCTGGTTTCGGTTTCCCTGTCAACTTCGCCAAGTGTCCAGCCCCACGCTGCCAGCCCTGCCCATCCTTTAACACTCCCCATATCCATTATTTTAATTGTAATCCTTTGCGATCCGTCCTCCGGGGTGTAATCCCCTTCGGCCTGCGAAACAGTAAAACCAATAGCACTGTTCTTTTCACCGGTAGCATTTGTGCGTTTTAAGCTGCCAACGGACTCGGGCAGCATTTCTTTCAGAGTTCTGAAATCAACCACTTCTACCTCTCTGCCTTCTTCATATTCTTCACTCAGTTCTTCCATCTTATCAACGAATTCATCAAGATCTTTTATACCGGTCTTTTTGGTTTCCTTATTTTCAGTTTCAGGCTTATCGGTTGGTTCATTTTCACCGGATTTTCCGCACCCCCAAAGTAAAATTAATAGAGATAATAAAAGAATTGAAACTAATTTTGTCCGCATAGTGCCTCCTGTAATAATTCAGTTTATTCTTGATTTATTAAATGCCCTCATTATAAAGGTAGTGACAATTTTATTTCCGATTCACTAATCTTTCATTTTTGGGCACAGTAAAACTTAATAAAAATAGAATACTGATACAAGAATTTTCCAATATTATTATTTGAACATTTTAAGACTAATTGTTTAGTAGTTAAATGTTTTAATGAATAGATTTTCCGAAAGCTTTTCTCTGAGGGGCAGAAAGTTCAAATCCTCGTAAAAATCAAATTTAAGGAACCTTGCATTTTTAAACCCTGATTCAAATTCATCCCACGCGAATGGATAAAGGGCAGTTGATACTAACTTATACGCTGAGGGAATTTCGGCACCAAAGGAAAGTAAATTGAATACTATTTCACTTCCTGTTAAATCAAAAAATCTTATAAAAAATTTATATCCACCGTTGTTCATATTATTTATCCTTTGTTTCACCCGAATAATCTTTTCGAAATTTAAAACCTGAATGAGAAGCACACCATTCCTTTTGAGTATGTTAAAGCATCTATTAAGGGAATTAAGAATTTCTTCTTTTATCCTCTGCAAGCTGATTGAAGAAATCTTCGTTCGTAAAAATTTTATTCATCCCTCAGACTTCACTTTTCACGTTCTCAGATAATAATTTTATTTTTGTATACAGTTAAGAAAGTATTTAATACTTATCACCAAGAAATTTAAGGATAAAAATATGTCCACTCCTCTGATAGCACATGTAGAAATACCTTCCACCAATTTAGATCGCACCAGCGAGTTTTTAAAAAATGTTTTTGGCTGGGAATTTAAACCGTTCGGAAATGGCTACCTGCTTTTTAACGATCACCGCGGTATAATGGCAGGGCTGAGAAAAGTGGAGAAAGTTGTAACAGGTGATTGCACGGTATTTCATGTAAGTGTTAAAAGCATAGATGAAATTATCGACAAAGCTAAAAAACACGACGGGCAAGTTAAAACCGGTAAAACTATTATTCCAGTTATGGGATGGTACGCAGTAATTTCCGATCCCGATGGAAACAGTATCGGATTATACCAAAAAAGTTAAGGAGAGCTTACGATAATATTTTAAATCGAACTAGGAACTTAAGAGAACTGTCTCTTCTTCAGTTTCAACAATTCGATAAGTATGATTTATGGTCATAGCTTTTTTTAACATTGCAGAAACACCACAATAAGTTTCCGTTGAAAGTTGTATTGCTCTTTCCACATCCTTCTGCTGAATTCCTTTTCCATAAAAGACGTATTCAAGATCTATATGTGCAAAAACTTTCGGATGCTCTAAAGTTTGTTGTGCAGTTATGTTTATTTCGAAGTCAGTAAGATTTACTCTTTTCTTTTGTAGAATACTGACAACATCACTTCCTGTACAGCCAGCTAAGCCAATTAAAATAAGCTCTTTTGGTCGAACACCGGCATCGCTTCCACCAACTTTTTCGGGTCCATCCATTGTGATCCAGTGATTTGAATCCCCCTTTGCTGCAAATGTAAGTCCTTTTACTTGCTTCAGGTAAACTTTCTTTGTTTCCATTTCTTCCTTTTTGAATATTTGTTTGAATTTGCAGAAGTATGATGTTTCAATAGATAAATAGATTCATTTTTTTTATTACGAATTGAACCATCTTTTTACTTCAAATAATTATTATCAAAGATTTACACCTGATTAGGTCAAATAAAAATATCTATAAAACTCTTTCACCTTTTTGGAACTATCTATTCAACTTTCATGTTTATAACAGTGTAACTTGATAACAATTAATTAAACGGAGAAAAAATGAAAAGAATATCAATATCATTATTTGCAATTCTGGCAATATTTACCACCTCATTATTTGCACAGTATGATTCTAAGGTAGTATCAAAAGCAGTGAAAAACGATATCGTTCAGACAGCAATTAGTGCTGGTAATTTTACAACTTTAGCAACAGCTTTGACTGAAGCTGGTTTAGTTGATGCATTAAAAGGCGAAGGTCCTTTCACAGTTTTTGCACCAACAGATGATGCTTTCAAGAAATTACCCAAGGGTGCACTTGACAATTTATTAAAAGATAAAGATGCGTTAAAGAATGTTCTTTTGTATCATGTTGTATCCGGAAATGTTTCCTCTAAAGATGTAGTGAAGCTTGATAAAGCAACAACTCTTAACGGATCAGATATTAAGATTAAGACAGTTGATGGCAAAGTTATGATTAACGATTCCCAGGTTACCGGTGCAGATGTGCAGGCTTCTAACGGAATTATACACGTAATTGACACAGTCTTACTCCCTCCTACTAAATAGCCCCCTATGTGGATGATGAAGAGACCCCGGAGTGATGACCCGGGGTTTTTTATTTTA
>CAZXGJ010000012.1:0-57429 GCA_964639955.1 uncultured Ignavibacteriaceae bacterium
TTAACATATCTTTCTTCTAACATTTTCGGTTACCTTTTATTATGAGTCAACTAGGAATATCGAATTTCGAATATTGAATATTGAATTTGGTATTAGATAAGTTTATTACAGATAATAATTAAATTTGTAATAATGAAAATCCTGATCTCAATATTTCTGTTGAGCTTGCAGTTGAGTTTTGCTCAACCAGCATACATTGCTGTGATTACCAACCCTGAGATTGGTCCGCAGAGCAATGCAATGAATCTTATTGAAGTTGTTGCAGATATAAATGCAAAACAAAATATTGCTCACGTTGTTGTGCTCGGGAATATCACCGCAAACGGAAAGCTCGATGAATTCATCTGGGCGCAGGAAATCCTGGACGAGCTGACAGTACCATATTTTGTTGTCGGAGGTGAAAAAGATTATTTATTAAGTGAAGGTAAGGGAAATGAAATATCACTTCTCTGGGGTGATGATAATTATTTTTTATCTGATAATAATTTTTCAATTGTCTGCATCAGCACTTCCCTTCCTGAATTTCCAAAGAAGAGGTATATCGATATTGAAACCTTAAACAAACTCAAAGATAATTTTTCAGCGAATAAATATTCGCGTCTGTTTACTTTCTCATATCATCCGGTTCAATCAGCAGAAAACAGCAGCCGGTTTTTTGAAATGACTCTGGACAAAAAACTTTTCTCATTTATCGGTAAAGAAGACAAATCAATCAAAGCTCAATCAATGTTTGAGGGATTGTACCTTAACAGAAAAGACGGATGGGGTTACTTGCTTGTCTCAACTAAAAATGATTCACTTTATATTAAAAAAATGTTGAGCGATGAGATAAAGAAAAAAGCTAAACCTGAGATTGTAAAAACAACTTTCTTCAAGCTCCTAGTTCTCGAATCAAAAAAACAAGAAACTTTCTTAGCAGCCGGCAGTAAAGAATGGACAGTCAATGTTAATAAAATAATGCTTACGCATCCTGTCTATAAATCGGATAATATATTCAGCGTTTTTAAGAATGGACTTGTGCTTTGTCTCCACGGCTCAGGAAAAGAAAAATGGCGCTTCGAAACAAATGAGAAAATTACCAGTCCTGCTGTTTTGGAAAATGACCTGCTGGTTATTGCATCAGACGATGGTGATATAATTACTTTAAACTCCAACACCGGCAATCCTCATCAAATAATTGGAATTGGTGAAAGAATTACTTCTGGCATTTCAATTATTGAAATTGATGAACGCGGAGATAAATTCAAGGCTGTTGTTGTCGGAACTGAATACGGAAATCTTTACTGCTACGATTTGTTTACTCTTGATCCTGTTTGGACAGGACAGGTTAGTTCATTTGATTCTGATTTGCGTGTTGCTTCATCAATAGTCTTTTCAAATAATAAAATTTTCTTTCAGGATAATCTTGGAACATTGTATTGCTTCACTGCTTCAAACGGATTGTTAATCTGGAAATTAGAAGCTTCCGAAGGTGGATGGCGAACAGGTTCTGCATCATCTGGTTCATGGAAAGTGAAAAATATTTTTGTTCAGGATAACAATCTGTTTCTTATTGACTCTGCCGGTGATTTATTTTGTATAGATGCTCTGCTCGGAATACCTAAATGGAGCGTTAAGAGCACTAATGCAAATGGATTGATAAGAACCGCTGCTCAAAATGAATTGATACTTCCAACTACAAAAAATAAATTGACTATTGTATCAACAAAACTCGGCAAAGTTACAAGCGAAATTCAACTCCCACCCGAAACCAAAGATGCAGCAATAACTGATTTACTTTCGATTGGTGATAAAATACTTGTCAGTTTCAGTGATGGCTGGGTATATAAAATAAAACTCAAACAAAAGAGTGAAAAATTTTTCAGAGGTGGTCTTGCATCTGCAATTTCTTTAACGAATGTTGATGGTAATTTGCTTGTTACTGATTATGATGGAAGAATTACGTTGTTAAAAGTTTTAAATTAATTAATATTAAGAATAACATTTCTATCATTCCGAACTTGCTCCAGAACTTGTTTCGTAAATTTTTAATGAAAAGATGCTGAAATAAATTCAGCATAGAGAGTAATATAAATGACAAAACTCTTTGACGGATTTATATTTGATATTGATGGAACATTGACTTCCACCAACCAGTTGATATTCGATTCATTCAACTTCATCGCAAAGAAATATCTTGGCAGAACTTTTTCTGATGATGAAATTATTTCACTTTTCGGTCCCACAGAAGACATTATACTCAAAGAATGGTGCGGAGACAGATACGAAGAAGCGAGAAAGGATTACTACAAATATTACAGCGATCATCATGGAATTGCTGGACTTTATGAAGGTATAAAAGAAATTCTCCATCATCTTAAAAGCAAGGGTTACCCGATTGGAATTTTCACCGGTAAAGGGAGAGATGCCTCAATGATTACATTAAAAAAATTGGAAATAGATCATTACTTCGATCTGATTGTTACTGGTGATGATGTTGAAAACCACAAGCCTTCTCCTGAAGGAATACTAAAGTTTGTAAATCATTTTAAACTAAATCCAGAAAGAGTTTTAATGATTGGTGATTCTGTAAGTGATGTAATAGCCTCACGTGAAGCAGGAATAAAAATCGCTTCAGTTCTCTGGGATAGTTATGCAAGTGATGAAGTCAAATCGCTTGGCAGCGATTATTATTTTCATTCGGTTGAAGAGTTGAAGTGGTTTTTGCTCGGAACAATCTAAAATATCTTCAGCAATCAAATCAAATTTATTTTGATCTCAGATTGAAGAATAATCCGTCCCGACATTACCGGGACGAGACCTCGTCTTTCAGACGGGCGATTTATGAATTAGGAAGTGAAAAATCAGCCGTCAGATTCCCGACCAGTCTACTCTTCAATTCGCTTGGGTAAGCAAGTCGTCAGGACTCTCAGTTAGGACTTCGTCCTCCAGAAACGAGCGTTCAGCCGGGACGAGCCAGAATTACAAAGTATTTGCTATACTACTTAGCGTGACTTATTAATTTGAATAATGCGAAGTGTAATCATCCAGTAAACTTTTTATCACCTTCTGATACTGACTACCATGTTTCCTTGCAATTTCTTTAAAGAATTCAATGCTAGATTTACTGAGATTCAATGTGACTTTTACAGTATTTTCTTTCAATAAAAGTTCTTCTGGAGGTGGCAAAAAATCTTTTATTACCTCAATGTCCCCTATTTTTTCATTTTTGTATTTTATTTTCTTTTTCATATACCTGTTTTCCTTTTCTCCAGTATCCGGCTCCAATGATTCTTATTTTATTATTTCTGTAAGTAAAACGAACTGTCACAATATTTTCAGCAATTTTACCGAAACAATAGTATCTTTTCTCACGTTTGCTGTGCGTTAAGTCTTTAGCTATAATTCGGTTTCGATCAAGAAAAGCAAATTGCGCTTCTTCGAATGAAATATTATGCTTCTTCTGATTAATCCTATTCTTGCTTTCATCCCATTCGAAACTGCTTTGTTTAAGCAAGTTTTACCTCATTTGTTATTTCTAATATACGCAGTATTAAAAGTTATTTCAACTCTTCGTTTGTATTTAAATTAAAATTGATTTAATACAGAAGCGATGAAATCAAATTGCTAATCAGTGATTATTATTTTCACAAAGTGGAGAAGTTGAGGGAGTTTTTGACTGGAACAAGTTAAAATACCTTCAACAACCAAAGCAGATTTATTTTGATCTCAGATTATGGATTAATCAGTCCCTACATTACCGGGATGGAATAATCTTAAATCTGCTCTACTTCACAATCGCAAGTTTCTGGGTTACTTCTTCCGATTTCTCTCCTGCTTTCATTATCACTTTATAAAGATAAACGCCGTTAGCAAGAACGTCTCCGTCTTCATCTCTGCCATCCCAGTAAATTTTATTGAAGTCATATTTCAATTCAGCAGAAGTCAGTTTTATTTCTCTTACTAATCTTCCGGCAATCGTGAAGATTTTAATTCTTATTTCTTCAGGAATTTGAGTGAGTTTAAATGTGAAGTGAGTCTCACCTTGTGATGGATTCGGATAGTTATAAACATTAAGCAGTTTTGCTTCATCGGAAACGAGGAAGAATTTTTTAACTCCGCTTGAATCAACAATATTGCCCTGAGAATCCCGCCACAAAACTCTCAGGTAATATTCACCATCACTTAGTTTGGGAATGAAATCGACTACAACTTTTGGATTAGTTTCTGAAAATTGATAGTTTATTATTGAGGTATCGAAAGGGATCAATTCGTCATTCAAATAAACAAGTACAGCATTTGGATCAGCAATTGGCAGAAGTGATTGATCTGTCAACTCGATATGGATTGTCGGTTCTGCAGAAATGTATTCGCCATTAAGAATGTCGCTGCCATCAATAGTTAAGACGATTGTCGGTGTAGTTGTATCCGGTTTTACATAGAATGGAATGTTAAAGAAATTATTGTCTTCGAAAAATTCATAAACCTTTTTGTCCGGGTCAATGCTAATCTCAAATGCTTTGCTTCCCGCTCCTTCAGAAGTATTGTAAGTATATTCAAAATACTTTTTATCACCCGGCAGAAGCGAATTTACAAACTCATTCATAACCGTATTTCTTGAATTATCCGGTTGAATCAGTTCTACTTTAACTTTAAAACTATCAGCAGTAGTTTTCCCAACGTTATAAACAAAGAAATTCAATTTAATATTCTCACCTATCAGCACGGAATCAGGAGAAACTGATACAACCTGGTAATTAATTGCTAACTCCGGAGGGGGAACAAAATTAACTGCTAAGGATCTCAATTCAGGCGATTCAGAATTTGAATTTGCTTCTAACTCCGCAAGAAGAGCAATCTTTCTGTAATTTTCTGCATTAATAAATTCAACCGAAGCTTCATTCCCATTAAAACTCAGGCTGATTAAGGTATCAATACTTCCATCGTTATTGTATGCAAGAGGATAATAATTAATTAAAGCTCCCGAAGGAATTGAATCATCTTTAATTACATTAAGCCATTTTATTGAATTTGTTACGGGAGGAAATTGAATTGAGCCCTCAGTAAACTGTACGAATTTTGAAGTGTCTATAATTGCCGGTCCTTGCAAACTTTTTGAAAATGCTTCGGGAACTGTTCCCTGCGGTGCACCTTTTATACCAATCATTGCCCAGGAATCGCGCCAGCCTATACTATCTACATAAACGCTTCCAAATCCCCTTAACAACAATTGCAAGCTATCACCCACCGTTCCGGAAAAGAAAGTTGAAACCTCGTCGGTTGCAGCAATGGCAAAAACTGAACCTTCCTCTAAATAATTTAAATAATTGATAAGACTATCTCTTGAGGGAGTTACAGGTGTCTTAAAAGTCTGAACGTCAAATGGATGAAGGTCAAATGTATCTATTAGTGCAGTTGCGAATCCCCTGAAAAATGTGTTAGAAACGTACTCAAGAAAATTATATTGAATGGAGGCATACTTGCCGTCATTAAAACCGGCAGAGCTTATTTTCAAATTGTTTATCCCCTGAATTATTTTCCAGCTTTGTGTTGTAGAATCAAATTTTACTTTTTTCGGGGTAACATCTTCAGGATTGAAAGAATCACTCATAAACCAGGAATGACTCTGACTATTTAAAAATGAGATTGTCTGACTCCATTCCTCATTTGCATTTTTCAACCTTGCACGCCAGTAATATCTTCTCTCAGATGACAGATTATTAAAAGTAAATTTTGTGGCTACCGAGTCAAGCTGCCTGATAAATAATGATTGGTTTGAAAAGTCCGGATTTTCCGAAAGGGCAAGTTCAATTTCATTAACATCATCACTTAGTCGGATAGTTGGATTTAATAATTCACCTGAATTCCGGGATGAATTATAAAAATATTCTGCCTCGAGCGGTCTTATTTTTGTCGAATAAATAATAAAACGAATTTCCACAGAATTATCAAGCTCATTAATTTCATCAATCATATTACTTTTATCCAATTCCACTTTAATCCTGTGCTCACCAGCCAATCCGAGGATAGGAATTTTTATTGCTAATGTATCACGGAAATAAGGTGACCGGTTTAAGAAGAAAAGAGAATAAATCGTTGAGTCGGAATAAATCCCTTCAATATCAACCTGCAAAGAATCTTCAACAACTCTTCCCCAGTTTGAAAGGACAAACTTTATGTCAAGCGAATCTTTTGTATCCGTAATAAATTCATCCGAAAATTCAATTGAATTCTGATTGGCAACAAAATTTGGCTTATCGGGAAAAGCAAACTTAATAATCGGATCACCGAGAAGTATATTACAGTAATTAAACAAGCGGTTAACATCACTGAAACCAGCCTGGTTGAAGTTATCCATTTTAGATAGAAAGTGTGCTTCACCAATGTTCAATATAGTATCAGCTACGAGCCGTTTGTAAAAAACCTCGGGCATTCGGAACGAAGTGGAAGTATAACCCAGGCTCGAATTTCCAAGATATGCAATAGCCTGTCCTGACGGATCCTGGTTCAGAAATAATTCACCGAAGGCATCGATATCAGGCTCTGCATATTTTCCTGTTGAACATCCATTGTCTGAAACTAATGGCAGCCGGTCCTCAAAAGCATTCTCAATATCTTCCGGTTCGGTTACACCGTTATCCCAGGTTCTAGTTCCGCTGTGTCCTACATAAGAAATAAATAAACCACCGTAATCCAATGCTTTTTTAATTTCTTCAGCTGAATAAGGGCCTAAGTTTGTAGGAGGTGTAATAGTTTTATAGAAGTGAATTGCTTCACCACCTACAGGTGATGGTTCGATAACATTTGTCAATACCCGGTTATTAGCCTGTTTAATCTGTTCCATCTCGGAAGGATATTCTGGAAAGCCGCCGCTGAAAAGTAAGAAGTTTTTATTCCATTCATCGAATTCTCTTTGAACGTAAGTCTGGTGTTTATCTAGATAACTGTAAACCTCATCGTTATTGTTTGCAGGAATTCTTCCAACCAGCATTTGCTGAACATTTACATTTGCCGTATCCCACATTGTAAACCAAATATCACTTACAGGATTTCCGTAGGAAGGGACAAAAATATATTTACGTAAAGGAGGATTGATGCCAAATAAATTCTTATAATCGTAAGTACAATCGCCAAGTAATGTAAGGTAAACCGGCTTTGGTGTCTGCCAGCCGAAAAAAGCATATTTAAGAAACTCTTTGACCGGCTCCGGCTGTTGATAGCCATAGCCGAATTCATCATAAATATCTTCTACCAGAACCATCTCGGCATTAAAGTTTCCTGCACCTGAATAATTAGATTCTATAAAATTTACATAGTCGTTACCCGAAGCCTGCAAAGAACCGTGAGCTACGAGAAGATAATCGGCTTGCCTGTTCTGATCCCTTAGATTTACAAATTGTTTTTTCTTCAGAAAGATGGGCTTCTTAATGTAGCTTTGTTTTAGGACAATATACTTATCCCCACCACTTACACTATCTGTAAATGTTAGTATACTTGAACTTATCTGATAAGCTGAAATTCTTTTTGCGGCACTCTCAATTTTATAAATGATGGTTGAATCAACTGCCGTATTATAATTACCAATCTTAACTACACGTAGGTTAGGTGAAACGGAGTCCGGTACAGTAATTAAAATAGAATCATTTACAGCATTTGTAAACTGGTAATATTCTAAATCAATCCAATCCACTAAGGCCCTGTGAGAGTATCCTGAATCATTAGGCATTCCAGAGATTTTATAGTTGTTAGCACCTTCAATTAATTCGTTTGAACTAAAAACTGCTTCAAGGTTTGCTATAGTTTCAAAATCGAAGATAATCGAATCTTGAATGCCCGTTGAGTTTAATAAGGCACCGTACTTATGTGCATTAGTTACAAGCCCGGCTGTGGTCGCCCAGCTGTTTAACCTTGACAAAGTATAAACCGGAGTGTTTGGAACGATTGAACTTGCTGTAAATGGATATGAATTTGTTCCGCTGCTTGTTACCTGCTGCCATACCCATGTTTTACATTCATGCCAGAAAGGCAACTGAATTCGTGGAAGATAAAATCCATAATACCACAGAAGTGCATCCCTTTCTAAATGGATTTTCACCAAATGAGAGGTAACAGAATCCGTTAAACCCGCTACATAGTCCGAAACTATTTCTGCTCTCCTTCCGTTGTTACCATCCCATGTCAACCATACAATAGAAGTATCGGAGTAAATATCCATGTAAGTAAGGTACTCTTCACCTTGAGAGACAAGATTTCTATAATTAACACGGCGATAGTTTTTTTCGCCCCAGAATTCTATGTAGTCACCGGGATCAAATGAGTTATCGGTTTCACCTGAAACGAACAGTGAAAGCTCTTTCCCTTCATAATAAATTTTAAAAGTTTTGGGGTTAACCGATTGAGGAATACCAAAACTTAATGCATCATCATAGCTGATTCGGTAAATCCCGTTGTTGGGGATCTGCAGCTTGACATATTCTTTGCTGTAATCAATCCAGTTCCCGGTTGAATCATTAAAAGCTGAAGCAGGCGGAAAAGATCTGAAATTTTTAGCTTCATTAAAATTTATAATCACTTTTTCAAGTAACATTTCAAATTCATCAAGTTGAGAGGTATTTGCAATAAAAGGTTTTTCATCAAAAAACTTCAGCTTGATAGCGGCCTGAGTTAATTCAGTCAACTGTCTGTTTTGCCAGTCGTATCGATGAGTATTGAATCTGACAACAGCACAATAAAAACTCCTCAGCCAGATATAGCCTTCAATTATAAATTTTTCTTGCGGATAAAAATCTCCGGTGTTTAAGGAAAGTTCCAATTTCCCCTCAGTATAATTCAATGTTGAATCGGAGCTTAAAGAAATTTCAGGATTTGCTTTCGGAATCACGTTAGTTATCAGGTTAGTTTTTTCTTTAATGATGTTAATATCAATTTTACTCTCCGGAGGAACAGCAATAAAAATAGTTTTCGATGGAAGGATTGGTAATCCGGCTTTGCTTTCATCAATGCCGGCAGAATAGTTAATTATATTTTTGTATTCACCTTCCAGAACGAAAGCTTCTTCTTTAAAGCTCAGATTTAATAACAAGCCACCATTGGAATTAATTATTTCATTAACCTCAACCTGAGAAAACAAATTGCAGAAATTAATGAATGATAAAAAAATGACTTTGGAGAATTTTTTCATATATGAGTTTGACAAAAAAAGCTATATTGACAATTAAAAATCTACTGTATAGCCTAATGAATTAAAAGAGTTAAATAATTAAAAATTTTCACTCTTTGAGTGCGACAACTTTAACCTTAAAATATGGAAGAAAAACAAGGGAATGCCTATTAAGTACCTTTTCCAAAGTCTGCCCGGCTCCTTAATTAAGCGGTGAAGCCATTCAAAACCTGATTTTCTTAAAATAATCGGTGCTCTTTTTTTTGTGCCGAAATAAAATTCCAGAAAAGCTCCGACACAAATAACAGGAACATCCTTAAAATACCCGGATATTTTTGCAGCAAGAAATTCTTGTGAGGGAATTCCCATCCCGATAACAAAAGCATCGGGCTTTACTTCGCTAATGTACTTTATTATGCCTGCTAAATTATCATCAAAATTGTATCCATTCCGGTAGCCGCAAACTGTAATCATTTTTTCTGCTGCCTTAAGCTTAACAAATTCTTCTGCAAAATTTCCGCCGATTAAAAAAAGTTTTGTTCGATTTACTGAAAACTTTTGAAACAGTTTTTCGTATAAATCGGTAGCATTAAATTTCTGAACATTCTTGTAACCGAGGAAATTCATTGCAGTATATACTCCAAATCCATCCGGGAATACATTAAACCTGTTATCAAGCAACTCCCGGTATTCCTGATTTGAGTTGTACAGATTAAAACAATACTGGTTGAGGTATGTAAGCAAAACAGGATTTCGATCGTTAAGAGGTTCAAGAATTAATTTTATTACTTCGCTTTCCTTTTTTATCAGCTTGTTAAGAATCATCATCTATTTAATAGGTGTTGATAAATTTCAGTTAACTTTCTAAAGTAGTCGGTACAATTACATTCTCTTAAAACTTTTTTGAGCAGTTTATCTGCAGCTGAAGCAGATTCATCAGGGTGAATTAAAACGTAAGCAATTTTTTCGCTAAGTTCGGTCGCATCGCCCGGCTCAAATAGATAACCATTAATTCCATTTTCAATGAATTCAGCAATTCCACCTCTCCTGCTACCTATGAAGGGGATTTTATGCAACCCGGCTTCAAGCATTGTATAACCTAATCCTTCCTTTAATGAAGGTAATATTAGTGCATCGGCGATTGAAAATAAATCTGATAAATTTTCTTTTGGCGGGAGATAAAGAAAATTATTAAGAATGTCTTTGTTCTTCACCAGCTCACTCAAGTTCTTATTATTTCCCACAATCATCAGAAATACTTTCTGAGAATCATTTGTTAGCATTTTTACTGCTTCCAAAAGAGTTTCTATTCCTTTTTCAGGAGCAACCCTCCCGGCATAAAGTAGAACAAAATGATTTTGCGGTATCCCGTATTGATACTTTATTCCTTCTTTATTTTTATACTGTGATTTTTCGAGGCCCACACAATTATATAAAACTTCAATTTTTTTTGTATTGATACCAAAATAATTAAGGAGATGATTTTTTACTGAATTGCTGATTGCTATTATAATATCGGATTTATAACTAATCATTTTAAAACCAGTAACAAAATTATGAGCTGTAACTACAGTTTTAATCCCCAAAGCATTTTTAATTGTATTGGATAAAAATTCCGGAAAACGGTGATGGGAATGTATAATATTTATTTCCTTCTCTCTGCAGTAGCTCTTCAAAAATTTTAAATTCTTGAGCAAATTAAAATGAAAAATCTTATCAGTACTAAATTCCATCAATGAGTAACTGATGCCTGCTCTATCCAGCCTTTGCAAAGCATTTCCACCATTGGTTATAAAATAAAGGTTGAACTCCTTTTTTAATTCTTCTGAAGTAAGTAATGTAAAAACATGCTTACTAACACCACAGGCAAGGTTGAAATTTGGGGAGATGTATAAAATATTTTTTTTCACAACTTTATTTTCAACTCAATTCTGCTCTTTCAAAGACATAACCGATTTTTTCTTTTACTTTTTTTTCATCAAATTCAGAAGCGATTTTCTTCCTTGCATTTTGTATCATAGAATCGATTGTATACCGGTCCATAGAACGGAAAAAAACTCCCATCACTTTTACAAATTCGTCTGTTGACTTACAGATAAAAACCTGGTCTCTATCAAAAAAATTTATTCCAAGATTCGCAGCAGGAGAAATTATAAGCGGTATACCGCATAATGCCGCCTCCAGTATTTTTACCCGCATTCCGGCACCTGAAAATATCGGCGCTGCAAAAACAGATGAATTATAATAAAATGGTCTGACATCAGGAACATTGTTATAGATTTCTACATTGTCTCGTACAAGATTTTTAATTCGATTTGTATTTCTGCCAACAAGTTTTAACCTCACTCCCAAATTGTTAAGTGCTGGCAAAACCTTCGTTACCAAAATCTTAGCCGCCTGCCGATTTGGATAATGGCTGTAATCGCCAATAAAGAGAATAGTTTTATCCTCCGGTTTCCGCCAATCGAATTTGAAGTAATCGGTATCAATTCCGTAAGAAATTGTTTCAACGTTTTTTATTCCTTTGGCTCTCAGAAATTCCGCTTCTTCATTGCTTATTGTCAGGATTAAACAAGCTTTTAAGCTTGCAATCCTTTCTAAACTCGTCAGTCCAATATTTCTTAATGATTGATATAAATTTCCTCTTAGATTATTTTCATCAACAAACCAATTACTCTCATCATTATAGAAAACAATTTTTGCATTTGTCTCAAGCTTAAGTATGTACTGCATTAACAACAAATGTTCGATATAAATAATATCTGGTTCGTACGAGGCTAATATCTTTTGCAACTGATATTTGAACTTTTCAGATTGGTAGTGAGTTAATCTTGAGGACTTTAATCTTGAAATAAAATAAAAAATCTTTTTAAAGTTCGAGTTCTTTAACCGTACGGTAATTTGTTCACCAGTTACTTCATCCTTTTCACCGAAGGTGAGAATTTTTGTCTCAAATTTTTTATTCAGAGTTGAATAAATAAGGTATTGTCGTTTATCATTGCTTGTATTATAATTTAATGGAGTTCGGGGGAAAAGGAATAGGATTTTTTTATTCAGCATTTATTAATCTCTAAGTAAAAGTCTTATTAGTTAAACAAATTACAACTCATATAAATCTTGGTAACCATCAACCATCTTTTGTACACTGAAATTTTTAACACTTTCAGAAATATTCATTCTGATTTTTACATCCGAATTAATGATTACGTTTCCATATTCTTCCACCTGAAAATCCTTTATCAGAAAGCCATTAATATTGTTTTTAATTACTTCTTTATTCCCACCACAATCACTTGCAATCACCAATACACCAGATGCGAGTGCTTCAAGAATGGCTAAATCAAAAACTACTTTATCAGCTGTACTAATAAGGAAATCACCGACTTTAATTAATTTGATAATTTCATCATAAGGTAATCGCCCTAAGAAAATCACCCGATCAGAAATCTTCAGTTGATATGACAGCCGTTTGAGATTTACTGTCTCAGGACCATGACCTGCATTAATAAGCAGCGCTCTAACTTTATGTGCTCTATTTAAATATTCAACTATTTTCAACGCTATATCTATATTCTTAACTCTAATATGATCCGCAATATTAATCAGGATAAAATCATATCCGGAGGGAATTGAATATTTCTTTCTAAAATCCTCATCGGGGAAGATGGAATTAATATAATCCAGGTCAACCCCGTTATATACAATCCGAATTTTATTCTCTTCTACAGGTATATTTTTTTCGTTCAAGAAAAGATATTTTGCAGCCATACTTGGAAAGGTTATTAAATCCGAAATAATTAAGCTTTCATTTTCCATTTTCGAGTATTTATATAACAGGTCCGTTGATATTGATCCAGAATAATATCGCAGATCATTCAGTAAAGAGCCCTTGGAATGAATTGTCAAAATTTTTTTTCTAAAATTAAACTTTTGTAAGTAGTATATTGTTCTGATATCATGAGAGTGAAGTACATCATAATCAGACATCGATAGCAAATTTTCGAATATTTCATTACACTTTCTAAGATATCTGTTAAGATAAAACGGGCTTGATAAAATACCCCGAATAAAGTGGTTCTTCAGAAATAAATTACTTCCAATTTTTTTCTTAAACTTAAGAGAAGCATAAATCTGATGAGTTATTTGTGATTGATTACTAAATTTTTTACTAAAATGGCACGAATGGTAAGCTGCACAAAAGCTGTTTCTGTCAAGGTGTTGAAGAATTTGTAATATGATTTTGTTTGCACCTCCAGTATCCAATTTCGGATATTCGCTGAATGCGGATAAAAGTAACCTAATCATTTAATAACCTTTCAAGGTAGTCCAGAATTCTAGCTACAACCTGATCTATATTGTAATATTGATATTCGGCTAACCTACCCAAGAATTGGACTGATTCAATTTTAGAGGCTAAATCTGAATATTTTTTTACATGGGAAATGTTTTCATAAGTTGGAACCGGATAATAAGGCTCCCCTTCTTCCTGAAAGTATTCGAAGGATAGTGTGGTTGTATCTGCAATCTGACCGGTAAGATGCTTGTATTCAGTAACTCTGGAAAATTCAACTCCTCTCTCGACATAGTTTACCACGGCTGATTCTTGAAATACATTTTGAGCATAACTTTTATACTCAAACCTTATTGACCTGTAGGGCAGCTTGTCGTATTCGTAATCGAAAAAGTAATCGATGGGTCCGGTATAAATAATCTTTTTGAACTTAACATCGTTAATTATTTTTTTAAAGTCTGTATTTAACACAACTTCTATATTCGGATGGTTTAACATTTTTCTGAACATTGCTGTGTAGCCGTCTTTTGGCATAAACTGGTATTTATCAGTAAAATATCTGCAGTCTTCGTTCGTTCTTACAGGTATTCTTCCGCATACAGTTGGAGCTAATTCTTTGGGTTCTCTGTTCCATTGTTTTTTTGTGTAATGAAGAAAAAATCTTTCAAACAAATCTCTGCCTACCTGGTTTACAATTACATCTTCTGAATTTAAAACAGGATTTCTTTTTTCTTTTACTGATTCGTAAAACTTTTTTACTTCCTCTTCACTTTTGAGGTTTAAATTATACAGCTTGTTAATTGTTAACCTGTTAATCGGTATTGGATAATTCTTTCCATCCAAACTTGCCAGTACTTTGTGCTCGTAAAATCTCCATTCAGTAAACAGTGAGAGGTAATCAAAAACTTTTTTACTGTTAGTGTGAAAGATGTGCGGACCGTATCTGTGCACAAGTATTCCGTGATCGTCAACTTCGTCATAAGCGTTACCCGCTATATGGTTTCTTCTTTCGACTATCAATATTTTCTTATTCAATTGCGATGCAAGTCTTTCAGCCATTACTGCACCGGAAAAACCGGCACCGACTACCAGATAATCATACATTTTATTTCTTAAAGATCAATGTTTTTCTTAAAACAAAAATAAACATACTTGCAGTAACAAATCCCTCTGTAATATTCATTGCAACGGAAGTTCCTGCTGCAAAAAATTCAGGAATAAGAATAAATAAAAGTATGAGATGAATAACAGCGGCAAATAATAAAACTTTATTGAATTGTTTATCAAATCCAAGCGGCAGCATAATCTGAATTCCAAATACGTTACTCAAAGCTATCAAAAAAGGTAGAGGTGAAAGGATTTTCAGAATCAGAACAGATTCACCGAAGCTGGTTCCCAAAAAAATATCGGTTAACCAATAAGAAAGGGAAAAAAGAATTAAGCTTATTGCAAATCCAATTACTGCTTCTGCTGAAAGCAGCTTCTTTGCAAATGCAGAAAAATCTTTAAATGAATTTTTTAGCAGATTATTCATGTGAGGATAGACAGATTGTGATATTACATTGATTATTCCCTGAAAGGCGAGTCTGATTTTATCAGCCGCAGCAAAATAACCCACAACCGTGTCGGGTGCAAACAGACCGAGAATAAATGTGTTCGAGGTTGTGTAAACGTCAATTGAGATCATCGAAAGAAAAATATTCCACCCTTCATTTATGTGAAATCTAACAGCTTTCAATTTCGGAACAAAGAAATGAACATCAAATTTCAACAGCACTGTAAGAAATCCTATCCATCCTGCCAAGATTTGACTTGAAGAAAATAAAATCATATAAAGAATGTAATCACTTTCTTCTAATACAAAAGCAAATACAGATATTACAAAGACAGCCCTGATTGTAACCTGGATAATCGTTATGTATTTCATTCTTTCTACACCCTGATAAAACCAGAGTGGGAATAGAACATTACCTAATACAAAACCTGAACTAACCAGATACAATTCCCATTCATCACTAAAACGATTAAATGTGAAAACAACGGCAATCAAAATTATTAACGAAAGAATAAAAAGCAGTAATTTTACAACAATAATAACTGAAAAGACTTCGGAGAGTTTTTCTGCATTATCTCTGTTTGCAGAAATATACCGCGTACCGGACAAATTAAAGCCATAATCACACAGCGTAACAAAGTATGTATTGAATGCTATGGCAAAGCTTATCAGACCATACTTCTCAGCACCAAAAATTCTAACAAGATAAGGCAGAAGTATTAAAGGGAAGATAAAGTTTAATAATTGTAAAAAGGATAGTGAACCAAAATTGGAGATTAGAACGCTGTATGGTTTCAATCTCTCTTTTATTTTCAACACAACCAAGATGCTTTGTTACTGAATCCATTATTTAGCAAGCCACAACTCCGGATTTTGCTTTTCCCTCGATTGCCAAATTTCAAAGTGCAGTATTTCACCTTCGATGCTTTCATCAAGTAACGCTAATACGGTGCCCGGTTTTACCTTATCCCCCTCGGATACAAAAATTTCAGACAGATGCCCATAAACAGTACGAAAGTTTTCTTTATGGGAAACAATTAAAACATTACCGTAACCCGGCAGCCAGTCTATGGCAGAAACAATCCCTTCTGCTACAGAACGAACACGGGTGTCCGTCGATGCTTTTATATCAATTCCATAGTTTAGAGTAATGGTATTTAACTTTTTATTTTTATTCTCACCAAATTTTCTCATCAATTTTCCCTTATGCAGCGGCCAGGTCATTTTTCCTTTTAGTTCAGAAAATGAAGAGAAAGTGGAAGTGATAAAATCATAATCCACAGAACCGGTTTGGCCGCCTGTTTTTATATCTGATTTATCAACATTGTCCGGCTTTTCATTAACAATTTCTTCTTTCCTTTTTTTCTCCGCTTCGACCATCTGAAGTATCATTGATTCTATAATTTTTTGCGATTCTTTTTTTGCAGCAATTAATTTTTTAAGTGAGCGGTTATCGTTCTGTAACGATACAAGAATCTTTTTTCTATCTTTTAATTTTTTTTGAAGCTCCGCATTCTCAGATTCTTTGAGTGAAACCAGTTCGCTTTTCTCCTTCTTTTCTGCAATCAGGGTATTTTTCGTCTCAGTCAGTTCTGCTTTTTTTGATTGCAGCTTTTGAAGATCTGCCTGACGATTTTCGGCAAATTCCTGTAAGTAATGAATTCTGAGAACAGCCTGCTGGAGAGATGATGCATCAAATATTGCCTCAAGCTCATTGTAAGCACCTTTCTTGTAAATGGCAACAACGTACGCTGCATAATTATCCTTAAGTACTTTTATCTCATCCCCGAGAACTTTTATTCTGCTTTCAGTTCTCTTTATTTCATCTTCCTTCAGGCGAACATCATTTCTTACAGAACCGATTACTTTGTTTAGCAGATATGTCTGCTTGCTGAGATTTTCCACAGCTTCGAAGGATTTTTTTTCAGCAGATGATTTTTTAACAAGATCATCTTCAAGTTTGTTTATTTCAGTTTTAATTGTGGAGAGTTCGTTTTCTTTTTCCTTAATTTCAGAAGATTGAGAGTATACCAGAAATGTTATGGAAATTGCAGGTAATATGTACCTTAAAAAGGCTACCATTCTATAATCGTGGCATCTTCGGGAATTTTAAAGTTGACGTAGAGATTTTTTTCGTTTATCATAATATTTTTATACTCGATTTTAATTTTCTGGTTTTCAATTTTATTCGTAACCTCAATCTCAAACGGAATCGCAACATTTTCAATAAGCTCAAAATCCGAATAATTTCCTTCAAGATTAACGCTGCCATCCGGTGAGCTGAGTAAATAATTAGTTATTCCAAGTTCGCGTATATCAACTTTATAGTTTGTCGTTATGCCGGTTTCTGCTTCTTTATAAGTAAGAATATACTTATCCCCTTCTATGACGTAGCCGTTAGGCTGTTTATAAAGATTTCTGGTAAGATTAACTGAACCAACAAAGGCATCCAGCAGGTCAGTTAAAGAAAGATTTATTTTAAAGATATTTCTCAGCACATCTTCAGTTACGTCTCCTGTATAAGCTGTATTTTCAAGCACATCGTAAAAAATAAACCTGTCGCTGGTAACAAGCGATTGAGCAAGTTCAATTCCAAACGGACCCATAATTGTAAAGTAAATAGAATCAGGTTTTTGCATTATTACGCGGAAACTTGCACTGTTATTATATAAGTCAGATTCAATTTTGAGCACTCCAACGCCTTCAAAGTTTTTAATTTTTCTCCTGTTGGCTTCCAGCTTATTTATTAATCTTTCTGAGGGTAAAAGCTCCAACTCTTCCAACGGCTTTGAAGGAACACACCCTTCAAATAATGCTATTAAAAATGATACTGTTAATAAAAGCCAGACTGCTTGTTTCAAATTATACCCGTTTCTATTTTTTTCTTTAATTGTTCGTTTGCAGAATCCAGTTCCAACGCTTTTCGCCAGTACCCGATTGCCTCATCTTTTCTGCCCTGCATAAACAGCACATCGCCTAAATGCTCTAGCAGAACGGCGTTATCGGCATCGTCAGCATCAATTGCTTTTTGAATATAATAGTAAGCTTCATCGTATCTGCCCAATTTAAAGAAAATCCATCCGTAAGTATCAAGGTAAGATGAATTAGAAGAATCGGCGGCCATGGCAATTTCAATCATCCGAAGACAGCGTTCGAGCTGCAATCCTCTTTCAGAAAGTGAGTATGCATAATTATTATTAATGAGTGCATTTGCCGAATCGAGCTGCAAAGCAATTTCATACAAGCTGTCACTCTCCACCCATTTTTTCAGATTGTTATATATCAATCCGAGCTGCCCGATAAGGTTAATATTTTTCGGATCAATCTTCAGAGCCATTTTAATATACTTTGCTGCTTCTTCATTTTCATTCAGCTGACCTAACGCAAAACCGTAAGCAGATAAAGCATTTAAATCGTTCGGATTTAATTCCGTAGCTTTTTTAAGGTAATCTTTACCATCTGCACTCTTTCCCTGCTGAGCTAAAGAAAGACCAAGCAGAAGATTAACCGCAAACTCATTTGGAAAAAGCTCTATAGCTTCGTTCATAATTTTTACTGATTCTTCGTATTTCCGGTTATCAAAATAAAGCCCACCCAGTCTTATCCAGGCATCCGCATTCCATCTGGCATTTTCCGTTACATACTTAAATAATTTAATTGCGGTTGTATCATCCCCTTCGTTAATTGCTATAGCACCCAGATACATTTTTACCTGCCAGTGGCTTGTATCTGCATCAATTGATTGAAACAAATCTTTGGCAATTTGTAATGCGGCAGAATCGGTAAAAGATTTATTAAAATATGTAGCGCCGATTCCGATTTTAACTTCGAGCGGTACATCCGGCTGGTCTAAAATATATTTATACTGCCCGGCGGCTGCTTCCCAGTTCCCCTGCTGAATATAAATTTGTGCCTTTTTTTCTCTTACTTCAAGGTCATACGGGGTCATTTCAAGAATATCATCCAGCATCTTTAATGCTTGTTCATAATTCTGATTTCGCATATAGAAATCAATAACTAATTTTTGCACTGCCGTATTACTTGGTTCAATGCTTAGCAGATTTTCGAGCGATTGTGCTGCTTCTTCCTTAAAGCCAAGCTTTTCATAAAGATCGGCTACTCTTATCAGTACATTCCATTCAGGTCCTATAAGTGTTGTAAGCTTTTCATATACTTCAATGGCTTTTAGCGGTTTGCTGTCTTCATAAATTCTTGCCAGCTTGTAATATGAATTTACATTAGAAGGATCAATTTCAATTACTTTTTCAAGAACCGCTGCCGCTGAGTCATTTAATCCCGCCTGCAGATAAACATTCGAAAGAAGATCAATAAAAATCGCTTCACTTGAATCGTTAGCAACAGCGAGCCGGGCGAAATTTCTTGCTTCTGCCAGCTTGTTTATTGCAAGAAAGTTTTTTGCCAATGCATAATAAATACCTGCACTTGTATCATACTGCAGAGCATTAAAAAACAACTGAATTGCCAAAGAATGGTTTCCCTGGTTTTCTGCTATGCTGCCATCAAGAAAATATTCGGTGGCTTTTTGTTTTCTTTCTTCTGGATTACTTATTTGATTATTACCGGTTGAATCTGCTTCCAGAACCTCCGAAGATGAGCAGCCTGCAGATAAATAAACCAGGAATAAAAGAATAGAAAGTATTTTCATAATCATAATTATTTAAGTAAAAAATATATTATCAGGATGTTTCAATAACAAGCTAATTATAAAAGTAAACATCAAAACGATATGCTCTGTTAAGGAAATGTTATTCCGGTAATCCCTTAGCATCGGGATTAAGGCTGGAATTACCTGCAAGCAGTTTTTTATTCTAATGATTGCTGATTAAATTTTGTTGTAAAAAATTTCATCATTCATGAAATACCTGACACTATCAATAATATCCTTTTGGTTTTTAGCCGATTCATCCTTACCGCAAGGTACTGCTGGGGAAAAAGCAAAATACGAATACCGCTATTTGATTGATTTGCCAACAGCAGGAATTCTTGAAAAAGGAGTTGTTGGCTTTACCTCTGATATTTTGCCGGACGGAGTATTAATTGCCTCACTGGAAGCCGGTGTTCTTGAAAATTTAAGCTTTGGTATTTCCTACGGCGGTGCAAATCTGATAGGCTCAGGCAAAGTTGACTGGTATAAGCTGCCTGCTGTGAATATAAGATTCAGAATATTAAATGAAACCATTTTGCTTCCCGCTCTTGCTATTGGGTTTGATTCTCAGGGAAAAGGAACTTTTGACAACGAGGCTAAAAGGTATAGTATCAAATCACCAGGCTTCTTTGCATCCGTAAGTAAGAACTTTAATTTTCTTGGTTATCTAAGCCTGCATGGCTCTGTAAATTATTCGCTCGAAAATAATGATGGGGATAATTTTATTAATTTAAAAGGTGGGGTGGAAAAGACTCTTGGCTCAAGCTTTTCAATTTTACTGGAATACGATCTGGCCCTTAATGATAACAATAATGAACTTTTCGGAGAGGGAAGAGGTTATTTTAATACGGGTTTGCGCTGGGTTGTTGGGGATGACTTAACGGTTGGCTTTGATTTACGTGACCTGCTTAGCAACAAGAGCAGCACTACTTATTCTGCCGACAGATCTTTAAGAATAGAATTCATTAAAAATATCTTCTAACTTTTACTGTCTCTCCCTTTCTGTATCTGTTTTTATACAGCTAAGTGTATTTATAAGTACATTTTTCATAAAAAAAGCAATTCGTTCCCGTCTTTTATTAAAATTTTAAGGTTCGGTTAGCAGGCTCGATAATTGTCAGTTTTAAGATAGTATTAATCAGAGAGGGTCTAATAAATTATGAAAACTATAAATATACATCTCTTTTTCATCGTTCTCATCTCGTCCTTTACCGGATGCTATACACAAGTTGCTACAAACGAAACATCAGACTTTAATTCAAACCCGGAAGATGAGGAACAATACACTGAATACTATTTTGATGAAGAGGAACCAGATTCCGGTTATTTTTCAGAGGAGGAATTTGTTGAAAATGACGATGAAACGATTATAAACAATTACTACTTTAATTATCCTTACGGGTCTTATTATTATGATTATTACCCGTCATTCAGCTTTGTATTTGAGATAGGATTTGGCTGGGGATATTACCCTTATTACTACCCATACTACCATCCTTACTGGGTCTATTGGCCGGGTTGGTGCGGATATGGCTGGTATGATCCATATCCATATCATTACTACTATCCTTACTACAGTTATTACGGCTGCTACTCTCCTTACTACAATTATGGATATTGTGGTTATTATGATTATTACTACGGATACAAAACAAGAAACAATTATATTTCAAGATTAAGGAATAATTCCGGTGGTCGTAATTATGGTGAAAGAACCAGGGATCCATTAACCAATTACACGGGTGGCACACTTGACAGAGAACGCAACATTATTAACAACGGCAGAGACCTGCAAGTAAGCACAAATATTGTATCGGATCGTAATTCTGGTAATCTGGATCAAAAAAGAAACGACAGCAGGGATATTGTGACGATAAACGATACACGAAACAATTCATCCGGAGATATAAAAAATTCTTTATTGAATGATAATCGGAAAAACAAAATATCTGATGGCAGGAATCAGGATATAAAAAGAGAGATAAAACAGACTGGATTAATAAAAAACGATTCAAACAAAAAATACCTTGGAAGTAAAAAAAACAATGGCATTATCAAGCAATTGAATACAACAAACAATTCAACTGTAAAAAAATATAATTATTCGAATTTGAATACCGGAAAAGATACAAAGAATTTTACGCGAAGAAACGATTCTAAAAATACAAGCAGAGAATTAAAAACTAACACACCAAAGTTGAATAATAATCCGAAAAATGATAAAAACTCAGGATCAAATAATACCCGAACATATACACCTCCAAAGCAAAATAACAATCCACCGAAGCCCTATTCACCGCCGAGACAAAACAATAATCCACCAAAATCTTATTCTGCTCCTAAATCAAATAATAATACTCCGAGGAGTTATTCACCGCCAAGCGGAAACAATACACCAAGATCGTATTCACCACCAAGTGGTAATAGCGGAAACAGAGGTTCAAATAATTCCGGATCAAGGAGATAATAAAATGAAGGGGGTATTATTATTAATAGCATTTGGAATAGGACTTTTTGGATTAAGCGGCTGCTATACTATTCCTCGTCACTACACTTATCAAGAAGTAATTGTTTATTATCCTCTTCCGGATAATCCACTGCCATCTTACTATCCGGATCCGCCAACGTCAAATCCTCCGGTGATTTATCCCTCACCGAATCCACCCAGGGATAGGCAGCCAGAGAAACCGAATGATAGTTATCGAGAAAGAGATCCGTTACAAGGTGGTAGTGATAGGAATAGAGGTGGAATAAAGACTGATCCGCCCGTACGCAATCCAGTAGAAAAAGACAGAGGACAGCAATGAAATATTTAACTTCAATTATTTTAATTGGAGTATGCTTTCAATCGAGCTTTGCTCAAAATTACAACGATGCTCTTTTACTAAGTGAACCGGGTTTGTACAATGGTGCAAGAGCTCTTTCAATGGGCAACAGCTTTTCAGCTTTAAGTAATGACTTTTCTGGGGTTCTTTTTAATCCTGCTGGAATTGGACTGATGAAGCAGGGTCAACTCACTGGTGGGATGGGCTTTAATTCATTTAATAATAACACGACTTTTTTTGGTGCTACTTCAAATGCTAATCAGATTTCAGTTAATTTTACTCAGTTTGGTTTAGTTTACCCGATACCAACTATTCAGGGAAGCTGGGTTGTTGCTATGGGCTACAACAGGGTAAAAGATTTCAACCGTATTATGGAATTTGATGGCTTCAATCCAGGAAACAATTCTATGATTCAGACATTAACCGGTGAATATAATGAGGAAGTACCAATTACAAATGAATTAGGTTTAGCATATGAAATCAGAGATCCGATTACTAATAATTATATAAGAGACACAACACTAATTAATGGACTTCTGAATCAATCAGGTCAAATTAAAAAACAGGGTTATATAGATAAATGGTCTTTCGCAACCTCATTTGAAGTGGCAAAAGGATTTTTTATCGGCGGAACGTTTAACATACTTTCGGGAAGCTATAATAGTGATAGTGATTACCAGGAAGATGATACTAAAAATTATTATGGTTCCAACCTCGAACTGGTTCCCGGAGATAATACTACCAGAGATTTTCAAACATTTTATATGAATGATGTTATTGATTGGGACTTATCAGGCTGGGACTCTCATCTTGGAATTCTTTACAACTGGAATGATAAATTCAGATTCGGTGCTTCAATAAAATTCCCGAGCTACTACACAATCAAAGAAGATTTTCTGGTTGCCGCAAACAGCTACTTCGGAACAGGCTTTGAATATTCTTTAAATCCCGCAATCAGTGACCCAATTCAATATGAAATAAAAACGCCATACGAATACACAATAGGAGCTTCAACCAGTCTTTCGATTATTACTTTAGCCGGTGATGTTAAGATTATGGATTATACTCAAATAGAATTTACTGAAGGATTTGATTATGAATACCGAAACGCAAGACAAAAAGAAATTGATGATTTATTTACAACAGCAATTGACTATCACATTGGTGCCGAAGTAAAGTTAACTAATCTTCCAATTTTTGGTAGGACCGGCGTAATGTATTTGCAATCGCCCTATGCTGAAGATCCTTCAGATTTTGATAAAAAATATTTTACTCTTGGTGCAGGAATTCTTATCAACTCAGTATTTGGAATTGATATTGCCTACAGCTACGGCTGGTGGAAAGATTTTGGTGATAATTACGGAGTAAATGTTTCCCGCACTTACCAGGATATATCGGTAAACAATTTTATACTCAACTTTCAGGCAAGCTTATAATTTTGTGAAAAGCAATTTACATTAATTGAGTGATCTCATTCTTCCCTTTTCACTTTTAATTTCTTTATTACCTCTTTACTTTTACCGCCCACCTCCTTTAAATTTGAAATAATTCCATTAGACTATATCTTATAACATCTTTAGTTAAAAGTTTTATCATCAAAGGTATAATTACAAAAATAGAAAGCAAGCAATATTATGTTTTTCCTTTTGGGGAAGACAGGGAGATAATCTGTTATCTCCGCGGAAAATTTAAAAAGGATTACAACCTTAAAAAAGATAAACTTTACATTACTGATTTTGCTGCAGTTGGCGATATAGCAGATTTTGAATTTAATAAAGATGGTTCAGGAATTATCAGCAAGATTGAAGAAAGAAGGAATTACATTTCACGCAAAGCTCCCCGAATCCGTGGTGCCGGCATTCGTGGGGAGCGGCTCGAACAGGTTGTTGCTGCAAATATCGATAATGTAATTATTGTATGCAGCATTTCTTTCCCTGATTTTAATAACCGCGTGCTGGACAGGTTTCTTGTCTCTGCCGAGTGTTCCCATTTGAACTCAATAGTAGTAATAAACAAAATGGACCTTGATGAATCTAACTCCGCAGCAGTATGGAAAGACCTTTATGAAAAAATCGGCTATAAAGTTTTCCTGACAAGCATAAAAAATGATCTGGGTCTGCCAGAGCTGAAAAATTCTATATTGAATGCAAAAAATCTTTTCTTAGGGCATTCCGGTGTTGGTAAATCCTCCCTTATCAACAAATTGTTTCCCGGTCTTAATTTTAAGATTGGCGAAGTTAGTAATTTTACAGCAAAAGGTACGCATACTACTGTTACCTCTGTTATGATTAAGGTGGCAGATTCAACTTTTATAATCGATACACCGGGATTGCGTGAGGTTGAACCTTACGGTATAGAAAAGAAAGACCTCGGACATTACTTTATAGAATTCAGCGATTATATTAATAACTGTAAATTTAGTACGTGCACACACCACCACGAACCCGGCTGCAAGGTAATTGAAGCTGTTGAAAAAGAATTGATCAATGCCAAAAGATATGAAAGTTATCTGCGTATGCTGGATACAATTGAAGAAGATATTAATTTCTGATGAGAGTAAACCTTGTAAATACTGTTGAAAAATTTTCTGCTTTCACAGCAAAGCTTGGCAAATTTTCAGAGTCAAAACTGGTTAGTTTTGCATTTAAAATCGATGGGTTCGATTTATTATCAACTTTAAACCGGCTCCTAACTATTCCCGGACCGATATTTTTATTCCAGAGCCCGGATTCAAAATACGCTTTTATTGCACTGGATAGCACCCTGGAAATATCGGCAAAAAATCAAATGAATGTTTCCGATTCGGTTAAAAAAATTAGCAGACTTAAAAGCGGTTTTACAAGTAACTGGGACGATTTTAATTTAGAATCATTGCCAATACTATGTACTTCCATTAAATTCGACCCGGTGAAGACATCCGAAGACTGGATGGATTTCAATACCGTTAATATTTATATACCTTCAATCATCTTTTACAAAAACAGGGGAAATACATTCGGCAGTTATAATTTTATTTATAATGAACAATCTGATATTGATTTTCTAAAAAGCAATTTTTTAAACCGATTAAAATTAATTACTGAAAATACTGAAACCGATAGCAGAGGAATAAGAAAGAATGATAACTATAGCTTTATGGAAGATGAAGAACATAAGAATGCCTGGAAAATAATTTCAGTCAGGGCAATGGAGATGATTTCGGGAGGAGAAGTCGAAAAACTTGTCGTATCACGTCCATACAGATTCGGGTTAAAGCATAATCCTTATTGGTCTGAACTGCTTAAAGAATTATCCGATCGTTTTCCTGACTGCTATTTATTCTTTCTAAGGCGAAACCAATCGGTCTTTTTTGGTTCCTCACCTGAATTATTCCTGAAAATTTTCGGGAACCTGGCTGAGGTTGAATCTGTTGCCGGTTCTGCGCCGCGCGGTGGTAAATATAATTCAGACGAAATTCTTGAAAGCGTGCTCATATCGAGCAGTAAAAACCACAAAGAACATGAGTACGTTACCGATTTTATTTCCAATACTTTAAAAAAATTTTCTGACAAAGTAATTAAAAGAGAAGAAAAGCAGATAAAGAAACTGGAGAACATACAGCATCTTACAACAAAAATCACAGCCGAGCTTAAAAGCAATACAAATCATCTGGAATTAATCGACTCATTATTTCCCACGCCTGCAGTGTGCGGGCTTCCAAAAGAAAAAGCAATGTCAATTATCCGCATGCTGGAAGCTCACGACAGAGGGCTTTACTCCGGATTAGTCGGCTGGATGGATTTTGACGGGAATTGTGAACTGGCAGCGGCTATCAGGTCAACACTGGTTAAAAACAACTTTGTAACTGCGTATGCCGGTGCTGGTTTAATTAACGGATCTGACCCGGAAGATGAATTTATAGAAACGAGGTTAAAGCTCGATACTATTCTTTCTTTATTCAGAACAGCTCATAGCACAGAATGAGAAGAAACGTTAACAATAATTTTCTCTGGGCGAACACATTTATAAACCAGCTTGCTGCTTTGGGTGTAAGATATGCATGCATCTCTCCCGGTTCAAGAAGTACGCCGCTTACTTATTCAATTGCCACAAATAAAAAAATTAAATCATTTATAAATATTGACGAAAGAAGCTCAGCATTTTTTGCGCTGGGTCTTGCAAAAGCAAGCGCTACACCCGTTATAATAGTAACTACATCCGGCACGGCTGCAGCGGAGGTTTACCCGGCTGTAATTGAGGCTTACCAGCAGAGAACTCCGCTTATCATTTGCACAGCAGACAGACCACCTGAGCTGTTAGGTACTGGTGCAAACCAAACAATCAACCAGTATAATCTCTATCGCAACCATATCAGATGGTTCAGGGATGCGGGATTACCAAATGTTAAAGAGCACAGCCTTCGCTACCTTCAAAAAGTTGCAGTAAAGGCTTTCAGGATAAGCTTGAAAACCGACAAAGGACCTGTTCATATAAACTTTCCGTTTAAAAAACCACTCGAACCTTTTTCGCACACGGAAGAAGTTAATAGTAAAATAATCAATCTAAAACCGATTAGTAATAAAACTAACGGACATCGCGAAAATGCGGACAGGGCTGAACTTAAAAAAGTCAAGAGAATTGCCGAGAAAATTATTAACCTGGAAAGAGGAATAATCATCGTCGGACCAGGCGATTTCAACAAAGACCTCTTTAAAAAAATATTTACGTTATCTTCGATTACGAAATACCCGGTGATTGCCGACGGAACCTCTCACCTCCGGTTTATTACTTCCAGAGTTCAGTCTAATGTAATTTCATTTTATCACTCGTTCATATCATCCGGCAATTTTTGTAAAAAATATAATGCTGAGTTGATTTTGCATTTTGGTCAAACACCAACTTCATCAAACCTGCTTGAATACCTTGCCGGATGTAATGCAGAGAGATTCCAGGTAAATGAATTCGGCGATCTCCACGATCCTTCAAAAAAGACCGGGATTATTTTGAACGCTTCTGGAGAAATAATTGCACAAAATCTTGTCGTTTTATTAAGTAAAAAAAATTTTCATCGAAATAAAACAAGCTGGCTGGAGGCATTTAAGTCTGCGGACAGTATTGCTGGAAGAACGGCATCGGGTATATTAAATAAGGGTGCAGTGTTAACCGAGCCGCAAATTGTATCCGGGCTAATAAAGTATCTGCCTGCAAAATCACATCTGTTTTTGGGTAACAGTATGCCAATACGCGATTTCGATTCTTTCTCAGGAACAGCGGGCAAAACCTGCTATCTTTATTTTAACCGCGGCGCAAGCGGAATAGATGGTGTTGTCTCAACCGCAGCAGGTGTTTCCGCAATAAATCAACGTGTATTTCTGCTGGTTGGCGATTTATCATTTTTGCATGATCTAAATTCACTTATCATCTCAAAGAATAATTTTCTGCCGCTAACTGTTATTTTAATTAATAACAATGGTGGCGGAATATTCAGAACACTGCCGGTTTCCGGATTGAAAAAACTGCAAAGGGATTTTTTTATTACTCCTCATAATTTAAGCATTGCAGAAATTGTTAAGGCATTTGGTATCAGATACCGCCGGATTAAGAATAAAGAAGATATGAAGATTGCTCTTACAATGCCTAAACCAAAATTGCCCGAAGTTCTGGAAATACAGACTAATGCAGATCAGTCAGTAAAATTCAGGAAACAATTATTTAATAAAATAAAAACCGAAGTTGAAAAATTTTTTACCGGATGATCTGTACATATAAAAACCTCCAACTTAATATCGAGCTCTTCTCTGAATTTAAATCTGAAAAAAAATCTATTTTATTCCTGCACGGTTTTACAGGCTCTGCAAAAGATTGGAAAGACGTTGCACAAAAAATTAACCCTGCATTCAACAAAATTGCTTTAGACTCAATCGGACATGGAAAAAGCGAATCACCTGTAAATATTAAACTTTACAAAAGCGATGAACTTGTAAAACAAATATTTTTTGTCCTGGATCATTTGAAGATTGAAAGAGTGATTCTGTGCGGCTACTCTATGGGCGGAAGGACTGCACTCAATTTTGCGGCTGCACATCCGGAAAAAATTCTAGCATTGATTTTGGAAAGCACGTCTGCAGGAATTGAAAACAAAATAGAGAGACGTGCAAGGTTAAAACGCGATAAAGAGCTTGCAGACTTCATCGAATCAAATTCAATTGAAGAATTCGTGAATTCGTGGCTCCATAGAGAACTTTTCAGTTCACTCAGAAAGTTACCGGAAAATAAATTCCGTAAATTGAAAAATTCAAAAATGCACAACTCAAAAACAGGACTTTTTAATTCGTTGAGAGGATTTGGCACAGGCGTTATGCCTTATCTCGGAAAGGATATCCAGATGATGAATTTTCCTGTTTTGTTAATTACAGGCGCTCTCGATGAAAAATTCACCAGGATTAACAGGGAACTTGCTAACCAATTTCTAGATGCAGAACATAAAATAATTGATGATGCAGGGCATAATGTTCATTTTGAAAATCCGGAGATGTTTGCAGAAACTTTGATTCGGTTTCTGAAACAATTCTAATTGACATTGATTTTCAATATTTTTACCCACCAATCAAACAGGAATTTACTATGACCCATAAGTGGAAAAAAGTTCAGACCGCCTTTGGTAATTATAAGGACATCATTTACGAAAAGATCGATGATCCGGCCGGACGGATGGACGGCATTGCAAGAATTACAATTAACAGACCTGAAGTGCGCAACGCCTTCCGCCCCGAAACCGTAATTGAAATGTATGATGCATTTTCTGATGCAAGAAACGATGAAAGAATCGGAGTAATTTTACTGACAGGAAAAGGACCAGCAAAAGATGGTAAGTATGCATTTTGTTCGGGTGGTGATCAAAGAATAAGAGGAGACAAAGGCTACAAATCTAAAGAAGGAACTCAAAGCCTGAATGTTCTTGATCTTCAGAAATTAATCAGAAGCATTCCCAAAGTTGTTATCGCACTTGTTGCAGGCTATGCAATAGGAGGCGGGCACGTTCTTCATGTAATTTGTGATTTAACTATCGCTGCCGATAATGCAATTTTTGGGCAAACCGGGCCAAAGGTGGGAAGTTTTGATGGAGGATTTGGTTCTAGTTTCCTTGCAAGTATCGTTGGACAAAAGAAAGCACGGGAAATATGGTATCTCTGCCGTCAGTACAATGCTGAAGAAGCTTTACAGATGGGATTGGTAAACAAAGTAGTTCCCGTTGACAAACTTGAAGCAGAAGGAATAAAATGGGCAAATGAAATCCTGCAGCACAGTCCGATGGCAATCAGAGTTCTTAAATCAGCATTCAACGCTGATCTTGATGGTCAAGCAGGTATTCAGGAACTCGCAGGCAACGCAACTCTTCTTTACTATATGAGTGAAGAAGCACAGGAAGGTAAGAAAGCTTATCTTGAAAAACGTAAACCGGATTTTAAAAAGTTTCCTAAGCTGCCCTGATAGAACTCAGATGACCAGATTTTTTTGATTTTCTCAGTCGGTGTTCTATCATTTTTTTGATAAAGTGACATGAATCCTAATATAAAATTTAACTCCTGGTTATTGGCAAGCAGACCAAAAACATTACCCGCAGGTGTTATTCCTGTGATGGTTGGTTCAGCGCTTGCAATTTCTGTAAAAGAATTTTTTCTACCCTATTCCATTGTAGCGTTGCTCTGCTCTCTCCTGATACAGATAGGCACGAATTTTACTAATGATCTTTATGATTTTCTGAAGGGCGCGGACAGGAAAAACAGGAAAGGACCTAAACGGGTTTTAGCCTCAGGATTAATTTCTGTAAACGAAATGAAGACCGGTATCATACTTGTCTATGGCCTGGCATTTCTTATGGGTTTATATCTTGTTTACTCCTCAGGACTGATTATTCTCTGGATAGGCATTATTTCAATTTTTGCTGGAATTATTTACACGGCAGGTCCGTTTCCTCTTGCATATAACGGATTGGGTGATCCGTTTGTTTTTGTTTTTTTCGGAATCGTCGGAACCATGGGAACTTACTATCTTCACACACAGGAATTCACGATTCAATCGTTACTTGTTTCATTGCCTGTCGGTGCACTAACAACAAATATACTTATCATTAATAATTACCGCGATATTGAAGAGGACAAAGCTGCCGGTAAAAATACCCTTGCCGTTTTGTTAGGCAGAACTTTTTCCAGATGGGAATTTATTTTGCTGCTGGCTTTATGCTACCTGGTTTCTTTGATGCTTTTCATCGGGTATCATTTTAAGTTCTGGATTTTTTTACCATACCTGACCCTGCCTTTTACATTTTATCTGGTTCGCATGCTTTTCATATACAAAGATGAACAATTAAATAAGACGCTTGAGCTTGCTGCCAAGTTTGCCGGAATTTATGGATTGCTCCTTTCTGCAGGAATAATTTTATGAAAAATATCGAACTTACTTACTCTCCTTACACTATAAAGCTGAAACAACCGTTTGAAACAGCCGGAGGAATAATTAATGAACGAAAAGGATTTATAATTGAGCTGAGCAGTGATACCGGATTTAATGGAGTGGGCGATGCAGCGCCGTTTCCTGAGTTTGGCTCTGAAAGCTTTGACGAAGCTGAAGAGGCATTGGGGATGATTGAACTTAAAACAAAAATTGATATTGATGATATAATAAAATCTTTACGCTATAACTTAAGATATTATGAAGCATTCCCTGCATTAAGACATGGCTTGGAACAAGCAATCCTGAATTTAATCTGCAGCGAAAAAAAGCTTACATTAAATGAATTACTTAATCTGGAATTGAAGAAAACGATTAAAGTAAATGCTGCCTGCGGTTTTATGAATACCGACGAAACTGCTATAAAAGTTAAAGAATTTATCGCACGGGGATACAAAACTATAAAAGTGAAGACCGGCAGAGAAGATTTTAATAATGACCTGGCAGTTCTTAAAGCTGTACGGGATGCCGCCGGCAATGATTTAAAAATAAGAATTGACGTTAACGGAAAGTGGAATCTTGAAACTGCATTGCGCAATATTGAGCAGGTTGAGAAATTTAACCCGGAATATGTTGAGCAGCCTGTAAATTCAATTGAAGATTTTTTTGAACTGAAAAAGCATTCTCCTGTAAAGATTGCTGCAGATGAATCAATCCGAAACCTGATTTCAGCAAAAGCTTTTATAAATAAGCAGGCAGTTGATGTGATAATTATTAAGCCAATGCTTGTTGGCGGATTGATTCCCGCTCTCGAGATGATAGAGATGGCTGAGGGAAATAATATTACCCCGGTTGTAACTTCTTCATTTGAATCTGCAATTGGAAAAACAAGCGTAGTAATTGCTGCAGCATGTGTTAAAGCAGATATTGCGCACGGAATTATAGATTCAGGATTTTATGAGCAGGATATATCAGAAGATAAATTTCCTGTTGTATCAGGAACAATAAGTCTATAGTATTTTATGAAAGCACCGGTACCGGAAAGGTTTTTTCTTCTTGACCAGGAACCAAAAACCAGGGCTGTAATAACTGATAACCGTACACTTAATTTTGAGGAACTTAAAGAAAATGTTCTTGCAATTTCTTTTTCACTGCGGGAGAAAGGAATATTGAATGGCAGTTATATTGGCATAATTGCATCCGGCTCCCCGGAATATTTTTTCAATGTGCTTGCTCTGTGGCAGCTTGGCGCGGTTGCTGTTCCGTTGAATGTTCGTTTGCCAAAATCAGAATTATTAAATCAGCTAAAGTATGCCCGCTGCAAATTTGTTCTTACAAACAGTGAAAGTGAATTTAACATCGATGATTCATCAATAGAAATAATAAAATTTCCTTCGGTTCAAAGCAATCATAAGCTTGCTGTTGAAACCCGGGAAATCAGTTTAAACGAATCCGCCGCAGTTATTTTTACATCCGGCTCGGGGCTTATTCCCAAAGGAGTTGAACTCACTTTCAACAGCTTTTATCAGAGTGCATTTTACAGCAATAAACTTCTGAGATATTCTTACAGTGATAAGCTTCTTGTAAGCCTGCCGCTTTACCACATTGGCGGGTTTTCAATTTTAACCCGTGCCCTGCTTTGGGGTGTTCCCCTGATATTTCCGGAGTCTTTATCTGCTGATAATCTGGCAGCTTCAATTAATAATCACCATCCCACAATAATTTCACTTGTTGCTGCGCAGCTTAAAGAATTAATTGACAAAGGAATATCACCTAATACTGAATTAAAGAATAGCTTGCTCGGAGGTGGATTTAGTGATACAGGTTTAGTTGCAACTGCAATAGAGAGCGGCTGGCCTATTAATATAGTTTACGGCTCTACAGAAACAGCATCATTCGTCACTGCCCTGCTGACTGAGGAATTCAATATCAAACAAAATTCAGTCGGCAGACCTGTTCCTCCCGTTAATATTTTTATACAGGATGAGAACGCAACAGAATTAAAACCTTACGAAGTAGGTGAGATAGTTATTCTTACACCTGCATTAATGAAACGCTACATAGGAACGACTGACAACGCAGGTAATGTTAACAACAGAGTTTATTATTCAGGCGATCTCGGCTATCTCGATGAGGAAGGCTATCTTTATGTTACAGGGAGAAAAGATAATATCATTTCAACCGGAGGAGAAAAAGTTAATCCGGCAGAAGTGGAGTCAGCGCTGCTTGAGCATCCGCAAATTGCTGATGCGGTTGTTTTTCCAATAAAAGACAACAAATGGGGAGAGATTGTAGCGGCTGCTGTTGTTAAAAAAAATGAAACCGAAGAGCTTAATTACCTCGAACTAAAAACATTTTTAGAAAAACGGGTAACAGGCTTTAAGATTCCGAAAAAAATATTTTTTGAGAAATCGCTTCCGAAAACCGAGCTTGGCAAGGTTCAAAGAAATAAACTTGGCGATTATTATAAATTATAATCTCTTTGGTGAGATTGTAAAGCAATTCGTATACCTTCGGGTATCTTAATTTTCTTCCATGTAATTTTATCCAGGAAGACGTGCACAGTCCGTGCTTCAGCTGATAATTCGCCTTTTGAATTGAACCACTCGTAAGTTAATTCGAAAGAATTTTGCTTCAGCAAAGTAACCGATAGGCTAATTGAAATTACATCTCCGGCTTTTACAGGCTTAATGTATTCACCATTAGTTTTAAGTATGGGAACAACAAAATTTCGGCTTTGCCAATAATCATCTTTCAGATTAAAGCTGTCAATCATCTGTTCATAGACAGAATGATTTAATTCAAACATTCTCGCATAAAAAAGTATTCCTGCAGGGTCGCAATCGTAGAAGTTAATTCTTTTTTTAACCGTAAACATTTACGTACACTATTATTGATTATTTTAAAAGCAAATATAATAAGTTGATTTATACTTTTTGCTTTGATTCTTGTTAATTAAGATCATAAACATATCTATCCAAAATAAAATATTGGTATGTAATCTCTGCGGGATTTTTCAAAGCTTATTTCTAATTTTTAATTATCCTGGACAGTATTGATCATAACCAGGTAAAAGGCTACAAAAGATTTATATGTTTACTTTCGCCGGTAGTTATTCATTTCCGCATCCATAAAACTAATCAACGCTTGCTGTGAAAATCTTCTACGCTTAAAAATCAGATGAGTTTTATATCATCCAGGAACGGGAGCTTTTCTCTAACTTCACGAATGTAATCTTTATCCAATTCAGCTATGATCACTCTCTCCTCATTTTCAACAGAAGCAATTTCTTTTCCCATTGGGTCAAAAACAGAACTGAAGCCCGGATAATGTAAACCGGGATCATCACCTACTCTGTTAACCCCGGCGATGAAACATTGATTTTCAATAGCTCTGGCTTTTAAGAGAGTTTTCCAATGCTCTATTCTTGTTTCCGGCCAGTTGGCAATGTTAACAATCAGATGCACTTTCTTCTTTCCGTACTTTCTGAATAATTCCGGGAAACGCAGATCATAACAAATTGTAAGCCCGATCCGCCATTTTTTTATTTTACTTATTGCCGGACGTTTACCGGCACAATAAAATTTATTTTCACCTGAATTGCTGAACGGATGAATTTTTCTGTATAGTTTTAATAGCTTACCATCCGGATTTATATGAATCAGAGTATTGTAAAACCTTGTATTTCTTTTTTCAACAATTCCGGCAAAAACATTAGATTTATTTTCAGCAGCAATCTCCGAAAAAAACCTGAAGCTCTCCCCGCCTATTCCCTCACCAATCTTATCTGCATTCATTGAAAATCCCGTAAGGGTCATTTCAGGTAAAATCATTAATTCAATGCCCTCAATCCCGGAAAGCATTTTCCTGATTTTTTGCTTGTTAGCTTCTTTGTCTTCCCAGAGTGGATTGTACTGTACCAGAGCAATTTTCATAGTTAAGGAAATCCAATATTTATTATCTTAGACCACATTAAAAATAATAAATATCTGAGGAATAAGATTTGCATTCACCCGGAGAAAAAATTCCGGTTGCAATTCTTGGTGCTACAGGAAGCGTAGGCCAAAAATTTATTGAATTGCTTATAAACCATCCCTGGTTTACTATAAATGAACTTTGTGCTTCCGATAAATCTACCGGTAAAAAATACGGCGATGCAGCCGATTGGTTTCTTGAAAGCCCTTTGCCCGAACCGGTTAAAAATATTAAAGTTAATAATTGTGAACCGGTGCTTAAATCAAGAGTTGTTTTTTCAGGACTGGATTCAAACGTAGCTGGTGAGATTGAAACAGCTTTTGCAAGCGCAGGTTATACAGTAATTTCAAACTCTAAAAATCACAGAATGGATGAAGATGTTCCGCTGCTCATACCTGAAGTTAATCCCGACCATCTTGAATTAATTAAAGCACAGAAGTATGGTGGAGGCTGTATCGTTACTAATCCTAACTGTTCAGTGATTGGACTTGTACTTGCCCTGAAACCTTTATCAGACGAATTCGGTCTTGAAGCAGTGAATGTTGTTACTATGCAGGCGGTTTCAGGCGCAGGTCATCCACGTACAGCAAATCTCGATATTGAGGACAACGTAATCCCTCTAATAAAGGGCGAAGAGGAAAAGGTAGAATCGGAACCGCTGAAAATTCTTGGTTCGCTGATAAATGGAAAACTTGGCTTTAACAATTTTATAATCAGTGCTCAGTGTAATCGTGTAAATGTATCAGACGGCCATACCGGTTGCGTTCAGGTTCGATTAAAAAAGAAAGCCAGCAAAGATGAAATTATAAATTTATGGAAGAGCTTCGAGTCCGTACCACAAAAGTTAATGCTGCCTTCTGCACCGTTAAAACCAATTCATTATTTTCAGGAAAATAATTTCCCCCAGCCAAAACACCAGAGAAACACCGATAAGGCAATGGCAGTATCTGTGGGAAGATTGAGGGAAGACAGGCTGTTTGATTTTAAGTTTGTACTTTTATCTCATAATACTGTACGTGGTGCCGCCGGCGGTGCAATCCTGTGCGCAGAACTTATGAAAACACAGGGCATCATCTGACAGATATATTTCTGCTCAATGTTATACATCGAAATTCAAGATTATTTCGAGTATATTTGGCATCCATGATCGTACGAAACTTTATTAAATACAGATTTTAACTCGTCGTAAATATGCCCGACAAATACCATTTCGGCTTTGAGTTGTTCGATTCGCTTCCAGGTATGTTCTTCTTTTTAACACCGGAGGGTGGGATAAAAGCAGTGAACAAATCTGCAGCAGATTTTTTTAAACACGATAAAAATTTATTATCCGGTCATTTTACCGAACTTATCGAACTCTGTGATCGTGAAAAAGTAAACAAAATACTTTCCGAAGCGATTCTTGATAAAAGCCGGAAGGAAGTTGAGACACGGTTTTACAGTAATGGAAATTATACAAACTTTAACCTGTCCTTCTCGTTTATTGCCTCAGGCAAGAAAGATAAAAATAAAAACTTTGTAATTGTATTTGCACGGGATATAACGACAGAAAAAAATAAGATGATTGAATTGCAGAGATTTTACAATATAGCCGAGAACAGCATAAACCCGGTTCAGATTACCGACCTGACAGGCAGAATGATTTATGTGAACCCGGCATTTGAAAAAGCCAGCGGTTACAGCCGCGAAGAATTAATAGGAAAGAATCCAAGGATATTCGGAAGCGGCAGGCATCCGAAAAAATTCTGGGATAAAATGTGGCAGACAATCTCTTCCGGCAAAACCTGGTTTGGTGAAGTTGAGGACAGGAAAAAAAACGGGCAGGCTTTTTACTCTCAGCTGTTAATCTCACCGATGATAGATAACGATGGAAAAATCAGCGGGTATTTCGGAATTCACAGAGACATAAGCGAGAAAAAAACTCTTGAGCAGAGGCTGATGCAAACCCAAAAGATGGAAAGCATCGGGACACTTGCTGCAGGAGTAGCACACGAGGTCGGTAATCCTCTCGCATCAATTTCTGCACTTGTTCAGGTAGCTCAGCGTAACACCAAGGATCAATTTGTACTTGAAAAACTTACTCTTGTTAAGAGCCAGATAACGAGAATATCAAAAATTATAAGAGACCTGGTTGATTTTTCCCGCCCATCAAATTTTGAGCTGCAAACAATGGATATCAATGAATGTATTAGAGAATCTGTGGAAATAATAAAGTTAGGAACAAAGGTTAAAGATATAGAATACACCTTGAAATTAAGCAATGAAGTTCCACCTATGCCGCTGATAGCTGACCAACTGGAACAGGTTTTTGTAAATATACTGCTCAATGCCGTCGATGCTATGAATGAGGCAAAGGAACCCTTAAACAAGAAGGAAATAATTATAGAATCCTCTGTTGATGATGATTATATCATTATCACTTTCTTTGATACCGGACCTGGCATCAAAGAAGAAAACAAAAGCAAAATATTTGAACCGTTTTTCACAACAAAGCAACGGGGAAAAGGAACAGGTCTTGGGCTTTGGGTAAGCTATGGCATAATAAAAAATTTTCACGGCACAATAGAACTTGAGAGCCAGGTTGGTAAAGGAACTACTTTTATAATTAAGCTGCCCATTAACAAAAAATAAAGGAATGATAATATGCCTAATAAAATTCTCGTAGTTGATGATGAGGATATTATTCGTGAATCACTTTCTTATACACTGCGGAATGAAAATTATATTGTGGATGAAGCTGCAAACGGGCTGGAAGCCTTTAATAAAATTAAAGAGACGTCTTACGACCTTGTAATAACCGATATAGAAATGCCCGAAATGAAAGGCACCGAACTTCTCAGGGAAATCAGCTCAATGAATCTGCAAACTTCAACAATCGTTATAACAGCGTACGGTTCGTTGGAAACTGCTATAAGTGCATTGCGCAGCGGTGCCAGCGATTATATTCTTAAACCGGTGGAATTTGATGAATTACTTATTAAAGTAAAACGTTTGTTTGAAGTAAGAGAATTACTGCTCGAAAACAGAATATTAAGAAAAGAGCTTCAAAGAGAATTTGATTACAGTAATATTATAGGAAAAAGCCCGGCAATAATGCAGGTTTTTGAAATAATAAAAGCTGTTGCAGATACCGACAGCACTGTACTGATTTCAGGCAACAGCGGAACAGGCAAAGAACTTGTAGCAAAAGCTCTGCATTTTAACTCTGCAAGAAAGCATAAACAGTTTATTGCTGTTAATTGCGGCGCTATTTCAGAGAACCTGATTGAAAGTGAATTGTTCGGTCATAAAAAGGGAGCTTTTACTGGTGCCATAAACGACAAAGAAGGATTTATGAAAGCTGCCGAAGGTGGAACTCTTTTCCTTGATGAAATTAGCGAGATGCCACCCCAGCTGCAGGTAAAACTTCTTCGTGCCGTGCAGGAAAAAGAGTTTACACCGGTTGGCACTACAGCGAACATACTTATTAACATAAGATTTATTGCTTCAACAAACCAGAAACTGGAAAAACTCGTTGAAGAGGGAAAATTCAGAGAAGATCTCTATTACAGGCTGAATGTTGTGGAAATACATCTTCCCTCACTTAAAGAACGCGAAAACGACATACCGTTGCTTGCAGATTTTTTTCTTGATAAGTACAGAAAACAAATGAACAAACAAATTAAGGGCATTTCAAACGATGCAATGCGCGCTTTAATGAACCACGAATGGAAGGGTGAAGTAAGAGAACTTGAAAATATTATTGAAAGAGCGGTAATATTTTGCAAAGAGGAGTTGATTTCATTAAAGGATCTTCCTGTGCATTTCAGAGCTGCTGTTGATCACCCCAGCTTTCCTGCATCGGGATCGCTGGATGATGCAGTAAAAAAGTATGAAAAAGAAATTATAACCCGCACTCTCGAATCTAATGATTTCAACAAAGAAAAAACTGCCGAAATTTTGCAGGTTGGCTTATCTACATTATACCGGAAGATGAAAGAATTAAACATCCAGGTCTTATGAATCGTTTTACTATCAGTGATGATAAAAACAAGCTGGACATAAATTTAATTCACAAATTCTTATCCGGTTCTTACTGGGCTAAAGAAAGAACACTTGAACAAGTTGCAAGGTCTGTTGAGAATTCTTTGTGTTTTGGTCTTTACTCCGGCGAAAAACAGATTGGATTTGCCAGAGTGTTAACCGACTTTGTAACTATCGCCTATCTTATGGATGTTTTTATAGTTGAAAACTACAGAGGTAAGGGTTTATCCAAAATAATGCTTGACAGGATATTAAATGATGAAAGATTTTCAAATGTTAAAAAATGGATGCTTGCTACTGCCGATGCCCACAGTCTCTATGAGAAATTTGGATTTAACAGCCTGATGAACCCTGAAAAATTTATGGAGAAGATTAATCCGGATAAATAATTCATCTGAATTAAATATTCAACTGACCGGTTTAATTCTAAATAATGCGAATGATTTATTTTGTAGTTCCCGCCTCTGAGAATAAAAACCCGGAAAAGGCTTATTTTTATTTAGAAATCAAATTTAACGCTGGTATTTAGTTTGTTAATAATTAACAACTAATAATAAACGTATATCAACTTTCAATAACATCTTGAGGAAAAGAAATGAAAAACACCTTCTTATTTATTGCGTTCATCTCTGTTATTGTTGCTCTTTTCGCTTTTGCATTTTCATTTTCCCAGTCGGAAGAACTGGACGGGCAGCAGATATTCTTGGATAACAAATGCACCAAATGCCACTCAGTTGAATCTCTCGGAATAGTTTCTGATAAAGATGAACCACATGATCTTTCTGATACAGGAACAGGCAAAGATGCAGAACTACTTAAAAAATATTTACTGAAAGAACAACCGATAAACGAAAAAGAACATAAGATAAAATTTAAAGGAACCGAAGCCGAACTGGATGCCCTGGTTAACTGGTTATTAGCCCTCTCAGCTAAAACAGTTGATACCGAGGGTTAATTTCCTGCAATATTATTATCTTGTAATGGGATAATAATTATTTTGGATTAAATGAAATACTATTTATTTATACGAAGAACGTCGATTTTAACAATCGGGGTTCTTCTTTTGTTTTTATCAAAGATAAATGCTCAATCGAACGAAGATTGCCTGGATTGCCACGACGACAATGAATTCACGATGGAAAAAAACGGTAAGGAGGTTTCAATCTTTGTTAGTGGAGAAAAATTCAATTCCCACAATCATTCAAAACTAAATTGTGTTTCCTGCCATGTAAATTTTGATCCGGAAGAATTACCGCACAACGAGAATCTAATACCCAAAAATTGCAGCAGTTGTCATCAGAAAGATGTTATCAAGCATCTTTTCCATCCGAATATGTTAAAAGCAAAAGATTTCCAAAAAGGTAAAGATGTAAATTGTACCGGCTGCCACGATTATCATTACGTTTCTGACCCGAATGATAAAGGAGGAAAATGGAGTGTAGAAAATCTGGCGCTTTCTTGCGGACAATGCCACTCCGAAATAAAAGATGAATATCTTTTATCGGAACACTACCTTGCATTTAAAGAAGGAATGCTTGGAGCTCCGAATTGCCTGCATTGCCATAAAAACCCGGTTGCCGGGGTGCACACAAATGAAGATTCTGTTACTGTAAAAATTTCACAGGAAAAGCTTTGCTTATCCTGTCACCTTGATTCACCGGAAGTACGATCAAGGACCACACCATCCGCTGGTTTTATTACGATGTATGAAACGAGCGTGCATGGCTCACAATTAAATTCCGGAAATTCTAAAGCTGCAAATTGTGTCGATTGCCATAATTCTCACTTTATTTCTAAAAGCTCGCTTCCTCAATCTTCAACCTTTAAATCAAACATCCCGCTAACTTGCTCTAAATGTCATAATTCAATTTTCAATGAATATAAAACCAGCGTACACGCAAAAGCGCTTGAAAGAGGAGACTGCGACTGCCCTGTTTGTACAGATTGCCATGGAGAACACAACATACTTAAGCACGATGATCCGAAATCACCGGTGGCTTTTCAGAATCTTTCGAGGCAGGTTTGCTCACCTTGCCATAGTTCATTAAAGCTTTCTGCCAAATACGGTATTGTAAGCGACAGGTTTGAAACTTTTTCTGATAGTTATCATGGTTTGGCAATCGAAGGTGGATCAGTTGTTGTAGCAAACTGTGCAAGCTGCCATGGTTCTCATAATATCAAACCTTCTTCCGACTCCACATCCACTATTAATAAAACCAACCTGGTTAAAACGTGCGGCGGGTGTCATCCCGGAGCCAATGAAAATTTCACCATCGGAAAAGTTCACATTACCCGGCAGGACGAAAGTGAGCCTATCGTCTATAGTATTGCAACTTTTTACATTATACTTATAATTACTGTAATTGGCGCGATGTTCATTCATAATTTACTAGACTTTTACAGGAAGTCTAAAATTAAAAAGATGAAACAGAGAGGATTGATAAGAGAAGAACGATACGGGCACGCACTTTATTTGCGAATGAATCTGAATGAAAGAATACAGCACGCTACTCTCGCTATCAGTTTTATAATGCTGGTTATTACCGGCTTTATGTTAAGCTATCCGAATGCATGGTGGGTTTCACACATCCGTGAGTTAAGCAGCGGAGCTTTTGAAGCAAGAAGCCTTCTGCACAGAGCAGCCGCTGTTACCCTGATTTTTATCTGCATTTATCATATTTATTACATTTTATTTACTGCCCGCGGTAAAGAATTAATTAAAGATTTACTGCCGCGTTATAAAGACATTAAAGATGCCCTTGACGTTGCTAAATTTAACCTGGGAATTTCTAAAGTTAAACCAAAACTCGATAGATTTAGTTACGTAGAGAAAGCTGAATACTGGGCTTTGGTTTGGGGAACACTTGTTATGACAGCTACGGGTATTATAATGTGGTTCGATAATACTTTTATGGGCTTGTTCACCAAACTCGGCTGGGATATCTCCAGAACAATTCACTATTATGAGGCATGGCTTGCTTTCCTTTCAATTATTGTTTGGCATTTTTACTTTGTAATTTTTAATCCTGATGTCTACCCGCTAAACCTTGCATTCTGGAAAGGAACCATAACTGAAGATGAAATGGCTGAAGAGCATCCACTCGAACTTGAAAGAATAAAAGAAGCAAAAAGTAAAAGCGATTCTTTAAATTCTAATGAGAATTAATTTTTTGATCATTAATGAATAAAATAATTCAGGTTTTTTTTCCTTACTTAATCTTCATTTCTGTTACAACAGCTCAGAATAATGATGAATGTCTGATGTGCCATGACGACCCAAACTTCAAAGCTAAAATTAATGGGAAAACAGTTTCACTGCACGTTAGTGAGAAAACTTATTCATCTTCTGTTCACAGCAATCTGGAATGCATAGACTGCCACGAAGGATTTGATGCCGATAACATTCCTCACAAATATGAAATTAGAAAAGTTGATTGTGGTACCTGTCATGATGATGTTCAAAAACTATATGTGGAATGCCTGCATGGAAAGGCGAAAGCCAAGGGTGATCCGCTCGCACCACTTTGCCAGGATTGTCATGGAAAACACGATATACTGCCTGTAAAAGATCATCTATCTGCCGTTGCACCAATGAAAATTCCATTCCTTTGCGGCAGATGCCATCGTGAAGGTACGCCCGTTCAATTACAAAGAAATATTCCGCAAGACAGAATTCTGGAGAACTATTCTGAAAGTATACACGGCGAAGGATTGCTGCAAAAAGGGCTTACGGTTTCAGCAACATGTGTTTCCTGCCATTCTGCACACAGAATTTTACCGCATACAGATCCGCGCTCAACTATTTCAAGACAAAATATTGCATCTACATGTTCTGTTTGCCATGCAGAGATTGAAACCGTTCACAGGAAAGTTATTCGCGGAGAACTCTGGGAAAAGCAGGCACATATTCTTCCTGCCTGTGTAGACTGCCATCAACCGCACGAGATCAGAAAAGTATATTACGATTATGGAATGGCTGATAAAGACTGCCTCGAATGCCACGATAATCCTAACATTAAGGCTTCTGATAACGGCAGATCATTGTTTGTTAAATACGATGAACTGAAAAATTCACGGCATACAAATATTGCCTGCAGCCAATGTCATTCGGAAGTGAATGTTTCAAAAAAGCGTCCGTGTGAGACAATTGAAAACAAAGTTGACTGCTCGTCCTGCCATGCTGAAATAGGAACGGAATACTCAATAAGCGTGCACGGAACCTTAGCTGCGAAGATCGATGCCAATGCGCCTACCTGTAAAGAATGTCATGGAACTCACGGAACCCTCAGCAAGCTTAACCCTGAATCACCAACATTTGCAACCAACATTCCAACTTTGTGCGGAAGATGCCATCGTGAGGGTGAAACGGCGGCAGTCAGGTATACAGGAACTCAGAAGGATATTGTTAATCATTATACAGAAAGCATTCACGGGAAAGGATTAATAAAAAGCGGATTGACTGTAACTGCAACCTGCACCGATTGTCATACTGCACACAAAGAGCTGCCCCACACAAATCCGGAATCAAGTATTAACAGGAAAAATATTTCATCCACTTGCGGAAATTGCCATCACGGTATCGAGGATCAATTTATAAAGAGTATTCACTCTCCACTCGTTTCTGACTCCAAAAAAGAATTACCTGTTTGTTTCGATTGCCACAGCGCACACGAAATTAAAAGAGCAGATACTGAAGGATTTAAGCTTGAAATTATGAGCCAATGCGGCAGATGCCACAAAGAAATTGCAGAAACTTATTTCGATACTTACCACGGAAAGGTTTCTCAGCTTGGTTACACTAAAACTGCAAAATGTTACGATTGTCACGGTGCTCACGATATACTTCCGACAACCGATCCAAAATCCAGATTGAGCAGAGAAAATGTAGTTGAGACCTGCAGAACTTGTCATCCTTCAGCCAACCGAAGATTTGCCGGCTATCTTACACACGCTACTCATCATGACCCCAATAAGTACCCGTTCTTATTCTGGGCATTCTGGGGTATGACAGGACTTCTGGTTGGAACTTTCATAATTGCCGGTGCCCATACTTTGCTGTGGCTGCCAAGATCGCTGGAGTGGAGAAGAAAACTAAAGAAGCTGCATTCGGAAAATAAAGAACACAAGATATCAAACTCCGGCGGAGCAGATGAAAAATGAACGTTAAAGAAAAATACGTTTTAAGATTTACTAGATTAAACCGCATTCTTCATATTTTTATGATTATTAGTTTTCTTATTCTCTCCTTAACCGGGATGAGCTTAAAGTTTTCTTATACCGGCTGGGCAAGAGTTTTATCAAAATTCTTCGGAGGGTTCGAGTCTGCCGGTTACTGGCACAGGTTTGCAGCAGTTATTATGATCATAGTCTTCGTAACCCACTTAATCGATATGACCAGATTGAAGAGAAAAGAATTTGGATCCTGGAAGAAATTGCTCACGGGCAAAAATTCAATGCTCTTTAATAAAAAAGACTGGCAGGACTTTAAAAGATCTTTAAAGTGGTTTATCGGTAAAAGCGAAAGACCTGAATACGGAAGGTGGACTTACTGGGAAAAATTCGATTACTTTGCTGTATTTTGGGGAATGTTTGTAATCGGTTCAACCGGGATGACTTTATGGTTCCCGGAATTCTTTACTAACTTTTTCCCCGGATGGATGCTGAACGTTGCTACAATAATTCACAGTGATGAAGCATTGCTTGCAACCGGTTTTATTTTTACTATTCATTTCTTTAACACACATCTCCGCCCCGAAAAATTCCCGATGGATATGGTTATTTTTTCAGGCAGAGTTCCTTTGGAAGAATTTAAGCTTGACAGACCACGGGAATATAAAGACCTTGTAGAAAGCGGCGAACTCGATAAGTATATTGTTGAACAATACCCTCCAATCGTTCTAAGGGGGATGAAAATTTTCGGCTGGACAGCCCTTACAATCGGATTCAGTATAATTATCTGGATAATTTATGCCATGATTTTCGTTTACAGGTAAATTCACCTTTTTAATATTTATACTTAACTTCCGGCACTTCTAATGAAAAGATTATTTCCGGCAATTGTTTATAACCCTGTCAGCCTTCTAGGAGCAGGTATATCATCTGTGAGCTTCGGGCTGATTATCTTCCTTTTTATTCTTGAATTTTTCAGCGGTGAATCACGTCCCTATCTTGGAATAATTACTTTTATCATCCTGCCAGTTTTCCTGATTCTTGGATTGCTGATAATTGCCTATGGAATTATTCGCGAAAGAAGAAGAATTAAAAAAGGTTTAGAGCGAAGCGGTAAGTTCATTGTAATTGATCTGAATGATATAAAACAAAGACGTGTGGTAGCAACATTTACAATTGGAACTCTCTTATTATTAATTTTTTCTGCCTTTGGCAGTTATAAAGCTTTTGAATATTCTGAATCAGATGAGTTCTGCGGAAAAATCTGTCACGAAGTTATGGAACCGGAATACACTGCCTATTTAACTTCTCCTCACTCAAGAGTTGGCTGCGTTGGATGCCATATTGGTTCAGGTGCTAACTGGTTTGTAAAATCTAAAATTTCCGGTGCGTATCAGGTTTATTCAGTTCTCTTCAACAAATATTCGAAACCAATTCCAACACCAGTAAAAGAACTAAGACCCGCAGAAGGGACCTGCGAACAATGTCATTCGCCGGGTCATTTTTTTAGTGAGATAAAATATAAGTCGGATTATTTCTTATATGATGAAGCAAATACTAAATCAAGTATTTCGATGCTGCTAAAAATCGGAGGCGGAAATTCTGAACTTGGCAGAGCTGAAGGAATTCATTGGCATATGAATGTTGCAAATAAGGTTGAATATATTCATCTTGATGATAAACGTAACGTAATCCCTTGGGTTAAACAGATTAACAGCGAAGGTAAAGAAATTATTTATAGAAGTACTGAAACTGAATTCGACGAAAACAATTACCCCAAAGAAAATTATCGCACAATGGATTGCATTGACTGTCATAACAGACCATCACACATTTATAATCCGGCAGATAAATCCATAAATCTATCTCTTTCTCTCGATAGAATAGACAAATCGCTTCCGTACATTAAAAGTGTGTCAGTGGATGTTCTGGAAACAGGTTACTCTTCAAAACAGGTTGCAGTTGACAGCATCCGGATTTTTATCACGAATTTTTATAGATTCAATTATCCCGAAGTTTACAAAAACAAGTTAGCCGATATTGAGCAGAGCATTAAAGAAATTCAAAAAATATATGATCGTAACTATTTCCCATCAATGAACGTTAGCTGGCGCGGATTTCCAAATCATATCTCTCATTTATATGATACCGGATGTTTCCGCTGCCACGATAATAAACACGTTAGTGATGACGGAAAAGTAATAAGAAAAGACTGTAACATTTGTCACACGATCATCGCGCAGGTAAGTCCCGATGGTAAAGAGAATGTATCTATCAGAGGAATAGAATTTATTCATCCGGTTCAACTCGAGGAATCATTTTTAGAACAAGATTGTGTAACCTGCCACGCCCGCGAAAGAAAACAGGATTATTATAAGAATTATCAAAAAGTAATTGAGAATAAATAATCAGATTTCTTTGACTCAGAAAAATATTTAAGCAATCTTTTACTTCTATCTGTTGTTTAAGTTCCCGCTAGCTTTATTCAAAAATATTTCTCCCTTTTATTTTATCATTCGATGGAACATTTAATCACTGAATTGAGTGAAAGCCTCAACTTTTAATTAATCATTTATCAACCATCTTGGAGAATTACGATGAAACAATCAGTAATATTCTTTTTAAGTTTTTTTACTTCACTTGCCTTTTGGGGAGACAAAGCAATATCCAGCGAAAATCCAAAAGCAAACACAGTCCAGCTAGCAATCCTTTTAGATACAAGCAATAGTATGGATGGATTAATTGAGCAGACCAAAACACAATTATGGAAAATCGTAAATGAAATGGCAAGCGCAAATAAAAAAGGCGAAAGCATAAACCTTTATGTGGCTTTGTATGAATATGGCAATGATGGTTTATCCCCTACTGAAGGATTTGTCAGATTAGTCACTCCCCTGACTAACGACCTGGATAAAATATCCGAAGAACTATTCAAACTAAAAACAAACGGCGGCAGTGAGTACTGCGGAACAGTAATCTCTGAAGCGATAAAAGATCTTAAGTGGACTAAAGGTTCAGACGATTACAAAGTAATTTTCATTGCGGGCAACGAACCTTTCAATCAGGGAGACCAAGATTACAAAGAAGCCTGCAAGTCTGCCATTAGCAAAGGAATAATTGTTAATACAATTTACTGCGGAAGCTACGACGAAGGACTTAACTCTTTCTGGAAAGACGGTGCCGATCTTGCGGATGGTAAATACATTAACATAGATAGCGATCAACAGATTGTTCACATCGAAACTCCGTTTGACGAAGAACTCGTTCAACTCGGACAAAAAATAAATGAAACTTACCTGGCATTCGGATATGAAGGCAACGAACTGAAGCAAAGACAAAAAGAACAGGATGACAACGCCAGCAGTCTTGCACCTTCAGTTATGGTTGAAAGATCTGTTACTAAAGGAAGCGGGCAGTACAATAACTCAACATGGGATTTAGTTGATGCTAAAAAAGATGGCTCGCTCGACTTAACTAAAATTCCGAAAGATCAGTTACCAAAAGAAATGCAAAGTATGACTCTGGATGAACAGAAAAAGTATATCGACAAAAAAGAAAAGGAACGTGAAAAATACCAGAATCGTATCAACGAACTCGATAAGCAGAGAAGAGATTACATTGCAAAGAAGGTCTCTGAGAATAAAGAAGAAAATACTCTTGATGCAGCAATGTTAAAAATGATACGCGAACAGGCATCAAATAAAAATTACAAGTTCGAGTAAGAATAGATCATGCTGAACTTGTTTCAGCATCTTAATTCGAGATCCCGAAACAAGCCTGCCTGACAGCAGGCCAGTTCAGGATGAAAGATTCTTGAAAACCTTCAAGGTTTACGAATTGAGAACAGCGAGCAACTTTGAAGGTTGCAGCCAACAAATGCTAATTTTCTTTTGGCAACAAGTTCAGAAAGATAAAATAAAATTTAGGTGATAAAATGTTAATGAAAATATTCCCAATTGTTTTATTGATCTTAATAAGCCGATTAACGTTCGCTGATGGCTTAATAATAATCCCAAGACCCGAACCGCTTCAGTCTTCCTATCCACTTGAAGTCCTTTATCACCACGTTGATGTAAAAATAAACGGTAACTTCGCTGAGACTTTCATCGATCAGGAATTCCATAATCCATCTGATGTAATGCTCGAAGGCTACTACATTTTCCCAATTCCTAAAAATGCAGTGATAAAAGATTTCAGAATGGAAATAAACGGCAAAATGGTAAATGCCGAACTGCTTGATGCAAACAAAGCACGACAGATTTACGAGGATATAGTCCGGCAGATAAAAGATCCTGCCCTGCTTGAGTATTCAGGTCAGGGAATTTTTAAAGTAAGAATATTTCCAATCGAGCCACGAAGCAAAAAGAAAGTTAACATAAGCTACCGGGAAGTATTAGACTCAGATAATGGAATTTATGAATATGTATATCCACTGAACACGGAAAAGTTTTCAGCAAAACCGGTTAAAAGTGTTTCAGTAAAAGTTGAATTGAAAACCAACAATAAAATAAAAACTATCTACTCCCCCACTCATTCTGTCGAAGTTGTTCATAAGGACAATAAAAACGCAGTTGTTTCTTTTGAAGAAGAAAACACAAAACCTGATATTGACTTTAAGCTTTATTACAGCACGAACAATGATGACATCGGATTATCACTTCTTACCTATCAGACAGGTAATGATGACGGCTACTTTTTCCTGACTGCCTCTCCATCATTTCTGATTAACAACAACCAGATTGATGCAAAAGATATAACATTTGTTCTTGATGTATCGGGCAGCATGGTGGGTGATAAAATGAAACAGGCAAAGCAAGCACTCCTCTACTGCGTAAATAATTTAAACAAGGGTGATGGGTTTGACATTATAAGATTTTCAACTGAGGCTTACTCCCTGTTTGGGAAAATTGAGACTGCGAGCGAATCAAACATCAAAAAAGCAGAAAATTTTATAAAAGAATTGACTGCTGTTGGCGGTACAAATATAGAGGAAGCATTGAATCTTGCTTTGAAAGAAAAAGGCAATAATAACAGAACCCGAATAATTGTCTTCATGACCGACGGCAAACCAACTATCGGAGAAACAAATGATGAGATGCTGATAAAAAGATTTACTGATTCAAACTCAGAAAACATCCGCATTTTTACTTTTGGAATTGGCAACGATCTCAACACTCATCTGCTGGATAAAATCACTGAGCAGACAAAAGCATATCGCACATACATTTCAGAGAACGAGGATATTGAAATAAAAATTTCCAGTTTTTATGATAAAGTGCAGTCGCCTGTTTTAACAAATCTTTCTCTTTCATTTGGTGGAAGTGTAAAAACATTCCAGACCTATCCTAAAGAATTACCGGATCTTTTCAAAGGCTCAAGCATAACAATATTCGGAAGATATTCGGGCGGCGGTAGTTCAACGATTTCTTTGACCGGAACTTTTAAAGGTGAAAAGAAAACTTTTTCCCTCAATACAAATTTTTCAACTGACAATAATCAATTTGATTTCATCCCGCCATTGTGGGCTTCAAGAAGAATTGGGTACTTATTAGACCAGATAAGGCTTAATGGTGAGAACAAAGAACTCGTTGATGAAATAACTCAGCTTGCACGTGAGCACGGAATCGTTACTCCGTACACCAGTTATCTAATTATGGAAGATGAAGAAATTCGAATCAGAAGAAATGAGTTGGTTGATCACTTTCAAACACTTCCGCCTGCACCTGAATTAAAAAGGGACGCTGAAGGTGATTTCGATGCAATGAAACAAAAAAGCGGCGACAGAAGCGTAACTGCCAGCGAAGAACTGCAAGGACTAAACCAGGCAAGCAACTATGGTGAAACCAAGCAAGGTTCCGGCAGAATGAATTATAAGGATAGCAAAGGAAATGAAGTGAACTTTACTCAACAGGTGAGAAATATTCAAGGACGAGCTATCTATCAGAGTGGTAAGTTCTGGGTTGATTCTGAATTGCAAAATCAAAAAACAAAGAATCAAAAACGCATTCAATTTAATTCTGATGAATACTTTAAATTGATGAAAGACAAACCTGAAACATCTCAGTTCCTTGCACTCGGGCAGAACGTAAGATTTTATTATGAAAATACTTTTTATGAGATTTATGAATAGGACATATTTGTCAGTCTGCAAAAAAATGGGGGAGCTTGCGCTCCCCAGTGAAATTACCTGAGTAATATCATCTTCTTAGTTTCAACAAAAGTTCCAGCAGTTAAACGATAGAAATAAATTCCACTTGCAAGTTGTGAAGCATTAAAGTTAACTGTATAAATGCCGGCATCTTTATCTTCGTTAACAAGTGTTGAAACTTCGCTTCCCAGGATATCATATATCTTGAGCACAACGCTGCTTCTCTCCGGCACAGAGTATCGGATATTCGTAGAAGGATTAAATGGGTTTGGATAGTTCTGAAACAGCTCGTAGGCGGTAACAGTCATCTCTGTTTCATCTTCAGTTTTGATGCCTGTCGGAATCCATCCGGCATTGTAGTAAATATAAAAGCTGTCGCTTTGAGTAAGTATTGCAAAATCTGGAAGGTTATCATTATTAAAATTTTCGTGAAGCATTGTTAAGGCAAGCCCATCGAAATTGTTACCACCAACAGGATTACAGGCGACAACGGATTCAAAGTTACCTGCACCGTCATTTAGCAGTATTGAAATTTCGCTGCTCGTTGTAGCATAAAGAATGTCAACATCGCCATCAAGTTCATAATCTGCGGCGGTGAAAGTAACCGAGCTTCTGAAATCATCTGTCTCCACTCCAAGAATATTCTCGAGGAAGGGTGTACTGCCATCATTGTAGAGAAATGTCAAACTATCCGTAGAGTTCCACTTTCCCACCATTATGTCGTTATAATTATTTCCATCAAAATCGTAAACGTCAAGGTTTGCGTGCAGCGGACCTGAGCCGCCGTGATTGGTGTTATAAACAACTGCATTTAAAAAGACTAATATTTCCGGCAAAATGTTTTCGTAAACACCGACCTCCTCATTAACAAAATCTTCAACTATTGCTTCAGGTTTATTATCACCATTAAGGTCGGCTAACTTTATTGCGGCTGGATAATCTAAACCTGTTGGCTGTGAAGGTTCATAAAACATAAAGTCCCTGTTTCCCTGACCAATAAACATTGCAAGGTAACCTGTTTCAACACCAACAATGCCCATGTAAGATTGAATTATATCAAGATTGCCATCTTCATTATAATCCATAATTTCAAAATCAGAACCGCTTGGGGGAGGATTAACATTTACTCCCACTCCGGGCATTTTAAATGGCGGAGTAAAAACTCCTCCACCCATACCATATCTGACAAAAATAGTATCTGAAAGACAGATTATATCGTTTTTATTATCTGAATCAAGGTCAGCTATTTTAACAACGGTGGGAAGCAGTCCAAAATCAAGCTCTGTTGTTGAAGAAAAGTTACCATTGTTATTCCAGTGAACTTCAACCTTGTTGGTCAAGCCGCCGAGAACAACAGCTACATCGGAATCGCCATCACCATCAAGATCACCTGCGGCAAAGTGTATGGGGCTGTCGCTCACACCAAACGCTGTTTTGCTGCTGAAGAGATGAGGAGGATCTGCATAAGTTTCATCTGCACCGATATAGGGAGAAAGAGCATCCCGAATTTGTCCGTCATAATCTGTTGTAATACCGGCAACAGGAATTCCTTTCAATTCTTCATCGCCAATTGAGCAGGCAACAAGATGTAAATCATCGTTCGGATTTTCGAAATCGGGCATCTTGCTTACTGAGTTTAAATTCATTCCGCTGGCAGACTGCAGATTAGACAGCGAGCTGTAATCTGTTCCCCCCCACCTTGCCAATACTGAACCGTTTGTGTAAAGCACGTTATGATCCATCTGGGTAATTGTCTGTGAAGGTGCGTAGATATCACAGGCTTTTCCTATACCGTAATGAATGAACATATTATTAATCAAGGAGAAACTGTTTGAAGTATAATTTCCGAGAGCGAAGCGCAATGCGGTACCATTTGCCTGTGAGCCAAAAGCAACAAAACTATTAAAAGCAATGATTAAGGAATCAATGTAAGCCTGGATTTCCATACCGGCTCCGGTTGCCTCGCTGTTAACTATTACCATATTGTTGGCAATGGTTCCTCCGGCAGGATTATTTGAAAAGGCAGAGCGCAGAAATATTCCGTAATACCTGGAGAAGACGGTATTGTTAATTACCGAAAATTGTCCATAGCTGTCATCTACCCGGATTCCGGTTGAAGCGTTAGGAATGACTATATTGTTTCTTTCTATTTTTGGTGAAAAAAATGAGCTGACGTATATTCCGCGGTTTGCGGGATTAGATTCAAGATTGTTATTTATAATTTCCAACCCGGTGTTAACCGTGCTTCCGGTAACTTCTGTGAGCTTTATTCCATTACCAAAACCATGAAATTCATTGTTTAAGATTTTCAAATCTTTTAAGCTGGCAGGAAAGCTGACACTATGATAACCACTGATTACACCTTTGCTTTCTCCGGAGTTAGTTATACCATAAAAAACATTACTATCGAAAATCACATCCTCCGAAAGTCCATTATGAAAAGCTATAACAACACCACCACCGCCGGTTACATTTGTAAGATTTGAACTGAATGAAATGTTGTTGAATCTTAGGTGATCGGCTGCATCTATTCGAATCACATAATTAAAATTTATCCAATCCGGATTTTCAAATTGCCAGTAAACATCCTCAGCATTTCCGCTTTCAGATTGAAAAGTAATTGTATTAGTTGCATTGGCACCGACTATTTCCGGAATTATAACCTGTTCCTCGTAAGCGCCGGGGCGTATGTTAAATACTACCGTACCCGAAACTCCATTGGTAATTAATGAATTAACTGCCTGGCTGATCGAATCAAAATCAGCCGATGTGCCGCCAATAGTGTAACTGCCGGACATTGGCTGTGCCAAAAGATTTTGATTGGCTGTAAAGATGAGAAAGAACATTAGTAGTGTTATTATTGAATGTATGTAAGCTTTCATAAAGATTCTCCTTTATTTTTATTACCGTCAAATATTACTTCAACTACTTTTGAAAGATTGTCCTTGCTAACAAACTCAACTGCTCCTGCATTTTTTGCGGCATCGATCGTAGTTTCATCGTTATACTGAGAGACAATTATTACTTTTGCGTCCGGATTAGTGGAAATGATTTTTTCTGTTGCTTCGATTCCGTCCATTCGCTTCATTTTTATATCAATAACAACCCAATCGGGAAGCTCATTATTAAATTCCGAAACAGCCTTGTCTCCATCATCACACTCAATTATTTCATCAAAATGAGGTGAGTAAATGCTTCTCATCATTTTTCTTATTCTCGAATTATCATCCACCAAAAGCAGTTTCATTACGTTCATAATTTTTATTGTAAATATGGCTTAAGAATGAAAGGAAATAAATCGGTGGGAACACTCATTTTATATAGGTGGAAACAACTATAGACAGGCCTCCCCAACCCCTCCAAAGGAGGGGCTTTTAGAAAAAAAAATTTTAGAGTATAGAGATTGAAGTCTCCCCCTTGGGAGCAGATTTAGAGGGGGTTGGTTGATTTGTATTCTAAATCTTTTCTTTATTCTTTATTGCGAATTTAACTAAGCTGTGTGTGCCGCTTAGATTTAATTTTTTTGAAATGTTGTTGCGGTGATTTTCTACTGTTTTATAGCTGATGTGCAGTTCATCTGCAATTTGCTGTGTGGTTTTTTCTTCTGCAATTAATTTTAATATGGCTCTTTCAGCTTTTGTTAAATCTTTTATTGATGGTTGTACGGATTCGAACTCTTTCTTTGTATTTAGTCTTTTTACAAGATAACTTGAAATCAAAGGACTGATATAGTATTCACCATCAGCTACGGTTTTTACACTTTCAAGAATATCTTCAACGGCATTTTCTTTAAGAACATAACCATATGCACCTGAATCCATTGCTTCGTTGAACATATCTTCTTCTTTGTACATAGTAAGAAATATTATTTTTGTATTAAGATTTTGTTCCGCTACTCTACGTGCTATCTCAAGCCCGGTCAGTTTTGGCATTTCAACATCAATAAGTGCAACATCCGGTTTATGTTTTAGGATCAGCTTTAATGTTTCTTCGCCATCCTGTGCTTCCGCAATAATCTCAATTTGCGGATTAGTTATAAGTACATTTTTAACACCGCTTCGCATTAAAGGATGATCGTCAGCGATGATTATGGTAATGTTTTTTTTCATATAATTTTGTTGAACCTCTACGAGGTTCTTGTTATTGGTCTATTAATTATTTTCTATAATAATTGAACTTCGACGAAGTTTTTTTTACACTCTAATGTATTTTCAACCAATATGGAACTTCTACAAAATTCGCTTTTAATTTATTGTGTTTTTTAAGACCTCGTAGAGGTCTAACTATTGTAACATAACTGGCTAAAAGAGAAAATCCAATCCTCGTAGAGGATTTACTATCAAAGCAAATCATTATTAATATTTTTGAACCTCTACGAGGTTCATCCTATCGTTTTGCTATTTCTTTTCTACAAAAATAGAACTTCTACGAAGTTTAACCTGAATCAATAAATCGTTATTTTGTTATTGGTATGTTTATTTTTATTTCTGTTTTATAATCTGTAGAAGAAGAAAAAGCAATATTGCCTCCAAGTAAGTTAACTCTGTTTTCCAGGTTCTTCAGTCCAAAACCTTTTGCTTCTGATTTCGCTGTCTCAAAATTAAAACCTTTTCCATTATCTGATATTTCTATTATTAAGTTATCTTCTCTGAATTTAATCATCATATTTGTCTTAGTAGCTTCAGAATGTTTTATAACATTATTAACACATTCCTGAATAATTCGAAAAATACTAATTTCCTTTTCCTTGCTCACAAGTCCATCAATATTATCAATATTCAAATCGAATTTAATTTTAGTAGCGTTTTCGATATTAACAAACATTGATTGAATAGCCTTGGTCAGCCCCAGTCTGTCTAGTTGATATGGATGAAGATTGTAAGAAATCCTTCTTACATCATCAATAGTATCACCGGCAATTTTCGAAATCTCATTAAACTGATCATCTTTATTCTTATTAAGCAAAGCAAGGTTCTTGATAACCAGTAAATCCTGACCGATGCTATCGTGTAGTTCTGAGGCAATTCTTTTTCTTTCTTCTTCCTGGGATTGAATCAATTGCCGAGAAAAATCCATCTGAAGCTGTTTCTCTTTCTTTAGCTGTTTTACTCTCCTGTAATAGATTATCGGTCCTGTTGAAAGAAACAGTAAAATAATTACTCCTCTGAACCACCACGTCATCCAGAATGGAGGCTCAATGATAAATGAAACAGATTTTACGTTATTATTCCAAACGCCGTCAGCGTTAGTTGACTTTACTTTGAATGTATAATTACCAGGATCCAGATTTGTATATGTAGCCAATCTTCTCTTTCCGCTATAAACCCAATCAATATCAAACCCTTCCATTTTATAAGCATATTCAATTGAATGAGGAGAGTTAAAATCCAATGAAGCAAACTCGATAGAGAACACATTTTGATTATATGAAAGTACTATTTCTTTTGTATTTGTAATACTCGAAACCAATGGTGAATCATCACCAATACTCACCGATTCGTTAAAGATCTTAAAATCTGTTAAAACAATGGGTGCTTCGTAAGTAGAAAGTTTAATTTGATCATGGTCAAAATAATTTAAGCCTGAGGTGCTGCCGAAGTAAAGAATTCCATTCCCATCCTTAAAGGCTGAATTAGTGTTAAAGTTTCCACCGACAATTCCATCAGCTTTTGTAAAGTTGATGAATTTTTCTTCCACAACATCGAAAAAAGTTAATCCGGTGCTTGTTCCAAGCCACAGATTTCCATTCGCATCTTCAAGGATTGAATTGAATGAATTATTAGAATTACCTTCCTGAATTAAATAACTTGAAATATCCACTTTGGCAAAAATTGAATCACTGACATATGCAGCGTTAGTAACCATAATTTTATTTAAACCGTTAGTGGTACTTAACCACAAAACTGTTTGATCATCATTGGAAGTCTTTGCAGATTCGATGATAGAATTAATACTATTGCTGCTTAAACTATTGGGTTCATTTGTATCTGATATCCATCTTAAAAATTTTCCCCCATCAGATTCAACAAAAAGATTCAGTCCGCCTCCGTTTGTTCCAATCCACAACCTTTTTTTGCTGTCTTGAAAAATTGACCAAACATCGTTGTGGCTGATACTATACTTATCAGTATCAACATTGTTCATCCAGACTTTTAATTCATCGGTGATTAAATCCAACTTAGCTAAACCAAGTCCCCAAAATCCAATCCATAAATTATTATCATCATCTGTTAACAATGATTTAATGAAATTCACAGACTGGGTTCGTAATTTAGGATCGATTAATAATTTTTTCTTAACCTGGTTTTTATTTACATCAAGCTGATATAAACCTGAGCCATAAGTTCCGACCCACAAGTTACCAGAGTTATCCCCGCATAAGGACCAGATATGAATATCAGAAAATCTTGAATGTTTTTTTATGATCTTATAATCATTTACCTTTTCTGAATAATATAAACCGTCTGAAGTTCCAAACCATAATGTCCCATTTAAAGTTTGAGCTATCGTAGTTATGTTTTTTCCTTTTAGCTCGTTTAAACCAAGTATGTTATTTTTTTCTGCGTATATATTGTTAAACTTTGAACTTTTAGAGGAAAAATAACTCAAGCCATTCTCTGTACAAATCCATGTTACCCCGGATCGATCTCTAGTAATTTTATTTATGTAGCTGCTAATCAAATAGTCTGGATTGTTTTGCTTTGCTAAGTACCTGGTAGCATTTCCATTAGCTGTATTTAATCTTATAAGTCCGGCATAAGAATCAATCCAAAGAATTTTTTCATTACCAATCATCTCTTCGATCACATTACCGGCTGCAGTCCCAAATTGTATGTTTTGAGGATTAGGAATATTTACACGGAAGAAAGTCTGTTTATCTGAATAGTAACCTGTCAAACCATCAGCAGTACCTATCCAGATTAAGTTTGAGTCAAACTCTGATTTGGTAAGTGACCAGATTAGACTGTTACTTAAGGAACCCGGATTGTTCTTGTCGCTATAAATGTGTTTGAATTTACTTTTTGATTTTTCATAATTAAAAATATTTAAGCCCAGGTAAGTACCAATTAATATATTACCTTCATTATCTTCCAGAACCGATGTTATGTAGTTATTGGTTATTGTAGTTGGCGAAGACGGTGTGTTGTTCCACTTGTATCGGTTCAGCGGAAAATGGAATTTCGGATTAATTAAGTAAGGTAGATTAA
>CAZXGJ010000013.1:0-2961 GCA_964639955.1 uncultured Ignavibacteriaceae bacterium
GTACACCCGTAGGGATTCGAACCCCAAACCTTCTGATCCGTAGTCAGATGCTCTATCCAATTGAGCTACGGGTGCAAATTCAATCCAACACAAACAATGAACAATTCATAATTACGGTGCAAATATAATCTAAAATTCAGAAAAATTTAGTCTCATTCTCTATTCCGGATTAACAATGTTTGACTCTTTGAAATTTACATTATACTCTATCTTTTATTTTGCGCTCTGTTCTTTATTTGCTTCAATTTAATAAATGAGATACCGGAAATTCTCAAATTAATATTTTGAGTAATTCGTACAATTGTTTTAATTCGGTTTAATAGACATCTAATGGTACATAAGTTGGGAAATATATTCCTCAGGCAAGAGTATTTGATTCAATAGAATTACCGATTTGTGAAAATTCAAAGATGGGATGGAATCTTTGAAATTTGTCAGTCCTGCATTGAATCACTCTTGCCTACGATTTTTTAAATCTGTCTGTTAACTCCGTCGTGCTTTAATTTTAGCCTTCCCGGATTGATTTTAATTAAAGTCTAATAATCTTCAATTATTTTTCATATTTTTGAACTGACGGCTCGTCTGTCTTTGGCTTAATTAAATTCTTAATCATCACTTTAAAGGAACATAGATGTTTAAAGGAACAGGAACTGCTCTTATAACTCCATTTAAATCTGATCAATCTGTTGATTATGAAGCGCTCAGGAAAATTGTTAATCAACAATTGAATGGTGGTGTAGATGCTCTAGTTGTTATTGGTACGACAGGTGAATCACCTGTAATTGAATTTGATGAAAGAGCAAAAATAATTTCACTTGTTGTTAAAGAAGTGAAAGAAAAAATTCCTGTAATTGTTGGAACCGGAACAAATAACACAAAAAAAGTAATTGAACTCAATAAGCAGGCAGAAGAGCTTAAAGCCGATGGAGTTTTGATAGTCAATCCTTATTACAATAAAGGCACTCAGGATAGTCTCGTCGAACATTATAAATTCATTTCTGAGCGAACGAAGCTTCCGATAATTCTTTACAATGTTCCGTCAAGGACCGGAATGAACATCCTGCCTGAAACTGTTTTAAAAATTTATAAAGAATGTAAAAATATAGTGGCAGTTAAAGAAGCAAGCGGAAATATTTCGCAAATAGCTCACCTGATTTCAATCAAACCGCAAAAGCTCTCTGTACTTTCTGGCAACGATGATCAGACACTTGCGATTATGGCTTCCGGAGGAGATGGAGTAATTTCCGTTTTCTCAAATCCTTATCCTGCTGAAATGAAAAAGATAACTGATGCGGTATTGAATAATGATTTGAAACTTGCCCGTGAACTAAATAATAAATATTTAAGTATGATGAATGCTTTATTTGTGGAAACCAGTCCTGCGCCTGTTAAATATGTAATGAGCAAGCTTGGCTTGTGCGAGAACGTTCTGCGGCTTCCGTTGGTGAAAGCAACTACAAAAGCTGAACAGATTCTTGATAGTGAAATGAAAAAAATGTCAGGAGAATAATTATGAAATATGGTTTGGTTGGCGCTTCAGGAAAATTAGGTAAAGAAGTCATAAGTGTTTTTACTGAACACGGCAGTGAACTTGTCTTTTCTTTAGATATTCAGGGTGAATGGAAACAAAGTGATCCTGAAATTTTAATTGATTGTTCTCTCCCCGAAGCATTTGATAAAATGATTTTCTTCGCTAAAAGTTTTAATGTCCCTTTAATCGTAGCAACCACAGGACTGACTGATGAAAATATCAACCAGTTAAAAAGTTATGCGATGAATAAACCTGTCGTGCAAAGTTATAACTTTTCTTTAGGTATTCAGATTTTACTTGAGCTGACAAAAATTGCAAATGAAAAATTACCGGACTGGGATGTGGAGATTTCTGAAACTCATCACAGATTCAAAAAGGATAAACCTTCCGGAACTGCTAAGATGATTCAGAAGATTTTTGGAAATAGGGAAGTTAATGTTACTTCGCACAGACTTGGAAATGTTCCGGGAGATCATACTGTTAGTTTTGCCGGACTTGGTGAAGTTATTTCAATACAACACAGAGCATTATCCAGAAGAACTTTTGCTGAAGGAATTCTTAAATCGGCTGAGTTTGCTCTTAAGAAAGAAAAAGGATTTTATTCTTTTACGGATGTTGTTTTTAATTCTTAAAAGTCAAAAGTCATAATTCAAATATCAAAATATTTCCATACTAAAGTTTTAAATTTTTACTTTCTAATTTTGACTTATAATGAAATAATTATTCGGGTTAATTATGGATTCATACAAAATCATAAAAACAATTGCTGAAGCGAAGAAGAAAACTCCGGCGAAAATTTATCTTCAGGGCAAACTAGGAAAAATAAACTTTGAGGGGCTTGATTATTATGGTTCTGATGTATCAGGAATTCTTTTCTGCGAATATGCAGAGTTTGAAAAGTTTTACGAAAGCAACAAACAGTTTATAATCAAACATAGGATTGAAGTTGACAGAAGAAATTCAGCAATTCCGATGGCTGATCTTACTAAATACAATTGCAGAATTGAACCCGGAGCTATTATCAGAGATATGGTTGAGATTGGAGATCATTGTGTGATTATGATGGGTGCAGTATTGAATATTGGTGCAGTGATTGGTGAAAGTACTATGATTGATATGAATGTTGTGGTTGGCGGAAGAGCAATTGTTGGCAAGAATTGTCACATTGGTGCTGGAACTGTACTTGCTGGAGTAATTGAACCTCCAAGTGCTGAGCCCGTCATCATTGAAGATAATGTTTTGATTGGTGCAAATGCAGTAGTGCTCGAAGGTGTAAAAGTTGGTAAAGGTGCTGTTGTTGCAGCAGGTTCAATTGTTGTACGAAATGTTGAACCTGAAACTGTAGTTGCCGGTGTTCCTGCGAGATTCCTAAAAAAAGTTGACGATATTACAAAAGCAAAAACTCAATTGATGGAAGAGCTGAGGAATCT
>CAZXGJ010000013.1:3061-56966 GCA_964639955.1 uncultured Ignavibacteriaceae bacterium
GGCGGCAGCAGCGTTGCTGATGTTGAAAAGTTGAAGAAAATTGCTTCAATGATCGCTGCAGTTAAGAAGCAGGGAATTGATGTTGTCGTGGTTGTTTCTGCAATGGGGAAAACAACCAATCAACTTATCGAAATGGCAAAAGCAATTTCACCTGATCCTCCGCGAAGGGAAATGGATATGCTTCTCAGCACCGGAGAAAGAACTTCGATGGCACTTCTTTGTATAGCTCTTCACGAAGAAGGAATTGAATCAATTTCTTTGACAGGTTCGCAAGCCGGAATAATTACTAATGACAGACACAATGATGCTAGAGTAATTGAAGTTCGACCGGTTAGGGTTTTAGATGAATTAGACAAAGGCAAAGTAGTTGTAATAGGTGGATTTCAGGGAGTTAGTTACAAAAGAGATATCACAACACTTGGTAGAGGCGGTTCGGATACCTCAGCAGTTGCATTAGCTGCTGCACTAAATGCAGAACGATGTGAAATCTATTCTGATGTGGATGGAGTTTACACGACTGATCCGAATATTGTTAAAGATGCAAAACATCTTCCGGAAATATCTTATCAGCAAATTCAGGAAATGGCAGAAGCAGGAGCAAAAGTTCTGAATGCACAGGCAGTTCAATTCGCCAAAGAAGCAAAGATTGCTTTGTACGCACGTAATACTTTTAATCCAGGCAAAGAAACAATTATTAAAGATGTTTCTAAAAAAGAATTATCAGGTGTTCTGGCTGTTGTTTATGAAAAAGAAATAGTCCGTGTATTCGTACACGATGCTGAAAAAATAAGCTGGATACTTGAGTATCTTGAACAAAATCAAATACCAATAAAAGAATTTCAGGTATCAGGTATTGCAGGTGATAAAGGTTACAAATGTTCTTTTATCATTTCAACCAATAATCTTTACAATTGGGAAAAGATAAAAGAATCATTGGAAGAAAAGTTAAGAGATGGAATTTATATCAATGAAAGTCTTGCTGCTTTGTCAATAATAGGAGAAGGTTTCAGCAGAAATAACGATGCACTTATGCAAACAATGAAACTTCTTGATCAGCGCGGAATCATTTATTATGGAGTAAACACAACCTCTTTCAGAATTTCCCTGTTGGTAGAAAAATATTTACTCGAAGATGCTGTTAAGATTTGTCACGACTATTGGATAAAGTAAAATCTGATTCACTTAATAAATATCTATCGCCAACATTTTCAGCATTATTGAATCCAATCGTTAAACTTTTCATCTGATTTGATTGTTTAATACTATTCAGAGAATGATTATAAAAATTTTAATGCAAAATTATATACCCAAAATACTAATAACTCTATCACTCTTATCAATAACTGCTTTTCCTCAGCAAAGACAGGGAAATTTTCCCGGCGGCAGTATTTATGGAAAAGTGTTTGATTCTGCCACAAAACACACAATTGAATATGCCAATATTGTTGTTTTCTCATTGAAAGACTCTTCAATGGTAACAGGCGGCGTAACAAATAGTGAAGGATTTTTTAATTTAAGTATTGACAGACCAGGTGAATTCAGAGTTGAAGTAAGATTTATCGGATATGATACTGAAGTTATTCAGACATCAATCAGACCTCCAAATTTTAATGTTGATCTTGGAGAAATTCAGATTCATCCGACTGCAGTTCTTTTAGAAAACATTGTTGTCGAAGGAAGCAGAGCTCCGGTTACATACGAGATAGATAAAAAAGTAATAAGCCCCGATCAGATGCAAACAGTAATTTCAGGAAATGCAGCTGATGTTCTGGCAAACGTACCGTCGGTTCAGGTAGATGTTGAGGGAAATGTTAGTCTCAGGGGAAGTCAAAACTTCACAGTTTTAATTGACGGCAGACCTTCACTTATGGATTCTCAGGATGCTTTACAGCAGATATCCGCAGCATCAATTGACAAGATTGAAATTATCACCAATCCAACTGCAAAATATGATGCTGATGGAACCGCCGGTATTATAAATATTATTCTGAAAAAGAATTTAGGTCAGGAGCTAAATGGTATCTTCAATGCAAATGCTGGTATGTACGATACCTATGGTGGAAATTTTTTAATCAATTATCAGGATGGTTTCAAAGCAAATGTTGGACTTGATTACAATCAAAGGTATTTCCCAGGGGACCAAACACAAAACAATATTTACTATCTTGAAGATGGTACATCAACAATTAATTCTATCGGTGAAATTGAACGTGAGAGAACCTCTTTTGAAGGACGAGCAAGTATTGAATTTTCATTGAGCAATTATGATTTGCTTGGTTTTGGTTTTAGAGGAGGCAAGAGAAAAGGAGGCTTTAATAATCGTCAGGATTTTACTGAGTTTTCATCTACCGATCCAACTGAATTCAAATACACTGGAACCGGTGATAGAGCACGTGAAGGAATTTATTTTTCATTAAACTCAAATTATACACGTACATTTAATTTGCCCGGACACCAATTATTAGCAGAGCTCCTGTTTAATAAGCAAAAATCAGATGAATTCACTACTACTGCAGAGTTTGATGATACCGGTCAGATTAGCGGCAAAAAAACTACAGAAAATGGACCTTCTACCGATTTCATAGGAAAAATTGATTACACATTACCATTTTCTGATGTAAGTAAATTTGAAGCTGGTTATCAGGCAGAGATTGAAATATCAGATGAGAGCAATGATTTATTTGAATACAATGTCCTTACTAACGAATATGATGCTCAACCACAGTACAGCACTTTAACAAAATACGATGAAAATCAGCAGTCACTGTACTCAATGTATTCGGATATGCTTTGGGTTCTAAATTATCAAATTGGTTTACGTGCCGAGTACACCTATAGAAATATTGAAGTTCCGGTAATTGGTCAATCATTTAATATTGATAGAATTGATTTCTTTCCAAGTGTGCACACTTCATATAAAATTACACAAGTATCAACTTTAATGGCTAGCTACTCAAGAAGAATAAACAGACCGGGTGGTTGGGCTCTGGAACCATTTCCAACGTGGACAAATGCAAATAATGTTAGAATTGGTAATCCCGATTTGCTTCCGGAATTTATTGATTCTTACGAAACCGGTGTTCAAACAATTCTCGGTAGTACAAACATTTCTGCAGAAGCTTATTTCCGAATGACCACAAATAAGATTGAACCAATCAGAACTGCACTTGAAGAAAATGTAACGCTGACAACCTTTAGTAATGTTGGTAAAGATTATTCTCTGGGTGGTGAAGTAATGTTAATATTTGATCCTCTGGATTTCTGGAACATAAATTTTATGGGAAACGTTTTTAATTACAGAGTTGAAGGAAGCATACAAGATGAATCATTTTCAAATGAAAGTTTTAACTGGCAATCACGAATGAATAATACTTTTAAACTTTGGAGTTCAACACAAATTCAGTTTAACCTGAATTACAACAGTCCAACAGTTTCTTCTCAAGGTCGCTGGGAGGAATTTTTCAGTTCTGATTTGTCAGTCAGACAGGAAATTATAGAAAATATGCTCGTAATAACTCTTCAGGTAAGAGATGTATTTGGAACAGCAACAAGAGAATATACATCCGAGGGAACAAATCTTTACAACTATAACTATTTTGACATGCACACACCTGCTTTAACCTTAAATCTCCGTTACACCTTCAATAACTATAAACCAAAACGTGAAGGTAGGGGAGAAGAAAATGGTGGCCTTGAAAGTGGAGAAGAATTTTAGAACAAAATAACATTGTCCTATTAATTACTTCTATTTTTTCTTTCATAGTTTTTCTCTCTTTTAAAAAATATTTTTTTATAAATAAGAATCATCATCAATAATTGGTTTTGGATCTTTTAGTTGCATTGGAAAAAGCATCCAATTGAACTAAAATAGACTGGCTTATCCCATCCGAAATAAGGTATCTTGCTTAAAACTTTTGGCATATTTTGTGGGAATACGCTTCAACTCAAATAACTTTATAATTTCCCATGCATAAAATATTATCTGCAAAATTTATTGCCACCAACATAAAAAGATTCACCATCGAGGCCCCGAAGATCGCACTCAAAAGAAAAGCCGGTCAGTTCGTAATCATCAGAATAAATGATATTGGAGAAAGAATTCCGCTAACAATAGCTGATTCCAATTCTGAAAAAGGAACTATAGATATCATTGTTCAGGGAATCGGTAAAACAACAAAGGTGTTAAATGAACTTAATGCAGGTGATTTCATTACTGATGTTGTTGGTCCACTGGGAAAACCTTCACACATTGAGAATTTTGGTACTGCAGTAAGCATTGGCGGAGGAGTTGGAACTGCAATTGCTTATCCAACTGCTGTAGCATTAAAGCAGGCCGGAAATCATACAATTTCTATTATCGGTGGAAGAACCAGAGAATTTGTGATACTTGAAAATGAAATGAAAAAGGTTTGTGATGAAGTATTTGTTACTACAGACGACGGAAGTTACGGGAAGCACGGATTTGTTACAGATCAATTAAAAGAGCTAATTGAAAAAATAAAAATCGATTTCGTTCTTGCAATCGGACCAATTCCAATGATGAAAGCTGTAGCCGATGTTACAAGAGAAGAAGGTATTAAAACAGTGGTAAGCTTGAACCCAATTATGGTTGATGGAACCGGAATGTGCGGAGGATGCAGAGCAACTGTCGACGGTAAAACGGTTTTCGTTTGTGTTGACGGACCAGAATTCGATGCTCATAAAGTTGATTTTAAAACACTGATGACCAGAAATCAAACATATTTGATGGAAGAAAAAACTTCACTCGAGCAGCACGAGTGTAAACTCGATAATTTCGTTAATGCAAAGTAAAGTGATGACATCTTTTCAAAAAGAAGTCATCTCTTAATCAAAAACAGATTAAAGTTACATTTAACACTGAAAAAATCATGACAGAAAAAATATCCAACAAAGAAAGAATGAAAATTCCAAGGCAGATGATGCCTGAACAAGATCCGTTAATCAGAAGAAATAATTTTTCCGAAGTGAATCTTGGCTTTACAGAAGAGCTTGCAAAGATGGAAGCTCTCCGATGTATTCAATGCCCTAAACCAACCTGTGTTGAGGGTTGTCCGGTTGGTGTTAAGATTAATGAATTCGTTGCTCTTGTAGCTGAGGGTGATTTCCTGGGTGCGGCTTCAAAAATGAAAGAGGATAACCTTCTTCCTGCAATTTGTGGAAGAGTGTGTCCTCAGGAAGAACAGTGTGAAGTTAAGTGCGTTGTTGGCAAGAAGAATGAACCTGTAGCAATCGGCAGATTAGAAAGGTTTGTTGCAGATTTCGAAAGAGAAACTGTTGGCATTCGTGTTCCTCAGTTAAAACCAAAAACCGGAAAAAAAGTTGCAATTGTTGGAAGTGGTCCTGCTGGATTGAGTTGTGCCGGTGATCTAATCCAGATGGGACATGATGTAACTGTCTTCGAGGCACTGCACGAACTTGGTGGCGTTTTGACTTATGGTATTCCGGAATTTCGGTTACCTAAATCAATTGTCAAAGCTGAAATAGAATCCCTGAAAAAACTTGGAGTTGAATTTATTACAAATGCAGTAATCGGTCTTACAGATACTGTTGATGAACTTATGCAGAACGGTTATGATGCAGTATTCATTGCTGTTGGCGCAGGACTTCCTTACTTTCTGAATATCCCGGGTGAAAATCTGAACGGAGTTTATTCTTCAAATGAATTTTTAACACGAGTAAATCTGATGAAAGCCTATCGCTTTCCTGAATTTGATACCCCTGTTTTCAATTGTAAGGATAAAAACATTGCTGTATTTGGCGGTGGAAACACGGCGATGGATACAGTGAGAATTTCAAAGCGGCTTGGTGCGAAGAATGCTTATATTATTTACAGAAGATCAGATGTTGAAATGCCTGCAAGAGAAGAAGAGATACACCATGCAAAAGAAGAGGGGATAGAGTTTATCCTGCTTTCCAATCCCGTTGAGTTTATTGGTAATGATAAAGGATGGTTGACAGGAGTAAAAATTCAGAAAATGGAACTCGGTGAACCTGATGCATCCGGCAGAAGAAGACCAATTCCAATTCAAGGGTCAGAATATATTCTTCCGATTGATATGGCTGTTATTTCAATTGGCAATGGTTCAAATCCAATCATCCAAAAAACAACACCGGATTTGCAGTATAACAAATGGGGCAATATCATCGTTGATGAAAACACAATGAAAACCTCGAAGAAAGGTGTATTTGCAGGTGGTGATATTGTAACCGGTGGAGCAACTGTAATTCTTGCAATGGGTGCAGGTAGAAAAGCTGCCAAGGCGATTAATGATTATTTAACCAGCGACAACGGTACTCAAACAATTTCAAAAGAGAAATTTCCTTAAAAAATAATCCGGATTTGGAAATTTTAATCCTGAGAAGTAACATACTCACATCCAATGGGTATTTCCGGTTTTACCAGTAATACATCTTCTCTCAGCAAGTGAACTGTGCCATCAGGATCTCCTTTTTTCTTCACTACATATTTCTTTAAAGTAAAAGCTACAGGAGCAGTTCCGCTGGTTTTTGATTTGCTGTGATACGCTGCAAGAGCCGCAGCTTTTTTCAGAATATTTTTTGGAATTGGTTCTTTTGTGTTTTCAACTCTTAAAACAACATGAGAACCTGAAGATCCTCTTGCATGAAACCAATAATCATTTTGTTTTGCAAATCTTGTGGTGAGAAGATCATTGCTTTTACTATCTTTTCCAACAAAGACTTTGTATTTACCTTCAATCAGATATTGTTTGAACCTTGAGGTCAAATCATCTTTAGCTTCAGATTCCTGTGGTTGTTTTATTTTTAATTTCTTCATTAGATCATCCAGTTCTTTTATTGATTTTATTTCAGTTAAAGAATCTTCCAAATTCTTTAATCGCTCAAAATCTTTTTTAGAGTTTTCCAAGAGCTGCAGATTTTTAGCAAAGGCAATTTTTTCGGAACGTGATTTTTCAAAATAGTAATCAATATTTTTCTGAGGTGAAAGAGCGGGGTTTAATTTTATTTTAACTTTGGTTCCATTGCTGTAAGGGTCATCAACCGTAATTTCATTCATTCCGCTTTTAACTGAAGAAAGGTTTATTAAAAGCAGATTGCCGAGCTTATTGTATTCTTTTTCTTTACTGCCTTTTTCAATAACAGCACTCAGATTATTAATTTTATTCGAAAGTCGGTTTAATTCTTTCTCAAGATGTTTTTTGATTAGTTTGATTTTTTCCTGCTTTTTAGAAATGAAATTTTCATTTGAGAAGAAAAAGTTCTGAGCTGAAAATAAATCATTAAAAATTTCGATCTTTGTTGAAGGTAAACTCTTAAAAGCATCAAAACCAATGTTTACTTCGCCCGAATTTTCTTCAATGAAAACTGCCGGTTTACCATTTTCTATATCATATAAAACCCCAGACAGAATTTGCGTGTATGAATCCGGGGCAGAAGCCCTTACTTTAACTTCTTTAATTATTTCGCTGCCGATGAAAGGATATTTTTTTCTGATTGATTCAAGATAATCACCTTTAAATTCAATCTTTAGATCTGGCATATTAAAATGATTGATGAAATTTTTCCCTTCAAATTCTTCTTTAATATCCTTTAAAATCTGTTCATCGATAGTTTTAAAAGTTTCTTCGGTACCATCAGCTGCAAAGTGAAAAACGTTGGTAAACTTACCCCTTATTGCATAATAAATATCGGAATGTCTGCACCGGAGTTTTATTATCCGGTCATCCTCAGCAATATAGATTCCGCTTATTTTATCACCAATTACGCTGCTGAAAAAGCTGAGAGTATTTTTCTTCGCGCGGGAATATTTTTGCCTTAGGTTAATAAAAGAACTGCCCGGGGTAACGCATATTTCAAGAAAAAATCCGGCATCGCCATTATGAAGTGCGGTAATAATTTTGTTCTTTTCCTGGGAAAAGATATCAAGAATCTTTGCGCCTGCAATGAAACTGTTTGCTTCAATTACAAAACGGTTCAGTAAGAAATAATTTTGTAACATTTCATTCCATAAAAATTGCTGGTTAAAAATTAAGTGTTGATGGATGCTAAAACAAGTATAATGAAAAACTGCATGATTTCAAGGCTACTAGCTCGCATGTATTATTTAACGTACTTTCCATTCTGTCATGCATTCATGCTGCATCATGCATTCATTCCGCCATGCAATGGATTTTGTTGAACAATGCTTTGAAAATTGTATAAGAAAACTGCAATTGATATATTTGATTGATGAAAAATCTCTTAAGATATCCGTACATTCGAAAAATCTTATATATATTAGCCGGCGCAGCTTTGGTTATAATTCTGTTGAATTATCTGATCATGCCATGGTATGTTCACTCAGCCGAAACAAAGGTGCCGGGTGTTATTGGCATGAAAGATACTGAGGCCCTGAACGTGTTGGAGCAGGCAGGTTTTGAGCCAATGATAAGTGATACATCATTCGGGCTTGACTTTGCAGCAGGAACAATATTTCTGCAGAAACCGGAAGCGGGCAAATTGGTGAAAGAGGGTAGAACTATCTATTTGTTCGTTAGCGGGGGAGAAAAAGTCGTTTTAGTTCCCGTGCTTACAGGTAAATCTTTACTGGATGCGAAATTTGCTTTAGAACGCGTTGGATTAAAACTGGGCAGTATTGAGAGAATTTCTTCAAGCCAGCCGGAGGATATGATTTATGATCAGCAGTTTGCTCCGGGAACGACTTTGAAGCAAGGTGAAAAAGTCGGAATAACGGTTAGTGCTGGCAGAAACGGCGGCAGTATTCTGGTCCCGGATCTTATCGGTAAATCTCTTCTTGATGCAAAATTAATTCTTAGGGATAGTTCCCTGATAGTTGGAAAAATTAATTATCAGCCGTCTTCTACATTATTACCGAACACTGTCTTAGATCAATACCCAAGCAGCGGGAACAAGTTAAATCCCGGCAGTGCTGTGGATTTGTTTGTAACAAAATCATCCGAACAGATTAATCACGGAGAAGGGGAGAATTAATTATTATGGCTTTACTGGCACCATCTATTTTGTCCGCAGATTTTTCAAACCTCGCACAACAAATCAGGTTAACTGAGATGGGCGGTGCTGACTGGATTCATTGCGATGTTATGGATGGTCACTTCGTGCCGAATATAACCATTGGTCCTTTAATAGTTAAAGCTGCCCGGAAAATTACTAAACTGCCTCTTGATGTTCATCTTATGATTGAAAACCCGGCTAAATATCTCAAAGCTTTTGCAGAAGCGGGTGCAAACTACATTTCTGTTCATGTTGAAGCTGATTTTCATCTGAACAGAACTGTTAACTGCATAAAAGAACTTAGCTGCAAAGCCGGAGTGGTGGTTAATCCGACAACACCCATAAGTTCAGTTTATGATGTAGCTGAATACATAGATCTGCTTTTAATTATGACTGTTAATCCAGGCTTCGGCGGGCAAAAATTCATACCAAACTCTATTCGGAGAATAAGAGAAGCAGTTGAATTAAGAAAAGACTCAGGCGCTAATTTCCTGATTGAAATTGATGGCGGTGTAAACATAGAAACAGTTAAAGCTGCAAAGGAAGCCGGGGTGGATGTCTTCGTTGCCGGTTCATCTGTATTTGAGTCGGACAATGTAACTGCTGCAACTGCCGGGCTTAAAAACTTAATCAGGTAAGTTCAATCGATTGATCATCTTTTGAACTTCGTCAGAGTGCGGATAATTTTTTTCTATTTCTTTCTGTGCTGCAATGAAATTTATTATCGGTAAAAGGGAATTTGATTTTAACTATGCTTATACCATGGCAATTCTGAATATTACACCTGATTCTTTTTCAGATGGAGGCAAATTTTATAATAAAAAAGATGCGGTTGCCTGTGCCATTGATATGATTGAAGCAGGCGTGGATATAATTGATATAGGCGGTGAATCCAGCAGACCCGGTGCAGAGCCGGTTAGCGAAAGCGAAGAAATTGAAAGAGTAATTTCCGTTATCCGGCAAATTATCAAGCACAAACCCGATGCAGTTCTTTCTATTGATACAACCAAAGCTAATGTTGCAAAAAGCGCACTTGAAGAAGGAGCTTTAATTGTAAACGATATCAGTGCCGGAAGTTTTGAACCGGAAATATTAAATGTAATTAAAGAATTTAGAGCTGCGGTTGTTTTAATGCACTTGAAGGGAAAACCTTCAAACATGCAGCAGTCTCCTTTCTATACCGATGTTGTGTCAGAAGTATATGAGTTTTTACTAAACCGGACACTTGAAGTGAAGAAGCTCGGAATAGATAAAATTTTTATTGATCCGGGAATTGGGTTCGGAAAGAATGTAGATCATAATTTTAAACTACTTGCGAATCTTGACGAATTCAGTTCTATTGGTTCACCGGTGGTAATAGGATTATCGCGAAAATCTTTTATAGGAAATTTTCTGGATTTGCCTGTCGATAGCAGAGACAGTGCAACAAATGCACTAAATGCTTTAGCTCTCTCGAAGGGTGCAAGAATTATACGCACTCATAATTATCAGGAAGGTATAAATACCTGTAAATTGTTTAATAAAATTATCAGCATCTGATGTTTGAATTATTCAAAATAGGATTTTTAAGTGTTAAGTTCATTGACTTAGTGGACATTCTTATTGTTGCATTTATTGTTTACAAGCTGTATACAATTTTACGTGGTACAATTGCCGCTCAGATATTTGTGGGTCTTATAATAATTGTTCTTTTTTCATTTGCAGCTCAGGCTCTTAATCTTAAAGCTTTAAACTGGCTCCTTAGGTTAATTACAGATGTTTGGGTGATTGCATTCGTTATTCTATTTCAGCCCGAAATAAGAAGATTATTAGTGCTGCTGGCAAGGAATCCTGTATTTAAAATGTTCGGGAAAGCAGATATACCCGAGTCGGCGGAAATAATAGCTAACGCAGCTTTTGAATTATCGCAGCACCAGTACGGAGCATTAATTATCATTGTACGTGAAACCGGTATACGTGGATTTGCAGAAACAGGCGAAATTCTTAATGCAAGGATAAGTAAAGCTTTACTTACCTCTATCTTTTTCCCAAAATCATCCTTACACGATGGTGCAGTTATAATAAAAGGAAATGTTATTGAAGCTGCTGGTTGCACGCTGCCTTTATCGGCTACAACACAAATTGGCGGAGAGGTTTTAGGAATGAGGCACAGAGCCGGGCTGGGTATTAGTGAACAGGCAGATGTGATTTCAATTATTGTTTCTGAAGAGACTGGCAGCATTTCTATTGCCGAATATGGCAAAATGGAATCGGGGTTATCAAAAGATACTCTGAAGCAAAAGTTAAAAAGTGCATTGATCAGACCAACTAAAAAAGGTTGGAAAAATTTATTTGAACAGATCAAAAAATCTAATTGAATATGGTATTCAAGTTGCCGTAGTAACTTTTTTTGATGTTTAGGAAAGAAATTAAAAAGAAATTCCCAGGTCTGCTGGAATAATAATCCTTAAACAATTGAGCGATCTGAAGCTATCGGGAAATTAATTACCGGCTTTCATTATTTTTGTACTACTTGGTCTGAAAAACAAAGAATAATTAAGAGAGAATGCTATGAAATTAAAATATTTTTCACACTCGGCATTTCAAATAACAACTGTAAAGGGAATTAAAATACTTATCGATCCTTTTTTTACAGGTAATCCAACGTCTCCTGTAAAAGCGGATGATATAAATGCAGAATATATCATTCTAACGCATGCACATGGAGATCATATTGGTGATTCCTTCAGTATTGCCAGAAGATCCGGTTCGACTTTTATTTGTGTTAACGAACTTGCAGAGTATTGCAAATCAAAAGGCTTTAAAGCTCATAATATGCACATCGGCGGCGCACACATTTTTAATTTCGGAAGAGTGAAATTTACAATTGCCCATCACGGTTCAATGACTCCGGACAATACTTACGCAGGAGAACCTGCAGGTGTAATAATTTCTTTTGACGGAAAATGCATCTATCACACCGGGGATACAGGTTTGTTTTATGATATGAAACTAATTGGAGAACTTAACCCAATCGATTATATGTTGCTGCCTATTGGCGATAATTTTACTATGGGTATCGAAGACGCCGTAAAGGCAGTTGAATTGGTTTCGCCAAAAGTTGCAGTCCCTATGCACTTTAATACTTTCCCGGTAATTACGGCAGATCCTTACGAGTTCAAATCAAAAGCTGAATTGAAAGGAATTTCAGTAAGAGTACTGCAATTTGGTGAAGAAATAGATCTTTAGAAATTTATTAATAAAGCCTTACGGAAACATTATTAAATGGCCAGAATTATTTCCATAGCAAATCAAAAAGGAGGTGTTGGTAAAACCACCACCGCGATTAACCTGGCATCGTTTCTGGCGGCTGCTGAGAAGAAAACTCTGCTTATTGACATCGATCCTCAGTCAAACTCATCGTCCGGTTTAAGCATTTTCAAACATAATCCCTCAATTTACGATGTTATTATCGGCAGGGAAGATATAAAGAATGTGATTTTAGAATCCTACATGCCATTTTTGGATTTGTTGCCATCTAATATTAATCTTGTAGGGGCTGAAATAGAAATAGTTGACCTTCCTAACAGAGAGAGAATTTTAAAGAAATCTATAGATGAAGTTAACGAAAGGTACGATTTTATTTTAATTGATTGTCCTCCATCCCTGGGATTGTTAACACTCAATGCGTTGAATGCCTCCACCTCAGTTCTTATTCCGGTTCAATGCGAATATTTCGCTCTGGAAGGTTTGGGTCAGCTACTGAATACAATTAATATTGTAAAGCAATACTCAAATCCTAATCTTATTATTGAAGGTGTACTATTAACGATGTTTGATACAAGATTAAGGCTATCGCATCAGGTAGCCGAAGAAGTAAGGAAGTATTTCGGAGATAAAGTTTTTAATACGGTTATACACAGGAACGTCCGTATTTCAGAAGCTCCGAGTTACGGGAAACCAATTCTGTTGTACGATGCAACATCTTCTGGAGCCATGAATTATATGGCATTTACAACCGAATTAATCGATCGAAATTCAAAACCAACAAAGCAATAGTAATATGTCGAAGTTAAAACATGGTCTGGGAAGAGGACTAGATGCACTTATAAAACCACAGGATTACATTAAAAATGAGCTTGATACCCAGGACATCGGTAAAATAAAAGACGATGACGGCAAACAGGTTGATGTTCTGGCTAAGATTTCAGTGGAGTTTATTTCGCGCAATCCTTATCAGCCACGATTTGAAATAAATCCCGTTTCGCTCGAGGAATTAAAAAAATCAATCCTTGCAAATGGTCTTATTCAGCCGATTACTGTCAGACGAACCCCTGATCATAAGTATCAGCTTATATCTGGTGAGAGAAGATTAGTTGCCTGCAAGGAAATCGGTTTTAAGGAAATTCCTGCATATATAATTAATGTAGAATCTGATGAACTGATGCTTGCACTTGCATTGATAGAAAATATTCAGCGCGAAAAACTTAATGCTATTGAAATTGGGTCAGCTTACAAGAGACTAATGGATGAGTGTCATCTCACCCAGGAGCAGATTGCTGAACGGGTAGGTAAAGACAGGACTACTATCGCAAATTCTATCAGGCTGCTGCGGCTGCCAAAAGAAATTCAGGAAAGTCTTGTCAGAGATGAAATCTCACCCGGTCATGCAAGAGCGCTTATTAATATTGAAAATGAAGTTGTGCAGATTGAAATTCTTGAAAAAATTAAAAACAAAAACCTTTCTGTGCGGAAAGTAGAACAGCTCGTAAAAGAATATAATGATGCCAAACCAAAACAGTTAAATGGTCAGACTTCCCAGATTAAAAGAAAAGCAGAACTATATTCACCGCACTTACGCGAAGTTGAAGACAGGTTGAGAACAATTTTTGGTACAAAAGTATCCTGTAAACAAAATAATGACGGAACAGGAGCGATAATTTTAGAATACTATTCAAACGATGAACTTGAAAGGCTGCTTGAATTAATTGATGCAATCGATAAGAAGTATAATTAAAGCTTTCTTGTTCTTAATATTGTTCGGTATAACAGCTAACGGACAAGAACCTTCCATAATAACAAATTCAGCTGATACAACCTTAACAGTCTTCGAGATGCAGAAATCACCCTGGGGTGCGGTGCTCAGAAGTGCCTTGCTTCCGGGTCTTGGTCAGTTTTATAATGAATCTTATTGGAAGATACCCGTAATCTGGGGTGTGGGTGCATTATTGGTTTCGGGTTGGGTTTACAATAACAACCGCTACATAAGCAACAAAGATTTATATATTGATACGGGAAGCGATCTTTACAGGCAGCGAAGAGATTTTTACAGGGACCAGCGTGATAATTTTACCATTTACCTCGTGATTACTTACCTGTTAAATCTTGTTGATGCTTATGTTGATGCTCATTTATTTGATTTCCGGGTTGAAGAATATTTTAATTCATCATCCTCTGTCCTGTACTTCCGGTATAATTTGAATTAGTTTTATTAAATCCTTATGAAAAATAATGTAACTTGCCCTGCTTGCGGGTACGACAACGATTTCTACCGAAGCATTTGTTCTTCCTGTAAAAATTATCTCAGAGAAAGAGTTGTTAATATAGATCTCTGGTCTACTTTTTCTCTTTTAATAGAAAACCCGGTTAAAGCTTTCAGTAATATAATTTTTGCTGAACATAAAAATTTTATCTTATTCCTAATTCCGTTATATGCTGTAAAATTACTTATCGTAATAAGATGGGTATCTTTAATAACTCTGGGCGATTTTAGTCCCGATGTTGATATTGCTCTTAGCTACCTGATTGTTTTTGCGGCTGTATTTATTTATTTAATACTTTTTGCATATGCCGGGAAAATAGCCTGGGGAATTGGTGGATTATCAACACGTTTTAAAGACAACCTTGCTGTCATTATATATTCCCAATTGCTGTTTACCTTCTCATTGCTGATTTTATTTCCACTCGAAATTTTAATTTTAGGGAATTATCTATTCTCCGTTAATCCGTCACCGTTTCAGATTAAAGGCACCATTGCATTTATCTTCTTCTCGGTTGAACTTCTGGTAATTTTTTGGAGTTTATTGCTGCTCTTAAAAGGAATACATGTTTCAACTAAAAGTTTTATAGCATCCATTTTAACAATGCTTATTTTTATTTTATTCCTGACATTGATCGTAATCATACTATCAAAAATTGTTTTTACGTTTTGAGTATGAACAAAGAAAAGCCCTATTATTCGAGCGATATGGCCGTGATACTTAATACCTATAGACGAATTCCTTTGGAAATTGTAAAAGGAGACGGCGTTCACCTTATTACAAAAGATGGGAAAAGGTATCTTGATTTTTTTTCCGGCCTGGCTGTTAATGCGCTTGGGTATAATCATCCTAAAATTACCGGGGCTATTAATAATCAGCTCTCGAGGTATGTCCATTTATCAAATTATTATATTAACGATCCACAAGTTCAACTTGCAGAATTACTGGTAAAATACTCTTATTTAGCTGGTGTTTTCTTTACTAACAGTGGAACTGAAGCTGTTGAAGCAGCAATAAAATTAATACGAAAAGCTTTTGGTCCGGAAAAAAATATTCTCTCTTTAACCGATTCATTTCACGGCAGGACGTATGGAGCTTTAAGCTTAACAGGAAGACCAAAATACAGGGAGCCATTTCTTCCGCTGCTTCCTAAAATTAACCAAATAAAGTTTAATGACGTAAAAGATCTTAAAGAAAAAACAGACAATAATACAGCAGCAGTATTCCTTGAATTTATACAGGGTGAAGGTGGAATTAACCTGTTGAGTAATCAATTCGTAAGTACTTTAATAGATTTAAAGTCTAAATATAACTTTGCAATTATTGCTGATGAGGTTCAGAGTGGACTGGGAAGAACCGGCAAACCTTTCTCTTTTAACTACTATAATATAAATCCGGATATTGTAATAACAGCTAAATCCCTGGGAGGAGGTTTACCATTAGGAGCGATGATTACAAATAAAAATTATTCTAATGTTTTTTCTTTTGGTGATCATGGTTCAACCTTTGGCGGTAATCCTGTTGCATGTGCGGCAGGAGTTGCTGTTATTGAAGAGATATTTGAAAACAAACTATATGAAGATGTTTATAAGTTGGGAAATTATTTTCTCTCCGAGCTTGAATTGTTAAGACAGAAATTTCCTGCTAAAATTGCTGAAGTAAGAGGTAGGGGATTTATGATCGGAGTAGAGATGAATATTAATTGCATTAGGATTGTTGAAGCTTTAAGGATAAGAAGGGTGCTTGTAAATTGTACCAGCCAGAAAGTAATAAGAATTTTACCTCCATTAATTACAGTTAAAGAAGAGATTGACTTCTTTTTATATACTTTCGACGAAGTTCTAAGAGAACATCAGGATGCATAAATCAATCGAAACTGATGTATTAATTATCGGTTCGGGCATCGCAGGACTTTTTTCTGCAATTAAGATTTCCGAATTTGCAGATGTCTGTCTGATTACCAAGAAACAAAAAAGTGAATCTAATACAAATTATGCTCAGGGAGGGATTGCCTCGGTCACTTCAAAATATGATTCTTTTGAAAGCCATATAGTAGACACATTAAGAGCAGGAGCAGGATTGTGTAATGAAAAAATGGTCGGAATAATGGTTAGAGAAGGCCCTGATAGAATTAATGATCTGATAGAGATAGGTACAAAGTTTTCTAAAAGCGGTGATGGCTTTGATCTGGCATTGGAAGGTGGTCATTCCACTGCCCGAATCTTGCATGCTCATGATCTTACCGGTAAAGAAATTGAATCGGCTTTGATTAACAGAGTTAATAATATAGAAAACATTGAGATAAAGGAAAATCTTATAGCAATAGATTTGATAACTGAGCACAATTTAAACCGAAAGAAAAATGTTCTTTTAAAAGATAGAAATTGCTGGGGTGTTTATGCGCTTGATGTTGATTCAGCAGCCGTAATAATGATCCGTGCTAAAGTAACCATACTTGCTACCGGTGGTTTAGGTCAGGTGTATCTTCATACAACAAATCCTGATATTGCCACCGGAGATGGAATTGCTATGGGATATCGTGCCGGAGCAAAAATCTCAAACCTGGAATTTATTCAGTTTCATCCAACATCACTTTATAAATCAGTACGGAAGGATAAGCGCGAAAGAGCTTTTCTTATCAGTGAAGCTGTACGTGGCTTCGGTGGAGTTCTGCTTACAAAAAGCGGCAACCGGTTTATGAAAAATTATGATGAGCGCGGTGAACTGGCATCAAGGGATATAGTTGCGCGTGGAATTGATAATGAGTTAAAAAAGAGCGGTGATGAATATGTGCTTTTGGACATATCATTTAAAAATGAAGTTGAGATAAAGCAACACTTCCCGAATATTTATGAAACATGTAAAACATTTGGAATTGATATTACAAAAGAACCCATACCTGTCGTACCGGCTGCGCATTATTCCTGCGGCGGCATTCTTGTTGATGAATTCGCAAGATCTTCATTAAAAAGATTATATGCCTGCGGTGAGGTTGCAATGACAGGTGTTCACGGAGCCAACAGGCTTGCAAGCAACTCTTTACTTGAAGCAATAGTGTTTGCAGATAGAGCATCTAAGGATATAAAAAGCTTTCTGTCATCTGCAGAAATAATATTTCCTGAAATTCCTTGCTGGGATGACTCAGGTACCCTTTCACCCGATGAGAAAATATTAATATCTCACAACTTAATAGAAGTTAAGCAAACTATGTGGGATTATGTTAGTATAGTACGGAGCAATCAAAGACTGCAAAGAGCAGCAAGAAGAATAAATAATCTATTAATTGAAGTTGAAGATTTTTATAAACGAACCAAAATATTTGCAGAAATCCTCGAACTTCGCAATCTCACTACTTGCGCGCAACTGATAATTGAATGTGCTATTACAAGGGAGGAAAGCAGGGGCTTGCATTATACAATCGACTATCCTTTCATTCTTGATAATCCCGAAAATACTATTATTCAAAACACAAACCTTTAATTATCACTAAATAGATCTGCTATTATTGCACCGTAACGTATTCCTCTTGTACTTACAGTTAATTTATTAATTCTCAAAATAAGCATCAACTCATGCAAAATCATTGAACCAGCTACAATTATATCCTCTCTTCCTTTCAATACTTCGCCATAGTCTGAAAGAAGAGCTGCAGGATTCATTTTTACTATTTTGCCGTTAACAGAAGCTACCTCTGCTAAACTGACGACTGAATTATCAATAACCGAGCTGTCGAAATTTTTTATACTTTTAACCATACATGCTAATGTCGTTATGGTTCCTGCCACACCGATCGATACTGTTGGTGTAAAAAAATTATTCAATTCTCTGAAGACATTTCTGATTTCTTTTTGAAAGTTATTTAATTCATTTTGGGAAGGAGGATAATGTAAGAAGTATTTTTCAGAGGCACTTACAGAGCCGATTGAAAAACTTTTATTAAATAATATTGTATCCTTATCACCAAATATTATTTCAGTACTGCCACCTCCGATGTCTATGACCAGTGAAGTTCCTGAATTTTGAACACCGGATACGCTGCCCAGATAAGCAAGTTGTGCTTCCTCTTCTCCTGAAATGATCTGCACTTTTAACCCAAAATTTTTTTCGATTGAGGTTAAGATTTCCTGTGAATTTTTAGCAATTCTCATAGCATTGGTGCCCGTTAGTATCGTTCGATCACAATCAAAAGAATTAATTTTCTTTATATAATCTGACAAAACCCTAAGAAGTTCTTCTATTTTATCCTTTTTTATTTCACCGCCGGGATGTAATCCTTTACCTAACCGGGGTATACGCTGTTCCTCATACAAAGAATGGATTTGTCCGATTTTTCTATCTACTTCTGCTATTAAAAGCAGAACGGTATTTGTGCCAATATCTATAGAAGCAACAATCATAATTTTTATTTAATTTTAAGTAGTCATTAAAACTATTCTATGGAAAATAAGAAATTATCTAATTATTTTAATTATTTATCAATTGTTTCAGTCACGGTATGGCTTGGAGCTTATATTACGCGATTACTACTTACGTATAATCTTTTTAAGGAAGGGGAATTAGTTGTAAAAAGTTTTATCGACAGCACAAATGCACCGGCTATACTACAAGTTTTATCACCTCTTGTTTATTTAACGTTTGTAACTTTCTGTGTTTTTATTATTTCTCTAACCTTCTTTCTGCTAACGGCAAAAGTAAAATTTAAAGAAAACGGCTGGCTGTTTATGATTGTTATGATTGTTTATTTAACACTGCCATTTGAAATATTTCTTATGACATTTGATTATAAGCTTATGATTTTATATGCAGCTAAAAACTTTGATTTAAATGTTAGCCTACCATTGATAATCGATCGATTGCAATCACTTAGTGGTTTTTCGGTTATTTTAGTTCTTTGCTACCTGACTATTCCATATTTTTTGATCTTCAAACCTTTCTCCAAGATTAAATAAAAATGAAAATAAAAGAAAAAGAGTTTGACGAAATACTTGAAGAACTTAAAGATGTTGCATTTCAGCTTGGTGCAACAGTAAGGTTTGAAAAAGGTGATTTCAAAGGCGGCTATTGCATTATCCATGATAAAAAAGTAATCGTTATTAATAAATTTGCAAATCTTCAGCGAAAAATTATGATACTATCAGCCGCGCTGAAAGAACTTGACGTAGATAAAATTTATCTGGCGCCAAAACTAAGAGAAATAATTGATGAAATGTCGGGCGTGGAATGAAAATACTAATATTGAATGGACCAAATTTGAATCTCATTGAAAAAAGGAACTCTTCTCTATATGGAGATATGAGCTTAAAAAAAATTGAAGAATTGTTAAAAAGAGAATTTCCTTCATATTCATTTGAATTTTTCCAAAGTAATATAGAAGGTGAATTGGTCGATATAATTCAGAAAGCAGAAAATAACTACGATGGTTTAATAATAAATCCGGGCGGCTATGCACATACATCAGTTTCAATTAAAGATGCATTAGATCTTTGTAAATTACCCAAGATAGAGGTTCATCTTTCAAATTTATCAACCCGGGAAAGTTTCAGACAAACTTTGATAACTGCTTCAGGCTGCAATGGTTGCATAAGCGGTTTTAAAGAATTTAGCTATGTCGCTGCAGTTTTTATTTTATCGAAACTTATAAAATCAACCATTCCTGAGTGATCATTAGATAACTGATGCAGATTTCGCTATAAACCAGACACTGCAAGTTTTTCTTTATCTGTTGATGTTAAAGATTTATTATAAAAGGCTTACAATTGGTATTTAAAGCTTCAATTCATAAAATATCTCTAATATTGCGTTTGAAAATCTGATTGTTTAATTTTCAGAAGTAAAACAGCAATTACATCATGAAAGATTTATCAATAAAGAAATTATACTATTCAATTAGCGAGGTAAGCAGGATTGCTGCTATTGAGCAATATGTACTAAGATATTGGGAAACCGAATTTGAGCAATTAAAGCCTCAAAAGAACAGAGCAGGCAACAGAATTTATACTAATAAGGATATTCAGCTAATTCTTTACATTAAAGAACTCCTCAGAGAAAAAAAATATACGATCGAAGGTGCCAAAAAAATACTCGACGAACAAAATCTTCTAAAACAAACACATGCAGAGCAGAAAGAGAAAAAAACTGATTCAGAAGATACTGTAAAATTTGACGAAGTTAATGAAAAGCGTTCATTGAATAAAGATCTGCAGGAAATTAAAGACTTTTTAAAATTACTCTTAGCAAAATTATAATTTCACGGAACGTAGCGCAGCCCGGTAGCGTACCTGAATGGGGTTCAGGTGGTCGCGGGTTCAAATCCCGCCGTTCCGACAGAAGAAAGCTCAACTACTGGTTGGGCTTTTTATTATTTAATCTGATTTCTTATTCAGCTGATATAATCAGCGGAAGTAAAAACCATTCTTTAACTCGTCTTTAAAAAATATTTACTCTCCTGTCAAATTATTTTTTAATCCTCTCTTGCAATACAATAATTTTCTATTAGAACTGTTATGCCAAATTTTTACACTTCATTTTATCATACACTCACTTTATCTTTCTGTATGGAATTGAATCTTATTCGGGAGAAACCCACCTGTAATTGCGGTATTCTCGGTGTATTTGGAGTAGCCTCTGCCTCTTTAGAAACATACTATGGTTTGCATGCTTTGCAGCACAGAGGACAGGAAGCCTGTGGTATGGTGACAAAGGATTTGGGTGAAAACGGGAAAAATGTTTTTCATATTTACAAGGGTGAAGGACTTGTAACGGAAGTTTTTGAGCATTCAAAATTATTAAAAAATGTACTGACCGGAAATTCAGCCATAGGACACAACAGATATTCTACTACAGGATCATCGCAATCAAGGAAAAATATACAGCCTTTCGTGGTTCATTACAGAAAAGGAAATCTTGCAGTTGCACATAACGGTAATTTAACCAACGCCCGCATTCTTAGAGAAGAGTTAGTAAACGAAGGCGCCATTTTTCAGACTACGAGCGATACTGAAGTAATCCTGCATTTAATTGCCAGAAGCCGGCTGGATGATCAGATTGACCAGATTAAAGAAGCTGTAAATAAAATTGAAGGAGCTTATAGCCTGGTTCTTCTTACAGATGACAAGCTTATTGCAGCGCGCGATCCACGGGGTTTCAGGCCACTTTCTATTGCCAGACTGAACGGCGGGTATATAGTTGCATCGGAAACCTGTGCTTTCGATTTAATATCCGCAGACTTTATCCGGGAAATTCAGCCGGGTGAAATTATTGTAATTGATGATGAAGTCATTAAAACAAACCGCATAAAATCTTTCAGAATAAAAGATGGAGAACTCAATAAAAAACATTGTGTGTTTGAATATATCTACTTCTCGAGACCTGATAGCTTTATTTTCGGGCACAATGTAGATAAAATGAGAAGAAGACTTGGTAAAATTCTTGCACGTAATCATCCCGTTTATAATGAAGACGATAAAAAAGTTATTGTTATAAGTGTGCCGGATAGCTCTAACACTACAGCCGTTGGTTACCAGACCGAACTGGAAAAGCTCGGCGTAGATTGCAAGCTTGAGATTGGATTGATAAGGAGCCATTATATTGGCAGAACTTTTATTCAGCCCGGGCAAACGAATAGAGAGATAGGTGTTAAAATTAAATTCAATACCGTCAAGGGAGTTCTCGAAGGTCGAACTGTAGTGCTGGTAGATGATTCAATTGTAAGAGGAACTACCTCCAGGCAACTTGTAAAATTAATCAGAGACGCAAATCCTAAATCAATTCACTTAAGAATTTCTTCACCACCGATTGCTTATCCGTGCTATTACGGGATGGATTTCCCGAGCAGGGAGGAATTAATTGCAAATAACTATGCCAGCAATATAGAAGAAATTGGAAAATACCTAGGCGTGGACAGCTTAAAATATCTTACGATTGATCAAATGCTTGAGGCTGTATCGGAAGCAGGCGAAGGAAATTTTTGCCATGCCTGTTTTTCCGGCAGTTATCCAACCGATGTTGATCACAGTTTCAAAAAGGAAATCTATGAAATTTAAAACATTGCTCTTTCTTCTGTGGGTTTTTTCCGTGCCTGCAGTTTTTCCTCAAAAAGTTTTTTTCATAAAGTATAAAGATTATGTTCCCATTTCAGAAATTGATATAAAAGTTGCTCAGGATAATTTTCTTCCCACAGGCACTCAAATTCAATTGGATGCTGAGCTTGATGATGTAAATTACCTTGCAAAAGGATTAGGCAGGAAAGATGAGACTCTGGGAAGAATTATAAAACTAATTTTTAAAGATGATGTTAAAGAATCGTTTATTGATCAGGTAATAGCTGCAGATACGGATATAGAATACGTCCAGCCATCAACAAATTATAAAATGGATTTTGTTCCGAACGACAGCCTGTTAAGCGAACAATGGGCGCTTACAAAAATACAGGCTTTCGATGCCTGGGATAAAACCCAGGGGGCTGATACTGTGCTGCTTGGCATTATCGATACCGGAATTGATTACTTCCATCCTGATTTGAAAAATAAGCTTTACCAAAACCCCGGTGAAATTGGGTTGGATAATCTGGGAAGAGACAAACGATCGAATAATCTTGATGATGATAACAATGGATTTGTAGATGACTACAGAGGCTGGGATTTTACAGACAGAGTTGGGTTTCCATTTGATACAAGCGGAGGAGACTATCTTTACTGGGATAATAATCCTATGGATGACCAGGGGCATGGAACTTTTATCGCCGGTATAGCTGGTGCGCAGTTCAATAATATTTCAGGTATTGCCGGTGCTGCACCAAATATAAAACTGGTTAATCTCCGGGCTTTTGATCCGGCAGGTTACGGTGAAGAAGATGATGTTGCAGCAGCTATACTTTATGCCGTTCAAATGGGGGTAAAAGTTTTAAATATGAGTTTTGGAGATAATGCTTTTTCATTTGTATTAAAAGATGTGATCGAGTACGCTTATTCGAAAAATGTTGTTCTAGTAGGAAGCGCCGGCAATTCCGGTTCCTCAAATCCTCACTATCCTTCCGGTTATTCTGAAGTTATTTGTGTCGGTAATTCAACCCCTGAAGATTTTGTTGCATCAAATTCAAACATTGGCTCCACTATAGATCTTGTTGCACCCGGTACGCAGGTAATAACCACAGCAAAAAATTTTAGTTATGCTTCTATTAACGGTACCTCTGCTTCAACTCCTCATGTTGCAGGAACTGCTGCTCTTATTCTTTCAATTAAGAGTTTTACTAATGAGGAAGTAAAGCAGATACTTAAATCTACCACCGATGACATCGATGCACCTGGCTGGGATATAAGAAGCGGTGCAGGCCGGCTAAATATGTTTAAGGCTGTTACTGTTGCAGCACCATCGGTAATTATGTTTAATCATCCAAAACAGGATTTTGCAACCCTTGAAGATGAATTAATAATCAACGCTACTGTACTTTCAGCTTCATTCGCAAATTTCAATCTGTCTTTCGGAACCGGTTTAAATCCGGAACAGTGGATCAACTTAATTGAAAACGGTTTAAATCAGTTTTCAAATGAAGATATTTACACCCTCAACCTTGCTCCTCTGCCCGATACTGTTTATTGTCTTAGATTAGTTGTTCAGCTTACAAACGGAAGAACGCTTGAAGAGCGTGTGAACTTTTTTATAAATCGGACAGCGCCGGTTACTGAGCTGATTTCAGCCGGACCGGCTTTTTACGGAGATAAAACTACAATCCTTGCTGCAATGTATACTGATGAACCAACCATTACCAGAATGTATTATCGCCGGATAGGCGAAAGCCAGTTTAATTTTATTTCTCTTGATGGGTTCACAATTAACAATCAATTTGTAAAATATTTGCATTATGGGTTCATTCCCAAACAGCTTGTTCAGCAGAACTCTGCTTATGAAGTTTATTTTGAAGCCGAGAATCTCGTTGGTCTTAAAACCATTGTAAAAAATAACGGTGAAAATTTTCTGTTCACCACTAATTTCGATGCAGAATATGCCGCAGAAAGCATTTTGCCTTATTCACTGCCCCCGGGCAGCCTGTTTGAAGATGCTGTGAATATAACCTCCGGTGATCATAATGAAATATTTCTCCGCGAACTTACTAATCCAAGAGTTTCATCTTTATTTAAATTGAATAACAATGAATTCGGATTATTAGATACTCTGTCGGACAGGATTATAAGAGACTTTGGTGATTTTAATAACAACGGTTTAAAAGATTTGCTTACATATTTTGTAAGAGATGGATTCATTTATGAGCAGCAAAATCAGAGTTCATCAACTTTTATCCAGAAATATTCAGATGAAGGTGGAGATTTCTGGCCTGTTCTTGCCGAAGATATAGACGGTGATAATGTTACTGAAGTTGTTGTTGTAAATACAGATACTTCCGTAAATGTTTGGGAAGTTAACAGCGACCTTTCACTATCAGATCCTCAGACTCTCTATAATTTCACTCAGTCCTGGATTGGCGGTAATATACTTGATTCACCGAATGGTGTAATTGCTGATATTGATGGAAACGGTATAGATGAAATCTGGTTTGTAGATGTTGATGGGGATATCTTTAGCTATAATATTTTAGGTGCTGATAATTTTCAGCAGGGCAGTGTTTTTACAACCGGGTTTTTAGGCTCTTCTGCATTCCTGGCATCCGGAGATTATAACGGTGATGCAGTTGATGATTTAGCTGTTTTACTTCATTCTGTAGATGCCAATGATGTGGCACCTTTTTACAGGCTTCTCGTCTTTAATCTTTCCGGAAATAATCTTAATATACTTTATGACCAGGTTTTAGTTGATGCAGCTACTGAGTTTACGTCAACATTTCAGCGCTCTGAAAACGCCGTCAGGTTCACCGATATTGATCTGGATGGTATTGATGAATTAATAGTATTTGTATTTCCTTACTCATTTATCTTTAAAGATGTTTTCGGTTCAGATAAAATTTTTTCCTATAAAGAAAATATAAACTCTAACTCAATCTTTGTTGGCGACTTAAACTTTAATAATGTTCCGGAAGTTGCTTTTCCCACCGATGCAGGTATAAGCTTTTATGAATTTGCAACATCTGATAAAGCCAGCACACCGTTTAATCTTTCAGGTTATAGCAGCGATGCATTCACAGTTATACTGCAGTGGCAGGGAAGTGCTGACCAGTATTACATCTACAGAGGAACATCGCGTGAAAATCTGGTACTTATCGATTCCGTATTTAATGTCCTGTATACGGATGCCAATCTGATAACGAATACTGGTTACTATTATGCCATCCAGGCGTTTGATTTAACCAAACCGGACCCATATTCAAATTTATCGGCTATCCTTGAAGTTTATTGCCATTCTCCAGGTGAAGTTGTTTCTGTAATTCCTTCAAGCGGTAGTGCATTAACTGTTACATTCAGTGAAAAAATGAGCAACACAATCGAGAATTTGCAAGCATTCAGCCTGATGAATACAGGATTTTCCGAACCGGTTATACCGTCTTCAATTTCGCCGGCAAGCCAATATTCATATTTACTCTCTTTCAGTGATAAAATTCCGGTTGGAAATAATCAACTTATTGTATCGGGCTTAAGAGATATCTATAATTCGCCTATTCCTCCTTCAATAATTGAGTTCGAAATGGACTCTGTGCTGGTTTATCCGGAGTTCTTTATTTCTTCATTTAAGATAATCGATGCTTATACAGTTCAAATTAATTTTAATCTGCCCGTGGATGAATCTTTAGCTTCTAACCCCGGCAACTACCATTTTGAACCTGATAACAAGGTAACTTCTGTACAGGTTGCCGGAGATAAAAAATCAGTAACTCTTAATCTGAAAGGTCAAAAACCTGTCGGCTCAATAGGAAGGGAATACGTATTGAGGCTTGTTAATATAAAATCATCGCCCGAAACAGGTGCAATATCAATAAATGTTGGGGCAGGGAGCTATATAGTCCTCACAAGCTTTGCAAATGACCTCTCACAGGTTTATGTTTATCCCAATCCTGTTAAAGCTGCATCTGGCGAGCTAATTACATTTGCAAACCTTCCGCGTTATGCAAAAATCACTATCTGGACAATTAGCGGAAAAAAAATTAGTGAACTCGAAGAAAATGACGGTGATGGTGGTGTTACATATAATATGAAAGATTATAGCGGAGAAACTATTTCATCGGGTATTTATTTCTATCGCATTGTGATGTTAGATGAATCGGATGAAGAAAAAGAAGAGAAGCTCGGGAAGTTTGCAGTAATAAAATAGTAATGAACAAAGACAAGTACTTTACCGTTTCAAACTTCCTCAGCTTTATAAGGCTGCTATTAATTATTCCCATCTGGATTTTTATGAATAAATTCCCTGAGCAAACCTTTCGCAATTTAGTGGCAGCCACAGGCATTTTTGCTGCAATTACTGATGTGCTCGATGGATATGTTGCGAGAAAATTAAACACAGTTACTGAAGCAGGAAAGATTATCGATCCTTTGGCCGATAAAGTGCTGGTTGGATTTGTAATATTAAGATTATTTATGATGGGTGAAATTCCGCTCTACTATTTTGTAATGATAATTGGCAGAGATTTAATCATCCTGTTCGGAGGGCTTTTAATTGCTGCGAAGACAAAATTTGTTCTTCCTTCCGATAAATGGGGGAAAGCTGCAGTTGTTTCTGTCTCTTTAGTGCTTCTTTTAATTTTGTTGAATGCTGATGATAACTCAATTTATTTTAATGGATTATATTTCCTGAGCATAGGGTTAATTATTATTTCATTTTCGAATTATTTCTTCAAAGCGATAAAGACACTTAAGGGAAAAAATAGTGAAACTATTTAATTACCTCAATCTGGATAAAGTTAAAAAAGGATTAGGTAAAACAAGGGATAAACTCATCGGTTCTATCACTGAAATATTTAACGGTAAAAAACTAGTTGATGAGCAGGCAATATCTGAACTGGAAGAGATATTATTGACAAACGATATCGGTTCGAAGCTTACAGATCAGATTACAGAAAAAATCAGGCGGGTTAATTTAAAAAACGAAAATCAGTTATCTGATTTTGATATCATCAAAGAAATCAAAAAGGAATTAAGTGGAATATTCAGAATTAATGGTGAAGGTAACAGTTCACATTATAACTCATTAATTAAACCATTTGTAATCCTGATTATTGGTGTAAACGGAGTAGGGAAGACCACAACAATCGGAAAGCTTGCTTACCTTTTCCGGATTGGTGGCGCAAAGGTTATTGTTGCAGCCACTGATACATTCAGAGCAGGTGCCGGTGAGCAGCTGGATATTTGGGCTGTCCGTGCAGGTGCCGACATTCTTCAGCCAAAAAGTAGTGCTGATCCCTCATCGGTTGCATTTGATGCAGTTAAAAAAGCAATTGTTGAAAATTACGATGTTGTTATTATAGATACTGCAGGCCGGCTTCATAATAAAATTAATCTAATGAACGAGCTGGCAAAATTAAGGAGAGCAGTTGATAAAGCTATGCCGGGTGCTCCCCATGAAACTCTATTGGTACTTGATGCTGCAGTTGGGCAAAATGCAGTTATTCAGGCCAATGAATTTTCTAAAGTAACAGAAATTAGTGGTTTGATAATTACAAAACTGGACGGTACCGCAAAAGGCGGAGCTGTATTTCAAATCTGTAATTCGCAAAAAATTCCTGTAAAATTCATCGGTGTTGGCGAGAAGATAGACGATTTACAGCCATTTGACCCTGTTGTGTTTGTTGATGCCCTTTTCAACAAAAACTAATATTTAGCAGAATAATGTTTTTTAAAAGACCTCGCCATAGAATTTTTGAGTATATACCAAGATTCTATAATCCTGAATCTGATGAAAAAGAACGAAAGAAAAGAAAACTTGGCTTCCAGAGACAGAGAAAGATTCAAAGATATAAACGCAGCCCGATCTTCTGGCTTTTGCTCATCGTGTTGGTCGTTTACATTTATCTAAAGTTAGTAAAACTTTTATAAGCAGAGTATTTATAAGTTTACATAAGATACATTATCACGTATTTATTTTACTCTTCGCTTCGGAAGTTTTCTATGTTTTCGTCCAATCCAAACAATACAAGTTTATCATGCTCTCTTAACCGGTAATAAGGATCAGACGTTATAATTTTTTCTTGCTCCGAATTATTGTCAAAGAATTCTTTTGATTGTTTAATCATCAGTACTTCCAGACCGAATCTGTTTCTTAATTTTAAATCCGCCAGGCTCTTACCAATGAATTTCCGGTTTACAGGCAGTTCAACAATTGAGTAACCGGAAGCTACAGATGACAGCGATGTTTTTTGAATAGACTTTAGTTCTTTCGACAGACCATCGGCAAGGTTTGCCTTAAGGCTCTCACGATTATAAACTGAAAGTATTTCCTGCCGGGTTACGGCACCTAAGATTTTATATCCTTTATTCGACTCAATTACTGGTATCTGGTCAACATTCCATTTGCTGAAGAGTTTTAATACGTAGTCGAGATCATCTTCAGCTTTTACAGAAATCACCTGTGGTCTAGCAACATCGCTGGCTATCAGTACTTCCTTAACGGTATCGTACTCAATCATTATGGGTCTCAACTCTGTTTCTGTAATCACTCCAGTAATCCTCCGGTCTTTATCAATAACGTAAAAGGTATCACTGGTGCTTTTTATCATCTTTGCTATCAGCTCAGGAAGTTTTGTATCGTATGGAATTAACTCAATATTTGCTAACCTGATTTCATTTATGCGTATTGATTGGAGTAAGTTAATTTCTTTACCTTCCGAAATCTGATATCCCTGTTCTTCGAGATGCTTTATATAAACCGACTTCTTCAGTACGACCCTTGTTAATGTTGTGCTGATGATTACGGCCAGCATTAATGGAAGGATAAAAGTATAATCCTGGGTCATTTCAAAAATCATCAGTATCGACGTAATCGGAATTGTATTAATTCCTCCGAGCATAGCGCCCATACCAACCAAAGTAAAAGTTGTGGGGTCCAGATTCACGTTTAAAAAAGTATTGGCAGAAATAGCGAACAAATATCCGGCACAGGCACCCATAAACAATGAAGGTGCAAATATTCCGCCAAATCCTCCCGAGGATAAAACTAATGGTACGAGAAGAAACTTTAGTAAAAACAAAACCCCTACAATTTTCCAAATATGATTTCCGGCAAGAATATTATTAATTCCGCTATATCCAATTCCAAAAATATCTTTAAAGAAAAATCCGCTTAATCCAACAATCAAACCAACTGCAATCATTAAAATCCATTTAGGAAATCCGTACTTGTAAATTTTGTTTTTGATAAACGAATCGATGAATCCGGAATACTTAACAAATAATATGGCTGCAATGCTTACAACAATTCCAAAAATAATATACCAGTACAATGTTTCGTAGCCGCCAAGAACAGGCGAATCGAAATAAAAAACTGATTTGTTTCCAAGGAGAACCCGCGAAATTGCGCTGGAGCTAACAGAGGCTAGGATCAAAGCTGAAAAGGTTGGTGTGTGAAAGTCGTTTAGCAAAATTATTTCGAGTGCGAAAAATACACCGGCTAAAGGCGTATTGAAAATTGCAGCAATCGCAGCTCCGGAACCGGCAGCCGTAAACATTCTTCGTCTGGAATCTGATAACCCGGAAATGTTAGCGAATTTGCTTGCAATTCCTCCTCCGAGTTGTGCTGCAGGTCCTTCAGGGCCAACAGTACCTCCGGAACCGATACAAATTACGGGTGCAATGAAGTGAAAGATTGTAGTACTCAGCGGAATGTATCCGCCTCTGATTGCAACAGCTTTAATTACTTCGGCTACTCCCCTTTTCTCAGAAATATCAGGAAATATTAATATCATTATGCTCTGGATTAGCATTCCAATTGCTGGAATTACTATGACAACAGCCGCACCTAAAAAGAATAAGCCTCCGGCTGTTTGATCAAAGAAAAAGTAATTGAAAAATTCAATTGCATTATGAAATAATACAGAGGCCAGCCCTGTTATTGCTCCGACAATGACCGCAAAAAAACTGAAAATTGTATAGTCAGGAAAAGGAATTTTAGCTATCCAGGATTGAATATGTTCCCGGATAATTTTTGCCCGATTCAAGCTGTTAAGTAGATAATTACTTCTTTCCTTTTGCAAATTAAACTAGTTACTTTTGATATTTAAAAAATCCTTCACCGTTTTTCCTTCCTAATTTATTTGCTGCTACCATTTTCTTCAGCAGTGGACAAGGCCTGTACTTGGAATCGTTAAATCCATTGTGAAGAACTTCCATAATAGCCAAACAAACATCCAGGCCTATAAAGTCTGCGAGTGTTAACGGGCCCATCGGGTGATTCATTCCAAATTTCATTACCGTATCTATATCTTCCGCTGAAGCTACACCTTCCATCAAGGCAAATATTGCTTCATTTATCATAGGCATAAGTACCCTGTTAGAAATAAATCCCGGATAATCGAAAACTTCAACTGGAACTTTGTCTAATTTTTCTGCCAGGTTTTTAATGGTTTTAAAAGTTTCATCACTAGTAGAATACCCGCGAATTATTTCGACTAGTTTCATAACCGGTACAGGATTCATAAAGTGCATACCAATAAATTTATCAGGTCTGGATGCTGTTGATAGTTCAGTTACCGAAATAGAAGAAGTATTGGTCGCAAATATCGATTCGGCTTTAATTATAGGATTTAACTTCTTAAAAATATCAATTTTAACTTGTTTGTTCTCGAATACTGCTTCAATTACAAGATCAGAATCTTTTGGAGTGTTTTCAACACCGGTAATTTTTTTTATTCTTGCCAGTGCTGTATTCTTATCTGCCTCAGTAATGATTTCTTTTTTAACCTGTCGTTCGAGATTGGCAGTGATTGCTGCAACCGAACGATTGAGAAGATCATCGGTTAAATCTACAAGATTTACTTCAAATCCTTTAAGAGCAAAAACGTGGGCAATCCCATTACCCATCGTGCCACCGCCAATTACAGTTACTTTTTTTATTTCCATATTTACCCCTATAAGTTATTTATAATTTTTAATTATTACTGCTGAGGCTTCTCCCCCGCCAATACAAAGAGATGCCAGACCATAAGTGGAATTACGTTTTTTCATCTCGTGAATTAACGTAACTAATATTCTTGCGCCACTTGCCCCAATAGGATGCCCTAAAGCAACTGCTCCTCCGTTAACATTCACTTTAGCAGGGTCGAGACCGAGCAGCTTATTGTTTGCCAGCGAAACAACAGCAAATGCTTCATTAATCTCAAATAAATCTATATCATTTATTTTTAAACCAGCTTTATTTAAAACTTTGTTTATTGCATCGGCTGGAGCAGTCGTAAATTCAACCGGGGCTTTTGCAGCTGATGCCTGAGCTACAATTTCAACCAATGGTTTCTGTCCTGTCTCTTTGGCTCTATCTTCACTCATAACCAATAATGCGGCAGCACCATCATTAATGCTTGACGCATTTGCCGCTGTCACAACTCCATTTTTATCGAACACAGGTTTTAAGGAAGGAATCTTATCAAATTTTACTTTGGCAGGTTCTTCATCATCTTTTATGATTATTTCTTCTTTACCTATCCGGGATTTTACTTCAACAATTTCATCTTTAAATCTTCCGGATTTTTGAGCTTCGAGTGCTCTTTTATAAGATTCGATAGCAAAATTATCCAGTTCTTCTCTGCTAAAGTTGAAATCTTTCGCACAGGATTCAGCGCAATTACCCATATGAACGTTGTTATAAACATCCCAGAGTCCATCTTTTATTATAGAATCTAAAACCTGACCGTGTCCCAAACGGTAACCATTACGGGCTTTATCAAGCAGGTATGGGGTGTTGCTCATACTTTCCTGCCCGCCCGCAATTATAACTTCGGCATTTCCTGTTTCGATGGTCTGCTGAGCAAGCATAACAGCTTTTAAACCGCTGCCGCAAACCTTATTGATGGTCAAACATTCTGTTTTTTCCGGCAGCCCGGCAAATAATGCCGCCTGCCTTGCAGGTGCCTGACCTGTTCCTGCGGTCAGGACATTTCCCATTATTACTTCGTCAATTTGTTCGGGTTCTGTTTTAGAATCATCTAATACTCCCTTTATGGCAAAACTCCCGAGTTGAGCAGCTGTAAATGCTGAGAGTGAACCTCCAAAAGATCCGATTGCGGTTCTTTTTGCTGATGTAATTACAATTTTTTTCATAATACCTGTAAAAAATTTTTATTGTTTACAATTAAAATTAAGAATTTAATTGTTAAGAATCAGCTTCTAAAATTATTTGTTAAAATTATTTTTTAGATGTTAAGGAAGATAGTTCGAAGACAAGACTTGCCGTTAAAAGCGCAGGGTTAATATTATTTTTGGTTAATGCAGATAAGCGATCAAGATTTCTGGAAATAAGATTCAAATCGGCATTCGGAAATTTAGAATTGAACTTGTCAAGAGTTTCCCGGTAATCTTTAAAGAAGAACTGGTTCAGATTGAACCGGTGTTTTTGCAAATCGACTAACCATGTCAATATCATTTTTATAAGAGTATTAAAACCTTGGATAGTTTGTTCATCCCATAATTTATTAATTTCCTCGAATGCCGAGTTAAATTTTCTTCCGAATGCATATCTAAGTATTGAAATTGTCTTCTCTTTAAACTTAAAAATATCCATACCAATAAGTTGAAGGGCTGTTTGCACTGAACCCTCAGCAAATGGTGTAACAGCTTCGATTACATCTTCAGATATATTAAAATATTTCTTAAGTATTTGAGCAAGGTTCTCTTCGGAAAGAGGATCAAAATTGATCTGCCAGCATCTTGAAACAATTGTAGGCCTCAACCTGAAATCCTGGGATGTGCATAAAATAAAGATACTATTTTCCGGAGGTTCTTCCAGGTTTTTCAGCAAAGCATTTTGTGCTTCTTCGTTCATAAGGTGAGCCTGGTCTATAATGATGAACCTATTAGTTACATCACTGTAATCAAGCACTAAAAACCTTTTAATATCCCTAATACTATTAATTTTTATATTGTTGGCTTTCGGAATGCTTACTTTGTGATAAGGGTTCTTTATTTTGAGTGCTAATTGTTCCTTCAATATTTCTAATTCGTCGGCGGTTAGTTTTTCAGTAGGTGAACTGTTATCCGTTTCATTTTTTCCGCGCGGTAATGGAAATATATATTTAACAAATGGTTCAGCAAGATTTCCGATTTGCGAAATAATTTTATCTGCAGATGATTTTTTAAAAGAATAATTTACAAGACTTTTGGCGAAATTAATTGCAAGAAATTCTTTTCCTACACCATCGATACCCGAGAATAGCAATGCATGTGGTACTTTTGAAGCAGTTAAAAATCCTTCAAGAATTTCTTTTGCTTTTTGCTGTCCCGGGATTTCATCGAAAAAGGGGTTCATGAATTGGGAAAGTGATCGGTGAAATCAAAATTCGTCTTCGTTATAAAAGAAGTCTTCGTCAGATGGGTAATCAGGCCAAATATCTTCAATAGACTCGTAAGGTTCATCTGAATCTTCCAGTTCTTTTAGATTTTCAATGACCTCGTAGGGGGCACCAATCCTGTCAGCATATTCAATTAGTTCTTCTTTTGTTGCCGGCCATGGTGCATCATCCAAATAAGCGGCTAATTCAACAGTCCATATCATATTACTTACTCAGATGGAGATGTTTTTACAGTTAAAGTTTCAAAATAATTTAAGTCATCAAAAAAGAAATCAACAGGATTTAGAGACTGACCATTGTGGTGAACTTCGTAATGAAGGTGCGGACCGGAAGATAGACCCGAATTGCCCGACTTGGCTATTATATCTCCTCTTTTAACGGATTGACCCTGCTTTACAAAAGCCGAGGATAAATGAGCAAAGATAGTTTTATAACCAAAGCCATGATCGATTTCTATGACCAAACCAAAGCCGCTTCTTCTTTCCAGGCTTATCACTTTGCCATTGCCAGGTGCATATACCGGAGTACCGTAATTGTTGTTAATATCCAGGCCGTTATGAAATTTTTTAATACCCAGTATTGGATGCACTCGCATCCCGAATCCATTAATCGAATAGTTTCCGTGAGTAGGTTTAATGGCAGGGATACATTTAAATAATTCTTCATTTAAATCCATCTTTTCTTTTATTCTGCTGAATTGATACTTTTCAAAATTGAATTTTCTAATCATCTCATCAACAGTTTCAAGTGCTTCATTAAGTTCCGAGTCAGTAATAAATGAATTATTAAATAAAGATTCATCGCTGCCTCCAATACCGAGAAGCTTTACATCATCAGATATTGGCTCGAGATTGGCTGCAACTCTAAGCTCAGAATTTAAAAACGAAAGGCTGTCAATTCGGGTATGCAGATTCTTATATAAATGGGTAATTTCTTTCAGTTTATTTTTTAATTCATCGTTTTCTGATTTAAGAGCAGCACTTGTAAGATTAGTATCAAAGTACTTACCTATAAAAAAGTAAGCAATAACGAATAATGAAGTCAAAACAAAAGTAGCCCCTGAAAGAACTGCAATTGCTTTGGCTTTGAAGTTCTTAATTTCAATAAATTTAAGGCTGGATTTCGAAAAGTAGAAATATTTTTTCATACCACAACGCCGCAAAATTAACTAAATACTTCTCTCCAGTCAAGCAAAATTAGCTCAATTATTCAAAGTCATGTTCAAAATAGTCAGTTGATCTTTGGGTGTTTGAATTTTTATCCTTAATGCGCTCTGAAAGCCTGTTTTGGAAGATTTTTGCAGCATCATAGCCATAATGTTTTGAGAGGTAATTGAGTGCTATAACTTCCGAAATAACAGTAATATTTTTACCTGGAATGATCGGCAGTTTAATATAGGGTATTTCAACTTCGGAAATGACAACAGTGTATTCATCCAATCCTGTGCGTGTATATTCTTCGCTGTCTTTCCAGACCTCAAGCTCAACAACTATTTCAAGCCGTTTTTGAAATCTTATTGCCCGGATACCAAAAATGCTCTGAACATCAATTATACCAAGACCTCTTATTTCCATAAAGTGTTTTCCAAGTTCAGTTCCGGAACCCATTAGAATTCCTTCGCCCTTTTTTGTAAGTATAATTACATCGTCAGCTACTAATCTGTGTCCTCGTTCAACCAGATCAAGCGCAACTTCACTTTTTCCAATCCCGGATTTACCTACAAAACAAATCCCTACGCCGTAAACGTCAATAAAGGAACCGTGGATAGTAACACGCTGTGCAAATTGGTCATCAAGAAAATCACTCATCAGGTAAACGAGCTTGGTAGTTGAATAGGGAGAGCCCATAATTGGCACTCTGTATTTCTCTGCAAGTTCAATTAAATTTACAGAAGGCTGTATGTTATTGGTAAGTATTATACAGGGAATTTCAAACTTGAATATAGTTTCCAATGAATTTGACTGATCTTTATCTGGAAGTTTATTGAGGTATGAATTCTCGGTATTGCCAAATACCTGTATACGCTTGAAAGAAAACAGATCTACAAATCCGGCAAGTGCCAGACCCGGTCTGTGTAAATTCGGATCTGTTATTTTTTTATTTAGGTCGGCATTTTGTGAAAATAAAGTTAGCTTGCCAATCCGTTTTGCATGCTTGTAAAAAAAATCTACAGTTATGAATTCGTTTCTCGAGATTGATTTTTTATCTATGTCGATCATTTTAACCTTTTATTTCTTTTGGATTTTAAAGTTTTTAGCTGCCTTATAAGTTTTTCTACAGCGGAGCTAACTGATTTTTCAAAGTCGTTTGATTTCTGAGTTGCAAAGAATGTTCGCCCTGGTATGTGCAGAGTTATCTCGGCAATTTTAAGGCTGTCTCTGGAGTTCTGGTAACTCAGTACAACATCAACATCAAGAATACTATCATTATATTTATCCAACGTCTGAACTTCAGCATTAACAAAATCTTTAAGTGTTTCCCTCGCTTTGAACTTACGCGCTGTTATTGTTACGTTCATTGTTTCCTCCAATTAAGATTTAGGATGTGATTTTTTATACGCCGATTTTAATCGTTCTATGCTAACATGAGTATAAACCTGTGTTGTTCTTAAATTTTTATGACCAAGAATTTCCTTAACTGCCATCAGGTCAGCTCCCCTATCCAGCATGTGTGTGGCAGAACTGTGCCTTAATATGTGCGGGCTGCATTTTTTAAGATCTGTTGCTTCCTTCAAGTACTTTTTAACTATCCGGTATACATAATCAGGGTAAAGTTTTATGTCCTTGCGTGTCCGGATTAAAGGTGAATTAGAATTTTTCGGTGGATAAATGCTTAAATATTTTTCGATAATGCTTCTAGATTTTTTACCTACGGGAACGATTCTTACTTTGGATCCTTTTCCGAAAACGCGGAGATTGTTTTTTTCGAGGTCAAGATCCTTTAAGGTCAGGTTGCACAATTCAGAAACACGAAGTGAGCTGCCGTAAAGAATTTCGAAAATAACCATAACCAGATATGGAGTTCTGTCATTTTGCAAAGACAATTCGTAAATCTTAAGAATATCATTCTGTGCTGCAATCTCAGGTAATTTTGTTGGTGCTTTTGGGTTCCGAAGAGAAATTGCAGGATTGTGTTTGATTATTCCTTCATTATAAGCAAACTTAAAGAGACTTCTTAACGCCGATAGTTTTCTTATAAGTGTTAACTTGCTTACTTTTTTTTCATTAGTTTGTCTTAAGTACGAAAGCAAAAACCTGTCTGAGATTGATGTCAATTCGTTTTTATCGAAACTCCGGCAATATTGGTTAAAATCCTCCAGATCAGTCTTGTAAGCACGTACCGTATTTGGTGAATATCTTTTTACATCTCTGAAGTAATCAATAAACAGACTGATAATATTTTCAATTTTCATTTGTATCCGGAATTTAACTTTGGGTATGCTTTAAGAGTTTAATATGAATGGCGCAACACTTATCCCTTCGCTCAATTATACATCGATACATTTGCTTCACCTTAATAATGAAATTAGAACTTAACTAAAACACAAATTGTATCAGCCAGTAAAATTTTGCCATCAATACACATAGTATATCTTATCTACCTGCGAATAAAACAAATTTATTCTTATTAAGCAACTCTTTTTCAAATTCTTTCATCAAAATCCGGTCTTTTTTTCTTCTGTCATCATAACCCAGTATATGCAGTATACCATGAATAATAAGCCTTGAAATTTCGCTTGAATAAGTAACTTTGAATCTGGCGGCATTAGCTTTTGCATCGTCGACCGAGACCAGGATTTCACCATCAATACTTTTTTCGTAAGAATAATTAAATGTAACTACATCTGTTCTATAGTTATGCTTTAAATATTTGCGGTTTATTTCGAGGAGTTCACCGGAAGAAATGAAATTGATATATAAAGCTGAAATGTTAAAATTTAAATGCTTTTTCAGGGATGCAACAAGATTATGCACTTCGCGCTTTTTTATAGATGGATCAATTGAGCAGACGTGTAAGTTCTTAACCAATAGTCTCTTTTTTATTGTTTTGCGATGAATCCGGTTACTTAAAATTTCCCTGATTTGATAAGTGAATTAACAGTTATTCGGCTATACTCTTTATACCTTAAAGCACTATCGGCAATTTCCCTGATTTCATTTTCTTTTAAATCGCGGATTATTTTGGCCGGAACGCCGGCTGCAAGTTTTCCGGTTGGCACAGTGAAATTTTGTTTTACAACGGAACCTGCAGCTACCATTGAATTTGATTGAATTACTGCACCATCAAGCACAACGGCTCCGATCCCCACGAGGCATTGGTCCATCAAAGTGCAGCCATGCAGCGATACTGAGTGACCAATTGTAACCTTGTTTCCAATGTTAAGCGGAAATTTACCGTTGGTTACATGCAGCATAGAGCAATCCTGAACATTTGTAAGTTCACCGATTTTAACATAGTGTACGTCACCTCTTACAACACAGTTATACCAGATACTTGATCCGTTACCGATTTTTACATTCCCTATTATTTTTACACCGGGTGCAAGAAAAACTTCCTTGCCTATTTCCGGGAAAAAATCGAGATACGGATATAAATATTTATCGATGTTCAGTCTGTATACTTCGGAGGATTCCAACCTTCTTTTTTCCATTTAATTAATTCCAGGGTAATACTTCCAATAATTACATTCATTTTTGCAAGAACAGGGACAGCTTTTTCATCGTTGGTAAACCAGCCTTCAAAATGACCTGTTAAACCATAAACACTTACAAAATCTGTTTTACCATCTATTCTTTTGCAATCTATTTCATAATCAACAGCGTCAATCTCAACCGGTACATTTTCTTTATAAATATTAATGGTAGTTGTTTCTTCTTTTTCATTAACAAAGCAAGGGATATTAATTGTTCCCTTATTATTTAACAGACTTCGGGTATAATAAAGAATAGAAAGACCATCCTGAAAATGGTTATTGACTAAAGCTGTTGAATCGAATCGTATTCTACCTGTATTATAATTTCCTTTTTGAATAGCAATAACTGAATCGCTTCTGAAAATATATTTGACAAAGTTTGTGTCTTCTTCAAGCATCAGACCTAAAAATTTAACAGGCAGGAATCGATCATTAATATAGCTGTAATAAATTTGGTGCAGGCTTATGAATGGCAGATCCTCATATGAATCCATATAAGCAATCGTTTCGGTAACCGGTGTACCTTCAATCATAGTTTTTTTGGTTATCTTAAATTTTACTTCGCCAAGGTTAAAGAAAGCATATTTTACAATGTAAGTTAACTCTTCGCCAATGTCCAGAGAGTAATCATCAGTTAGGATTTGTGAATTTATATTACTTTGAGAATAAGGATGATTGAATGCTACGATCCACAATAAACAAAAGGCGGATAATTTTTTTATTAATTGGTTTATCACTTTAGATTAGCAAGTTCTTTTGCTTCGTCGAATAAATTAAGTGCCTCTTTAAGTTGATTATCTACAGATAAAATTACAGTATACCAGCCTTCATTTTTCCAGTAATTACGTGCAAGCTGTGCTTTAAGTCTTGCTGCAATATATTCCAAATCGGTTCTAAAATCTGCGTAATTAAATATAACCCCCTTAGATTGGGCAAATGCTGCAAATTTTGATAACTCACTTTCTGAAAAATAAAAATCGCTGTTAAACTTCTTAAGATCATTTCCATAAATGTTGATTAAACTACTGCCCTGAGACCCGATAAAGTTGAGTGTATACTGATAAAAAATATTATTTCTTAGCAATTCACTTGTATAATCGGATAACGATTCTGTTTTTATTATAAAGTCAGGTGTAATTCCTCCACCACCAAAGACATTTCTTCCGCCTTCGGTCTTATAGATGACCTTAGTGCTGTCTTTCTCCACCTCATGGTTAATATTTTGAGCATCGTTTTCATTATCAGTAATACCGTTATAGTATTCTTCAAGATTTTTTTTATTCTTATAATCCCTTTGTATCAATCTTCCCGAAGGGGTATAGTACTCTGAAATGGTTAATCTGATTGCGGAATTATCTGAAAGAGTAAATTGTCTTTGCACAAGTCCTTTACCAAAAGAAGTTTCACCAACAATCAGCCCGCGGTCCCAGTCCTGCACAGCACCCGCAACTATTTCACTTGCACTGGCACTGCCATGATTTATGAGAATAATCAGGGGGATAGATTCATAAGCTGACGGAACGGAAGCAAAAAATTCTTCATTTGTATCTTCCCTTCTACCCTTAGTGTAAACAATTTTTTTCTTTCCATCTATAAACAGGTCTGCAATATCAACTGCCTGGCTCAGGTAACCGCCCGGATTTCCTCTTAAATCCAGAATCAACTGTTTCATCCCGGATTCTTTTAATTCTATAAGTGCAGCTTGTAATTCATCCAAAGTATTTTCGGCAAACCTGGAAACGCTAACATATCCTGTTTTTTCGTCAAGCATAAGTTTTACATCAACAGAGTAAATAGGGATTTTGTCCCGGATTATTTCATACTCAATTAGATTTTGAACTCCCGATCTAAATACAGAAATTTTCACTTTTGTGCCTGCTTTGCCTCTGAGCTTCTGTCTTACTTCTTCATTAGTAATTCCAATACAGTACTCATCTTCAATTTTCAATATCCTGTCTCCCGGTAAAATTCCGAGCGATTCACTCGGACCACCGGAAATTGGTGCAACAACCGTAAGAGTATCGTTAACTACCTGGAATTCTATACCGATTCCCTCGAAGTCACCGCGGAAAGATTCTTCAATTGATGTAAAATCATCGGAGGGTATATAAAACGAATGGGGATCTAATTCATCCATTATACCATTAATTGCCGCATCAACCAGTCTGAGTGTGTCAACATCTTCCAGATAATATTTCTTAGTGTAAGACAGAACATCGTTAAGCTTTTGCAAATCATCCTGCATCTTATCGCCTGAAAGAATTTTTTCAAGCTGTATACCAAGCACTATGCCTGCCGTAAATAAAATAATCAGCAAAGGAATTTTTATTTTATTATCCATTCAAACTCCGGGTTAAATTCATAATCATCAAATTATTTGATGTTCAGTCATAATAGTTAAGCCAAAATAATTTTAATTAACTTAAATCAGTCGTTAGCTTCAGGTTTCATCTGGGGAAAAAATATTACATCACGTATTGAAGATTGATCGGTAAACAGCATTACCAGCCGGTCGATTCCGATTCCAAGACCAGCCATAGGGGGCATGCCGTATTCCATTGCCCGGAGAAAATCTTCATCCACAGGGTGAGCTTCTTCGTCTCCGGCATTCTTCTGCTTAAGCTGTTCCTCAAACCTCGTTCTCTGGTCTATCGGATCGTTTAACTCTGAAAATGCGTTGCAAACTTCTCTTCCTGCAATATAAGCTTCAAACCTTTCAACGAGCTGCTCTTTGCTGCGGTGTTTCTTTGCCAGCGGTGATAATATTAAAGGATAATCGATAACAAATGTCGGTTGAATTAAATCCGGTTCAACTTTTTGGCTGAATATTTCATCGATAAGCTTTGATTTAGCTGTAATAGAAGATGTTTCGATGCCGATACTTTTAGCTAAATCTATAAGTTCTTCAAATGAAGCAGCTACAACATTAACCCCGGTTCTATCTTTAATGGCACCTACGTAATCAATTCTTTTCCAGGGACGATTAAAAACAATATCATTGCCCTGGTATTTAAATTCTGTTTTTCCGAATACATTGCTGCAGATATTGCCGAACATATCTTCAACGAAATCCATCATCCAGTTATAATCTTTATAAGCAACATAAAGTTCAAGCATAGTAAATTCAGGGTTATGGGATTTATCCATCCCTTCATTCCTGAAGTCTTTTGAAATTTCGTAAACTCCTTCGAAGCCACCGGTTATAAGCCGTTTAAGGTAAAGCTCATCTGCAATTCTCAGGTACAAATCTATATCGAGAGTGTTGTGATGTGTAATAAATGGTCTTGCAGCAGCTCCTCCATAAAGCGGTTGTAAAATTGGTGTTTCCACTTCGAGATAACCTTTTTCATCAAGGAAATTTCTTACCGATGTTACAATCCGGGATCTGGTTACGAAAACTTTTTTTACATCAGGATTTACTATCAGGTCAACGTAGCGCTGCCTGTATCTTAATTCTTTATCAGCAAACTGATCGTGAATAATTTTTTCACCCTGCTCGTTTTCTGCTTCTTTTGCAATTGGAAGCGGTCTCAGCGATTTGGATAAAAGTGTAAGTTTTTTTACATGCACTGATATTTCACCGGTTTTTGTTTTAAATACAAATCCATTTATACCGATTATATCGCCAATATCCATAAGCTTAAAAGCATCGTAGCTTTCACCTAAGTCATCTTTTTTAAGATAAATCTGGATGCGCCCTTTGCTATCTGCAATGTGTGCAAATGAAGCTTTGCCCATTCTTCTGATCGTCATAATTCTGCCTGAGATTTTTACATCTTTATCAAGTAGTTCATCAAAACGATTCTTAATTTCCTCGGAGTAATTGTTAACATCAAATGAATAAGCAAATGGTTCGATACCCATTTTTTTCAGCTCATCAAGTTCTTCATATCTTCTTTTAATAAGAACATTAATATCTGTTTGAATATTATCCACTGTACCTCCGGTAATAATTCAATTTGAAAATTTTTTCCTAATAAGCTGCAGTTCCCCTGGTGTTAGTTTCCGGAATTTTCCGGGCGGCACATCGAGCTTAATGCCTGCATAGCTCAACCTGTTGAGAGACTTCACTCTGTAACCTAATTTTGCGAACATTCTTTTAACAAATCTGTTCCTTCCCTCTTCACATATAACCTTAACAATTTTTCTGTTGTCTTCGTCATTAAAATAAATCCTGAGAAATTTTCCTGCTTTGCCATCGATGTAAATTCCCCTGAGTAACTTTAGTTTATCTTTTTCAGAAAATGGTTTATCCAGCTTAGCTTCGTATTCACGGGGAACTTTGTTTGAAGGGTGAGTAAGCAGCTGCGAAAATTCCCCGTCGTTGGTTAGAAAGAGCAAGCCGGTTGTGTCATAGTCAAGCCGGCCCACGGGATAAATTCGTTCCTTTACGTTAATTAAATCCAGAACTGTTTTCCTACTACGGTCATCCTTAACTGAAGTTATAAAACCTTTTGGTTTGTTCAGCAGAAAGTAAAGATTTTTTTTTGGTTTAATCTTTACCCCATCGAGCGTTACACAATCAATCTCCGTATCCACTCTGCACTCCAGATCAGTTACCAGGTGATCATTTACATAAACTCTGCCTGCTGTAATTAAATCTTCGGATTTTCGCCTTGAGGCAATACCGCAATCTGCTAAAAATTTATTTATCCGTATCTTCATCGGGTAATTTTTTAATGGATTCTTCAAGCTTTTCTTCGAGGGATGCCATCATAATTTTTCTTTTCTGCTCGAGGAAGTCTTCGTCCTGCATAATTTCTTCAAGTTCTCGCGGTTTAGGCAAATCGGAAATATTATCCAAGCCAAAGTACTTTAAGAATTCATCTGTAGTACAGTAAAGCAAAGGTCTGCCAACCGTTTCGGCTCGGCCTTTTATTGTTATCAGGTTTTTTTCCAGCAGAGTAGTAAGCATATAATCGGAATCGACCCCGCGAATTGTTTCAATTTCGGGTTTTGTTACGGGTTGTTTGTAAGCTATAATTGCCAGCGTTTCAAGAGCAGCCTGGCTCAGGCGTCGTTTAGCACGTTCCGAAGATAAATAACCCACGTATTTTGCAAACTCTTCTGTTGTTGCAAAGATATAACCGTTAGAAATCCTCTTTATTCTGAAAGCAGAATTTTGCTTTGAATAATTTTCATTTAATGACTCAACAGCCGATTCAATTTCTTCCGCGTTAATTTCAGTATCTTCACCATCGATACCCTTGATAGCACTAATAATTTCGGAGGCAGATAGTGAATCGTCGGAAGAAAAAATGAGGGCTTCGATTACGTTTAAATAAGCTTTATCCATCTTTAAGTTTAAATAAATGAAAATCGTTTAATTGTTTAGATACTTTTATACCTACCCTGCCCATTTTAACCATCTCGAGCAAGGCAATAAATGTAACAATGATTTTTATTTTTTCATCCAGGTCTTTAATTAAATCAAAAAAATTGATTTCATCGGTAATTTCCAGCTTATTAAGTATGTATTCCATTTGTTCATCTATAGTAACATTTATTTTGCTTATCTGATGGATCGGAACGTATTTTACCTGGTCGATTGCGAGTTTAAAATATTTTGCCAGGTCATAAACAGAAACATTCTTAAGCAGAGTTTCATACTCGTGAGGGACTTCTTTAATATCTGCTGAAAAATTACTCCTGAACTTCATTTTTCTTGAGGATGATTCAAGAAAAGAAAGTTCCTCGGCCATTTCTTTGTAACGTTTATACTGCAGGAGTGCCTTAACAAGTTCATCTCTCGGGTCGATTTCTTCACCTTTTTCATCCAGTTCTTTTGGTAAAAGCATCCTTACTTTGATGTGCATTAATGTTGATGCCATCAGTATAAAATCGCCGGCGGTTTCAAGGTCGAGCATCTTAATAAGATTTACATATTCAAGAAACTCTTTTGTTAGTTTTGCAATCGGAATGTCGTAAATATCCAGCTCATCTCTTTTAATAAAAAAGAGAAGCAAATCGAGAGGACCTTCGAACTGGTTAAGCTTTACTTTATACATTACTCAGCCAAATTTCATAGCCTTTCTTACTTCCTGCATAGTTGCCTCTGCAGCGCTTCTGCCTCTGTTTTCACCATCAAGCAGAATATCGGTTACAACATCTCTATTCTTCTCATAGTATTTCCTCTTTTCAATTATCGGTAATAAAAAAGAAGAAATTTTAGCAGAACAATTTAACTTACATTCAACACATCCAAGCTTACCGGATCGGCAGCCCGACTCTATCTCTGCTATTTCTTCAGCATTAAATTTTTTATGATATGAAAACACCAGACAAACTTCGGGTCTGCCCGGGTCGTTCTTGCGAACTTTAAGCGGATCGGTAACAGCTTTTTTTAATTTTGATTTAACAACTTCCGGTTCATCAGATAAAAGAATTGTATTTCCTAATGATTTGCTCATTTTTGCACTGCCGTCTAAACCGGGCAGGCGTGCAAACCTGGTAAGCAAAGGTTCGGGTTCAGGAAAAACCTTTCCATACTGGTTATTAAATCTGCGGGCAATCTCCCTGGTTATTTCTATGTGAGGAACCTGATCTTCTCCGACAGGAACAGCGTCTCCTTTGTACAATAAAATGTCAGCCGCCTGTAGAACCGGATATCCAAGGTGTCCGTAAATAATTTGTTCTATATGAAGCTCGCGTGCCTGATCTTTAACAGTGGGGTTACGCTCCAGCCTGCTGACGGTAATCAGCATTCCGAATATAAGATTCAGTTCAGCATGCTCTTTAATTTGCGATTGCCTGAATATCGGGCTTTTTTCAGGATCCAGACCGGAAGCAAGCCAGTCTATTAACATCTCTATAGAATTATCATAAATACTTTCTGTAGACAAATCTGTAGTAAGCACATGGTAATCGGCAATAAGATGATAACTTTCATAATGATTTTGAAGCTGTATCCAGTTTTCGAGGGCGCCAACATAATGACCGATATGCAATTTACCTGTAGGGCGCATACCACTGAGAATTCTTTTTTTAAGCATAGATAAGAATTTTGAATAACCTAATGAATAAAATTAAAAAGATATAAAACTGATTGGTGCAGGTATTGAAAACAAACCTACGAAAGATATAAGTATGGTTTCCACTTTTCGTCAATTCTGCCAACGACGTTTTTAAGGAACATAATATGACTTGGCTTAAATGGCTTGATAGATAATTCCATTCCAGCCTCACCGGGTGTCCGGTCGCCTTTTCTATTATTGCATCTTGTGCATGCGCTTACCAGGTTTTCCCAGGAATCATCACCGCCTCTTGCTTTTGGAATAAGATGATCGATTGTTAAAGTTAAATCGCCTCTTCCGCAATAAGCACACTTATACCCGTCCCTTCGTAAGATATTCTTACGTGTTAATACAACTTTTTTATACGGCACACTAACAAACCTGCTTAAACGGATAATACTTGGCCACGGATAAGCATCTCTCATAGACCTGATAGTTTTACCGTTATCATTTAGTACCAACTCAGCTTTGCCGAGGTACATCAGAACAACTGCCTTTTTAATATTGCAGATTGTAAGCGGCTCGTAGCTCTGATTGAGTATAAGCACTTTAGCGTTAAGCTTGCCATTTGTGCGTTTCGAGGGTTCGAATTCTTATTCTCCTTTACTCTTTTTTAATGAAAATGTCAGATAAATCCTCAAAATAATTCTAAGTAATAAAATTCCAACACTTATTAATAATAAAATAATAAACCAGCTTTCAGGCACCAGCTTAGCAAACATTAATACAAGGAAAATTGCAACCAGGGCTATTGAAGCATAGTTGAATATATTATAGAAATTACTGAACAAGCTTTTACATGTTAATTTTTACTTCAGGTGAAAAACTAAGGATATAGACTCTTTTTTACAATTGATATTATGCCCGCTTAAACTCAGGGGGTTTAAGAGAATTACAGTGATTATTTTTCATTATTGAAAACGATAGCAACGCTTGTAACGTAGTTATCGGAATGGCTGATTGATATTTTAAGTTCGCGGTTTCCGGCTAAAAAATCTTTGAGTTTGCCCGAAGGTTTAACCACCGGCATTCCGTTAGGCTCATTCTTAATTTCTATATCCATCCAGCTTAAAGTTTCATTCCATCCCGATGACAGAGCTTTATAAATGGCTTCTTTGGCAGCAAATCGTGCAGCAAAATGCTGGTATTTATTAAACTTATTATTGCAATACTCTATTTCGTTTTTTGTAAAAATTTTATTCAGAAACCGATAACCGTAAGTATCGATGCTTCTTTTAATCCTTTCAATTTCTATTATGTCGATTCCAACACCAGCTATCATATATTATCTGCCGCTTTCAATCACAAATCAAAAAATGTTGGCATCGACTTTAATACCGTCATCCTGAATCTGCAACAGGATAATCTCGCTTAATTGCTTCAGTCTGTTCATAGTTTCTGAGAGATTTAAGTAGAGTGAATCATTGTATAACATTTTACCAAGATTATTTTTACTTTCTTTGGTTTCCTGAGCTATCTGGTTGAGTGTAGTGATGAGAGTATCGGATTTATAGACGAGAATATTCATCTGATTAATTGTATTCTGCAATGATTCTTTGTTAGAGTATAATAAAGATTTTGTTTCCCGTGTAATTTCTTTAGTATTATCCGATATCTGTTTCAGATTCTCACGGTTCTCTGAAAGTATTTGCTCTAGATTAAGTGAAAGTCTGTTAAAATTATTTATTGACTTTTTAACATCGTTAATAAAATCATCGTTGCCTGCAATTTTATTGAATCCTGATAAAGTTATAGATACTTCTCTTAAAATATTATCGAGCTTATCCTTAAGTTCACTAAACAGACCAACCAAGCCGGAAATATCTGTTTTGTATTCGCCGCTGTGAATGGCTTCAGAAGAAAGTGGTTCTTCTGAATAGCCGGGATTTATTTCAATTTTACGTCCGCCCATCAAATCAGTCATTTCGAGTGAAATTACTGCATCCTTTTTAAGCTTAACATCATTAGTTACTCTTATCGTCACGATCACGTAGGTTTTATAAACATCAAAATCAATCACGTTACCTTTCTTTACACCGTTTACGGTAACATCATTTCCTTCCTCAAGACCCGAAACATTGGTGAACATTACTTTGTATTCCAGATCAGATGAAGAAAGGGAGAAATTTTTAGTCCAGCTAAGAATATAAATAAATAAGATTACACCAATAAGAACGGTTATACCAACCTTTATTTCAGTTGCTTTTGTGTTTTTCATTTTTAACTTTCAATAGTAAATCAGTAATGTCAGCTATTTCCTGGCTTGTGATTATGCTGTCTTTGAACGCATTAATTATACTTTTAGTGAAAATATCTTCTGATTGCGATGTTTCGATAATATCGCCAAATTCTTTGTACTGTGAAATAAATTCCTTCACTAAAGCTTTCAGCGAATCTTTCTGAACAGAGTCAGCTACATAAGACAACTCCTCATCCCAATCAGTTTCAAGTTCGGTAATAATATAGTTTTTTCCTTCATTCAAAAATAATTCAGAAAAATGATTTTCGAACAGGTAAATTGCAGAAGCTATAAAAATCGTCCCAAAGAAAACCACGTAAATAAAACAGTTTTTTTTCATCAGTCAATCTTCTCAATTTCAACTCTTTTTATTCTTTTTTTAAGAACTTCCTTAACCGTTAATCTAAGGTTTCCCATCTCCACTACTTCACCTTCTTTCGGGATAGAACCCGAATGGTGAAATATCAAACCGCCTATTGTATCATAATCCTGGCTGATTTGAATAACTTCCTGCCCAACTTTATCATTAAAATCTTCGACTAATACTTTTCCAAGAACAAGATATTTATTCGGGGAAATTATTTTTACGGCATCTTCCTCCTGGTCGTACTCATCCCAGATCTCGCCAACAACTTCTTCAATAATATCTTCAAGAGTAATCAATCCTGCAGTTCCGCCGTATTCGTCAACAACGATTGCCATATGCGTTTTTTTCTCCTGGAATTCATGAAGCATTTCGCTTATTTTTTTCCCTTCGGGAACATATATCACAGGTCTTGCGAGTTTCAATAATAAATCTTCAGGTGCACGATCTTCTTTTCCTAAATAGGAAATTAAATCTTTTGCGTAGATGATGCCGGTAATTGTATCCAGGTTTTCCTTATAAACAGGTATACGGCTGTGCCCTGATTCTGTAATAGTCTTTATTAAACTATCGAAATTTAAATTAACAGGTACAGCAATAATGTCTACACGCGGAGTCATCACTTCCCCAACAAGTACAGATTTGAATTCTACAAAACTTGCTATTATTTCCTGCTCTTCCTCTTCTATGGTTCCTCTTTCCTGGCTTATCTCCGCAAGTTCAGTAATTTCTTTTTCGGTGATAGCACTCTTAGCTTTATCCAGCTTAATACGCGAGGTGGTAAATCTTATAGTTTCAGTTAAAATCTCAGCAACAGGATAAATTAGAATGCTGAAAAAGTAAAGCGGAATAGCAGCTATTCGTATCACAATCTGAGGGTATCTGGCTGCAAATACTTTAGGCACAAGCTCGCTGAAAAGCAGAATGATTAATGTAAGAATTATTATCTGCAAAGTAAGAACAAAATTCAGCGATAAATTATTTTCCGCAGCAATTTCAATTGCGATGGTAACTGCTACAATAGATGCAGCAACATTTGCTATAGTATTTCCTATAAGTATTACTACGAGCAGTCTGCGCGGTGCTGAAATTAAATTAATCGTATATCGCAGAATCAGTTTTGAAGAGCGAAAAACATCTTCAATTCTTTTTTGCTTAAATGAAAAGAAAGCAACTTCTGAGCCGGAGAAAAAAGCCGAGAAAACTAATAGAATTACAAGTAAAAAAATTTTTAATGACCAATCAATCTCCAATTGTTAATTCATCCTCTGAAGTTGCCGCGAATATATTTAAAATGGCAGATCCTCATTTTCATCCACAGCTGGTTCTACACTTTCGGATGTGGAGGTTTCAGAATTTTCTGCCGATGATTCACTTGAAGGCTCGAGTGGTATTATTCTATCCGATATTACCTCGGTTGCAAATCTTTTATTGCCATCTTTATCGGTATATTCTCTTTTTCTAAGCCTTCCCTCAACATAAATTTTTTTCCCCTTCTTTAAATTTTCCTTAAAATAATCTGAAAGATTAAAGGCAGTAATATTATGCCATGTTGTTTCGTTCACCCAATCGCCATTCTTGCCTTTATAACTGTGAGTTGTAGCAAGAGTAAAATTGGTAAGTGAAACATTATTTGTTGTAAACCTTGTTTCGGCATCTCTGCCAAGATTGCCGATAAGCATAATTTTGTTTAGTGAAAACGCCATTGCACTCCTCCAATTATTATATGATTAAGATTTTAGTTCTAAATATAGAATAATTAGGCATAAAACCAACAATTTGCTCAACTGATTTCAAATTGAGATTCTCAGAATCTTTGTTTTGGCTTTTTTTAATAATCTTAATTGAAAAAACGCATTCTGATTTTTTTTTACAGGTTAATCTGTGAATTAAGCTGTATCATTTCAAAAAATTATACCAATTGGTTACAAGATAGCGGCGTCATTTTTGTCCAAAATATGCCAATTATAAACTGTTTTAGTTAATAATGAAAAATTGGTTGAAGAGCCAATAGTTTGGCACGCATAGTGGAATACTCCCGGAAAAATGAAACAAAATAATAACAAACGAGAGAAAAGATGAATACCGGGCAAATGATGCTTTCAATTGGAGCGATGCTGTTACTTTCAACTTTAATGTTAAGGGTGAACAGCAATAACATGCTTAATGAAACATTGAGGGATGAGGCACAATATGGGGTTCTGGCAACTTCGCTGGCAACATCGATTATTGAAGAAGCTATAAGTAAATCTTTTGATGAACATTCCGATTCAAATTCAGTTTCAAGTTTAGTAGAGCTTACTCTGGCATCCAAGCTTGGGCCGGAAGCCGGCGAGACTTATCAATATTTTAATGATTTCGACGACTTTAATGGTTTCGCAAAGGTTGATTCATCAATGCCGTCTGCAACTTTTGATATTAAATGTTTTGTTAGCTATGTGGCTTCTTCAAATATTTTAGCAAAATCAACAACGACAACCTGGCATAAAAAAATTGATGTGACGGTCACAAGTCCGTTTATAAGAGATACAATCGTAGCTTCGTCTATATTCAGCTATTGGTCTTTCAGGTAGGAGGAAGGAAAATGGGATTTAATGTTTTAATGGATATTCTTGGTTCATCTATAATTGGTGGAATTATTATGCTTACACTTTTCCGTGTTAACGATTCCGCTATAGAAAATACACTAAACGGCAGTACTGAACTTTCAGCCCAGCAGAATCTTTCTACTGTAGTTCAGATACTTGAAGAGGATTTCAGAAGGATTGGCTATTGTGCTGACTGGAATAAAATACCTGTACCTTCTCATGCAATTATTTTTGCCGATTCGAATGAAATAAAATATTTAACTGATATAGAATCGGATGGTAAAGTAGATACAATGCATTATTACATTGGTGACCCAAGCGAGCTATTGGTTACACCAAATCCACGTGACAGGTTTTTATACCGTGTTGTAAATAGTGAAATACCTGTAGGTGTAAATCTGGGTGTTACTCAGTTTAGTCTAACTTTCTTTAACCCGCTGGGAGATAGCATCTACTTTCCGGTAACTGATCCAAGAGAAATTTATACAATGAAAATTGATATAACGGTTGAAGACGTTGCCGCTTACAATCAGGAATACTCTACGGCATTCTGGAGGCAGATACGTCTGGCAGCAAGAAATTTGAGAAATCGATAAGGAGGAATTTAAATGGGTAAATTAGCTTTATTTCTGGTACTTGGCTTTAGCGCTATATTTCTGGTTTCAAGCCATAATTCAAATACGGTATCCAACCGGGCTGTGGATAACATGATTGACTACCATGCCAAATCTATGGCTTACAACATTGCTGTAAGCGGTGCAAATCTTGCAGCTAATGAAATATTTATGGACGATTCCTGGACTACCGGATTTAAAAATGTAGATTTTCAGGATGGCAAATTAAATGTTTCTGTACTTATTGTTGATAAGGCGAAAAATATTAGAAAAATAGTAGCTTCAGGAACTTACAGAGGGATTAATAAAACCATAAATGTTACCTTACAGCCAAGTAAATTTTCGAAATTTGCTTATTACTCAAACAGTGAAGGAAGCAGTATCTGGTGGACTTCGAATGATACTGTTTGGGGTCCTTTCCATACCCAGGATAACTTGAGATCTTCCGGGCATCCTGTATTTTATGGTAAAGCTACTATTAAGAAAAATATTATCTACTATAATGGAAAGAAGAAAGGCAACGAACCTAAATTCCTTGGTGGATTTGAAAAAGGTGTAGATCTTCCATTACCCTCCAACAGCTTATCTGATCTTGAAACTGATGCAATGAATGGTGGGTTATATCTCAACTCTGCAAAAGACACCGTATATATAACTTTTAAAGATGACTCTGTTAAAATCCGTTACGGTTATAAAGATAAAGACTCAACTTATTTGACTTCTTCTTTAGCCTCTAACGGTGTAATATTTGCAAAAGATAAGTTCGTACGGTTGAAAGGTACTGTTTCAGGACAATATACTGTAGCAGCTTCATATAATGGCACGAAGAAAAAGGGTGGTACCATTTATCTTGATGATGATATAGTTCTTAAAAATGATCCTTTAAAAAATCCTTATTCTTCTGATGTACTTGGGATCGTTGCTGAGCAAAATGTTTTCATAACAGATAATAAAGTTAATAACGACCATATAAACATTCAGGCATCTATTTATTGCCAGAAAGGTGGGTTTGGAGCCCAGAACTATGACACACGTCCCATAAGCGGTAACATAAATTTATTAGGAGGAATTATCCAGAACACAAGGCAGGCTGTTGGTACTTTCGGTAAAAGCGGCGTCCAATCCGGTTTTTCCAAGAGATACCGTTATGACGACAGATTAATGTATATGTCACCTCCATCATTTCCGAATACAGGTGAATTCGAGATAGTATCGTGGCAGGAATAATTTCCTCTAAAGTAATACTTATAAACTGATTTTTTAGTAAGGAGGCTGCAGGAATTATGGAAACATTTGAGAAAGAGTACAGGGGCAACGTAATTGTTGTAACTGTTAACCTGGTTAGTGCAACTCTTAACGACACCAATGAATTCAAAGAATTTATGAACGAGTTAATATTATTAACCGACTGTAGCGTTGTAGTTGATATAAGTTATTGTTCTCACCTCGATTCTACCTTTATTGGTGCACTTGTATTAAGTTTGAAGAAAATGAAGCAGAAAGAAAGACAGCTTGTATTGGTTGAACCAAGAGATCATACCAAGATCTTCCTGACGATGAATTCATTAAATAAAATTTTCAGAATATATAAAAATGTAAATGATGCTGTTGAAGACTTGTTAAACAGGCAATTTATTGAAAATAATATTGAAGATTCTCAAATCATTGAAAGCAATAAAGGAATAATTACCGAAAATTCTGAATTAAAGCAGGGATACGATGAAAATACTCCTCTGCCTGACAATATTTACCATCAAGACGAAGCAGACGCCTGTTTTAAAAGTGAAGCTGATTTGGAGCAATTTGATGAATCGATTGAGGAAACTTCACAAACCGATGAAGTAAATACTCCCTTCGATATTGAATATTATTCACTGCAGGAATCGGAATCCGGGAATTTTAACGGAACTAATGAACTGGTACATTTAGAAAATCCATCAGAGTTGGGACTTGGAACTAAAGAACGAGATTACAGGCAAGGCACAATTTCCTGGGATTTCGGAATATAACTTTTTAACTCCATCAAATAGAAAATTTTCTCAGATTATTTAATACCTTCCAATCTGAACCTCTCTTAATAAGCCATTTATAATTTAATGACAATTTTGACGCAAAGGCGTTAAACTTTAATTAAGGATTACTTTTTCCTAGCATTGAAGGTAAAGATTTCCATAAGGAGCGGAAACATTTTCTTTTCAATTTCATACCAAAGCAAATGCATGTGAAAAGAAATTTAGCATATATCTTAACTGATTAAGCTTTCTATGTAAGGAATTCTTACTAAATGTAATAATTTGTAGCATCAAGAGAAATTGATATTAAAAATATCATCTCAGCACAATAATTGAAAGTAAAGGACAGCTTAGTATGATAATACGCATTGACTCATAAATAATGTAACCCAAGCAAAATTGGGTTAGGGGTCGTT
>CAZXGJ010000014.1:0-56710 GCA_964639955.1 uncultured Ignavibacteriaceae bacterium
TTAACATATCTTTCTTCTAACATTTTCGGTTACCTTTTATTATGAGTCAACTAGTATATATGGAAACCCAGGCCAGTATAGTGAGGTAAATCCAAGTGATGTAATTGATCCGAATGCAGCAATAAAATGTGTATGTCGTAACTTACTATTTTAATTGATATTACGGCTAAACTTTACTAATTTCACTTTCCGATTTTATAAAAACAAGTGTTAAATCAAAAACAGGTGAAAAATGACAAAGGCTGATATCGTAGATCGAGTTGCCGGCGGCACCGGCTTAACTAAATTGGAAACCGAAGCAATTATTGAAGGTTTCTTTAAAACAGTTATTGACTATTTAAAGGAAGGTAAAGGAATTGAAATAAGAGGTTTCGGGAGTTACCGCGTTAAAAGAAAAAATGCCCGTCAGGCACGGAATCCTAAAACCGGTGAATCCGTTTTCGTCCCTGAACATTATGTGCCGACATTTAAATTTTCTAAAGACTTTAAAGATCTCGTCAATCAAAGCATGTTAACAAAAGAAAAGCACAGCTGAGTTAAATGAGTAACTATTGTAGCGAATGTGGTTTTAAAATTGACAAGCAGTACAAGTTCTGTCCTAATTGTGGTTTAGAAATAAACTACTTAAATCCCCAAAGAAATTTTCCCGAAGCTTTAGATTTAGATTCAGTAATAGTTTGCGAGGTATGCGGTGAAACCAACTCGGCTGCCGTTTATTCCTGCTCAGTTTGTGGTGCAAAATTAAAAAAGGATTTTAGTGGTTCAGATATAGTTAAATCTAAAACCGACAAAAAGGATAGAATAAAAAAGCAAAAGGGAAACAGAAAAATTGTTAAAGAAAAAACACAGGAAGTAAATAGTAAAAAGTTAGATAATAAGAAAACATTATTAATATTTGCAGCGGTTTTAATATCCGTTCTGATTTTATTGGCGGTCTCCGGTAAATTTGATTCTGGTTTAAACAGCGATGCATCCCGGTTGAACCAAACGACCTCTGACTCAGGTGTAAATCTTTCAAACCTCAGCACGATTAATGAGCTCGAGGAAAAAATAAAATCAGATCCGGGGGACAAAATATCAATTATTGAACTTGCAAACCTGCTTCAGGATTCCGGGATGTTCGATAGAGCAGTTTTATTTTATAAACAATACATTGGATTAGAACCGTCGGATGCCAATGCACGGGTAGATTTGGGAATATGTTATTTTAATCTAAATGATTATCAATCTGCTATTAAAAATATGGAGGAAGCATTAAAGTATCAGCCGGACCATCAGTTGGCACATTTAAATCTTGGGATCGTAAATCTGAGTGCCGGAGATTTGTCAAAATCCCGAGAATGGTTGAGTAAAGCGGTTGAAATTGATCCGAACTCAGAAGCGGGGAAGAGAGCACAAGAGTTGTTACAATCACATTAAACAATATTACAGGAGTAAAAAATGCCAAGTGGTAAGAAACGCAAACGACATAAAATGTCTACACATAAAAGAAAAAAAAGATTAAGAAAAAACAGGCATAAAAAGAAATTGCGTTAATTTTTAATAACAATATAATAATACTCTGTTTTAACTGGTATTTGTAGTTAATGCTGGTGTAGCTCAGCTGGTAGAGCAACGCACTCGTAATGCGTAGGTCACCGGTTCAATTCCGGTCACCAGCTCTCAAATTTAAAGATAAACTGTTCTATATTAGTATAGCTACTTAGATTTGATTAACCGTGTAGTACTTTTTTAAAGTACGATAGTCTCTCCAATCCCGAATAAATCATTTCCTTTAATAAATTTTATTTAAGATTTTTCTTGACTTTCTGCAAAATTTTCTATTATTTTGGGATGTAGTGGGGAAAAGTGGTGAAAAATCCCAAAAAAAGGATCAGGAAATGTTTAAAGGTCAGTTCACATATTCAATAGATGCAAAGAGCAGAATCAGTATTCCGGCAAAATTGCGAAAGCATTTTTCACCTGATGCAAACGATTCTGTTGTTATGACGAGAGGTCTTTCGAAGTGTATAGATATATATCCTTTAAATGAGTGGGAAATTATTGAAGAAAGGCTTCTTAAATTAAATCAGTTTCAACCCGATGATCAGCGCTTCATACGAATGTTTGTTCAATTTGCAACCGAAGATAAAATGGATTCGCAATCAAGAATATTAGTTCCTCAATCCTTAATTGAATATGCTGAAATTGAAAAAGAAGTTTTAATAATCGGTGCATTAAGAAAGATTGAAGTTTGGAATCCAAAAGGATATAATGATTATCTGGCTGCCAGCCCGATGACTTATGAAGAGATTGCGGCTAAAGTAATGGCAGGAGGATGAAGCCATTACATATCCCGGTATTGCTTGAAGAGAGTATAGATTTCCTTATAACTAATAAATCGGGAAATTATTTTGAAGCTACCGCAGGATTTGGAGGTCACAGCGAAGCAATATTAAAAAAGCTTTCTAACAAAGGAACACTTGTTAGTGCAGACCTGGATGAAAAAGCATTTTTATACTGCAAGAAAAAATTTGCAGAGGACAACAGATTCAGACTTTACCGCTTTAATTATGAACTTGTTGATGTGATTGCGAAAATTGAATCGATTGTGTTCTTTGACGGAGTGTTTGCCGATCTGGGAGTATCTTCTTATCAATTGGATGATTCCGCAGCCGGTTTTTCTTATAGCCGGAATACAAATCTCGACCTCCGATTTGATACGAATTTAAGAACAACCGCTGCGGATATTATTAATGAATTGCCGGTAGACGATCTGGCAGAACTTATCTTTGAACTTGGTGAAGAGCGTAACTCACGGCAGATTGCTAGGGCAATTGCCGGTGCAAGAACAATAAAGAAGATAACCAAAACTGAAGATCTAAAAGCAATAATATCTTCAGTAACAGTCCGGAGATATCAGACAAAGACCTTGTCGAGAGTTTTTCAGGCTCTCAGGATTTATGTTAATAACGAGCTCAATAATCTGAAATCGTTTCTTGAAAATTCTCTTAAAGTATTAAAAAAAGGCGGAAGATTGGTAGTTATTAGTTATCACTCGCTGGAGGACAGAATAGTAAAAGAGTTTTTCAAATATGAAAGCCTGAAATGTGTTTGCCCAAAAGATTCGCCAGTATGCAGATGCGGTAAAGAACAAAGGTTAAAAATCATTACGAAGAAACCGGTAACTCCCGCATTAAATGAAATAAAACTCAACCGGAGAGCAAGGAGTGCAAAACTGAGAGTAGCCGAACGGATATGAAAAAAAGTTCCAAACCATATGTGTTTATAGTTATGCTGTTATTTCTGGTAATAACTTTAATTCTTATTACAGTGCAGGGTTTAAGGTTTAGGTGCGAAGAACTTATTAGGCAGCGAACTGTTCTGGAAGATGAAATCAGAATCGGGAAATCGACGGGGGTTAATCTGATTGCTCATTATCAGACGCTAACGGCTGAGGATAGAATTCAACAATACGCTATTGATGTACTGGATTTATCTAGTACAAATAATGAAGAGGGTAAAAAAATAATCATCAATAATATTCAGGTAAACGAAGTAACGGAAAAATTAAACCAGTAGCATGAATAACTCTCGGATACTACTTATATCGGTACTAATGTTTTTGTTTTTTGCCTTTCTGGTAATTAAACTGATTGATATTCAATTAATTAAAAGCGATGAACTCAGTTACTTTGCAAGGCGTCAGCAGGTAGATACTGAAGTTATAAAATCTGAAAGAGGATTAATATTTGACCGTAACAATGTGTTGCTTGCTTATAACAGGAATGATATTTCCTTCTACGTGGATCTGAGGATAATATCGAAAGATGATAAGCAAAAGCTTGCCGTAGCATTTTCTAAAACAATGGGTAAATCTAAAAATTACTACCTTAATCTTCTGAAAAAAAATAGCAAAACAATTTGCCTCGAAGAAAAAGCTCTTTTCGAAACAGCGAAACCATTACTAAACTATGAATTAGCTGGTCTTTTCTACAAAGAAGTACCAACAAGGGTTTACCATTATGGGAGCCTGGCCTCGCACATATTAGGTTATGTAAATAAAGATTGCAGCGGAGTTGACGGTGTGGATAGAAGTTTTGAAGAGGATCTGAGCGGAGTTAATGGCGGGAGACTGGTTGAAAGAAATGCCTTAGGTGAAATAATTTCAGTTTCCGATGAACAGACCATAAATCCTATTCCCGGTAAAAGCGTTTGTCTTACCATCGATAAAAACTTTCAGCTTATACTTGAAGAGGAGCTAAAAGATGCAATAAAACTCTATTCAGCTGAATCTGCATCAGGGATAATTATGGATCCTAACACCGGAGAAATTCTGGCGCTTGCAAACATCGCTGATTTCGATCCTAATTTCTACTGGATGTTCAATGATTTTGAAAGAAAGAATCGTGCTATTACAGATGTTTATGAACCCGGATCAACATTTAAAGCATTTTCTCTTTCAATGCTTCTGGATCAAAATGCCTGTAATGAAACAGAAATTGTAAATGTAGAGAACGGTACTTACAAGTTCAGGAATGCTTACATAAGAGATACTCATAAATTCGAAAGACTCACGGTGAAACGGATCCTGGAAGAATCGAGCAACATCGGAATATCAAAATTAATTCAGCGCCTGAATGATGAAACCTGTTATGAATACTTGAGAGCTTTTGGATTCGGAACTTATACATCGGTAACACTGCCCGGCGAAGTTGCCGGCAAGCTAAGCAAACCCGGTGATTGGTCCGGGTTAACAAAAGCTTTTTTGTCATTCGGTTATGGTATTTCCGTTACCCCGTTGCAATTAACCTCAGCATTTTGTGCAGTAATAAATGGGGGTATCCTCTATCAACCTTTAATTGTTAAAAAGAAGATTGACAGAGTTTCAAATTCAGTTGAAGATAATTCTCCGGTTGTTGTGAGAAGAGTAATATCCGAAAAAACTTCGCAAAGAATGCGAACGCTTCTGGAAAGTGTGATAACAAATGGGACGGGCAGCCTGGCTATGCTGGATCATGTGAGTGCAGGCGGTAAGACCGGCACATCAAAAATTGTAATTAATAAAAAATATTCTGATAGCGATTACTACTCAACTTTTATTGGTTTTTTCCCTGTTAATAAACCACAAATTGTCTGCTATGTAAAAATTAATAAGCCAAAGGGGGAATATTATGGTGGTAAAATATCGGCACCTGTCTTTAAGAAAATTTCAGAAAGAATTATAAAAATTGATCCCGATAAATACCTGCAAGAACAAAATTCATCAAAACCGGAAATGAAAAATAACAACCAAACTGAACAGACATTTGTAAATGCTGTTGATTTGAAAAAACCGCCGGCAGGAGATAATAAAAATCAGTTTGTTTATACTAACAATAATAATACAATGCCTGATCTGTCAGGTCAAACTATGAAAGATGCGCTGGAAATAATCAATTCGCTTAGATTGAAGTATGTATTGGTAGGCTCAGGTATAGTTATAAAACAAAGCATAAGCCCCGGTACGGTTATCCATAAAAACCAGGTTTGTAAAATCCATTGTTCTAACGAAACACTAAACGGGACGAGAATCTACTAATGCTTCTTACTGAAATATTAAATAAAATAAATGTTATTCAGATTGCAGGAAACCCTGCGGGGATAGAAGTTACGGCTGTTGAATACGATTCCGGAAAAATTATTCCTGGGGCTGTTTTTATTGCAATAAAGGGATTTAAAAAAGACGGGCACAGTTTCATTCAGGAATCAATTAATAAAAAAGCTTCTGCAGTCGTTATTGAAAATGATAGTTTTGTACCCGATGATTTAATAATAAGTGCCGGCGCTGTAAAAATTCTGGTTGCAGATTCGCGTAAAGCAATGGCAGAAATCTCCAATTTCTTCTACGATGAACCATCTAAGAAAATAAACCTTACCGGGGTTACCGGTACAAACGGTAAAACAACAAGCACCTTTATATTAAAGAGTATTTTTGAATCAGCCGGCTACAAAACCGGTCTGATAGGAACAATTGAGAATTATATCGGCGAAGAAATAATACAGTCGCAGCTTACAACCCCTGAGTCAAATGATTTAAATAGAATTTTTGTAAAAATGAGACAAGCCGGCTGCGATTATGCAGTAATGGAAGTTTCATCACATTCGCTTGTACTTAAAAGAGTTCATAACATTCATTTTAAATCGGCAGTGTTTACAAATCTTACCCCGGAACACCTCGATTTTCACGGAGACTTCAGCAATTATCTTAAAGCTAAAAAAATATTATTCGATATGCTGCCCGGTGATTCAAGGATAATTTACAACGCCGATGACCTGCACAGCGTTGATTTGATAAAAGATAGTACTTCGGCCAAATATTCTTTCGGTGCAGTTGCTTCGGCTGATTTCAGAATCTCTGATGTTAATTATGATCTGAGCGGTACTTCTTTTAATCTTCATTTTTCAGGCAGAGATCATTCAATTAAAACTTCTTTGGTTGGCGATTTTAATTCCTACAATGCTACATCGGCATTTGCAGTTGCAAAATTAAACGGTATTGATGATGAGGCAATAGTAGAGGGAATAAAATCAGCACCCCAGGTACCGGGGCGTTTTGAAGTATTAACAAACGGAAGCAGAAAAGTAGTAATAGATTATTCTCATACTCCCGATAGTTTGGAGAAAGCCCTGCTTGTAATTAGAAAATTAAGCAGCAGTAAAAACCCTGTAATTACGGTATTCGGCTGCGGCGGAAACAGAGATAAACAAAAGCGTCCTGTAATGGGAAAAATAGCAACTGAACTAAGTGATCAGGTAATAATTACTTCCGATAATCCTAGGTTCGAAAAACCCGATTCAATAATTGAAGAAATAAAATCAGGAATAATTAAAAACAATTATAAAGTAATTGAAAACAGAGAAGAAGCAATTGAAACTGCAATAAGAAATGCAGGTAAGAATGCAATTATTCTTATTGCCGGAAAAGGGCATGAGCAGTACCAGGAAGTAAATGGAGTTAGAAAACATTTTTCAGATAAAGAAACTGCAACCAGACTCCTAAGGAATTGAAAAAACTGAAGCTGAATATTGAAGACCTGTTTAATATACCGACTTCTGTTATTTATTCTCCTGATGAGCTCAGACCGGTTTATAATGTTACTATCGATTCAAGGAAAGTAAAAAAAAATTCTCTGTTCTTTGCAATAAAGGGTAAACGGTTTGATGGACACGACTTTGTGGCGGATGCCGTTAAAAACGGAGCTGCTGCTGTTGTAATTAACCGTCGGAAACTTTACAAGTACGATAATATAGATGTTCCTGTTATTTCAGTAAGGGATACGTTATTAGCATTGGGCGAATCTGCAAGACTCTGGAGGAGGAAATTAAATGCCAGAGTAGTTGCAATAACAGGCAGTTCAGGAAAAACAACAGTAAAAGAAATGCTTGCCGGACTTCTTGCTGAAAAGTTTGAGGTAAGCAAAACTGAAGCAAATAACAATAACAATATCGGCGTGCCTTTAACAATTTTTAATACTAACGAAAAGCACCAGGTTCTGGTAGCAGAACTTGGTACAAATCACTTTGGCGAAATACCTTATCTAGCTAAAATAATTTCGCCCGATTATGCTTTAATAACTAATATCGGCAATTCTCATCTTCAATTCTTAAAGAATAAGCAGGGTGTATGGAAAGAAAAAGTTTCTTTATTTGATGAAACCATTAAAAACCATGGAACCGTGTTTATTAACAATGACGACCCGATTATCAGCAGCTACAAAGTTAAACGAAGTAACCGTGTTTCTTATGGTTTTTTTTCGCGGGCTGATGTGCGTGGTAAAATAACAAATTATACAAGTTATGGAACACCGGTAATAGAATTATCTAAAGGTAATGAGAAAATAATAGCGGAGCTTCCGGTGTATGGCGAAAATAATGCAGCTGACTTTTTAGCTGCAGCTTCAGTTGCTCTGGAACTTGGAATTAGTAAACGTGAACTGCTGAGAGGCATTAAGAAATTAAAAAGTTACCCCGGACGTATGAATGTAATCAGGTTTAAAGATTTTATTCTTATTGATGACTCTTACAATGCAAATCCCGATTCAACCAGAGCGGCCATTGAACAAATGAGCAGAATAAATATTTATAAGAGGAAAATACTTCTGCTTGGTGATATGCTTGAGCTTGGCAGCAAGGAAATTTTTCTGCACCGGAGTCTGGCTGAAACCATAAGAAAATCAGGTATAGATTTTTTGTTTACCATAGGTAAAAGAATGAAACACCTTCACAATCTTATGGTAGACGAAGACATTACTGCAATTCATTTTAACAATCGGAAGTCATTATCACTTAAGATAAGTAAAATGGATTTTAGCAGCTCGGTAATACTTGTAAAAGGATCGCGAGGTATGCATATGGAAGAATTTCTTGAACAGATAAAACTGAAAGCGGGTTGCTGATGCTTTACTACCTGTTTGATTACATAAATGATATTTACTCACCGCCGGGTTTTGATATATTCAGGTTTTTAACATTTAGATCTGCAATTGCGGCAATAACCAGTTTATTCATTGCGTTTTACCTTGGCCCTAAAATTATAATGCTGCTTAGTAAATACCAGCTTGGCGAGGTAAAAAAAGAAGATGCGCCGCAGTCCCACTGGTCGAAAGCAGGTACTCCTACAATGGGCGGTTTGATTATTGTATTCGCAGTTGTGCTTCCCGTATTGCTCTGGGCAGATCTTAAGAGTACATATATAATCCTAATTCTTGCAGGCACGATCTGGCTGAGTGCTGTTGGTTTTTTAGATGATTACCTTAAAGTAGTTAAAAAATTTCCCAAAGGATTAATAGGAAGATACAAGCTTATTGGTCAGGTGTTGGCAGGTGCTGCAGTTGGTCTGGTAATTTATTTTTCACCCGAGTTCAAAGATTTTAATACTCTAACTACTGTTCCGTTCCTTAAAGATGCTAATCTGGATCTTTCATACTTGTATGTACCGGCTGTAATATTTATAGTAACTGCCACTTCCAATGCTGTTAATCTTACCGATGGATTAGATGGCCTTGCGATCGGAGTTGTGGCAATAGTAATGATTGCCCTGGCTATACTCAGTTACGTCAGCGGCAATGCAATCTTTGCAGACTACCTGAATATAATTTACCTGCCGGGTTCCGGAGAATTAACCGTTTTTGTTTCCGCCCTGGTTGGTGCATCGCTCGGCTTTCTCTGGTTTAACGCATACCCTGCACAGGTTTTTATGGGTGACACGGGTTCGCTTGCTTTGGGCGGGGCATTTGGAATACTTGCAGTGCTCATAAAGAAAGAACTTTTTATTCCGATTCTTGGAGGGGTGTTTTTTCTGGAAACCGTTTCGGTTATTATCCAGAGACTTTATTTCAAATACACCAAAAGGAAATTCGGGCAGGGAAGAAGAGTATTTAAAATGGCTCCTATTCATCATCATTTTGAACTTATGGGATGGGCTGAGCCGAAAATAGTTATAAGGTTTTATATAATAGCAATTATCCTGGCTATTGTTAGTCTTGTTTCATTTAAGATAAGATGATGGAAGTTAAAGATAAACGGCTAAGCATAATTGGTGCGGCAAAAAGCGGTTTGGGTGCAGCAAAATTAATTAAAAGACTGGGCGGAGTTCCCTTTGTAAGTGATTCCGGTTCAGTAGAAAAACTGTCAGAATCAAAAATGATCTTGGAAAAAGAAAACATACAGTACGAATTGAACGGGCACAGCGAAAAAGTTTATGAATGTTCTCTTATGGTAGTAAGCCCGGGTGTTCCTCTGAACTCAGAGGTTATTAGTAAAGCCAGAGGAAAAGGTATTAAGCTGATAAGTGAAATTGAACTAGCATACCACTTCTGTGAAGGTAAAATAATTGCCGTAACCGGAACGAATGGAAAAACCACCACAACGTATTTGTGTGCGCATATCTTTAATAACTGCGGAGTTACAACTCACACTGCAGGTAACATCGGCCTGGCTTTTTCTGAAGTGGTTGCAGATGTTAACAAAAATGATTTTGTCGCTCTAGAGGTCTCAAGTTTTCAATTGGATTTAATCGATCAGTTCAGACCGGATACGGCAATCATATTAAACATAACACCGGATCACCTGAACAGGTACGAGTATAGCCTTCAAAAATATGCTGAATCAAAGCAGGCTGTATACAAAAACCAGAAGGAAGATGATTACCTTATTCTTAACTACGATAATACCACTTCAATACAATATTTAAAGCCGCACAAAAGCGGGTCATTCTACTTTTCTCTGAATGCTGAGCAGGGTAACGGTTGTTTTGCATCGGGCGACGAAGTGATTTTCAGAGTAAAAGGCTCTGAAGCTTTCAGATGCAGGCGTTCCGATATAAAAATAAGAGGTGAACATAATCTTGCAAATGCTATGGCAGTAATTACTGCAGCTAAAATTTACAACCTCGATAACGAAAGAATAATTAAAGCGCTGCAGACGTTTGAAGGTGTTGAACACAGACTTGAGCTTGTTCGTGAAATTGACGGGATAAGATTTATAAACGATTCCAAAGCAACAAATGTAGATTCTGTATGGTATGCTCTCAGGAGTTTTAATGAACCGCTCTTCCTGATACTTGGCGGGCAGGATAAAGGAAACGACTACGAACAGATAAAACAGCTTGTGTTAAAAAAGGTAAAAAAGATTTATGCTATTGGTTCTTCGGCAGAAAAAATATTTAATTTCTTTCATCAGCAGGTAAAGGTAGAAATTAAAGAAACAATGGAAGATGCTGTAAACAGTTCAATAAAAGAAGCCCGGAGCGGGGAGGTTGTGCTGCTTTCTCCTGCCTGTGCCAGTTTCGATATGTATAATAATTATGAACACCGGGGAAATGTTTTTAAAGAAGCGGTAAAGAAATTATAATGAAAAAATTAGCTTTAATAGTTTTCTTCAATTCTTTTGCTTTGATGCTGTTCGGACTCATTATAGTCATGAGTGCCAGCAGCACCTACAGCGTATTTAAATTCGATAGTGTTTTCTACCTTTTTAATTCTCACCTGTTCAAAGTTATTGCTGGTATTTTACTGGTAATCGTTTTTTCATTCATACCTTACGAGATGTACAGAAAGCTCAGTAAACCTGTAATCTTCCTTACGGTTTTTCTTCTATTTATTACTTTATTGTTTGCCCCAAACATCAAGGGAGCCGGAAGATGGCTGAACCTGGGTTTCATTTCAATTCAACCGGCGGCTGTAGCATTGCTTGCTCTCATTATCCACCTTGCTGTACTGCTGGAGGATAAGATGAACCTGATTGACAGCTACAGGCATGGTTTTCTTTATTTATTTATCTGGGTAATGGTTATTGCCGGGTTAATTATGATTCAGCCGAATATAAGCAGCGGCCTGATGCTGATTCTCATCTCGCTGATAATGATTTATTCAGGAGGAGGAAAGTTTAAACATATTTTTCTTTCCCTGCTTATAAGCGGTGCTTTGGCCGGAACTGCTGCAATGATTTATTCTCATTCAAGATCGAGAATAATAAGTTTTGTTTCTTCAATCTTCGGAGAAGGCGAGCTGAACTTCCAGGTAAAGCAGGCGCTTTACAGTCTTGGAAGTGGTGGTTTGTTTGGTGTTGGAATCGGAAACAGTATGCAAAACAATCTTTTTCTACCCGAAGCCTACGGCGATTTCATTTTCGCAATTCTTGGCGAAGAGACCGGGTTTATCGGATCGCTGCTGGTACTGATATCTTTTCTGATTCTTTTTATTTCAGGAACACTTATTGCAAAGAAAGCTACCGATAAATTCGGGCAGCTTCTGGCTTTTGGAATTACACTTTCAATCACACTTTATGCTTTTATAAATGTGGCAGTAACTACCGGCATTCTGCCTACTACCGGTTTGCCGTTACCGTTTATAAGCTACGGCGGAACATCGTTAATTTTTATCTGCATCAGTGTTGGTATACTTATAAATATTGCCTTTTCGCATCACATCAGGCAAAAAAGTAATATCGAAGTTGGTTCAAATTATAATATAAATAGGGGAATTGTATGAGTGCTGGTGATACAGGATATAAGTTTCTGTTTGCCGGCGGCGGCACAGGTGGTCATTTGTACCCGGCTATTGCTGTTGCCGAGCAGATTAAGGTGATGAAACCCGATGCTGAAATTTTATTTGTAGGAACAAAAAATAAAATTGAAGGAAAAGTCGTTCCCAAACTCGGTTATAAGTTTAAGTCGGTATGGATTAAAGGTTTGTATAGAAATTTCAATTTGCAGAACCTGTTATTTCCAATAAGGCTGATAGTATCAGTGATTCAGTCATTAATAATAAATGTTATTTATAAACCTGCGGTAGCTGTGGGTTCGGGTGGATATGCTGCCGGACCAGCAATCTGGGCGGCGTGGGTTTTAGGAGCAAAAGTGATTCTGCTTGAGCAGAACAGTTATCCGGGTATTACAACGAGGCTGCTTGAAAGATTTGCAGCAGAAATTCACCTCGGTTTTGAGGATTCAAAAAAATATCTTAAAAGAAAATACATTTTGCATAGCACCGGAAATCCGGTAAGGCAAAATCTTGGTTCGATTGAAAAAAGAGATGCACTAAAGCAGTTTGGATTATCCGCTGAAAAAAAAACTTTATTAATTCTGGGTGGCAGCCTTGGAGCAAAGTCTTTGAATAAAGCAGTAAAAGAAAATGTAAAAGCTTTGGCTGAAAAAGATATTCAGCTGATCTGGCAAACAGGCACAAACTATTTTGAAGAAAACAAAAGCCTTATGAACGAATCGGTAAAGATTTTTGATTTTATTGAAAATATGAATGCAGCTTACTCCGCCTGTGACCTGATGCTTGCCAGAGCCGGAGCTACTACGATTGCCGAAGTACTTGCTCTTGGAATACCGGCTGTGCTGGTGCCGTCACCTAACGTTGCAGAAAACCATCAGTACTACAATGCCAAATCGCTTGCCGATAAAAATGCTGCCGTGCTTGCAGAAGATAAAAATTTAAAATCAATATTCGGGGAAGTTATTATCCCGCTGATAGTTAACAATGAAGAATTGAATAAACTTAAAATGAATGCCAGGGCACTTGCAAAACCGGATGCTGCAAGGCAAATAGCCAGGAATGCAATTAAATATGCCGAATCGAAATGAATAACGAAAATAGACCAAGAAATATTTTCAGATACAATATGTCGTTTTACTACAAATCCACAATCATTTATTTCGTGGTGTTTGTTCTTTACGGCGTGATACGAGGAGAATTTGTAGAAGATTCTTTTACACTTATTACCAAAGATCCCGTGCTTTACTTTATTGCTATAATAGTTGTTATTTCTGTTGCAGCGCTGCTGTATAATCTCGTTAGAAATTTATACATAGAAATTACAGACGAAGGGATTTCATTTGTAGACAGATTCAGCACGAAGAAAATAAATATCAGCCAGATAAAACGAATAAAAATTTCGCGCCAGCTGCGAACAGTTAATTCAAAAACATTTAAAACCGCACGATTAAAAGTTAATTCCAAAATAAGACCAATAATTATCCGGTTCTCTGATTTTGAAAATCAGGATGAACTTATAAAACGCCTGGAAGAACTAAAATTAAAAATAGAGCAGAAGTAGTGTTCAAGAGCATAAGGAAAATACATTTTGTTGGAATTGGCGGAATAGGTATGAGCGGTATTGCCGAAATACTGATTAGTCGCGGCTTCGAAGTTTCCGGCTCAGATCTAACTCTTACGGAAGTTACCGCCAGATTAAGCAGTCTTGGTGCAAAGATTTATGAAGGTCATTCAGCAGATAACGTTAAAGATGCCGATGTGCTGGTTTATTCCTCTGCAGTTGTTCCGGCAAATAATCCAGAAGTGAAAGCCGCAGCAGAAAAAAATATACCGATAATAAAACGGGCTGAAATGCTTGCAGAAACCATGCGTATGAAATATGGAATCGGGATTGCAGGAACTCATGGCAAGACTACAACAACTTCCATGGTCGGGCTTACACTTACTGAGGGAGGAATTGACCCGACGATAATTGTTGGCGGTAAATTAAGCGGACTCGGTGGAACAAATGCAAGGCTCGGTAATGGAGATTTTATTGTTGTTGAAGCAGATGAATTCGACAGAACATTTCTGAAACTTACACCGACAATTGCTGCTATCACTACACTGGAAAGTGAGCATCTTGATACTTACAAAGACCTTGACGATATAAAATCTGCTTTTACTGAGTTTGCAAACAAAGTTCCCTTCTATGGTTTTGTAGTTCTTTGTCTTGATGAACCCGCATTGCAGGATATTATTTCCAATATCAATAAAACAATAATTACCTACGGTACAACTGCCCAGGCAGATGTAAGAGCAGCAGATATTGAGCACGAAGGATTCAACAGCGAGTACACTTTGATTGTTAAAGGCAAAGAGATGGGACGAATCAGGCTGAATATTCCGGGTGAACAGTACGTCAGGAATTCGCTGGTTGCTGTAACTATAGGATTGGAACTTGGAATTGAGTTTAATACAATTAAAAAAGCTCTCGAAAAATTCACCGGTGTTTACAGAAGGTTCGAAACAAAATACAACAACAAAATTCTTGTTATTGATGATTATGCTCATCATCCAACTGAAACGACTGTAACTCTTGAAGGAATAAGAGCCGGCTGGGACAGAAGACTTATTGTTGTTTTTCAACCACACCTGTATTCGCGCACCCGCGATTTTTACCAGGAATTCGGCAGGTCTTTTCTGAACTCCGATATTTTCATTTGTACAGATATCTATCCTGCACGTGAAGAGCCCCTTGGAGGTGTAACCGGCGAATTAATTTCCAACACCGCGAAAAAGCTGGGTCATAAGAACGTCTATTACGTTAAGGATAAAAATGAAATACCGGCTAAGCTGATGGAGTTAAAGAAGGATGGAGATATTATAGTAACAATGGGTGCAGGCGATATCTGGAAGTACGGGGAAAAATTTGTAAAGATGCTTAAAGGAAAAGAGAATTGAAAGAAAGAGCAAATAAAATATTCGGGTTGGTTTTCTTCCTGGTTTTATCCGGAGGAATAATTTACCTGATTGCAAACGCAAAAGCTGTTGAAAAGGATAATTACAGCAAAATAATCATAACAGGAAATCATTTGCTTAGTTGTGAAGAATATCTGGCATATACCAATCTGAATGATTCATTAAACTATAATGAACTTACTCTGGCCGGTGTAAAAACACGCTTTCTCGAGCTGCCGTATGTAGCTTCCGCCGAAGTTAGCTTTGACGGTATCAACGGCGTTATGGTGGAACTCCGGGAGAAGAATCCTAAAGCACTTGTCTTAAACAAGAACCAATTGAATCTGATTACTGAAAATGGTGAGCTTCTTCCTGCTCTTAATAAAAACGTGATTAAGAATCTTCCTATAATATCAAATGCCGGGCGCTCAGCAAACAATTCATACGGAGAGTTAAACTGTAAACCTGCATTCAGGATAATCGATGCCGTAAAAATAATTGATGAGAATATATACAATAGACTTGCTGAGATCAATCTGCGAAACGGAGGGGATATTTTGATGACGTTTTCTGGGCTTTCTTTCCCGGTCATCTTCGGTAAAGGAAACGAAGCCAGAAAATTATTAGCATTTGAAAATATCTGGAAAGGATTATCGCTGGAAAAAAAATCAAATCACAACATTGAATACATAGATCTGAGATACAAAAACAAAATTTATATCGGAAATAGAAAACCCGTTGAGATTCAAGAATGAAAAAGGAAATAATAGCAGGATTAGATCTCGGGACAACCAAAGTTTGCGCCGTTATTGCAGAGAAGGACGAAGCCAAATCTACTTTTACTATACTGGGTTTCGGTATTGCTCCCTCTGAAGGTTTACATAAAGGTCTTGTGGCCAACATCGGTAAAACCGCAGAGGCAATAAAAGAAGCAATGGCAATCGCATCCAACCGGGCAGGAATTAATGTTAGCATGGTTAATGTTGGAGTTGCCGGTGAACATATAACCAGCATAAGGCACAGAAATTATGTGACCATTAGCAGCGATGAGAAAGAAATAACAAAGAAAGACCTCGAGAGGCTTGAAGCCGATGTCAGGACTATCAGAATTCCGTCTGACCGGCAGATACTTCACATAATTCCCGAAGAATTTTCTGTTGATCATCAGCCGGGAATAGAAAACCCTATTGGTATGTCGGGCTCGAGATTAGAAGCAAGCAATCATGTTGTTTTGGCATCCATACCTGCTATTCAGAATATTAAAAAATCGGTAGAGCGTGCCGGATTAAAAGTTAAAGAATATATACTGCAGCCAATAGCTTCAAGCGCTTCGGTTCTGGAAGCAAGTGAAACAGACCTTGGGATTGTTCTACTCGATATCGGCGGCGGAACTACTGACATAGCAGTCTATCATAAAAAAGCAATTAAACACACAAAAGTGCTTGGTATTGCAGGCAACCAGGTTACAAACGATATAAGAGAATCTTTAGGTGTAATTACAGAGGAAGCTGAAAAACTTAAAAAAGAGTACGGTTATGCAACTGAAACGGCAATAATAAAAGATGAAGATATTTTAATAAAAGGTGTGGGTGCAAGAGGTAATACAAAAATTCCTATAAGCCTGTTAACACAAATAATCAGTCTCCGGATGCGGGAGTTGTTTACAATTATTGATAATGAATTGAGAAGTGCAGGTTACAAAAACAAAGTTAAAGCAGGTATAGTATTAACCGGCGGAGGAAGTCTTCTAAGAGGATGCGCAGAATTGGCCGAAGAGGTTTTTGGGTTGCCTGCAAGAATCGGTGTACCTCAGGAATTAAGCGAAGGTCTGGCGGCAGAAATTGAAAGCCCCGAATTTGCCACAGTTGCCGGCTTGATAAGAGGAGTGCCTGGTGGTAAATCAAGCGAATATCAGCTTATAAAAAGAAAAAAAGACATAAAGAATAAATTCAAAATGTTCGTAAAAAGAGTTCAGGAATTTTTTGATGAATTATAATAATCTAACCACAAGGAGGGAACATGAATAAATTCGCCACATTGGATCGTGAACATCCTTTGTCTGCTGTATTAAAAGTTGTTGGAGTTGGCGGCGGTGGCTGCAACGCTGTAGGCAGTATGATAGCACGTGGATTGCAAGGCGTTGAATATGTAGCTGTAAACACCGATGCACAAGTGCTCGAAGGCAGTAAAGCGACTCATAAAATTCAGGTAGGCACAAATATTACACGCGGTCTTGGTGCCGGTGCCGATCCGAACATTGGAAGAAAGGCAGTTGAGGAAGACCGCGAAAGGATATCCGAAGTACTTGCCGGCAGTGACATGGTTTTTATAACCGCAGGAATGGGCGGCGGCACAGGTACAGGAGGAGCACCTATAATTGCCTCCGTTGCACAAAGCCTTGGTGCTTTGGTTGTTGGTATTGTTACCAAGCCTTTCAGATGGGAAGGTAAACTGCGAATGATGAATGCCGAAACAGGAATTAAAGAATTAAGAAAGCATGTAGATAGTTTGATTGTAATTCCCAATGAAAGAATATTAAGCATCCTTGACGGCACAGTTAACGCATTCGCAGCTTTCGATAAACCTAATGAAGTTTTATACGAGGCAACTAGAGGTATTGCAGATATTATTACTGTGGAAGGTCTTATAAATGTAGATTTTGCAGACGTACGCGCAGTGATGAATCAAAGCGGCGAAGCATTAATGGGATGCGGCATTGCAAGCGGAGAAAACCGTGCAATCGAAGCGGCGCAAAAAGCTATTGCCAGCCCGCTCCTCGAAGGTGTTAATATAAGAGGTGCAAAGAGCGTTTTGCTTAATATTACCGGTTCAAGCAATCTTACAATAAAAGAAATAAATGAAGGTAACAATGTTATCTTCGAAGCTGCGGGCGAAGAGGCAAATGTTATTTTCGGCTGTGTTAGAAAAGAAGAGATGAACGACTATGTCTCTTATACGGTGATTGCAACCGGTTTCGACAGTGCAAGAAAATCTTTTGCGGCAAGCAACTTTAAGGCGCACAAAAAGCCGGGCGAGCAGCTTAGCTTTAGAGGCGGTTTTAATTTCATGGATTCAAATAATATCGATAAAGAAGACCTTGAGGTCCCTACAATCCTAAGGGTAAAAAGTCCCTCCACCCAAATGGATGATCAGGAAGATGAAGGAACTGAAAAGTCATTTACAGAGAATGCATCAAGGTACAGCTGGGCAAAAGAAAAAATGGAAAAGAAAGAACCAAACAAGAATTCAGATGATGATGACGATGAAAGTTCATCGTTCTTAAGAATGATTATGGATTAAGTTGATTGAGTACGCAAAATAAGAATCACGGAGATGTGCTTAAAGAAAATTTATCAACTAATTGAGAACTCAATGTTGATACTGATAATTCTTCTTATAATTTCTGCTGGTCTTAATTTAGCATTAATATTCTGCAGAGCTATAAGCCGTGCCGATGAAGAAATGGAGATTATAAGATTAAGAGAAGGTCTTAAAGTAAAATAATTTTTTGGGATAAGCAGGAAATTGTGCCGTGTCCCCATGAAAGGATTGCCCTCCTCCTTTCATACGGCGGGATGCTTAAAAATGCTGACCCACAACGGAAACGCATTCCAATTTTCTAATCCTGCTTATCCATTTTTTTGCCCCGCCGGCTATTCGTCAGTATAGCGGGACTCAACAAAAATATACTCTTCGTCCTCTTTATCGTGTGTAATTAAAATTCTGTTTGGACGGCAGCATATTTCACAATCCTCAATAAAATCCTGGTTTTCACGTATTGTAAGATCAACCCAAACCTGGTTCTCTTCTCCGCAATACTGGCAAACCCACATTAAAACATCATCAGTTTGCATAATCTCACCTATAGTTTATTAGCACATATCGAAACTAAAATAATTTAAAACCCAAACGCAACATCTGTATAGTTAAAAGCAAATCAACATTTGATAAAGGTGAACTATTCGGGAATAAAAAATGGCTGCCCGGAAAATTACCAGACAGCCAAACGTCGATTTATGAACACAGTCTAACACTTATTTAACTGTGCAATAGTAAAGGTTCAAGTCTCAGACCAATTTTATTTAGTTGAAGAGGTTAGCAATTCGGTAATTTATTTTTTATCGATGTTTTAAAATAAAATTTGATGAATCAAAAGAAGGCTGATTGAAGGCAGTTTATTTAACATCAAAAACTGAATAGTCTCTGGCTTATTCTATCTTTCTTACATCTGAAATCCGAAATCCACAATTCGAAATTAAATTCCCTCTTGCATTTAAATTTTAAAAGATTATATTATAGTGTGCAAATGTTCACTATAATATGTTTGAAAACAGCTCAAAAACAGAAGATTTACTAATTTACCAAGTCCCGCCGGAGTGGCGTGGGCAGGCAAAGATACATACGCTCTCTCCGCCGATACCAAAACACACCGGCAATATTGATTTCGATATCTTCGATTTTGAAATGCTCTTCAACGATCCGGTGACGAAAGAATTAATTCGTTCTGGAAAAACTATCGGCTGCTTTTATATTGAATCTCCGGGAATGCGTTCGCTTTTGCGCAGACTTGATGTTGAAACTTTCGAGATGCTCACTGCGGCGAGTTCTGTAATTCGTCCCGGTGTTGCAGAAAGCGGAATGATGCAGGAGTTTATCGCCCGTCACAAGGATCCTTCGCGAAGAAAATATCTCGTACCGGAAATGGAAATTTATCTCGGCGAAACTTACGGAGTGATGATCTACCAGGAAGATGTAATTAAAGTTGCACACCACATTGCAGGATTGAGTCTTGAAGATGCAGATCTTCTTCGCAGAGCAATGAGCGGAAAGATGCGTTCGCATCATGCAATGCAGCGCATAGTTGATAAGTTTTTCATCTCCTGTAAAGAAAAAGGATTGACTGATTACCAGAGTAAAGAACTCTGGCGGCAGATTGAATCGTTTGCTGGTTATTCTTTCTGCAAAGCACACAGTGCATCGTTTGCTTTGCTTTCTTACCAGGTTGCGTTTCTCAAAGCTCACTATCCGGCAGAGTTTATGGCAAGTGTGCTTAACAACGGCGGCGGATTTTATTCGCCGGCAGTTTACATCGAGGAATCAAAGCGTTTGGGTTTGAAGATTGAGCTTCCTTCAATTAATGAAAGCGAAAAAGAATATGTTGGAAAGGGAAGAAGCATTCGCGTTGGTTTGAAGGCAATCAAAAATCTTTCTTACAATGCAATCGAAAAAATTGTTGAAGAAAGAAAACGCAACGGTAAATATGTTTCACTGGCAGATTTTCTCGTTCGCACAAAACTTGCTTATGAAGAAACAGCTTTGCTGATTCGCTGCGGTGCGATGGGTTGCTTCAGGCAAACGCGACCAACATTGCTTCGTCTGCTGGATATTTACATTCATCGTAGAAGAATAATTGAGGAAAGCTACAACGATCTTTTCCTGAGTGAAACTTTTGCTCTCGAGGAAGAAGTTAAAACCGATTTGAACTACACACTTGCAGGAATCTGCAAAGAAGAATACGAAGCTTTTGGTTATATGGTAACACGTCATCCGCTATACTTTTTCAAAGATTGGATTGAGCAAAAGGGAGTTGTTCCTGCAAAAGATATGTTGCGTAACAAAGGACGAAGAGTGAAGATGATCGGCTGGTATATGACTTCCAAAAGAATAAAAACAAAAGGCGGCGAGATAATGAAATTCCTTTCGCTTGAAGACCTCACCGGCACTTTTGAAGCAGTCATCTTTCCAAAAGTTTATTACCGGGTTGCGGAACTTACTTTGTCAATGGGGCCATATCTCGTTACCGGAAGAGTGGATGTTAATGATCACACAAATCTTGTTGTCGAAAATCTCGAAGTGCTTTCTTCAACTGCTCTTCAATCAAGCCTGATGAAAGACAGCGTTGAGCATAACTATTATGGGGATGAGGAAAAAATAACCGAAGAAGATTTTGCGCTCGCAAAAGCTCTCGATCACAAAAAGCTGAAAGTTGCTTACGCAGGTTGAAAGATAATATAGTATATTTGCTCCTAAAAAATTTGAGGAAGAATGTCCTGGATTTATCTATTCATTGCAGGATTATTTGAAATCGGTTGGGCTATCGGATTAAAGTATACAAACGGTTTTACAAAACTCTGGCCAAGTGTTATTACAATAGCAACGATGATTTTAAGTTTTTACTTTTTATCATCGGCTGTTAAAACCATTCCAATCGGAACTGCTTATGCTATCTGGACAGGTATCGGCGCTGTGGGAACAGCAATACTTGGCATTTTCCTGTTCAATGAATCAAAAGAAATTCTCCGTATTTGCTTTATTTTTTTAATAGTAATAGGAAGCGTTGGATTAAAGATTTTTTCCAGGACAACATTATAATACTTCATCAGATCAAAATGCAGATTGGGTGTGAGTGTGTTCAGAAATGTTGCTGACCGACCGAACTGCATAAGGATATTTTTTTACAAATAAAAATCTTTGAATGCTCTTAATCTGAAAATCACTTCGTAAAAATTATAAATCTTATCCAGTGAGGCTTGAGAATTTTGAAGGATGGTATTGATTTCAAATCTCCAGGATTTATCGAGAGTGTAGCCAAGACCAGTAATTGCACGAAATTCATTTGCTATGAATTCAAAATCACGATTGTAGTTTGCAAACCATTCCAACTGCAAAGGTAGGTAGAAAAATTTTTCAGTTTTGTCTTTATTGATTCTTATTCTGGTACCAAGTTGATATCTCCACCTGAATACAAATTTATTAATTGCATTACTGCTGAAAAATCTTTCTTCAAATCTTATGTAGTTAGTTAAAGGAAGTGAAAAAACAACAGGCCAGCTAATCTCAATTCCCTGAAATGGTCTGGTTTCCCAAATAGTTTTGTTATCTGCAAAGCTTGCGAATAATCCGACTCCCGCATGCAGAGTAATCGCTTAGCTTAATTTCATTGATCCAGCAGTCCGGATATAGAATCGGTTTAATATATTATCACCAATTATTATTCTATATCCAACATCACCGTATACCTTCCATTGCTCATCAAATGTATATCTGCTTGTAAAATCAAACCAATTCTGAATGGTTGATTCAGAATTTTGTCCGTAAGAAAAAAAGGAAGAGATTAGGATTAAAAAAAAGTACTTTGCCAATCTCATAAAGACTTATTTTCCTAAAGTAGCAACCATCACCGCTTTGATAGTATGAAGCCGGTTTTCAGCCTGATCAAAAACTATTGAGTGTTTCGATTCAAAAACATCTTCAGTAACTTCCATTCCATCCAAGCCATACTTCTTATAAATTTCCTCACCAACTCTTGTATCTCGGTTGTGAAATGCCGGTAAGCAATGAAGGAATTTTACTTTCGGATTGCCAGTTAGTTTGATAACATTCATATTTACCTGATAAGGTTTCATTAGCTTGGTTCTTTCCTCCCACTTTTCAGCAGGTTCTCCGAGCGAAAGCCAGACATCTGTATAAAGAAAATCAACACCTTTAACACCTTCTTTTACGTTATCTGTTAGTGTAATTTTAGCGCCGGTTTCTTTTGCAATTGCTTTACATTTTTTAACAAGCTCCTCTTCAGGCCAATTTGTTTTTGGTCCACAAAGCCGAACGTCCAATCCCATCTTTGCCCCACCAACCATTAATGAATTACCCATATTATTTCGGGCATCGCCTAAGTAGCAAAAAGAAATCTTATTCAGTTTTTTCTTTGAATGTTCCTCCATTGTTAATAAATCAGCGAGTACCTGTGTTGGATGAAATTCGTCTGTTAGTCCATTCCAAACAGGAACTCCGGCATATTCAGCAAGCTCTTCAACTATCTTTTGGCCGAAGCCTCTGTACTCAATTCCATCATACATTCTTCCAAGCACCCTTGCAGTGTCTTTCATGGTTTCTTTATGACCAATTTGTGAACCGGTTGAACCAATGTAAGTTACATTTGCACCCTGATCAAATGCTGCAACTTCAAAAGCACATCTTGTTCTTGTGGAAGTTTTTTCAAAAATGAGTGCAATGTTTTTTCCTTTTAGCTTTTTCTTTTCTTTACCTTTCTTTTTATCCTCTTTTAATTTTTTAGAAAGATCGAGCAGGTAACGAATTTCTTTAGGTGTGAAATCAAGTAGTTTCAAAAAACTTCTCTGTTGTAATTTTACGGTCATAATATCTCCTGAATATAAAAAAATTGATGTATCAATTACGCAAAATTAATCTTTTAACCCAGAAAACTGAAAAGCTAAACTTTATTAACATTGTTATGACACTGAGGCAAATTGTTGTTTATTGATCAGGATAGTTTAATTTTTACTGAACGTTTTCGACCACTTAATTAAGGAGCCATAATGAGATCTATATTATTCATTTTTATACTGACAGGTTTTTTATTTTCTTCAGTCTATGCTGAAGACAATACTTCAATTGAAAGCACATCCAAATTAAATCAAACAACTCAACCCCCGGCTGCAGAAAGCAGATGGTATTACGGTGGTAATATCGGATTCAGCTTTTGGAATGATTACTTTTATTTGGGGGTATATCCTTTGGTTGGTTATAAAGTGACACCAAAATTATCACTTGGTGCGAAAGTAGGTTATGCTTACATAAGTGATGATAGATACGAACCATTTCCAGCACTAAATACTAGTAATTATGGTGGAAGTCTGTTTAGCCGTTACCGAATAATTCCACAACTTTATGCTCATGCAGAGTTTGCATACTGGAGTTATGAAAATATAAGTTCATTTAACACAGTAAATAACACTTATAATACAGAGCGCTATTGGGTTCCTTATCTTTTATTAGGCGGTGGGTTCTCTCAAAATGTTGGACCAAACGTTTGGCTTTTTGCAGAAGTTTTATTTGATGTGATCAATGATGAGAATTCTCCCTATGAATCTGGGGAACCTTTCATTAGTTTTGGTGCAGGAGTAGGATTTTAATGAAAACTTATCAAGTCGGGGTGGGGGGATTCGAACCCCCGACCTCTTCGTCCCGAACGAAGCGCGCTAGCCAGGCTGCGCTACACCCCGTAAGCTATTTTTACACTTAAGGAAAATTTACTTTACAAAAATCGGTATTTATCTGAAAAAATCAACTATATTTTTCCTTGCAGAGTGGAAGGAAATTTGTAGCAAATCAATCCAGGTTCAGGCTGTACGGAGACAAAATTAATAAAAGATTATTGTTTTTGTATAATAATTGTAATATCTTATTTCTGTAAATAAAATAAAGTTAATAAACTTTTATTAAAATGATTCTTAAAATTAGAACTAAAACTATATTCTATCACAATTTAGTGAGGGAAACCTTATGAAAAAATCAATTACCTTTTTCGCACTTTTCTCTGTTTTGCTCTTAATGAGCAATGCAACTGCACAGGATAGATTTGTAGCTACCGATGCCTGGGGGTTCGGATTCGGCTTCACATATCCGATGTATGTTGGAATTAATGGCGCGTCTTTGAACACCAGCGAATTTTATGGTGGTCATCTGATGCTCCAAAGAAACTGGTCTGAACATGTTGCTTCAAGAATAAAGGTTGCATATAATCATGTAGCAGCTCAGTATTATGAAAATTACAACCATCCGGATTATTTTGATGATTATGTAACAAATAATATGATTACCGGAGATCTCGATCTCATTTACTACTTCAATCCTTGTGAACCCTGGTCATTGTTCCTGATAACAGGTATTGGATTAAATTATAACAAACCAGAAAATGCGCAGTGGAATGATGGAGAAGGTGGATATATTGTAAGCGAATTAGATGGAGAATCCAACACCGGTGCACAATTTAATCTTGGTGCAGGTATAGAAATACGAATTGGTGAAGATTGGAGATTAAGAGGTGAAGGTACCTATCATACAATGGGCAATAGTAAAATTGATGGAAGAGACACAAGAGATGGAAGCCAGGACGGTTTCTTTGGCGGAAGTTTCTTCGGTGGTAACTCAAATGACAGCTGGATAAATGCTGATTTGGGTCTTCTTTACTATTTTGACAAGGGCGAACCTTCAAAATATTGCCAGCTTTACACCGGTCTAGGAGAAGTTGATTATAACAAGATCGAAGATATCGTAAGAAGATATCAGACTGTTCCAACGGAAGTTGATTACGACAGAATTTGTGATATTGTTAAAAAATGTATGGGCCCAAGCAAAGTTGAGGATAAATGGGTTCTTGTTGGTGTGAATTTCGATTTCAACAAAGCTACACTAAGACCTGAATCATATCCAATTCTTGATAATGCTGCTGCAATACTTTTGTCTCATTCGGATGTCAATGTTGAAATACAAGGACATTGTGACCAGATTGGTTCCGACAAATACAATGATGAACTCTCCCTTAAGAGAGCAGAAACAGTTAAAAAATATCTTATTGCCAAAGGTGTAGATGCCGGAAGGTTAACCATAGCTGGTAAAGGCAAGAGAGAATTATTGTTTAAGGATATGGATCCTGTAAGCAGATTTTATAACAGAAGAGTGGAATTTCACGTTAAGTAATAAATAGAGATATTGCTTTTCATAGAAGGGAACCGGTATGGTTCCCTTTTTTTTATTAAATAATATTAAGTTTTTAATCAGCCGCAACGAATATCATAAGAATTTTCTTCGCAGCTTTTGCACCTGCCGATTTTTTTGTAAGTTATGTTAGTTAAATAAGTAATTTTTTTAACCTTTAAATCTATCCGGAGAGATGGAAAAGGAATACATAAAGTTAACAGTTACGCCCTCCAAGGATTATTTCTAAGGAGGATTTTTTTTATGAAAATTAAAGCAAAAGTTGCCGATAGGGAGGGTTTGGACAGAATCCTTACGAGAATTGCTCATGAAATTCTGGAAAAGAATAAGGGCTCTGAAAATCTTGTGCTGATTGGGATGCGTACAAGAGGAGAATTTCTTGCCAAACGCATTCAACAAAAAATAAATTCGATAGATAATGTAAAATTACCGCTTGGAATTCTTGATGTTACTTTATACAGGGATGACTTCAGAACAAGAATTAAACAGCCACAGGTTTCTGTATCGGATATTACATTTGATATTAATGGTAAGAATATAATACTTATTGATGATGTACTTTATACAGGACGGACAGTCAGATCAGCTCTGAATGCTTTGATGGATTTAGGTCGGCCGGATTCAATTCAGCTTTTTATTCTGGTTGACAGGGGGCATCGTGAACTGCCTATCAGGGCCGATTACGTTGGTAAAAATATTCCAACCTCACAGAACGAAGAAATAAAAGTGCGCATGACCGAAGTCGATGAAGAAGATGCCATCTACCTGATTGAAACCGAGGAGAAGGAATAATTATATGTCATTATCCAGCCGGCATCTACTCGGTCTTCAAGGCGTTCCCAAAGAAGATATTCAGCTGATACTGGATACTGCTATCACTTTCAGGGAAATATTAGAAAGACCAATTAAAAAAGTACCCACTCTACAGGGTAAAACTATCGTTAATCTTTTTTATGAAAGCTCAACCCGGACAAGAATTTCATTTGAACTTGCTGAGAAAAGGTTATCTGCTGATGCTATTAATTTTAGTGTATCCGGCAGCAGTGTCAGCAAAGGTGAGACTTTCAAAGACACTATGAGAAATATTGAAGCCATGAAAGTGGATATGGTAGTAGTGAGGCATTCAGCAGCCGGGAGCCCTTTGTATCTTACAAGAATATGTGATGCCAACATCATTAACGCAGGCGATGGTATTCACGAACATCCTACTCAGGCATTGCTCGACCTGTATTCAATCAGGCAGAAATTTGGCAGGATAGAAGGTTTAAAAGTCTGTATCGTAGGAGATGTTGCCCACAGCCGGGTAGCACTTTCCAATATTTTCGGATTGCAGACAATGGGGGCTAAAGTTTCGGTATGTGGTCCTTCTACAATGATTCCCCGTTTTATAGAAAATCTTGGTGTTGATGTTATCTATAATATTGATGAAGCTATCCAGGAAAATGATGTTCTGAATGTATTAAGAATTCAGCTCGAGCGAAAAGCACGGGAGTACTTTCCCTCAATCCGCGAATATGCAAAATACTTTGGTATTACTGCTGAGCGGTTGGAAAAGAATGGCAGGGATATAGTGATCCTGCATCCCGGTCCGATTAACCGGGGTGTCGAGTTGTCTTCAGAAGTTGCTGACGGCTCAAATCAAATTATACTTTACCAGGTAACTAACGGGGTTGCAATAAGAATGGCTGTTCTGTACTTACTTGGAACTCTAAACTAATTTAGCGGATATGAAAACAGTAATTAAAAATGTTAACGTAATCCATCCGGAACAAAAACTTCATCTGGAAGGCACTGATATTCTTCTTGTAAATGGTATTATTGATAAAATAGGAGATTTGCGCTCTGATGATGCTGCAGATGCACAGGTTTTTGATTTTACTGGATGCATAGCTGTTCCCGGCTTCTTTGACATGCACGTTCATTTGCGTGAACCGGGAAGAGAAGACGAAGAAACCGTGCAGAGCGGATGTGACGCTGCTGCAGCAGGTGGCTTTACAGCTGTTGCCTGCATGCCGAATACAGAGCCGGCAATTGACACAGCCGAAGTAATAAATTTCATCAAGAAGCAGTCCGAAGATCATATTGTTAATGTTTACCCTGTAGCTGCAGCAACGGTTGGCAGGAAAGGCGAAATTATATCACCGATGGCAGAACTGGCTGAAGCCGGGGCTGTAGCATTTTCTGATGATGGGGTTGCTATTAAAACATCTGCCGTGCTCAAAAGAACTTTTGAATATTCCGGGATGTTTCATTTGCCAATTATCGAACACTGCGAAGATGAGTCTTTAAGCGATGGAGCAATGAATGAAGGATTTAATTCAACACTTCTTGGTCTTGCCCCGTTGCCTTCAATCTCTGAAGATATTATCGTAAGTAGAGATATTCTAATGGCAGAATATACCGGCGGTCAGGTTCACATTGCGCATATAAGTTCAAAAAATTCTGTCCGGCTTGTCCGCGAAGCAAAAAAACGGGGTATAAAAGTTACGGCGGAAGTAACTCCCCATCATTTTACATTAACTGATGATGCAGTTAAAACTTATGATACTAATACAAAAATGAGTCCTCCGCTAAGAACCCAATCCGATGTTGATGCATTAATTGAAGGATTGAAGGACGGAACAATCGATTGCATTGCCAGCGATCACGCACCTCATTCACCCGAGGAAAAAGAGGCTGAGTTTGGTTTTGCTCCAAATGGTATTGTAGGTCTTGAAACTTCTATTGGTTTAGCCCTCTCTGAGTTATATCATAAACGTAAATTAACCATTGAAGAAATTATATTTAAAATGGCTATAAATCCGAGGAAGATTCTAAACATTTCGGTACCAAAATTTGTAAAAGGGCAATCAGCAAATTTTACAATCCTTGATATTGACAAAATCTGGACTGTTGATACTGGCAGTTTTAAGAGCAAATCCAAAAACTCTCCTTTTAATAAAAAGCTGCTGACCGGCAAAGCTCTTTCAGTAATCAACAAATCAAAAATGTTTTATGAAGATAAGCTTGTCAAAATCTAATTTTATTGATTAAAAACCGCACTACCTTTGTCTATTAAATTAGACGTGATCTTGAAAAATCAATCACTTTTTTAGTTGATTAACAACCTATTTCTGGCATCTGCTTTGGCATAATCCATCTCGGGTTTAAATTTTTATTGAGGTGAAGAAATGAAAGCTTTTATCAAATTATCAATAGTAATTTTCTTTCTGTTCATTTTTCAAAACTGCGATGTTTACGAATCCTATTATTATGAAGTAGATATAACTTCACCGATTCCTCCTACAGGTGTAAAGGTATTTAACGGAGATAATCGCGTTGAGCTTTATTGGGAAGAAAATCGGGAATCGGACCTTGCCGGTTACAATATTTTTTACAGCGATTCTTACGATGGAAAATATTATCTGATCGGTTCCTCAGAATATGCCAATTTTATAGATTATGATGCTTATAACGGCGAAACCTACTATTATGCCGTTACAGCTTATGATTTTAATGGAAATGAGAGCGACCTGAGCAGAGATGTAATATATGCCACACCAAGACCGGAAGGTTTTAACCAGGCAATATTTGATTACAGGAGATTTCCGAATAACTCCGGTTATTCTTTTGCACTTTATTCTGTGGTGGCTTATGACAGCCTAGATGTAGATTTCTTTTTCGAAAATTTTCAGGGTGATTTTTACCTTGATGTTTGGGATGACACTGACATCCAGGATATGGGTGCCACCAATGATATTTATGATATACCGTTTGCACCTCTATCCGGCTGGTCTCCCACAAAAGATGCACGGGCAATTGTAGGGCATACATATGTAATCTGGACGTGGAATAATCATTTTGCCAAAATCAGGATATCATCAATTACAAACGACCGGATGGTGTTTGATTGGGCTTATCAACTTGTTGAGGGTGAAACTATGCTAAAACGTAGCGGTAATTGTTCAACACGAAAAACATTAACCAGGAACCAGGGCCGGTAATTTGTCCGGGGGAATTTAACGGTATTATTAGATTTATGTTTGAGTTTGTTTAAATTTGAAATGAAGATGAGTACAAAATATCTGTTTGCGTTAATCTTAATTTTGCTGGGCAGCCAATTTTACCCAAATTATGCCCAAGAGATTAACCTGCAAAACAATTTGAATTCAACCAATGCTCACAAGACAGAAATATCCGTCTTCAACCAGATTTCTGATGGAATAAATGACGGAAATGTTGCAAAACTAATTAATTATTTTACAACAGAGCCATACATTAGTTTGCCAAACGGCGTAAATGGTTATTACAGTTCGAACCAGGTTTACTATATTCTGGAAAAGTTTTTTCAGGAATTCAAAGTTCTTTCATTTAAATTTGAAACTGAAAGATTTGAAAATAATACCGTTTTCGGAACAGGAACTTATTACTATGAGAGAAAAGGAAAACGCGATTCTACTCTTTTATATATTACACTTAATAAAATCGGCAATAAATGGAGATTATCTCAGTTATCTGTTAACTAATGAAATTTAAAATATTAAAAATCTTTAAAGGCGATAGAAAATTTTTTTCTATCGTCTTTTTTATTTTATTATTGATTTTTGCTGTTGGTCTGATTGATCCAATCATTATACAGAACAAAAGATCTAACTGGGAAGATTATCTCAGGTCAAAAATTTTTGATATTGAAAAAACAAGCATTGAGAAATACACGCAGGAAGAAAACGAACTCCTGAGGGTTAAAAAAGAGATTGGTAATAAACTGAACTACACACTCTCCGGTGATTCATACAACTATGGTGAATTGATATCTCTGCTTAACGAAGAATTATATAAAAATTTTTCACTGGAAGTTGTTGCACCAAACGGAAAGATAATTGCCTGGAATAAAATAATAGCAATTGAACAAGAAGATATCTTTCCTTTTGTCTATCCTATCGATGAAGTTCATTTTTTGGGTAACGGCTTATTTACTTTTTTAACCTGTATCGATACAATAAAAGTTCAGAACGATATTTTTTACCTGATAGTAAGCAAACCTTTCGAAAAGCATTATAAACTGCAGAATCAATATTTTTCCGAATTAAGTTTTGAGAGTGAACTTTCCGAAAAATTCAGCACCAGATTCGATATTTTATTTGATCCTTTTACACAGCCTCCGAAAGATGGAAGAATTTATTCCTTCGATCTGCTTAATCATATTGGTAATAAGATCGGTACAATTAGTTTCTCCAAACCTCTGTTAAGTGTTGAACTCTCTGCTGTAAAAGAACTGTTTATTAAAATTCAGACATTATTAATAGTAGCAGCGATTTTCTTTTTATCAATCGGATTGAGAAAAGAGTTTGCAAAAATAAATTTCTTTTCAGTACGTCTGGCAGTTTTTGTTGTATACTGTGCAATTGTTAGATTAATAATTTTTTGGATAGGATTTCCTGCAAGGTTTATAGATGGATCACTCGTTGACCCCACCTATTTTTCATCAGCATTTGCCGGCGGATTAGTAAAAACTCCTGTTGAAGCTTTAGTAACAAATATTTTCCTATTAATTGTGGGGATTACAATTTTCAGGTACGTATTCGTTAATTATGCCGTGCGGCAGAATGAAAGATTACGATGGCTGAAAATTATTATTACTCCCTTCCTGGGTATTCTGCTTTTTTATACATTGCGTGCTCTAAGTGCATCCGTTAAAAGCATTGTATTCGATTCTTCTATCAGGTATTTCAAAGAGCCGGATCTTATACCAAACCTGCCTTCATTAATTATGAACCTGAACATTCTGTTTATAGGATTTTCCTGCCTGGCAATTATGATAGCGCTTATTTACATCATAGGCAGATTTTTGGGATTACTTTCAGGCAAACCGAAATTCTTTGGGTACCTGGCTTATTTCATTCTTGTGCAGCTTGCATGTTTTATCTTTTTTGAATTTCAACGCGAGCCATTAATCACACCTTTAATGTGCTTCATCTTTATTTCAATTATTTTCATTATTCTATATTATTATTTAATAAAACGCCCGAATATTGTTAATAGTATAATTTACACCTCCATAGCAGCTGCGGTAATTACAATAAGTATGCTTAACTATTTTAACCTGGAACTTGAAAGAAGATCTTTAAAAACAATTGCAAACGAAGTTGACAGATCTAATAAAGATTTATTGAAATTCCTCATAAATGAAACACTTACAAATTCAATCCAGGATGAAAGGCTGGTTAATTCATTCTTTAGGCTTAATTCGAATTATGATGCTGAAGCATTTATATTGTGGGGCAAAAGTGCATTACAGCGTGAGTCTCTTAATTCGATGGTGGCTCTTTTAGACCGTAATTTTAAGATACTTGGGGAATTTGAGGTAGGTTACGATTATCATTTTGATTTCAGAGAATATTTCAGCGGCAAAGTTATCAGTGAACAAATTGTTCAGGAATTACCTGAAAAAATATATTCTTCCGGAAGCAGTTTTATCGGGATAGTGCCGGTTTCCAGGAATAACCGGGTAACAGGATATGTTGGTGTTGCCGCAGAGTTTAATATCGAAAATTTTGATGTATCCAGGTATCCGGTTTTCCTTGAATCGAATAAAATAACACTTGGTTCTGTTGTTGATCTGAACCTGGTGAAAGTTTTTGAATTTGTTGACGGTTCGCTCAGAAGAGTTTACGGAAACCTGTTTCCTTCAAAGGAACAAAAAGAGCAAATATTTTCGGCTCAGTTATCCGGCTTTAATGATGCCTGGATTTCTCTATCCGTTTATGGTGAAAAATATATTACTTATATTCTTAAATCTGCTGAAGACGGTCTGGAGAAATATATAGTTGTTGCTGTAAAAGAAAAAGAAATAGCCTGGAGTCTTTATAACTTTTTCAAAATTTTTATTGTGCACTCACTCTTTATTTTACTTTCAGCTTTTGTGCTTATTATTCTTGGTTTTATTAAAATTCAGTACAAATTCAGAACAAAATTATTGATTGCTTTCCTGCTCATCTCTACCATTCCTATTATTGCTCTTGCTGTCTATAACCGTGAAGTTGTTCGGGAACGCTCTGCGGATGCTGTCTTTAAAGAACTTAGTAAAAGAGCCGATTATCTTGAGCAGCATATTGATGCACAGCTTTTAAAGCATCCTGATAGAAATTTAACGGCAGCATTTGAAAATGCAAGCAGAGAGCTTGGGATAGATTTTTCCGTGTATATAAATTCCAACCAGATTTTCACTTCTCAAGATCAATTTTATAAAAGCGGTTTGCTCGAATCGAAACTTAATCCTGAGGCACATTATAGCTTAAGTTACCTGAGCTACAAAGATTTCCTTCTGAATGAAAAGATTGAAAATTATTACTATAATGCTTATTACCGCAAAACCGGTTATAATGCAATACCATTCATCATCGGAGTAAATGATGCCTTAAATAAAATAGAGCTTTCATATTCACCGCTGGAAGCAGATGTATTTCTTTTCGGGGTTTACTCATTTGCAGTAATAATTATAATTTTTATCAGCACGCTGTTTGCTAATCAGATATCTTCGCCGATCCGCCGGCTTACTAAGGCAACACAAACTGTTGCCCAGGGAGATTTGAGCGTGAACCTGGAAAACGATGAAAGGGGCGAACTAAAAGAACTCTATGATGGGTTTAATGTTATGACGAGTGAACTGCAGAAAAACCAACTGGAGATTGCGGAGCTTGAAAGGGAAAGTGCCTGGAAGGAGATGGCTAAGCAGGTAGCGCACGAAATTAAAAACCCCTTAACCCCAATGAAGCTTTCTGTTCAGCAATTGATTGCAGCATACAGTGATAAAAAAACCGATTTTGGTGAATTGCTTAAAAAGTTATCCCAGGCTGTGCTCAACCAGATAGAAAACTTAAACCAGATAGCAACCGAATTTTCATCACTTGCAAAAATGCCAAGTCTGCACCTGGAAAAATTTGATCTTATACCTGTTGTAACCGATACTATAAATTTATACTCGGATGAAAAAGCACGTGTGGCTTTTCATTTCTCATCAGAAAAGCTGTTTATAGAAGCAGATAAATCTCAACTCAGACGAATGATAATAAATTTAATAAGGAATTCGATACAAGCTGAAGCAACATTGGTTAAAATTAATGCTTATACGGCAGATAGTAATGTGATACTTGAAATTTCTGATAACGGCACCGGTATCCCCGCAGAATATCAGTCAAGGATATTTGAAACTAATTTTACCAGCAAGGAAAAAGGGTTAGGGCTGGGACTAAAACTGATTAAACGATTTCTGGAAAGCCTTGGCGGTGATATAAATTTAGTTCAATCTTCATCACAAGGAACAACATTCAAAGTTCATATTCCTGTAAAAAATTAATTACGCATAAATTATGCAGCAATTAACGCCGCATCAGGCTGAAGCATTAAATACACAACATTCAATTTCTTTAACTGCAAATGCAGGTTCCGGTAAAACTTTTGTACTGGCAAAGCGGTTCATTGAAATAATTGTAAATACAGAAACCAAAATCAGTGAGATAGCGGCAATAACTTTTACTGATAAAGCAGCGGGAGAACTTTATAAGAGAATCGCAGATGAACTCGATGAAATTAATAAATATAAAAAACCCGATAATGGAAAAAAGGGAACAGAAAGACTTAGAAAACAACTTGTATCAGCAAATATTTCAACAATCCATTCTTTTTGTATTGATTTGCTTAAGCAATGCCCGGTAGAAGCTTCACTCGATGCTAATTTCATTCCAGTCGATCAGCGAACAGCTGATGAATTAATAGAGCTCAGCATAGAAGAGGTTATTAAGCAAAATCTTCATCCTGACTGCAATAACAAGAGCGTTAAACTTTTATTAAGGCTGATTGGTTCTAAATCTACTCTTTCAAAAGAGCTTCTTGATGTAATACAGGCTAGGAAGAATCTCCTTCTGGTAAAAGATAAAATTTACAATCAACCTGAAAACCTGGTTACGGAAAAACTTAAGACGATTTTTGAAACAAAGCTTAGTGAAATTCTTGATCCGGAGCTGCCCGCAGTATTGCAAAACCTGTCAATAATAAATAACACTGTGTTCAATAGCCGTAACGAAAATGAAATTTCAATTCAGGCAAAAAAATTATTAGAGCAAATCAGCGAATCAAGTACAACAATTAAGCTAAAAACGCTTTCAGAGCTTAAAGATTTAATTCTTACCAGCGATGATTTAATTAAATCAAGGGGGTATTTGTCCGGTAATCTCCGCACTCAACTATCAAAACAGATCGCAGTTGTAGAGAGGTTTTTCTCTGATTTTAAAGATATCCTAAAGTTTAACGGTAAAGACGAAATTACTGCCGAACTTGTGAAATTCAGTAATGCTTTTATCAATCTGAGCTGCGGGATAATCAATGTTTATGAAAATAAAAAGAAACAGAAAGGTTACCTGGATTTCGAGGATATACTAATAAAAACCAGAGAGCTGATTAACAACGAAAAAGTTCGTAAGGATATTGCCAAAAAATTCAAATATATACTTGTTGATGAATACCAGGATACGAACGAAATTCAGTATGAAATTTTAATGCCATTAGTTGATTACCTCCAAAGCGGTAATTTGTTTGTTATTGGTGATGAAAAGCAAAGCATATATCGCTTCAGGGATGCTGAACTTGAAGTGTTTGATAGAACAAGGGATGATATCAAAAACGCTGGCAACTCAAATTTAATTTTAACTTTGCCCGAAAGCTTCAGGATGGCACCGGCAATTTGCCTCTTTACCAATATCCTGTTCAGAAATCTTTTTGAAAATCCCAGGAAATTATTTAATGAGGTGGAACATTCGGATTTAATTTGTGCCCGTTCGGATTCTTTTGCCGGTCAGGTGGAAATTCTTTACACTGAAGATGAGAACCCCGGCTCTGAAGCTGAGTTACTGGCTAAAAGCATTCTGAAACTGAAACAAGAGCACAGCACCAGGATAAGGGAATGGTCTGATATTGCAGTTCTTGTAAGGAAACGTGCAACTTTTAGCGAAATTGAAAAAGCTCTCACTAAATATAATATTCCGTTCTCTGTAGTTGGCGGCACTGGATTCTTCCAGAAGCAGAGCATCAGCGATGTTTATAATTATCTCTCGTTTTTGTTTGCAGAATCGGAAGATGCAGCTCTTATAGGTACGCTCCGTTCGCCCTTCTTTTCTGTCTCGGATTCAAAAATTCTATCTCTGTCATCAATGCCGGGCGATTCTTACTGGCAGAAGCTGGGCAGTGCTGCAATAACGGATAACTTCTGGCAGCAGATTTATTCAACCCTTTCCGGAAATCTTCGCCTTGCAAAACAGGTGAACATCCAAATATTATTAAGAAAGATTTTAGATGAATTGGATTTTGTTTCAGTTATATCCTCACGGAAAAACGGTTTGCAGGAAATTAACAATCTTAATAAACTGATTTCGATTACCAGTGATTTTTTCAGCCAGGGTTCCGCCTCATTCTACGATTACTTATGTTTCTTAAAAAATTCAATTTCCCGGTTTACAGATGAAGCCCAGGCTCAGGTAAGCAGAGACAGGAATAGTGTAATTTTAATGACTATTCATCAGGCAAAAGGTCTGGAGTTTCCTGCAGTCTTTCTTTACAGGTGCAATGACCGGACACAGGCAAACAGAGTCCGCTCCAGATCATTTCGTATCGATAAAAATTTTGGAATTATAACCAAAGTACCGGTTGGGGAGAATTATTTCGGGCAATATTATTCTGCCCCTATTGTTGATTTATATAACTTCATAGAATCACGTAAAGAAACTGCAGAGTTAAAAAGACTTTTTTACGTGGCAGTTACAAGAGCAAAAGAGTTTTTATTTCTTTCATTAAGTAAATCGAAAGAAAAGCAAAACCGTTTGAATTCTTTTGCCGGCTTGCTAAAGGAAGCTTTAAATCCAGACCTGGATTCAGATAGTTTTTCACTTAGCGCCACCTTAAAATTTCTGGTATTCAGAGGTAATGCATTTGAACAAGTTACAAGGGAAACAGCGATTCAGATTCCCGTTACCAATAAAATAGATATTTCATTTGAATCAGGATTGGCATCAGCAGGCGAAAAAGCAGAGAAAGAATTTTCATTGAATGTTATTAAGGATCATTCAAGAGGTGAATTGATTTCTGCAACAAAGTATTCAGTATTTTGCGAGTGTCCGCGAAAGTATTACCTTACATATGTTATAGGTTTGAAAGCATTAATTGATGATCAGGGTTTAAAAAATACTTTCAAGGTCAAAACCGGTAATTACTGGTTCAATACAAGGGAGCAGATAAAAATATTCTATGAAGAATCGAACACTGAAACAGGGGCACGTGCAGATATAAAAGGCCGAATTTTTCATCAAATACTGAAAATGTACAGAACCGGAGATGAGGTTGAAGATATTTTTGCCGGTCTGTCTGAAAAATCCTTTCATCTTAATGGCGAAATAACTCCGGACTCTGGTAAATTAAAATCGGAATTAATTGCAGAGCTGAAGCAATTTATCGAGTCGAAAGAATATAGTTTTTTAAATTCCTTTGAAAAATTTAAAAACGAATTTGAAGTATATGTTCAGGATGGTGATTTTTATTTATTCGGAATTATAGATAAGATTATTTTTGATGGAAATAAAATAATCATTGCAGATTATAAGACGGAAAGTATTCACCAAGAGGAAATCCGAATTAGAGCAGAATATTACCTGCCTCAGTTGTTTTTTTACTGCTATATAATTAAGAGATTATACAGCAAAGTTCAGCAGATTGAAGTGAGAATAATTTTTACGAAGCATCCGGAAAAGACCTTTTCAAAAATTTATACCGAAAGCGATGAAAAAAATGTGAAGGAAGGAATCCGGCAGATGATTAATTCAATAAGAAGTAATTATTATTCTGTAAATTTAAATCACTGTTCAGAATGTATTTTTACGCTGAATAAAAATGAGTGTGTGCTGGATGCGAATGTAATGCACAATTAAATAAACAATTATAATTTTCTAAACATGAACAAAAAAATAAAAATAATAAGAGATTTACATCTCGTTGAAAAGGAACTCTCATCTGTTCAATCTGGTGTATTGGCTATAACTTTGCAAAAAGATACCTTCGGCCAATTTGCGACAAATTTTATTTACCAGAACAAAAATGTTTTTGTGTTTATTAATAACGAGGAATTACTGAAAACAATAAAAGCAGATGCAACGGCAAAATTTACAATCCTCAGAGAAAAAAATGTAAGCAAAGAATTGCGTGAAGAGCCAGAGGTATTTTACAGATTATTTTCCATTGTGGTTACCGGTTTATTCAGAGAAGTTGAAGAGAAAAAAATACTAAATGATGTAACGCAATCTTACATTCAAAAATATTCCGGGAAACTTATACTGAATAAAAAAGAGGTAACGTCCCCGGGCAAACTTTATTTTGTCGATTCAGAGGAACTGCTGGCTTTTGATGAAATCGGGTATTAATTATTATTCGGCTTTAAACCCCACTGCTTACAAAAAGCGCCGGTGGAGGTAAAATTTGGCTTTGAATTATATCTGGCTGGGGCTTCTGCTTCTTGGTGTTGGTGCAGCACTCACCAGTGATATTGTTGATTTAAGCTCCGACAGATATCGCAAAGGAGCGTCAATACCGGCAATCATTTCACTTGATCAAAACTCTTCCGGATTTCAGAATGAAAAAAATGCTGTGGAAATTATTATTACAGCCGCCGATTTTAATGAATTATATAATGACACAGTTAAATCGGATATTACATTTCAGGCAGAATTAAACCTCACTGATGAAAAATCGGGAACCGCTGTTATAAAAATAGATGATGACTCACCGCTACTCTGGAAGGTTATAGCTAAAGCTGGTTCCGGGAAGGATGATTTATTATGTAAGTTTAAAATTACTTCCCGGCTAAACGAAAAGTCATTTAGTTCGGAGCTGATACCTGAGGAAATTTCTTTTGTTAAGATGAAGGATGTTACTACCGCTGCAATTGAATATGCTGGTACGGCCGTTACAATTGCACTCGGCTTAATAGGCATTATGGCGCTTTGGCTGGGTGTTATGAAAGTTGCTGAAGAGGCAGGACTAATTAAATCCATTGCCGGCCTGTTAAAGCCATTTACAAAAAGGCTTTTCCCCGAAATTCCTTCCGATCATCCTGCAATGAGCGCAATGATAATGAACATATCCGCAAATATGCTCGGGCTCGGAAATGCGGCTACACCTTTCGGCCTTAAAGCTATGGAGGAAATGGAAAAGATAAATCCCGATAAAGGAACCGCCTCAAATTCGATGGTCACATTTTTAGCAATTAATACTGCAGGTCTTACGTTAATTCCTGCAACTGCTATTGCTGTTAGAGCAGCATCCGGCAGTTCCAATCCTGCAATCATTATCGGCACTTCAATTTTTGGAGCGTTCTGTGCTACTATAGCAGGAGTTACTGCTGCAAAAATTATTGAAAAATTTTACCTCGGGTCCCAGAACTTAATCAGTTGGTTTAAAAAGAATTTAAAGATTTTTATTTCTCTTGCGGCGGTTATTATTGCTGTTGTTTTAATGCTGTCTACTGGTTTCTATCTGAAAATTGTATCATTTTTTTCCTTTATATCAGCATCAGGTTTTAAGAGTTTTATTGAAGCCGTATCTGCACTTGCAATTCCTTTGTTAATAATTGTATTTATCGGTTACGGAGCAATTAAAAAAGTGAAAGTATATGAAAGGTTTGTTGAAGGTGCCAAGGATGGATTTACGATTGCAGTAAAAATTATACCTTACCTGGTTGCAATGCTCGTTGCAATAGGCATTTTCAGAGCAGGTGGAGCAATGGAATGGCTGATTTATATTTTAAGGCCGTTTACAAACTTAATTGGATTCCCGGCTGAGGCTCTTCCAATGGCTTTAATGCGTCCCTTATCGGGCAGCGGATCACTTGGTATAATGTCAGAAAATCTAGCCGTTTATGGTCCTGATTCTTATCTGGGAATTTTGGTTTCAACTATTTATGGAAGCACAGAAACAACTTTTTATGTACTTGCAGTATACTTCGGAGCCGTAAATATCAAGAATACAAGGCATGCTTTGCCTGTTGGATTGATAGCAGATGTTTGCGGTATTCTGGGTGCATTGTTTATTGTTAAATTGCTCTTTCAGAGTTGATAATTAAATACTGTTTCTTTTAATGAAAGTTTACATAACCCGGCAGCTTCCTGATATTGCTTTCAGGTTGCTAATACAAAATAAAATTCATTTTGAGTTTTATAAAAAAGACTATCCTATCCCACGATCACTCTTGCTAAAGAAAGTTATTAAATGTGCTGCCTTAATTTCTCTTTTAACTGATCGGATTGACAAAGAAATAATAGACAGTATGACCAGTTGTAAAATTATAGCTAATTATGCTGTGGGGTATGATAATATTGATATTAATTACGCCAGGAAAAAGAAGATAATTGTTACCAACACACCTGATGTTCTTACGGATTCTACGGCAGATTTAACTTTAGCTCTGGCTCTTGCCTGTGCAAGGAGGATTAGAGAAGGGATGGAAATTCTTGTGAAAAGCAAATACAAAAGCTGGAAACCCAAATTCTTGTTAGGAACAGAGCTAAAGGGAAAAACTTTTGGAATAGTTGGAGCCGGCAGAATTGGGACTGCTGTTGGAATCAGGGCAAAAGCATTTGGTGTAAAAATTATTTATACGGATAATAAGCGCAATCTTTATCTCGAAAAATTTACAGAAGCGAAAAAGGCAACTTTGTCCGCACTGCTTAAAAAATCTGATTTTATTTCTATCCATCTTCCTTTAAATAAATATACTTACCACTACATGAATCAAAGACGTTTAGAGTATATGAATCCGGATGCAATCCTTATCAATACATCACGCGGAGAAATTATAGATGAGCAGTCATTAATTAACATCCTGAAAGAAGGAAAAATTAAAGCGGTGGGGCTGGATGTTTTTGAAAATGAACCAAACATTAATAAGGCACTTCTCAGGTTTAAAAATGTTCTTGTTCTTCCACATCTTGGCAGCGCTACAACAGAGGCCAGAAACGCAATGGCTGAGCTTGCAGTAAGAAATGTTATAAATGTTCTAAAGGGAAAAAATCCGCTTACACCTGTTTTTTAACGCGGCTTTACATGATATATATTGCATCTCTAAAAGCGATTGGGTAGTTTTGAAATTAAAAAGTGAAAAGTAAATGAGAATCGGAATACCAACAGAAACGCGCCTCGAAGAGAAGAGGGTAGCACTTGCACCCGCAGGCGTAGATTCGCTTGTACGGGGAGGGCATACTGTATATATTCAGAGTGGTGCCGGAGATTCAAGCCACTTTAGTGACCAGGATTACAGGAATGTTGGTGCTTCTATTGTGTATAACGCCGAAGAAGTATTTGGCCGAGCAGAATTGATTGTTAAAGTGGCTCCTGTTTCTGCAGAAGAAGTAGATATAATGGTTGAAAAGCAAATTATTCTATCTTTTCTTCACCTTGCCGTTGCAAGAAAAAATATAATCGAAAAACTACTTGTCAAAAATATTACCTCAATCGGATTGGAACTGATTGAAAGGGAAGGGAGACTGCCCGTGCTGCAATCCATGAGTGAAATTGCCGGGCCGCTTGCTATACAGGTAGCGGAACGCTATCTGGAAAGCCACACAAAACACGGAAGAGGAATCTTACTTGGTGGAATAACGGGTGTTGCACCTGCTGCCGTTGTTATCTTAGGTGCGGGTGTAGTAGGAATAGCAGCAGCACGAGCAGCATTAGGTAGAGGTGCGCAGGTTATTGTAATTGACAGGGATTTAAACCGCCTAAGACAATTAGAAAATGAATTTCAAAGAGGCATTACTACTGTTATGGCAAATCCTTATACGATTTCCCGCGGCGTACGGTTTGCCGATGTACTTATTGGTGCAGTCCTGATTAAAGGTGAAAAAACTCCTCACATCGTTAGTGAAGAAATGGTTAAGCAGATGAAAGAAGGTGCTGTTATTGTTGATGTTTCAATTGATCAGGGCGGCTGTATTGAAACAAGCAGGATAACTACTATTTCCGATCCCGTTTACACAATGCACAATGTAATACACTATTGTGTGCCGAACATGCCCGCTTTAGTCTCCAGAACTGCCAGCTATGGTTTAACTAATGCATCACTCGAATATATTCATAGCATTGCAGATGAAGGATTGATGAATGCGCTGATTGCCGACAAAGGGCTGGCTAAAGGTGTATGCACTTACGGGGGCAGCTGTACAAATGAGTTCATTGCAAGTACGTTCGATTTGGAGTATAAAAAAATTCATTTTTTTTCAACCAATTGAACTGTTCGGCTAAATTTTAATAAAACTAACTGAATACCTGTTTATTTATCAATTCCAAAATTAAATAATGACTGAATTGGACCAACTGAGACAGAAAAATTTACCCACAAACATTTTGAACATATACAACAGGAAGCTCACTCCGGTCGATGAAGCTGTTAAACAGATTAAATCAGGTGATAATATCGTTGTACAGCCCGGCTGTGCTGTGCCCCTCGAATTAATCAGAGCGATGGTAAAGCGTAAAGACGAACTGGAGAATGTAACTTTGTACCACATTTTAATTGTTGGTGAATTGCCTTACGTAGAGCCGGGTATGGAAAATCATTTCAAGCATAAGGCATTTTTCATCGGTGCAAATACAAGAAAAGCCGTGCACGAAGGACGTGCTGAATTTATTCCTATTTTTCTTTCAGAACTGCCGCTTTTATTTAAAAGAAATATAATACCTGTTGATGTTGCGTTGCTTAACCTATCTCCGCCGGATGAACATGGGTTTTGCAGTTATGGAGTTGATGTTGGCACAATTAAAACGGCTGCTGAAAAAGCAAAGATAGTAATTGCACAAATTAATTCTGAAATGCCTCGGTCTTTGGGCGATAGTTTTATCCACATAAACAAAATCCATTACATAGTTGAGCATAGTGAACCAATTCAGCAGCTGCCACAGGTTGATCCTAATGCCAGTGATGAACTTCTAATGGTCTACGATACTATAGGTAGAAGAGTTGCTGATTTGATTGAAGATGGAGCAACCCTGCAGATGGGCATCGGGGCAATACCCGATTGCGTTATGAAATATTTAAGAAATAAAAAGAATCTTGGTATCCATACCGAAATGTTTTCCGATGGAATTATTCCTCTTGTAGAAGAAGGAATTATTAATGGTGAATCGAAAACCCTCCATCCAGGTAAAATTGTTGCGGGATTTGTCCTTGGCACAAGGAAAGTTTTTAATTTTATTGATAATAATCCTGTAATTGAGTTTCATCCACAGGAATATGTAAATGACCCTTTTGTAATTGCACAAAATAGAAAAATGGTTGCTATTAACTCTGCTATTGAAATAGATTTAACCGGGCAGGTTTGTGCCGATTCAATTGGTCCTAAAATGTTCAGTGGAATAGGAGGACAAGTGGATTTTATAAGGGGGGCTGCTCATTCCGATGGAGGTAAGCCTATTATTGCACTTCCTTCAACAACAAAAGAAGGTCAAGTATCCAGGATTGTATCCGAACTAAGACCGGGCGGCGGAGTTGTTACTTCCCGCGGTGATGTTCACTATGTTGTTACAGAACATGGTGTCGCTCATCTTTTCGGAAAATCGCTTAAAGAAAGGGCGCGTGAACTAATTAAAATTGCTCACCCCAAATTTAGAGACGAATTAACCAAATATGCGAAAGAAACCCGCCATATTTAGGTCGTGAGATGAGATTTACAATAGGTTTAAAATTCAGAAATTATTTTCTCACGTCCTGAAGTTTGCTATGATTGCCGTAATCGGGGATATACATGGATGCTTTAATACTCTCAGACAGCTGTACTCTCTTGTCCTGAAAAAATACCCTGATATTTCTTTTTATTCTGTCGGTGACCTGGTGGACCGGGGAAATTACAGCTATGAAGTTGTTGAGTTCATAAAGAAAAATAAGATTACATTTGTTGCAGGCAACCACGATTATATGTTCTACTATTTTATAAAACATCCTTCGAGCCCGATGGGGAGATCCTGGGTTTACAATGGTTCAGAGAAAACTCTGGACTCATACAGCAATCGTTTTGCCGAGATGCAGAGACACTTAAACTATATTATAAGAGCACCATTAACTCTTGATTTATTCGATTGCTTTATTTCTCATGCCGGAATTTCCAGCTATTATTCACGTAAGCTTGGTAAAAAACCTCTTGCCGACCGGGAAAAAATGAAGAACATTGTGGAATCCGATTTAAATAACGACCACGGAATTCTCTGGACGAGGGATAAGCTTTTAAACCTGGGTAAACTTCAGATAGTAGGGCATACAAGATTTGAGGATGTCTATCAAGACAAATCGGGTAATGCATTGTATATCGATACTGCCGCTTGCTCGGGAAACAAGCTTAGTGCGGTTATAGTTAATGAAAGCAAACTTATTGATATTATTTCGGTTGCAACCGATCCGATGGATATTAGTTAAACAATAAATCTAAACGAGGGGATTTTATGAACACCACAATAAATCTTCTTTCTGCTTCAACTTCTGAGTTCATCAGGTTTCTCAAAAAAGAAGGTATTAAAAAATTTTATTTTGTATTTGATGAGAAGAAAAAAAAATTAATTGCATCTCATAAATCACTTCAACCAATAGCGGCTTATTTTACAACCGATAGAAGAGATTTTATAGAGCATGAAGGATGGTTCTGTAAAATTTCTGATAAATACGATATGCTTCTTGGAGCTTTCGTTCATCGTACGAACAGGGGGCAGGCAGCCGGTGGGGTACGATACTGGAGCTACAGTACAATTGAAGACTACTTCAGAGATGGATTGCGTCTTGCAGCAGGTATGACATTTAAAAATGCACTTGCAGGTCTCTGGTGGGGCGGCGGAAAAGGAGTAGTGGCACATAACCCTGAATATGACAGAGAAGACCCCGAAATCCGAAAATTTATCTATCAGGAATATGGAGCTTTTATTTCTACTCTGAATGGATGTTACGTTACTGCTGAAGATGTTGGTACCAGTGTAGAGGATATGGCAAATGTTTTTTCGAAAACCCGGTTCACTACCTGCATTCCTCCTGAATTTGGCGGGAGCGGCAATCCTTCAGTTCCCACTGCAAAAGGAATAATTTGCGGAATGGAGGCTGCTTTGAAATTTTTAAGCCTGCGAACCCTTGAAGGAAAAACAATTGCCGTTCAGGGATTAGGGCATGTAGGCGAACCTTTGATTGAATTTTTATTTGAGAAACAAGTTAAGAAGATAATAGGAACTGATATTAATCCGGTTCACATCGAAAATATAAGCGAGAAATTTAAAGATAGAAACTTAGAATTCAGATTGGTTGATAAAGTTGATTTGTCAATCTTTTCTGAAGCATGCGATATTTTTTCCCCCAATGCAACAGGTGCAGTCCTGAACCACAAGACGATTCCTCTATTAAAAGCAAAAGTAATTTGTGGTGCAGCCAATAACCAGCTTGAGGATATGCAAAGAGATGGAAAGAACCTTTTCCGAAGAGGAATACTTTATGTTCCTGATTTTCTCGTAAACAGAATGGGCATAGTTTCCTGTGCTAATGAACAGTACGGGTACATAAATAATGACCCTCTGATTGAAAAACATTTTAGTAAAGATTGGGAATACTCTATTTATAACAGGACAATCCAAGTTCTTAAAGAATCTGAGAGAACTAAAAAGCCAACATCGGAAATTGCATTAAAACTTGCGGATAAGCTTTCAAAAGAAAATCATCCTATCTTCGGGTACAGAGGAAAAGTGATTATTAAAACGCTGGTTGAGAACAGTTGGCATCAGAAATAAATAAGGCGGGTCATCAAACCCGCCTTTAACATTATCCGAACAACTTTTTTCGAAAGTTCTCCCCTTCAGGGAAGATTTTCCTGAAGGGATACCTTCTGTAATGTGGGGCTTAATACATATCACCCATACCACCACCGTGCGGCATTGGCGGCATAGGTGGTTCTTTCTCTTTCTTTTCGTAAACCACAGCTTCAGTAGTTACGAGCAGTGAAGCAACGGAGGCAGCATTTTCCAAAGCTGTTCTGGTAACCTTAGTTGGGTCTATTACACCTGCTTTGATCAGGTTTTCATATTTCTCGGTTTGAGCATTGAAACCGAAATCATCCTTACCTTCTCTTACTTTTTGCAGAACAACCGATCCTTCAAGCCCAGCATTATTAACAATCCACTTAAGCGGTTCTTCCAGAGCCTTCTGAATAATCTGTACACCAACTGATTGGTCGGGATTATCACCTTTAACTTTATCAAGAACTTCTATAGCTCTTACCAGGGCAACTCCCCCGCCTGCAACAATACCTTCTTCAACTGCAGCGCGGGTTGCATGTAAAGCATCCTCAACACGTGCTTTCTTTTCTTTCATTTCAACTTCGGTTGATGCACCTATTTTAAGTACTGCCACACCACCGGATAGTTTTGCCAATCGTTCCTGGAGTTTTTCTTTATCGTAATCTGATGTTGTTTTGTCAATCTGTGCTTTTATTTCGTTGATTCTCTTCTTGATATCTTCAGTCTTGCCTGCACCTTCAACAATTGTGGTGTTGTCTTTATCAATAACTACTTTCTTGGCTGTACCAAGATAAGAAATAGTAGCATTCTCGAGCTTAAAACCTCTCTCCTCGGAGATAACAGTACCATTTGTCAGTACTGCAATATCTTCCAGCATTGCTTTTCGTCTGTCACCAAATCCCGGTGCTTTTACTGCAGCAATTTTGAGTGTACCGCGTATTTTATTTACAACGAGTGTTGCGAGGGCTTCACCTTCCAGATCTTCAGCAATTATCAGCATAGCCTTGCCCTGTTGTGCAACCTTTTCAAGTATTGGTAAAAGATCTTTCATTGCGGAAATTTTCTTGTCGTGAATTAATATCATCGGGTCTTCAAGCACAGCTTCCATAGATTCAGCATCGGTAACAAAGTAGGGTGAAAGATATCCGCGGTCGAACTGCATACCTTCTACAACTTCGAGCGCTGTTTCGGTTCCTTTGGCTTCTTCAACAGTAATTACTCCGTCTTTACCAACTTTTTCCATAGCATCTGCAATTAAATCACCAATCGACTTGTCGTTGTTAGCTGAAATCGCACCAACCTGAGCAATTTCATTTTTGCCTTCAACATCCCTGCTGACAGATTTTAGGTATTCGACAACTTTACTAACTGCGATATCGATACCGCGTTTAAGATCCATCGGGTTTGCGCCGGCAGTAACATTCTTTAAACCTTCCCTGTAAATTGCCTGGGCAAGAACAGTAGCCGTAGTAGTGCCATCACCAGCAACGTCACTGGTTTTTGAAGCCACTTCTCGAACCATCTGTGCACCCATATTCTCTATATTATTCTCAAGCTCAATTTCTTTTGCAACAGTAACACCATCTTTGGTTACTGTAGGAGCTCCAAACTTTTTTTCCAGTATTACATTTCGTCCCTTAGGACCCAGTGTTACCTTAACAGCATTTGCGAGCTTATCTACACCGGCTTTCAGCCCGTTGCGAGCCTCGCTGTTGAACTCAATTAATTTTGCCATAATTATCTACCTCAATTTTTGTTTACTGATTCTTATTTATTTAAGGAATGATTGCGAAAATATCACTCTCGCGCATAATGAGATATTCCTCACCATCGATAGTAACTTCGGTCCCGCTGTACTTGCCATACAGCACTTTGTCACCAACTTTAACGGTCATCTTCATCAATTCTCCGTTATCTGAAATTTTACCCGGACCGGCTGCTATAATAGTTCCTTCAACAGGTTTTTCTTTTGCAGTATCGGGAAGAATGATGCCGCCTTTGGTCTTTTCTTCAGCTTCGGCTGCTTTTACTACAACCCTATCGGCAAGGGGATTGAGTTTTATTTTAGCCATATAAATCTCCTTAATTTTATTTTATTGATTATTAGCACTCTATAAAAGCGAGTGCTAAAATATCACTGTGGTATTAAATTGTCAAGGGCAAAAACTTAGAAAGGGGATTATTTTCAAAGTTTTTCTGTGAATTGAGAGAATGCAATAATATATTTGTTACCACTAATTTTAGGCATTAGCTAATTAGAAATACTGGTTCCATTGAAACTTAAAACCGAACTGAAAAATCTGGTAAACGTACTCAGGGAAATGGATAGAAAGGTTATTATTATCTTCCTGAGTATTGCTGTACTGCAAACAGTGTCCTTTTATCTTACTTCGAGAAGATTTTTCAGGGTTAATCTTTTTCCTTATTATCGGTCCCAGCCGGATGTCTATCTCATCGAATATCTATACTGGTTTATTGGTGACTTTATAACATACTTTGTAGTATCATTTGTTATCATAAAATTCTTACTCAAGGATAACCTGAAGAAATATGGTTTCCAATGGGGTGAATATAAAACCGGCTTTGCAGTTACCATACTATTTTTGGTTATAATGTTACCTGTTATCTGGATATTTTCCTCAACACCTGATTTTGTTGAGAAATATCCGCATTTACTGTCAACAAGATCGGATTGGGGTGAATTTAGTATTTATGAAGCAGGAATGTTCATCTATATGTTCGGATGGGAATTTATCTGGCGCGGGTTTATGCTTTTCGGTCTGAAGGAGAGATTCGGAAACCACGCAATTCTTATACAAATGATTCCGTTTGTAATTTTGCATAACGGCAAACCTTTTGCCGAAACTTTTGGTGCTATTGCCGGGGGAATAATACTCGGCTTGCTGGCCTTCAGAACAAATTCTTTTTTTTACGGTGTGATTACTCACATGGGTGTAATGCTTTCGATAGATTTAATTTGTACTTTAAGGTTTCGTGCCAATGACTATGGAGTAGGATTGAGTTCACTGTTTAACCTGATCAGTAATTTTTTTTAAGGAGGTAAAATGAGGTTCACTTTAAATGTAGATCATGTTGCTACTATCCGGAATGCGAGGGGAGAAGACCAGCCGGATCCGGTGACAGCTGCTCTTATTGCAGAGCAGGCCGGTGTTGATGGAATCGTTTTTCACCTGAGAGAAGACAGGAGGCATATTAATGAAAGGGATGTTCGGTTGCTGCGCGAACTTGTTACAACCAAACTCGATTTTGAAATGGCTGCAACGGAAGAAATAATTAAAATTGCCTGCGATGTCGGTCCCGAGCTTGCAACGCTCGTTCCTGAAAAGCGGCAGGAGCTTACAACAGAGGGCGGTCTTAATGTTATTGACAATGTTTCATTGATCAGAGACACAATCAAAGAATTGCATAATGCGAATATCGATGTTTCGATTTTTACCGAACCCGATATTGCTCAAATAGATGCTTCGGCTGAAATAGAGGCTGATTTTATTGAAATCCATACAGGTGTATTTGCCAATGCAATTACCGAAGAAGAACAATTCGATGAGCTGGAAAAAATAAGAGGTGCTGCTAAACATGCAAAGAAAATAGGGCTGGGCGTAAATGCCGGGCATGGTCTGAACTATCAGAATATGAAAATCTTCCGTGAGCTGGAAGATATTGATGAGGTAAGTATCGGGCACGCAATTATAGCCCGGGCAGTGTTTGTTGGTTTGAGCGAGGCAGTTAGGGAAATGTTCCGTATTATAAAAGGTTAAACTTTAATGCTAAAAATTATAACTCTTTAAAATGAACCAGAGGAGGCTTTCCTAACGGATAAACCTCAAACCCAATCTCGAATAACTTTTGATGGTCGAGAATATTTCTGCCATCGAATATAAATGCAGGCTTTTCCATTTCGCGATATATTTTTCTGTAATCAAGCTTTCTGTAAATATCCCATTCAGTAATCAACGCAACCGCATGAGCACCTTTTGCGGCCTTGTAAGGATCTTCTTTGTATTCGATATCATTTCCATATTCGCGCAGATCTCTTTTGGCATTTAAAATTGCTTTCGGGTCTGAAATTACAACCTGCGCCTTTTCCATCATTAACTTACGGGTAACTGATAATGCAGCAGTTTCCCTTGTATCGCTGGTATTCGCTTTAAAGGAAAAACCGAACAATACAATTCTTTTATTGGTGGTCGTATTGAACATAGCTTTGTTAATCATCTGGACAAAACGTGAGGTTTGATATTCGTTCATCTTTACTATCGATTCCCAGTAAGAAGCTACTTCGTTTAAACCAACAGTCTCACAAAGGTATACAAGATTAAGAATATCTTTTTTAAAGCAGGAACCACCAAATCCAACGCTTGCATTTAAAAATTTATCACCAATTCTTGAATCCTTTCCGATAGCATGCGCAACTTCATTTATATCGGCATCAACTTTTTCGCACAGAGCCGAGATACTATTTATCGAAGAAATTCTCTGTGCCAGGAATGAATTTGCCACCAGCTTCGAAAGTTCTGCACTCATCAGGTTGCTTGTAATAAGATGACTTCGCGGAATCCAGTTTGCATATATTTTTACAATCTCATTTCTTGCTTTAATTCCGCTTTCAGTTTCCTTCGAGCCGATTAAGACTCTGTCCGGTTTTTCAAGGTCTTTAATCGCAGTTCCTTCGGCAAGAAATTCCGGGTTAGAAACCACCTCAAACTTTAAACCCTTGTCATTCAGACTTAAAATTCTTTCCATTGCAATTGCTGTTTTTACAGGAAGTGTACTCCTTTCAACAATTATTTTATCCGATTCGGCTGCACGCAATATGTCGCGTGCGGTTTTTTCCCAATACTGCAGGTCAGCACTTTTACCGGCACCTTCGCCAAAAGTTTTAGTAGGTGTATTAACGGATATAAAAATAATTTCTGCTTCTTTAATTCCTTTATCGATATCTGTTGAAAAGAACAGGTTTTTTCCTCTTGAAGATTTTACTAATTTGAGTAAACCGGGTTCGTATATAGGCAGATCGTCGGTTTGCCATGCAGCTATCTTTTTTTTATCCACATCTACTACGGTTACTTTGTATTGAGGACACTTATGTGCAATCATTGCCATTGTAGGACCGCCGACATAACCCGCACCAATGCACAATAATTTTTTTTCAAACTTTTTTTCTCTCATTATTGAATCTCCATTAATTGTTCCGCTATTATTTTAAAACAATCCGCATAATCGGTCTTGTTTCAGAACGTCTTTCTACTTCTTTAAAGCCTGCTTTACGAAATGCTGATGCTAAACCGGTCCAGGCAAAAACATCGGCTGTTTTTTCTGATTTTGGCTCAACAGGATAGCCTTCAATAATTTTGCCCTTATTAGACCTAACATAGCTTTTAGCAGCTTTCAAAAGGCCAATAGTCAATCCCTTTCTTCTGAAATTTTTATTGATATAAAAACAGACAACAGACCATACTGGTTTATCATCTATTCTCTTTAGCACTCTTGAATTTTCCAGTACCGGGAAGTGATCCCTTGGTGCAACTGAACACCAGCCTACCGGTTGTGATTTATAATATGCAAGAATTCCTGGTATTATATCTTTATTGATTAAACTTTTCATTTTCTTTTTGGTACCTGATCCACGAAGACTGTTATATTCTTTTCTTCCTAATCTCCAGTACATACACCAGCAGCCGGCACAAGCACCTTTCTGACCAAAAAGTTCCTCAAAGTCTTTCCATTTTTCTTTTGTAACCGGGAAGAAGGAATATTTTGAATTGATTTTTATTTCTTCAGGTTTATTCATCAATATTATTGCAATATGTCAACAGCAAATCTAAACATTACCTCCGAATACTAAAAAAGCCGGGAGAAAATGCCCGGCTTTTTATGAATTTAAGGATGAGTTAATTCCTGACGAATTCAATTTCCATTGATTTGAATTCCTGGCCTTTGTAATCCAGATACATTTCAAATAAGTGATGATTATCATCAACAATTTTCATCACAGTTTTAATGTTCATTTCCTTTTTAGTAAATGGATCAACCATTGTTCCGGTCATTGTTAAAATTTTTGTGCTTTCATCATATGTTCCTTTTGCCACAGAAGTGCCGGTTCCAAGGTTGTCAATCCATACTGAAGTGAATTCCTCAATTGCATTATCGTAGCCCAAGAGAAATATTCCTTCCGAAGGCATTCCCATTACCGAGCCGTTATGAATAGTCTGCTGATATCTGTTTCCTAAGATCATTTCTGTCTTTGCCGATCCTTCTGTTAGCATTGGTTCTGTGGCAGGATCAAGCCAGAATTTTGAAGTGGTTTTCCATTCTCCGGTTGATTTTGCCAACATCTCGTGCATGGGACCCGGCGTCATATAATCCCCCCAGATTTTCATCTGTTCGTTTTCATCCATTCCCTCCTGAGCCGGAGAAAAAGGTGAACTTAGTATAATAAAAAATAATAGAATAATTGAACGAGCATGCCTGAACATTTATCCTCCGTTTTGATTTCTTACTGTTGATTTAATTAAAGAAATACCTTGCACCCAGAGCCGCATTTATTCTGAAATCCGTTTTAGGTGCAAGATCAAGGATCGGGACAACTTCCAGGAAAATATCAACCGGTACATCAGCAAATATGTATGCAAGGCCGAGCGGAACCCTTACTCCAATCTGGGATTTTTCTGCTGTTTTAATTCTTCCTCCGATTCCATAATAGAAGGGAAGTTTGCCTTCAGAAATTCTGATAAGTGTAAAATTATGGAAGATATAATCGGCGTGAATATGAAAAGCTCCCTCATCTAAAAAAGACCATGCCAGGGCTGCATCGAATGCAGTAGTGGCACTTGTCCAGTACTTAAAGCTGACTCCGGTTGGTTCCCCAATAATAATTCCAGCCCCGATTTGTTTATCCTGGGCTGAACCGGTTTGAACACAACAGGTAATTATAATTACGAAAAGAATAAGTGATAATTTTTTCAAGTTAATTTTCCGTTTTTAGTGAATAATATTTTGGCAGGAAATTTATTGATTGAAGTTATAATTAAAAAACCATTTCTGATTGTGGAACTTGTGATGTGTATTATTTATTCCCGTGCACCGGCACGTTTAAGCAATATAATAATTTCATCGTAGCCTTCCATTTGTGCAAGAAACATCGGAGTAGATCCCTCGGCGGTCGCCTTATTAACATTTGCACCATGCCTTATGAGGTAATTAACAAGCTCAACATCTCCGTTCATAGCTGCATAATGCAAAGAAGACCAGCCGTTTGCACTGTAGCCGGTAAGTGTTGCATTAATATCACCACCGTTTTCCCTGATCAGATCGCATATCTCTATTGGTACTTTTCCTGATATTACACCAAAGACTGACTGAATGAAAGCCGTCATTCCGTCGTTTGCTCTATGATTGACTTTTGCCCCATGCGAAATAAGCAATCTGGCACTTTCCAATGAGTTGCTGGCTGCCCATATCAGTGGAGTTTTGCCGTTTTTATCTGCAGCGTTTACATCAGCACCATTTAATATCAGGAATTCAACCATATCCTCAAAACCGGCATAGCTGCACGCAAGCATAAGCACAGTTGAGCCATTGGATTTTTCTTGAACGTTCAGGTTAATTCCCTGTGAAAATAATTCCTTTATTCCATCAAAATCTTTTTCGATTACTTTATTTGCCAGGATGTCGAACTCCTGTGCAAAGTTTTGTTTTGCCGGAAAAAGCAGCAAAATCATAAATATAGTATGAATTTTCATGTTACTTCTCTAATTTATTTTTCAGTTTAAATCAAAACTAAACTATAACAGCAAGAGAATCAAACCTGAAATGCCAGCAGCAATAAATAGGAAATATGTCTTTTAATATTTGCTTTTATAAGTCTATCTTTGCCAATATTTTTTCAAGATATCGGAGAAACAATTGAAGCCAGCATCACTCGGTTCACGCATATTCAACAAGTCATTAGACTATATTGAAATTACAGGAAACAAGCTGCCGCATCCTGCGACTCTGTTTGCAATAATTGCTGTGGTAGTCGCAATCGTTTCCTTAATTGGTTCTATGATCGGTTTGACTGCTGTCCATCCCGGTGATGGTTCTGTTATTCAAGTTAAAAACTTACTAAGCGGTGACGGATTAAGATGGATTTATGAAAATGTAGTTCACAATTTCGTAAACTTTCCTCCGCTTGGATACGTTCTCGCAGTGATGATCGGAATTGGTGTTTGCGAAGGCTCAGGACTATTTAACGCTGGCATACGGGCACTTGTCTTAAAAGCTCCGAAAAGATTAATTACAATGTCAGTCGTTCTTGCTGGTGTGCTTTCTCACTTAGCTTCAGAAGCCGGTTATGTAATTTTGATTCCGCTCGGTGCAATGATTTTTTATGCAATCGGAAGACATCCAATGGCTGGACTCGCCGCTGCTTTCTGTGGAGTCAGCGGTGGTTTTGGTGCAAACTTTTTAATCGGTTCAATAGATCCTGTGCTTGCAGGACTTTCTCAATCAGCAGCTCAGATAATTGATCCTTTAATGAAAGTAAATGCTGCGGTTAATTTTTATTTTATGTTCATCTCTGCATTTATGATTGTGATTCTCGGAACTATAGTAACAGAAAAAATTGTAGAACCTCGTCTGAAAAAGTATGAAGGCAGCGCAGAAAAAATTCCTGTCGAAGAAATTACTCCACTTGAAAAGAAAGGTCTGATATGGGCAGGAATCTGGCTTTTTATTTTTGTAGTTACTTTGGCATTCACAGTCATTCCTGAAAACGGATTGTTCAGAAATCCTGAAACAGGAGAGGTCCTTCATTCACCATTTTTTAATGGAATAATCACTGGAATTCTGGTTTTCTTTTTTGTACCTGGATTGGTTTACGGTATTGTTACCAAATCTATAAAGAACGATACTGAAATGATGAAACATATCATCAAATCTATGAGCACGCTTGCGACTTATGTTGTTCTTGTTTTTTTCGCAGCACAGTTTGTTTACTTCTTCCGGTACAGCAATCTTGGATTGATAATTGCGATTGACGGCGCACAATTTTTAAAGAGCATCGGCTTTACTGGAATTACACTCATCGTTGCATTCGTTCTGCTCTCGGCATTTATTAATTTGTTTATGGGAAGCGCTTCTGCAAAGTGGGCAATTATGGCTCCGGTTTTTGTCCCGATGTTTATGCTTCTCGATTATCATCCTGCATTAACGCAGGCAGCTTTCAGGATAGGGGATTCGGTTACAAATCCAATTACACCGATGATGAGCTACTTTGCACTTATTGTTGCATTTGCACAGAAGTATGATGAAAAGTACGGCATTGGCACAATCATCTCCACAATGATTCCTTATACAATAGTCTTTCTTTTCTTCTGGACTATTCTGCTTGTTATCTGGATACTTCTCGGTTTACCTTTAGGACCGGATGGACCGTTGTATTTGGTGAAGTGAGGGAGTAAAAAATTAATTAAAACTAAATGAGATTAAATTATTAGCGATTTTTTGTTTGTAGCTGTACCAATTCCCAGTAAGTAGAATTAGAAATATTTTGAAACTAATATAATTGTAAATCTGATCGTTTAAAATCATACCGATAGTCGAGTCCAAACTCTTTAAAGACTTTCTCAATTTCGTATTCGGATAATTTTATTTCACTATCTAATCCAATCTTTTTTGCTTTTTCAACTGAGAATAATGGTATCTCAAGGGGCATAGATTCATAGTAAAGGCTCTCTATCATGTTTCGATCCCATAGTGTTATTCTAGGGTCTTTACTTGCAAGTTCTATAGCAGATTGCGTAAATTTTGATGTGATGGCTATTATACCTTTCTGACAATTATAAAAGAGCATTCCTCCTAAAAGTTGTTGAACTGCAGAATTACTGACACTTTCGATGTATCTTTTTGCTTGAATACCTACTCTTGAACCATCTTTATCTGTAAACAATATATCTATTCCTTGGTCTCCTGTCTGATCAGTTAAGTGAATATTTGAGTAACCTTTTTCTTGGATAATTTTCATAAGAAACTTTTCGAACTCAATACCGCTAAGTTTGTCAACATATGAAAAATGATTTCTTTTATAATACTCATCCCATTTTGCTTTCATCCGATCTATTTTCATTTTCTTTAACTCTTCAACCGCTTTTATAATTAGTTGTTCGCGATTTTTTTGTGCCTCAGCATTTTGCTTTATTCTTTCCTCGTTTTGTTTTTTATCTTCTTCAGAAGTGTAATACCCTTTTCTAAAAACCCAAAATAAAATTATAGATATAATTATGCCGAAATAAATATTTCCTGACTCACTTGACATTAAAATCATAAATCCACTAGCTAGCAGTAATAGAGTAAAGCATCCTAACTTGTGATTAATCATTTCTATTCTCTCTTAAAAACTAAAATTATAATCCTCTTTAAAATGTTTTTGCTCACCCTATCCCATTCCGACTTGATGATCTTTTGTGAAATACTCACGATGGATTGAAGAATCGTATTTATTTTATTCTTTGCCTTTATTCTTTCTTCACCTCGTTTATCAAATGCATCAGAACAATTACTGACAAATTCATCAATTTTATTCGATAATTCGTTATGATTTTTTTCAACTATATTTAAATATAATTTCACCTTTGTGGCATAACGCATTGATTCATTTGAAGATTTTATTAAAGAATCACTACGTTCTTTAAATGCTACGTCAGAATCTTTACCACTTTTAATATCGGTTATCATCAAGTCCAATACTTGCTCGACATTACTTGTTGCCGAAATAAATTTAGACATGTTGTCTCTAAGATTTTCGATCCAATTAATCCTTGCCGATTTAATTATATTCATCTTAACTTGATAAATTGCTAATAATCCACCCAATATTGCTACAATAATTGGAATTGTAATGTCTATCCATTTAAGATTTGATTCGGGTTCTTTAACTAAAATTTTACCAGCTTGATTGCAACTATCTTTATGTGTAATACTTTGATTTATTTTTAAGTTATCACTCGTCTGAGTAAGCAATTGTGAATCAGCGAAGTTAATTAATAATACTATTACTAAAATGCTTGTAATTCTCATTTCCCAAAATCCTCGTGCATTGAATATAAAACCATATTTTAAACTTACCTTAAAAACACAAAAGCTTCAATTCTACCCTCTTATTACATTGTATTCTCCCTAAATAATGCCATATTTGTTCCGCAATTTTTAAGAAATATTTGGGAACTCTCCCTAATCCCTCTCTTAATTAGAGAGGGACTTATTGTCAATACTACGCTTAATGATTAGGTTCTGACTAAATATTAATGAGGCGACCTAAATAGTAATAATCCCTTCTCTTACCGAGGCTGTGTGAAAATCAACTTTTCACCACTTATGGTTTGAAGTCCATCTCATCC